>NZ_JBITXX010000027.1:0-57932 GCF_044544925.1 Streptomyces sp. NPDC053431 | reverse complement strand
TTCGCCCAGCTCAACGGCCTATTGCGGCAGCTGCTGCGGGAGAAGGAAGGGCGGGATGGCGGGCCTTCGGCGTGTGTGATCGACGCGCAGAGCGTCAAGACCTCCACCAGCGTCCCGGCTTCCGGCCAGGGCATCGACGCCGGCAAAAGGATCGTCGGCAGGAAGCGGAGCATCGTCACCGACACTCTCCAGGTCGCCGCCGGCCACCCCGGCGTCCGCAAGGTATGGGTCGACGGCGGCTACCGACAGCATCTTGTGGAACATGCCGCAGCTCTCGGCATCGACATGGAAATCACCGCCCGCAAGCCCGGGACCAGGGGATTCACCCCGATCCCGAAACGATGGGCAGTCGAGCGGACCTACGGCTGGCTCATGCTCCACCGCCGCCTGGCCCGCGACTACGAGACCTTGCCCGAACGCTCCGAGGCCGTGATCCACATCGCCATGACCGACCTCATGGCCCGCCGCCTCACAGGCGAGAACACCATCTCCTGGCGCGACCCAAAGAAGGCCGCCAACCGGCCCATCTCGGCATGAAACATCGGACGAAAACGACCTCTAAAGGGGCCGGCAGTAGCGTCACCCTCCCCCGTGGGCGACCGACCTGGAAAGACCTCGCGGGGATAGCGATACACGGACTGGGTTCACTTCCAATAACTACAAACGGGACTGGAAACTGCAAACCTGCGAGAACTTCCGCTGGTCACGCTTTGGCAACGCAGACGCGCTTCCCCCGGGTCGGGTAGCAGCGACTCCAGTCTGCCGAGTCGGGGCTCTGTTCGGGTGACTCCCGAGAGGCTCGAGGCTCTCGTTCGCCATCCTCGTCCACCCGTAGGGCGAGGGGCGGTATTCCATGCGGCAATCCGGGCACGGTCGTTCCTCACCCAGCGCCTGTGCGTTGTTGTAACGTCTCGCCTTTGTGCTTGTTCGTCAGCCCTCGGACTGCCAGCTCGAGGTTGAACCGGGACGAGCCGGGGGGTGTGAAGTGCAGGTGGAAGAGGGGGAGCAGCCAGATCTTGATCGACGTAGTCTGCGGGTGGCGTAGTTGGCCAGCAGATGCCCGTCAGGCACCGCTGGCGCCCCTTGGTCGAGTCTGATGATGATCTTTTTCGAACTCACCCGCCCGGTGGCGGCTCGCAGTGAGGCTTGCCTTGCCCGCCGCCACTTCAAGGGCGGCACACAGCGTGGCGGTGCCGGCTCGCACGCAGCCGTGATCGGCTGCGGTAAACCAAGCGTCATCGGCTGGAAGGGGTCCAGCGGTCTGGATTTGGCTCTTCTCGTCCACACAGACAAGCGCCTCTCAGACCGATCCAGATACAGGTCGACTGCATTGTGCATCTTATCGACGAAGTACGGTCCGTCGATAGCTTGAACGCAGTGGCGCGGTGCGGTCGCAGGCCGCAAACCCAACAGATCCGCAACATGGTCGACTGCGGCAGGCTCAGAAACCAGCCGCTCCGCTCGAATTTTCTATTCGCTCTGAATCCATTGACAGATGCAGAAGCGAACGATGCTAATAATCCTGCTCTGCCGTTTTCCCATAGTCGCGGCTCGGAGCTGCATGGTCCGAGAGTTCAGAGTGACACCGTCGCGGCATACCTGACGTCCATATTGGGTAAAGTCACCACGTGCCGCAGCCACGAGGCGGGCACGTCACCTCACTGCCTCGCTCCTGCGAGATGCGGGCTCACAGAGGCTCACCAAAGTATCAGACGTGTCCAGAATGAGCAGATTTTACTCTGCCACCTCCAGGCATCTCGCCCGAAGATGACGCCAAGAACGGATTCGGAGACAGCCATGTTAACTCATTTCAAGAGGTACACTCTCGCAGCGCCATTGGCGATAGCGTTAGGCGTGATGATCCCAACCAATTCTTCAACCGCTGCCACGCAAGTGCGTCCGCTCGCTTACAAGGTGGAGGTCTCCTTCAATACTGTCCGGCTTGACGATATCGAGGATGGCTGCCTCTTAAGTGACTGCACCGCAGACGCGATGGGGAGCCTTAGCACACTCTCAACGAATGGCTACCTACCTTGGTCGATCAATAAGCAGTACCGCAACTTCGGAGGCGACGGCGGCCACGGTGGTGATTCTTGGTGGAATGCCACGGGGGAAAAGTACCGCTACATGGATAGCGGTGTTTCATATAACTTCGCCGCCACCCGCTTGTGCAGCGGCTCAACGGGCACGACATGCAGTGGATCAGACCTGAAGCAGAATAACAAGGTCATACTGGAGGTGAAGCCCAACAGCTCTATTCAAGTTTCCGCCAAGATCAAGGATTACGACCCGGGTTCGGATGACGACACACTGTGCAACGTGTCGGACAGCGTTGGGGCCTTAAGTGCGGTCACTTTGAAGGATTTGAACATGTCGAGAACAATGGCTGAGGAAAAAGGGGACAGTGAGTATCTGGACGCCTCCTGTGAGGTTACTTATTCACTGAAAACGATCGGTTATGTCTGGCCCAACTCCTGATTTCTCCGCAAGTCTTCGACTTTGGGGCGACTGCTGAAACTGTCTGAACAGGTTGGGTGTATGAATCTTTGTGTGCAAGGCGCCCGTCGGGGATAAGGCAGTTTTTTGCCCAGCCCTGTAGTGCAGCGGTGCACTGCACCAGTCCGGTCAGGCTGTCTGTCCAGGGGAAGGGAACTTGGCCGCAGCCGCGGTGGAGGAGCCAGGTACGGGAGATCTAGCGCAGATCCGGGAACTATTCGGCGGGGGCATAAAGTCGAGCCCGCATCTGGGTCCGGCTGTACCGCATCACCCTCCACGAACTCGGCCCCGGCGGACAGCTGGACTGGAGCGCGGCGAGCGATCGATTCCATCGGCCTGCAGGCTGCAAAGGGGCCCCACTGACGGGACCGAGTTCGACTGACCGAGGCAAGTCACGATCGAAGATCCACCTGATCACCGACAGGAACGCGACTGCCGCTTGCCCTGGGCATCTCCGCGCGCGACCATGCACGACACCGGGCATGCCGCCGATCCGGTCACGCCGGTGTCGACGCCTACGGAGCTGCGCGCCGACAAGGGCTACGACTATCACCACCTGCGGCCGATGACTCGACGCGAGCGCCGCCACCGCGTCGCCCGCGTCGAGTTATCACAGCGGCTGGGCCGCCATCGCCGGATGGTCGACAACTGTGTCCTAGTGGCCGGCTGCCGTCGGCTCCATCATCACTCAAACACAGAGGCCGGCGTGTCCGTCTGTCTCCCCAATGGCTACACCATGGCCGTCCCAGGCGCGGGCATCGCCGGGGACGGCCCCACGGAAGCAGCCGGCTGGAACGTCTTCTGGACCGCCTACCCCGCCCAGTGGAAACTTCCCCTCTTCCCCACCGCAGCCCTCGAAAGCCTGAACAGCCAGAGCAGCGCCGACGCAAGATCCGCACCCTGCGCATCCGGACTTCTGCGTCTGAGACCCTCCTTACGGGCTCACGGGACACCCAGTCACCCCTTACAGGGAGGCCTGGAATGAACGCCCATGTCCTCGTGACCCACGACAGCCGCCAGACGGTCGCATGCGTGACCGGCGAACTCGACATCGCCACCGCCCTCCGCATCCGCCTGGCGCTCCTCGACGCCATCCATCGCCACGAGCGGGTCGTGGACCAGCCCCACTTCTGCGACTGCGCCGGCCTCAGCGCCCTCATCACCGCCCAGAAAACCGCGGATGCCCACGGCACCGCCCTGGCTATCCGCAACACTCCGGCTCAACTCGCGCGGCTGCTGCACTGTATCCCCCACCCCCTGCCCATCACGCCGCGCGAGCCAGGGGGGATGCCCACTCGATGGCCCCGCGCCGAACTCGGATAACCGCGCGAAAGTGGACCAGCATCCGACTCGATGCACGAGTGGCCTGACAAGATGGAGCGTCGCAGCGCAGCTTTCTGCTGCGTGCCAGCCAGCCGGGTTTTGGGCGGCCCGACGGCTGCCCCCAGAGCTCTGGGCGCCGGGCCTCACCCGCGCACGCCATATCGGCACGGGCTGGAGATGAGTCTACCGAGCAGCGGCCATACGGCGCCTTCAGCGCACTCCAGCACGATCCGCGACGGCAGAGCCAGAGCCTGAGCCATCGTCCGGCGACGCGCCCGACCCTACAGCAAGCCCGCCCGGCATCAGTGCCCGACAATGGCGGAATCTTCGGCCCTGACGACTCATACTCGGTTGTCTGGGCAGGTCATGGCCGGTTTCGGGCTGGCGTGGTCAAGCGGCGCGGGCGACCGCCTGGACCACGTGTGGAGTCCGTGGCCGCTGGCGGCAGTCGCGCAGAATCTTGTAGTACTTCATGCGGGCGAAGGCGTGCTCGAAGCGGGCCGGGACTCGCGGTGCTCGGCGTTGTCTTCCTCCACGGTAGGCGCCGTCGCCCAGCACGGTCACGCCTTCGCAGTGCTGGGCCAGACCGGAGTCCGGCCAGGCCTTCGCGTCCGCGGTGTTGCCGGGTATCGGCCGGACCCGGGGGCGATGACCAGCTTCGTCGGCGTCGATGATGACCTGCACGTTCGCCGAGAACCGGTAGTGCGTGAGGTCGCGCCAGGCTTCCGGTCGCCGGCCGGGAGCAGGGTCAGCCGGTCGACCACATCGGCCGGGGGCCTGCTCGATCGCGAGCCGCAGAGACAGGATCAGGCGACACCGTCGCGGGCGAGCAGCCGGACAAGGGGCGCGAGCTGCCGCATCGTGAGGTTTATGCGGTAACACACGGGCGTTGTCCCTTGATCGTGGGCACCCTGATCATTGGATCGTGAAGATCCATAGGATAGGAGTTCCCGTTGGGGACGTCGAGGTACTCGCCTGAGTTCCGGGCCGATGCTGTCGCGCTGTACCACGCCAGTCCGGGTGGGACCTATGCGTCGGTGGCCAAGGACGTGGGCGTCAACCACGAGACGCTGCGCACGTGGGTGCGGGACGCCGAGCAGGCCGCCCGGCCCGGCGCGGGTGAGGCCAGCGCGATGGAGAGGGAGAACCGGCAGCTGCGGGCGCGGGTGAAGGAACTCGAGCTTGAGCGGGAGATCCTGCGGAGGGCCGCAAAGTATTTTGCGGCCGAGACCAGCTGGTGAGCAGCCGCTTCCAGTTCGTCGCTGACAACCGGGACGCCTTCGGCGTCAAGCGGCTGTGCCGGATGCTGAGGGTCTCCCGTTCCGGCTTCTACCGGCACCTGGCCGGCGCGGACGCCCGAGCCGGCCGCGCTCGGGCCGATGCCGAGCTCGCCGAACGCATCACCGAGATCCACCAGAAATCGGACGGTACCTACGGGGCCCCGCGCGTCACCGCCGAACTCCGCGACAGCGGCGAGCGGGTCAATCACAAGCGGGTGGCACGCGTCATGAGGAAGTTCCACATCATCGGATTCCACCTGCGCAAGAAGGTCCGCACCACCATCCCCGAGCCCTCGGCGACGCCCGTCCCGGACCTGCTGCGGCGCGACGTCACCGCCCAGGCGCCGAACACCAAGTACGTGGGCGACATAACCTATCTCCCGATCGGAGGTGGTCAATTCCTCTATCTGGCAACGGTGTTGGATCTGTACTCGAAGCGGCTGGCGGGCTGGTCGATCCCCGACCACATGCGAACGGAGCTCGTCACCGACGCGCCCAAGGCCGCTGCGGCGGCCCGGGGCGCCGATGGCCTGCACGGCGCGGTGTTCCACAGCGACAACGGCGCGCAATACGTCCTAGCCGGAGCGTGCTGTCGGTCGTACGACGCTGGCGTGTGGCAGGCGTGTTCAGCCGGGGGAAGACGAAAGGGGGGTGAATCCAGACGGTAGTCTGGATTCACCCCCCTTTCAGGCCCCACCTATCCTCCCCAGGCTCGGCGGGGGCCGGCCGGCCCCGTGTCAGGGCGGAGCCGGAGCTCTGTTGCGGTTGATGTCGGAGGCCGGGGATGCATCAGCTGACGATAACGCAGTGTCTAGAGGTCTGAGCTTTTTCGGCCTTGCTTGATAATGCCGGCCTCCCGCTCAGCCCGACCGAGACCATCCGCCTGACCGCTGGTACCCCCGAATTCTGCTGGGGAATAGAATTTTGGCCTTATAGAGTGCTGTCCGGTACATCACAAGGCGGGTAACCAGACAGGACGGACAAGTCAGATTGGGTACAGGCTCAACCGGCCCCATGCGACCACGACGGCAAGGATCAGCAGAAGTACGTTGAAGGCGATGGCTGGGAGTTCCCTGCGGCGGGCGTGGGTATGCGAGGCAAGGATCATGATGACGGCGAGCCCCATGGCCGCAAGCGGCGTGAGGCGGGGGGCGATGCCCGTGACAGCGGGGAGTATGAGTCCGAGTGCCGCCGCCACCTCCACGATGCCAATAAAGCGGACAGTCATGGTCGAGACGTCCGCGACCCATGGCAGTTTCTCGGCAAGATCGTCCTTGGGCTGCGTGGCTTTCATGATGCCGGCCAGGCCGAACAAGGCGGCAAGCAACGCCTGCAAAATCCAGAGGGATACGTTCACGGAGTTGGATTCCTTCACATTCCAGGACGTGCGAGAAGAGCTCGAGGACAGCTGCAGGGCGGCCCGGGGAGGGGAGAGCGATCACGCACGGGGGTCCTTCTTCGGGATACGTTCCGCCGGACATCACGCTCCCCCGGTCAACCTGCCTTCCGCCTGAGCAATCTATACTCCAAAAAGGCACTTCGCTGTTCGCTGTTAGGTTCGCTTGCGCCGCTTACTTGTACTTCGTATTCCCTCCAGTGACTCGGGACAGCGAGGGCCGGGCTTCACCCCATGGCGGACGGGGCGCAACGGGCGGGCACGGTCTTCCATCAGGGCTTCGGTCACGGTTCTGGTCGCGGCCTGGTTGGCCGGTCCGGACTGGGGGCACGCAGGATGGAGAGATCGGCTCGAGGGCACGCCCGACGGCCTTCATCTGGTCGACGAAGGCACGATCAGCGGTGCCGTGCGCTCCGGATCCGCGGGCCGCTCCAGCCCGGCCGCTGCGAGCCTCATCGAAGGCGGCGCTCAAATCCGCCACCCCGCTCTGCCGCTGGGAGCGTTGAG
The DNA here is from genome assembly GCF_044544925.1 of Streptomyces sp. NPDC053431. NCBI lineage: Bacteria > Bacillati > Actinomycetota > Actinomycetes > Kitasatosporales > Streptomycetaceae > Streptomyces > Streptomyces sp. NPDC053431. The sequence continues at coordinate 50,930 of NZ_JBITXX010000027.1, read as the reverse complement.
ACGGCTCCGCACACCTCAAGCAACGTCAGCGGGGGGTCCTTCTTCAAGCGTCGTTCGATGCTGGTGCAGGAATACCCACGTTCCGGGCGGCCTCTCCTGCAAAATATTACTTATCCGGTACTTGCGGCTCTCCTGATACCCGGAGGGGTACATCAAGGTGACATCTGCAGTGGTGATGAGCAGGACCGTATCAGGCGTGAGGTCACGGGCGCTGACCAACTCAACAGCCCATAAGAAGCTTCCCCCCGCTGCGGTCACTTTTACGATATCAGTGAAGCCTTCTTCCACTGCGGCAAGGTCTAGCGAGGTTCCTGCTACGATTTCGGTGAAGTCTTTATCGGTGTAAGGTAGGATATGTTTCGCGAAATCAAAAATTCCAGCGTTGACTGACTCGCTGACACGTTGCGCCATCGCATGATACACGGAGAAGGCTTCCCTGGATGCGTGGGACACATCCTCGCGGGGATGATGGGTTTGGCTGTGCGTGCCTGGCTTAGCGCACACTCCAGGGTTTTTAGGGGCCTTAGCAAGCACACTTTCTTGGGTAACCGAGATCTGTGGTTCTGCCAGCGCCGGGTTCAGCAGGCTGCCTTCCTGAGGGGCGGACCAGTGGATCTGTATGATGCGCCAGGCCCCTTCCTGTTTCTCCAGGGAAAAGGTTATGCGCAGCCCGGTGAGCTGTATATCGTGGCCGGAGACTTTTCCGCGGTAGTCTGCGGTCAGGGAGGCGCAAGCGGCTCTTTCTCCAGCGCATACATGACACTTCATTCCGGTTATTCGGATGCTTGTGTCTCTAGTGGCGGAGAATTGATGAGTCAAGGATTCCCTGAAAGCGTCCCAGCCGTGGAATTCGAGGTCTTGATGGGTTCCCAGGGCTACGAGGCTTTCCGTGTTGCTGATGATGCGACCGAGGGTTTCCATGTCCCGGGTTTCGTAGGCACTCAAAAATTGGGTGCAGATGTCTTCGATTTCTTGGCTGCTCATCCTGGGTCCTTCGAGGGCATGGGCTGGTTGGAGAGGGCTGCCTGGATCTGAGCGGTCATCGGGGTGAGTACATACTGGTCTCCGATTTCGTGGAAGCGGGGGGCATGTTCGCCGATTGCCCGTTCGATGGCCTGTCGCCATCGGACGGGGCGGGTGAGTTGGGCGGTGAGCTGGGCGGGGATGGTGTGGGGCTGGTGGGGGCGGGCGGTGGTGTTTGCGAAGACGGGGAAGGCTGGGCGTCTCCAGGTGATGTTTCGGAGCGCGGTTTGCAGTTCACAGGCCGCGGGCTGCATGTGGCGGGAGTGGAAGGGGCCGCTGACGTTGAGCCGACGGAGTGCGCGGGCGCCATGGGCTAGCAGGAGCGGTGTGAGACGGTCGAGTTCTCTTTCGGGCCCGGCGAGAGTCTGGCTGAGGGGGGCGTTGAAGGCTGCGGGATCCACGTGCTGGAAGTCTTCCGTGGCAAGAAGTTCCAGGAGGCGCTGTTCTGGGATGCCGGTGAGGGCGAGCATGCCGCCGCTCTCGATGCGGGCCATTGCGGCGGCGCGGCGGGCGACGAGGCGCAGGCCGTCGCCGAAGCTGATGGCTCCTGCTGCTTCGAGGGCGTTGTATTCGCCCAGGCTGTGGCCCAGGGCGAGGTCGGGTTCTCCGGTTTCTTCGCGGTGCTTGCGGAAGGCGAGAGCGTTGATGAGATAGATGGCTGGCTGCGCGTAGGCGGTGTTGGTGAGCGGACGTTCAGGGTCGCCGGCGCATAGCCGTGTGGTGGAGTAGCCGAGGATGTCGTCGGCTTCTGCCAGGAGTTCCGGGTAGTGCGGCAGCAGGTTCTGTCCCATGCCGGGGTGCTGTGTTCCCTGTCCGGCGAAGAGCCAGGCAGTCGGGCGTTGTTTGAGCTGGGGTGGTGTGATGCGGGGGCGGTGTGGTGGTTTTTGGAGGGCGTGGTCGTACGCGGATGCGAGAGCGGGGAGGTTGTGGTCGTGGAACATGCTGAAGTGGTTTCCTGGCACAGCGGTCAGGTGCAGGGCTCCGGTGAGGAAGGGCTTCCAGGCGTCGTCGGTGACGATCGTGGAGGGCAGGCCGCTCAGGCCGGGTGGGATGGGCTGGGCGGCGGCCAGCAGGTGGACGGGGCCGTCGTAAGGCTGGAGGCGGTGGGCTGACAGGGCTCGAGCGCTGATGAGCCAGACGTCGTAGAGGGCGCGGAGCTCCCGGACGGTCGCTGGCGTCCAGCTGGGCTGGCGCACTGCGTCAATGGCTTCTTCCGGGGTGGAGGGACGGGCGAGAATGGGGGTTTGGGGAAGATCGAGCGAGGTTGCGAGCAGGGCCGGGAAGGCCTGCAGGAATTCCTCTTCGCTGAACGGCCGTGTGTTCGCTGAGGGGGGCAGGGTGTCGAAGAGGATGACTTTTTCCACCTGCTCGCCGTCCTGAGTGAGCAGGCGCGCCATTTCTAGAGCGACCGTGCCGCCGAGGGAGTAACCGCCGATACGGTAGGGGCCGTGGGGGGCGACGGTGCGGATTGCTTGGACGTAGCGGAGGGCCATCTCTGGGATGGTCGCTGGTGGTGCGGGGTTGTCGGTGGGATAGCCGAGGGCGTAGAGCCGGCTTGGATCGGTGCTGTGGGCGGCGAGGGTATGCGCGAAGAGCGTGGTGCCGCCTGAGGGATGGACGAGGAAGACTTCCCGGCCCGGCCGTCCGTCCTTGACCAGCTCGAGGTTGCCTGCTGTGTCCGGTCTTGGGGCTGAGGGTGTGCGCTGCGTGGTGACCCATTGGGCCAGCCGCTGGGGAGTGCGCAGCCGGGTGAACTGGGGAAGCGTCAGCTTGATGTGAAGCTGCCTGCTGAGGCTGTCAATGAGTGACACCGCGCCGAGGGACTCGCCGCCGAGGTCGAAGTAGTCGTCATCTGCCTCGATGGACCTGATGCCCAGGTGGGTGCTGAAGACATCGGTGATGGCCTGGAGGAGGTCCGCGGCAAGGGTCTGCTGTTGGGACGTTTCGTGTCCGGGCGGAGGTGGTGAGGCGGGTGTGTCGATCCAGTGGCGCAGGGCGCGGAAGCGGGTGGCCGGGATTCGGATCTTCCTTGCCTGGCTGATGTCTCCGACTGCGATGTCTTGTGCAGGCGCGCCGGAAGTCCAGGCGTGCGCGTGGAGGTCGTCGGGTGGGTGGTGCTGTCCGGCTGCTAGCGTCCGCAGGGCCGCGATTGCGTCGTGCTGGGCGGTGGCGGTGATTGCGGCGCGGCTTGCCAGGGGCTGGCGGCCTGCGACCAGGGTGTAGGCGAGGTCGTCGAGGCGGGTGGCGGGGTGGCGCTGCAGATAGTCGGCGAGGTCGCCGGCGCTTTCGGCGAGGCGTTTGTCGTCGTGGCCGGACAGGAGCAGGAGATACTCGCCTGCGGCCGGCTGCCTGGTGCGCGGGTCGGCGGGGGGAGGGGTGGTAAGGATGCAGTGGGCGTTCGTTCCCCCGATACCCAGGGAGGTTGCGGCGGCCGCGATGATCGGGTCACGGGGACGGACGGCTTGGGTGTGGATAGTGAAGGGGGTTTCCTGTAATCGGAGTTCGGGGTTGGGTTGCGTGAAGTTGATCTGTGGGGGGATCTTCTGGTGGTGCAGGACGAGCGCAGCCTTGATGAGGCCAGTGATGCCGGCGGCGGCGTCGAGATGTCCGATGTTCGCTTTGACGCTTCCCAGTGCGCACTGGCGAAGGGGATCGGAGCCCGTGGTGTATGCCTCTGTGAGGGCTGCTACTTCGATGGGGTCTCCGAGGAAGGTGCCCGTGCCGTGCGTTTCGATGTAGCTGATGGCCGATGCTGGCAGGCCTGAAGCGGCTAGGGCCGTTTCTATGACTCTTGTCTGGCCTGCCATGCCGGGGGCGGTGTAACCGGCTTTGAGAGCTCCGTCGTTGTTGACAGCGGTGGCGGCGATGACGGCGTAGATGTGGTCACGTTCGGCTAGTGCTTGCTCGAGGCGTTTAAGGACGATGACGCCGCAGCCGCTGCCGCGCACCATGCCGGTGGCTGAGGCGTCGAACGGCCTGCAGTGCCCATCGGCTGAGAACGTACCGCCTTGCTGGTGAAGGTAGCCGGCGGTCTGCGGCGTGCAGATGCTCACTCCGCCGGCTACCGCCACGTCGCACTGGCCTGACAGGACAGCGTTTTTGGCGATGTCGACGGCGACTAAGGAGCTGGAACAGCCTGACTGGACTGTCATGCTGGGCCCGTTCAGGCCGAGCCGGTAGGAGACGCGGGTCGCGAGGAAGTCCTTGTCGTTGCCGAGCAGTACGGGGTAGCTGAAGGCGTTGCCGCGGTATTCCTCAGAGGCCAGGACGTGATGTACGAGATAGGAGCTGAGACTGCTGCTGCCGTAGACGCCGATGCGGCCCTGGCAGGATGCTGGTGCTGTTCCTGCGTCTTCCAGCGCCGTCCATACGCATTCCAGGAAGATGCGGTGCTGGGGGTCCATCACCCGTGCCTCAGCCGGCGTGATTCCGAAAAACGCTGCGTCGAAGTTCTCAATGCCGGTCAGTTCGGCAGCGAAAGGCCGGTAGCGGGGATCGCTGACGTGATGGGCGGGCACGCCGGCGGATCGCAGCTCCGCTGGGGTGAACTGGCGCACCGCTTCGGTGCCTTCCAGCAGCATCGTCCACAGACTGTCCACGTCCTGGGCGCCGGGGAACCGGCCGGCCATACCGACGATGGCTACGGCGTCACGGGATATGGGGCCGTTCATGTTGTTCTCCTGTCTGCTTCGCCGGACCGGCCGGCAGCAGGTTGGTGAAACCCTTCGCGGAGTTGCGTCGGTCCTGCGTCAGGATCTGGTTCCAGGTCTGCAACAGCCGCGTGCGGACGGGCGGCAGCGGACGCGAGCAACGTGTGCAGGTGGCCCAGCAGGCGCTCGATGGTGGCAGCACGGAAGAGATCGGTGCGGTATTCGGCACCGATCCGCAGGCCGTTCTCGACGGGGTCAGGCATCAGTCTGAGGGTGAGGTCGTACTCTGCAAGGCCGAGGTCGTAGTACTCGAGAGCGCCACGGAGGTGATCGTCGAGGGAAAAGGTGCGGCCGTAGATGTCTTCCGGGACCAGCGCCACTTGTATAAGAGGGGTCACGGACCGGGTGTCAATCCCGCACCCGCGCAGCAGGGAGGTGAAGGGAAGCCCTTGGTGGGCGCAGGCGTCCAGCACGGTGGTGCGCACCCGGGCCAGCAGGTCTGCGAAGGATTCGTTTTGGTCGATGCGGGTACGCATCGGCAGCATGTTGCTGCAGTAGCCGACCAGACGCTGCGTGTCGGGGTGTGTGCGTCCGGAGACCGGGGTGCCCACGACGATGTCATCGGTCGCCGCGTAGCGGGCTAAGAGGAGCTGGAAAGCCGCAAGCAGCACCATGTACCGGGTCACGCCGGTGGTGCGCGCCAGTGCGTCGACCTGGCTCATCAGCTTTCCGGGCAGGCTGGTGCAGGCGAGTGCTCCCTGTCCGCTGGGGCGTTGGGGGCGGGGCAAGTCCGTGGGCAGCAGCAGCTGCTCAGGTACGCCTGACAGGTTGTGACGCCAGTAATCCAGCTCTGCCGCGAAGGCGTCTTCATCCAGCTGCTGCTGTTGCCATGCGGCGAAGTCGGCGAAGCGAAGGCGCAGCGGGTCCGGGCGGGGAGTGTGGCCGGTGGCGAGGCTGCGGTAAAGAGTCGCTAGCTCTTCGCATAGTACGTTGGCTGACCAGCCGTCCATCGCTGCACGGTGCGTGGATAGCACCAGCAGGTGGTCTTGCGCGGCCAGCCGGATCAGGTGGGCTCTGAGGTGTGGTCCTGCGCTCAGGTCGAAGGGACGCCCGCCGGCCCAGCGCATTGCCTGTGCCAGAGCTGTGTTCCGTTCCGCCTCCCCGGAGAGACCTGTCAAGTCCAGTTCGGCCAGGACTGGCTCAGCTTCCCTTCGTATGCGCTGTACCAGCTGCTCGCCGTCGGCTAGGAGCGCGGTGCGCAAAGGCTCGTGCCGGGCCACCAGTCGTTCGATGCACTGACGCAGCACTCCTGTGCGCAGCGGCCCTTGCAGCCGTATCGGCAGTATTTCGCTGTAGACCGCGCTATGTGGTGCAGCCTGGTGGTGCGTCCACAAGTCCCGCTGTCCCTGTGTGGCGGGCACCGTCGCGTCGCAGGACACGCGGGCAATGGGTGTCAGTTTCCCATCGCCTTTTGCCGCGGAGGCTTTGATAAGTGAGGCCAGGCTGGTGATCGTTCCATCGGGAAGGAGCGTCGGCAGAGGGACGTGCACTTTGTACCGCTGGCGGATCGTTGTCGTAATTCGCATGGCTGCCAGGGAGTCTCCGCCTGCCTGCACGAAAGTGTCGTGGACGCTGATGTCCTGATGGCCGAGGACTTCGCGCCACAGTGCGGCCAGCTCTGTTTCCAGCGGGCGATGCGGCTTCACCCTTGGCTTCAGCCGCTTTTCTCCGGCCGGTGATGTGGCTGACCGTGCGGGGCGGTTGGTTTTCCTCTTGGCGGTCACGTTGATTTTTCCATCTGCGTGTAGCGGTAGACGTGCGCCGACGGATGGCCGGCGCCATGGGCATGGACTGCGACGGCATCCGGCGAAGCGCCGTGCTCAGTGAAGAAGGGCAGCAGGAGAGGGGCAGGACTGGTAGCGGTTGCGGGCTGCGAGCGGGGTGGAAGTCTCCGCATGCCGGCGCAGCCCCTTATCGTTCTGGCCCGAGTGCGGTGTACCTCATGCGGCTTGGCCTGAGGGTTGGACGCGTCCTCGGAACTCCCGAACGCTGTAGGTCCTCCACCGCATCGCGTCCTCCGCAAGGTGCAGAGGCTCATCAGGTATACCGGTAACGTCAGCAGCTGGAAGCGCGCGGCGATGTGTTGCAGACGGTGGCGACGCCAGCGAGCCGGGCCCGTCCCGCCATACGGTTGCCTTTCGCGGTTCTGGACCATCTGTCCCGCGCGTACTCGAGGCCTGCAGCCTGGGAACTTTCCGTCCGCTTCCTGACTGGCATCGTGCGCCGCCATCCGGCCCGTCAAAGGCTGTCTGCCATACATGGCACACGGTGGAGGGCTAACTGGCCGACATGACTGCAGAGCTCTCCATAGGCAAGTAGTACGTTCCGCCCGGACTCCACCGTAACCGCGTCCGAGGAAAGGGCATCCTTCATCGATCAGTTGAGGCACGGATGCGGCGGAGGAGAGTTCACCCGATCCACTGTGAGCAGCATGGAATAAACCGGACAGGACAGGAAGAGAATTGCACAACATCTAGGCGAGCCTCAGAAAAGGTAAAATACTAGCATGCGCGCTATAACTACACTACGCCTGCCGGAAAGTGAAAATCAGCAGCACAGCATCAGCTACTCCACCCTGAGCAGGAATACTTGCACACGCATCAGCCAGAGCGGACAGGTTGGCCCTGCGCCACGTATGACCACTTAACCGATCAAACGCCCTGCCCTCGGACAGGGGAAGAGTAACCAATACCTGCCGCAAGTGAGCCGGCCATTCAGAGGGACGGACACGCCTCACCGGCCCGTCAAGCCCTCCCCAGCCAATACTTGCCAGTCGCCGGGCCGGCTCTTGCCGCCTCCCGACGCGGAGCTTCGTCAACGGCACCCAGCCACAGGCACAAGACGGTCAATTGACACTTGCCAGGTAAGGCTACGCATGGCGTGGAAACCGCCGGAGCGGTAAATACTCAGGTCTGAAGTACGGCTTTGTGATGCACTGACGGTGCCCAGCGGACATCGCCTCCTATAGGCGGCACGACCCGGCCGTATCCTTCGCCGAAGGAAGACCGCGGCCTGCCGGCAGAGACAAGTCAGGCCCGGCCTCGTTGCTCTGGGACTTGCCGGCGGCGGGAGCCGCCGCCGAAGCACGCCCATGCATCGCATCGGGCGTTTTTCATGATGTGGAGAGTACCTATGGCTGCCCCCAAACCCGGACACAGACGCGTTCTTGCCGCACCCATCGGGCTGGCTCTGACCGTCTCCCTCGCCTTCCTGCCGGGCACGGCGTCAGCCGCGCCCCAGAACGTGGCGCTCCAAACCAGCGACGGCCCCCAGCTGTCATACGTCGTGAACACCAAGGCCGACGCTGCCACGATCGAAAGAGTCAAGAAGGCCGCAGCCACCGCCGGGGGCACTATCGTCGTAGCCTACGAGAAAATCGGCGTGCTCGTAGTCCATTCAGCAAACACCAATTTTCCCCAGCAGATGCGCACCATCAAGGGTGTGCAGAGCGCAGGAGCGACACGTACCGCACCCCTACAGGCCGCGGTGACCACCGAAATTGGTGCACCGGAGTACCTCGCGGGAAGCCCGGCAGCTACCGCGACCGACGTTCCGGGAGCGGAGCCTCTTGAGGCTGATCAATGGGACTTGCGGGCTATCGGAGCCGATCGTGCCGCGAAAATCAATCCTGGCAGCAGCAATGTCACCGTCGCGGTCATTGACACGGGGGTTGACGACACCCATCCGGATCTAGCCCCCAACTTCTCCAAGAGCCAGTCCGCTAACTGTGTGGGCGGCGTCGCCGATACGAGCGAAGGTGCCTGGCGCCCCTACGACCCTGCCAGCGACTATCACGGTACTCATGTCGCGGGTTCGATCGCCGCCGCACGCAACGGCATAGGAATTTCCGGCGTCGCTCCGGGTGTGAAAATTTCAGCGATCAAGGTGAGCGACCCGGAAACCAGCCTCTTTTACCCGGAAAGCGTAGTCTGCGCCTTCATGTTTGCCGCGGACCACGGCGTCGAAATCACGAATAACAGCTACTATATCGACCCCTGGCTCTACAACTGTCTCGACGACCCTGACCAAAAGGCCATCGTCGACGCGGTCAACCGCGCATCGCTCTACGCCCAAAGCAAGGGAACGCTGCACGTCGCATCGGCCGGTAACGCTAACCACAACCTGGCCGCGGCGTCCATCACAGACGACACCAGCCCTGATGACACAGCCCCAGTCGTGCGCACCATCAACCCGCGCGAGTGCTGGGACATACCAGCCCAGCTACCCGGAATCGTCACGGTATCAGCGACGGGCGTGCAGAACATAAAATCCTACTACTCCAACTACGGCCGAAACGTGGTCGACGTCGCAGCTCCGGGCGGCGATAAGTACCAGATTCCAGACACTCCGTCGAAAAACGGCCGGATTCTTTCAACAATGCCCAACAACGGATACGCCTTCCTGCAAGGCACCTCCATGGCGGGCCCGCACGCAGCGGGTGTCGCAGCCCTGCTGAAGAGCACGCACCCGGCGGCAACACCTGAAATGCTGCAGGAGCTACTGAAGGAGCAGGCAGATAATCCCGGATGCCCGACTGGGCTATACGACCCGGATGGGAACGGCGTTGCAGACTCTGTCTGCGAAGGCCCCAAGCCCGTTAACGGCTTCTACGGCTTCGGCATCGTCAACGCCCTCGACGCTGTCACGGCGCCCTAACTCAATCTGTCAGAAAGCGAAGCGCCGCATAACACTGAGCCTTTCCAACCTGATGTGTTTGCCGGCGCGAGGAACCTGCGGGGGGGTCTCCAGAGCCCTCGGCCGACCATGGAACTCCTGGTCAAGAACCCGTGCCAACGATGCAGACCTCACCGGCACCAGGGCGCGAACAGCACGGATGCCAGGTTGGAAAAGCAGTGCCGCCCGGCTGCCACCTGGCAGGGGCTTGCCCGTGCACCCCGCATGACCGCCACAGAAAAGCCGGATAGCCCGACGGAAAGAAGGAAATATCCATGAAAGAAGTTTTCGAGCGAATAGAGGAGTTGCGCGCCGACACGGAGCGCCACCCGTTCTTCACCGCCCTTGAGTCCTTGGAAGACCTGGGAGCAATCAAGTCAGTTATCCCGGTTCTCACATTCTGGGTCATGACATTCCAAGACGTCCTCAAAATGAATAGAGACCTCGCCACCGAATCCCCTTACGTCGAGATACTCCAGCAGCATTACGAGGAGGATTGTGGTCACGACAAGTGGTTCCTGCAGGACTTGAGGAAAGTCAGCGGACAACTACCCAGGGTGGATGAGGTTTTTGGTCCAGAACACGAGTCAATTCGTTTCATGTCCTATCGAATTTCCGCATTATGCATGGCGCTCAAATCCGACGCAGAACGAATCGCCCTGATCGAATCACTGGAGGCCACAGCCCAGTTATTCTTCCCCCGCTACAGTGCGGCTCTGGCGCGTGTCGGGCTGGTTGAAGATTTTCTCTTCTTCGGCGAGACCCATCTTCTCGCGGAGGAGAGTCACGAAATCGGCGACGAAGAGATGAAAGAACAGCTCACTTTGATCGAGCTTGACGAAACGTCTAGGGCTGCATGCATCACCCTCGCAGGCGAATGCTTCAGTGCGTTCGACCTCCTGTGGAATGAAATGCACGAGGCTCTGAAGCAACCCGCTGATCTGCCAGTTTGAGGAACATCACTGCTTACGCTGCCCTGTGGGGTGTCCCCTGCCTCTCATACTGGGTTATAGCACCAGGTGGTCCAGGCGAGTTGGCTGACCCAGATCATCGACAGAGCCGCGAGGTAGCTTGTGGGTGCGGTGTCATACCACACCTCCAGTTATGTTGATTAATCGGCTGGCGGTGTTCCGCTGCCTGCAGGTGGTGTTATCGAAGCCGAGGACCTGCCGCCCTTGCTGCCCCGGCGTTTGCGGCTTAGCAATACGGTCGGTAGGTTTGCGGGATCACCGCCCGGATCGTGCGCTTGCGCAGGACCAGACGGACGCCCGGGATGAGTAGCCCTAACGAGCTCATGAAGGGGTAGCGGTGAGATCTCGGGCCCTGGATGGTTGATTATGGTCGGGTGGCAGGGAACGCGTCTCGTGCAGTGATCGTCAGCAATCGCCTGATCACGGGGCTGTCGGCGGATGCGGACGGTGAACTCACCGCAACATGGGGCCTGTATGGCATTGGCGACACGAATCCATGCTGGCCTCTCGGCCGGGGGAGCGTGCTGTGGGAGGCGGCGCGAAGCACCGATTCGTGTTCGTCGACCGGTCCCTGGCCGCCCTCGTCCCCCTCCGCCACGGGGCCCCTCACGACGTGCCGGTCTGCTGGTTCGGGATCGACCGATCCACTGTCACCAGGGCTTTCGGCGAGATACGGCCTCTGCTTGCCGAGCGTGGGTGCACGATCAGCCCCAGCGTCCGGCTGCGAACCCTTTGCCGAGGTCACCGATGGCCTCGGCGTCAGTGGGCAGACCGGCATCATGGACGGGACCGAGATCCCTGTCCCGCCGAAGCCCTGGCCGGTCTGGGGCGGACTTTCGCCGGTCGACCGTGCACGGCCGGACAGCAAGCACCGCCTGGTCGTCGACCGTCACGGCACTCCTCTTGCCGTCGTCACTCCGACCAGTGGAGACCGCCCCGATGTCACCCAGCCGGCACCCCTGCTGGACGCGATACCCCGCCTGGCCGACTGTGCTCCGACCGCGGCTGACTTCGAAAGTACGCCGTATCCTCCGGACTCGTGGCATCACACCCGAGATCGCCACCGGTCTGGGCAAGACACGGCGGGTCATGGAGCGGATCTTCGCCTGGCTCCACCGGCTCAGACGACTGCTCATCCGCTCCAACATACGCGCGACCTGCCCTCGCTGGTGCACGCGGTCCAAGCACGATAACGCAGCTCCCGGCGGCTTGGCGGCCCATAAATTCAGGGATCAGGGGCGAGGCCGGGCGCGGCCTCGCCCCGTCCCTTGGCCTGACCAGGGGTTGTAGTCACCGCGCCGAGGTCGGGCCGCCGGCCCTTGCGCCAGGGAAGCGACGGGCCGGGGATCTTGGGAGGTGGCGCTTAGAAGACAAGGCATCTTTGCGCTGAGCAGACCGTCAGGGAAGCCCGCTCTAGCCTGCGACTTCTGCGGCGCCACTCCCCTCCACGGTCCACCCCCCGCCCTGTTCCCGCTTGAGTGAATACTCCTCAACGGAAATTCCACGCCGATGCAGTCGGCCACTGAAGGCGTGTCGCAGAAGAAGCCTTCCCAGGATGGCCACTGATCCGGGGAGGCGGTGACGGTGTCTGCTACGCGAGGGCGTCGGCGCGGTCCCACGAGAGCCGGCCGTATGCCTTCCCCCAGGACAGGCCCTTTGGTGGGCCTGTCCTGGGGAGCACACGAACGGATCACGCAGCAGCTCACGCCGTCTTGCGGGCTAGAAGGAGCTGCGGGGGATGCAGGACCGGCCGGGCCGCCTGCGCCACGACCCGAAAAGCGGCTCCATTCGGGCGAGTACCCGGAGCGGTCGCCTTCCTTTGCAGGCTGACGCCGAACCGTGCGGAGACCTTCCCGCCTGGACGCGGCACAGGGCCATCACGCCCGGATATCTCCCTGAACTGAGCAAACACAGAGGGCATCTCTGGCACGCGAGAAGCCGGCTGGCGCCGCGTTCCTGCCGGCAGCGGCCCCCGCCTGGGGATTGCTTCGTCAGGACGTCCTGACCCACCGCACTCGCCCTTCGCCGCGCGCGTGCGCTCAGCATTGGCTCGACATCCGTGACCCAGATCCCAGCACCCTGCTCAAGCCCCCTCCCCCGAGCCCGATCGCAGCGAGACAGGCAGGTACACCCGGTTGAGCGCCAGTCACGGTACGAGAATGAGTAGCAATGGCTCGTCCCGACGGAATGCGCCGCTGTCATTCTCGCAGAAATGCCGATCAAATAGCCATTAGGAGTCAGACATGAACGTCAAGATGAAATGTACTCTTGCGTTTGCCACCGTCCTTCTGGGCATCGTGACGTCGGCTGGCGTCGCATCGGCCGGCGTCATTGTGGAACAGGGCACTGGGGCAACCGCAGATGGCGTCATTGTGGAGCAGAGCACAGGCGACGAGTAGGGCTCCCTCCTGTCCGCCTTGGACTTGTAGCAGGCGCCGTTATCGGGCAGGACGCGCTTCGATGGCCATGTGTGCGCTTGGAAGGATGCTGCGTTCACCCGCTGTCGGAAGGCGACGGGATGTGCTGACGTTCGTCGGGCAAGATATCGCTGTGGGCCAGACGCCGCGAGTGGTCATCGACGGTTGTCGTGGGTGCGGCCGGGCCGGGCGACGGATATCAAGATCAGGCGCCCGTCCTCGTCGGTCAGTGCGAGGACGGGCAGGCCGTGACGGGGGTGCTTTCCGGAGTGGTTTCGCCGGTCGGCCATGCCGGTGCGGCGCGGGGTTGGGATGAGGGTGTCGTCGATCAGGACCCCTTCCCCGCTGAAGTTCCCCCCGGATCTTGGACAGCTCGATACTGGGACGGTTGGTCCCGGAGGAAGCAGTCCTGATCGTGAGTGGCAAGAGTGGTAAGCGGTACACGGCCGAGTTCAAGAAGGACGCGGTGGATCTGGTCCTCTCGACCGGTCGGACCCCGACCGAGGTCTCGCGGGAGCTCGGCGTCAGCGCCGAGGGCCTGCGCTCGTGGGTGAAGCAGGCGAAGACCGACCGGGGCCAGGGCCCTGCTGGTGCGCTGACCAGCGATGAGCGCGAGGAGCTGCGGCGGATCCGCCGCGAGCTGGCCGAGGTGAAGAGGGCGAACGAGATCCTGGTAAAAGCCGCGGCCTTCTTCGCGAAGGAGATCGTGAAGTGGGCGACGTGTGCCGCTTCATCGACGCGGAGAAGGCCTGCGCCGACAACAACCCCTAGGGCTATCCGGTGGCGTTGCTGTGCCGCGTGCTCGGCCTGCCCCGGTCCACCTACTACAGCTGGTTCGCGTCGCGGCCGGCCGCCGCGGCCCGCCAGGCCGAGGAGGAGGACCTGGCGGCCGAGATCCGCGAGATCCACGCGGCCTCCCGCGGTGCCTACGGCGCTCCGCGGTCCACGCCGAATTACGCCGACGCGGTCGCATCAGCCGACGGTGCGTCGGTCGCGCAGTGGAAGGCCGACATGGCCGCACGCCGCCCGAAGACGGCGAGGCTGGTCGCTAATCCACGGTTGCACGCGTATGTCCAGGAACGGCTGTCCGGACAGATCAGCACGCCCGGCGGCAGGGCGGTCGCCGGTCGCAGGACCCGCGACCGGCGAGTGGACGGGACGGAACAAGCCGCACCGCAAGGACCGTGCGTGGGTTGAGGCGTGGAGTCCGGAGCAGATAGCGAACCGGATCAAACTCGATTTCCCGGATGATGAGTCCATGCGTATCAGCCATGAGGCGATCTACCAGGCGCTCTACATTCAGGGCCGCGGAGCGCTCAAGCGCGAGCTGATCCTGTGCCTTCGCATAGGCCGTGCACTTGGCGCGCCGAGGGCTCGCTCGCGTCGCAAGACCTGGGCACACGTCACACCCGAGACGCTCATCAGCGAACGGCCCGCCGAGGCCGAGGACCGCGCCGCGGCCACTGGGAGGGCGACCTGATCATCGGGCTGGAGCGTTCCGCGATCGGCACCGTCGTCGAGCGGTCCACTCACGATGCTGATCCACCTCCCGCGCGAGGAAGGCTACCGGCACAAGCCCACGGTCAAGAACGGGCCCGCGTTCGCCGGCTACGGGGCGATCACCATGAAGAACGCCCTTGCCAGCGCGATGTCGTCTCTGCCTGGGCCACTGACGCGGTCGCTGACCTGGGACCGAGGAAAGGAGCTGTCGGCGCACGCGCAATTCAGAGTCGAGACCGGCATTCCCGTGTTCTTCGCCGATCCCCACAGTCCGTGGCAGCGCGGCACGAACGAGAACACCAACGGGCTCCTGCGCCAGTACTTCCCGAAAGGAACGGATCTCTCGAGGTGGTCCGCCGAGGAGCTCGAGGCTGTCGCCCACGCTCTGAACACCAGCCCCCGCAAGACGCTCGGTTGGAAGACACCGGCCGAGGCGTTCAACGAACAGCTACTGTTGCTCCACCAAACCGGTGATGCAACGACCAGTTGAATCCAGTGAGTACACGTCCAACGAATTCCGAAGGGAGATGCAGAAGTTGGGGATGCAGCAGTCCATGGGCAGGACCGGGTCCTGTTGCGATAACGCCGCAGCCGAAAGCTTCTTCGGCCTGTTCAAGGCGGAGATCGGTACCCGCGTGTGGGACAGCCGGGCAGCGGCCCGTGCCGACGTCTTCCGATTCATCGAGGTTGAGTACATCCGCACCAGACTCCGCCGGCATCCCGAGTTCGGATACCTCACCCCGCTCGAGACCCGCGTCCTGCTACAGTGCGACCTCACCCCCGCAGCGTAGAAACACGCTGTCCAACATCAGGGGGGGGAACTTCAGCTGGCCGTTACACCACTTCCCCGGACGCAACCACAGATCCGCCGCCTGCAACCGACGTCGCTCCAGGTCCGCCGGCCTGTTTTCTCTACGAGTTCGCTGCCCCATACGTCCGGTATGCCTGCACTCGCACTACTCGTCAAACATCCGATCAAAGATCAGCAGTACGCGGCAACCTCGCAGACATGGGGAATGATTCCACGCGCACTATCAGATCTTCTTTATTGAATCGCCATATAGTGCAATTCATTATCATTTTATGATCTCCGGACTTAAAAGTGTAGGCGCCGAGTTCTGGAGTGGTACGATCTATCCTGTGCCGCACTATTGAGATCACCGTCTCGGGCCCTTCGGCAAATTCAATGTCCTCAAGACGGGCTCCACATTCTGCCGCAAGCTCGATCTCGCGGTGCATGAAATTCTGCCAGCCCACTATGGCCGATCGGGCCTCGGGTGTGAAATATTCGAAGTTACAGGAGAATGTGGAGGGGAGTTCTGACAAATCTCCCGACAGGAAGGCATCGTAGACGGATTTTACGGCCAGGATTCTTGTGAGTTCCATTACTTTTCCTAATCGGGGGGATGGTTTGGGGAGGCGGAGGGGATATGTGCTGGCGTCCTTGTTTAGAGGGGTGGCGCTAGGGGGTTCGTCGCGCGGAGTTCTTTGACAGCAGATTCCGGATGTGCTGGGCGTAGGTGCGGATAGTGGGATGCGCGAACAGGTCCCTCATGTAGAGGCCGGGCAGATCAAATTTCTCGCGCGCCGCCTGGTGGATCCCGGCGACGTGCAGGGAAGCACCGCCAATATCGAAAAGTCGTTCATTTGGGCCGATGGCGTCGGCCATGATCACGCTCCGCCAGATAGTCGCGACCGCTTCCTCCAGGTCTTCGCTGGTGCTGGCCTGGGGTGCGGGTGTGGCAGGGCTTGGGGGGGTGGGCAGAGCGGCGCGGTCGATCTTCCCGTTGCTGGTGAGGGGGAGTCGCTCCAGTGCAATCCAGACCCGGGGCACCATGTATGAGGGCAAGCGGGCTGCGGCCAGATCGGTTAGTTCGGCGGGAGGGACGGTTGTGCCGCGGGTGATGTAGTAGGCCGCTAGGTAGGGTCGGCCGGGGTCGTCCTCGCGGCGGACAACATGTACAGCACTGATACCGGGATGGGTGTGCAGGACGGTTTCGATCTCGCCGGGTTCGATCCGGTAGCCGTGCAGTTTGACCTGGTCGTCGATGCGGCCCCGGTAGGCGAGGGTGCCGTCGGTGTTCCAGGAAACGAGGTCGCCGGTGCGGTAGAGGCGCTCGGAGGGATCGCCGGGGTAGGGGATGAACCGTTCGGCGGTCAGCTCCGGCCGGTCCAGGTAGCCGGCGGCGAGCCCCGGCCCGCCGAGGTACAGCTCGCCGGGGATCCCGACGGGAACAGGGCGCAGATCCTGGTCAAGGATCCGGATGCGGGTGTTGGGGGTCGGCCGGCCGATCGGCACCGGGGAAGGGACCCGCTCGGGGTCGGTGAGCACATGGTAAGTGGCGTACACCGTGGTCTCGGTCGGCCCGTAGCCGTTGATCAGCCGAAGGCCCGGATTGGCGCGCAGCGCCGCGCTGGCATGTTCTGCCTTCAGTGCCTCGCCGCCGACCATCACCGTGTGCAGGCCCTTGAGGCAGGCCGGGTCTTCTTCCACCCGGCGGTGGAACAGCGCGGTCGGCAGGTGCGCGTGGGTGATCTCCTGGGTTCGTATCAGTTCGCCGAACTGGTGTGTGGTCATCGCCGAGGAAGGCGCCACGATTAGCCGGCCGCCGGTGATCAGTGTCGCCCAGATCTCGAAGGTCGCCATGTCGAACGAGGTAGACGCCGCGTGCAGATGCCGCATGCCTGCACTCAGCCGCGCATACCCTGCGCCGACCACCAGATCCACCACGTTGCGGTGCGTGACCTCCACGCCCTTGGGCAGCCCGGTCGAGCCGGACGTGTAGATGACATAGGCGACGTCATCGGCCCGCCAGGCGACCGCCGGGGCCGACATCAGGCAGGCGGCAATCACCGCAGCATCGCGCTGCAGCAGGCCCGGCGTGACTTCCAGGACGAGTCCGGCGTCTCGGGTCATGTACTCCAGCCGCTCGCGGGGGTGGGCCGGGTCGAGCGGCACGTAGGCCGCGCCGGTCTTGAGGATCGCGAGGAAGGTCACGACCGCGTCGATGCCGCGGGGCAGGCGGACCCCGATCCGGGTGCCGGGGTCGGCGCCTCGCTCGGCCAGGTAGCGGGCGAGGCGGTTGGCCCGCTCCTCCAGCTGAGCGTAGGTCAGCGACTCACTCGTGTCTGCCGCGGTCACTGCCACCGCGTTGGGGGTGTCCTTAGCCCACCGTGCGACGAGGTCATGCACTCCTGTGCTGGGGAAGTCCTGGGTGGGGCCGTCGAAGCCGCCGCAGAGCTGGGCACGTTCGGCCTTGGAAAGGATTTCCAGCTGCCCCACAGGGGCGTCCGGCGTGAGGGTGGCGGATTCGAGCAGGGTGTGCAGGTGGCCCAGGAATCGTTCGATGGTGGCCGGGTGGAACAGGTCAGTGCGGTACTCGGTGTTGATCCGCAGCCCGTCACTGCCGGTGTCGGGGATCAGGGCCAGGGTGAGGTCGTATTTAGCGATGCCCAGGTCGTGGTACTCGAACTCGGCATCCAGCTGGTCGCCGAGCGTGAAGGCGTGGGCGTAAACGTCCTCGGGCACCAAGGCGGCCTGCACCAGAGGGGTCAGAGAGTCGGTTTCAATGCCGCAGGCCTGTACCAGGGCAGGGAAGGGCAGTTGCTGGTGGGCATAGGCGTCGAGGACGGTGGTGCGCACCCGGGCCAGCAGGTCCCGGAACGAGATGCCGGTGTTGATGCGGGTGCGCAGCGGCAGCATGGTGATGAAGTAGCCCACCGCGCGGTCCAGGTCGGGGTGGGTGCGGCCGGAGGCCGGGGTGCCCACGACAATGTCGTCGGTTGCGGTATGGCGGGCCAACAGCAGCTGGAAGGCGGCCAACAGCACCATGTAGCGGGTGGTCCCTG
The DNA here is from genome assembly GCF_044544925.1 of Streptomyces sp. NPDC053431. Taxonomy (NCBI): domain Bacteria; kingdom Bacillati; phylum Actinomycetota; class Actinomycetes; order Kitasatosporales; family Streptomycetaceae; genus Streptomyces; species Streptomyces sp. NPDC053431. The sequence goes on along the minus strand of NZ_JBITXX010000027.1, from coordinate 32,786 downwards.
TTTCCCGGGCCAACTTGTCGATGCGGGTGAGTAGTGTGCGCGGAAGCCGGGTGCGGGCCAGCGCCCCCTGCCCGCTGGGATATTCCGGTCGGGGCATATCGGCTGGCAGTTCCAACCGCTCAGAAACCCCGGCCAGCTGCCGACGCCAGTAGGCCGCCTCCTCCTCGAAGCCACCCTGTTCCAGCTGTTGGTGCTGCCAGGCGGCGAAGTCGGCGTACTGCACCTGGAGCGGATCCAGTGCTGGCTGCCTACCGGAGGCCAGGGCCCGGTACAGTTCGGCCAGTTCCGCAAACAGGATGTTCGCGGACCAGCCGTCCATCGCTGCATGGTGCATCGACAAAACCAGCAGATGATCCAGTTCGCCCATTCGGATCAGGTGGGCGCGCAGATGCGGGCCACGAGCCAGATCGCATGGCTGCCCGACCAGCTGGCGCACGACCTGCGCTAGCGCAGTCTCCCGTTCGCCGTCCTCCAGCCCAGCCAGCTCGACCTCGGCCAGCACTACCTTGGCCTCGGGCCGGATATGCTGCGTCAGCCGGTCGCCCTCGAGGATCAGCGCGGTGCGCAGGGGCTCATGCCGTGCAACCAGCTGCTCCACGCACCGGCGCAGCACGCCCACATCAACGATCCCGCGCAGCCGCAGCGGGGCGATTTCACTGTATACAGCGCTACCCGGATGGGCCTGGTCGTGGAACCACAACCCGTGCTGCCCCGCTGTGGCCGGCACGCCCCCGCTTCGCGCTACCTGCGGGATCGGGGTCACGTGCCTGGTAGTATCCGTGGCGGCCCCGTCTATGAACTCGGCCAGGTCGGCGATGGTACCCTGCGGCAGTAATAGCGACAGAGGTACTTGCACTCCGAAGCGCTTTCCCACCGCGGCCGCAATTCGCATTGCCTCCAGTGAGCCCCCGCCCAGCGCAATGAAGCCGTCGTGGATTGAGGCTTCTGGGATGTCGAGTGCCTCCTGCCACAATGTGATGAGGTCTGCTTCCAACGGCGAGCGCGGCCCCACCATCTCCCCGTGTCCTGCATCCCGGGCCTTCGGCGGAACCGGCAGTGCCGAAATGTCGACCTTGCCGTGCGTGGTAAGCGGCAGCGCTTCCAGCTCGGTGAATGCGGCAGGGATGGAGTGCGACGGCAGGTAGCGCGCCGCGTGCGAGCGCAAAGCGCCGGGAGTGGGACCGCAGATGCCCGTGGTGGTGTAGTAGGCGGCCAGGTAGGGGCGGCCGGGGCGGTCCTCCCGGCGCACGACGACGGTCTGGCCGATTCCCGGGTGCTGACGCAGCACGTGTTCGACCTCACCTGGTTCGATGCGCACCCCGTGGAGTTTGATCTGCTGGTCGACGCGACCACAGAACTCCAATAGGCCGTCCGCCCGCCAGCGCACCACGTCCCCTGTCCGATAAAGGCGTGCCTGCGGGGCGTTACTGAACGGGTCGGTGACAAATCGCTGCGCGGTCAAGTCAGGGCGGTTGTGGTATCCGCGTGCTAGGCCCGGGCCACCGAGATACAACTCGCCTTCCACGCCGACCGGTACCGGCTGGCCCTGGGCGTTGAGGACAACTGCCCGCACGTTGGCCGCCGGCCGCCCGATCGGCACAGTGCCATGCCGCAGATCCCCGGCGGCCACCACATGGAAGCACGCTTCGACAGTGGCCTCGCTCGGCCCGTAGCTATTGATTAGCACCATGTTCGGAGCGGTATCCAATGCGGCCTTCGCATGGGTTGGGCTCATGGCTTCGCCGCCTGCAACCAGGACATGCAGATTTGAAAGGGATCCCGGCTGTTCATCCACCTGCCGATGGAACAGAGGCATGGCTAAGAAGGCGTGAGTAACCTGGAATCCCCGAACCAGATTTGCTAGATCTGCACTGCTTGGCATGTGCTGCGGAACCGGAATCAGCTGGGCTCCGGACGTCAGCGCCAGCCAGATCTCGTAGGTCGCGGCATCGAAGGAAATCGATGCCGCTTGTAAGATTCGAGAGCCAGGGGCGCACTGCAAGTGGGTGCATCCAGTGACCAGATTCGCGATACTTCGGTGCTCGATCTGTACGCCCTTGGGCTGTCCGGTCGACCCTGATGTATATATTATGTATGCAAGATCTCGGCCCGTGATGTTGACATCGGGAGCGCGCCCGGGCTGGGCGGCGATCGAAGGAGCGCTGGCTGCCAGGAGATCCGCATCCAGTACCAGGGCAGCGTCACAGTCCTCTTGGAGGTAGCGCAGCCGTTCCTGCGGGTACGAGGGGTCTATCGGCACATATGCTGCTCCGGCCTTCCAGGCCGCCAAAAACGCCACCACCGCATCAATTCCGCGCGGCAGGCGGACCCCAACCCGATTTCCCCGCTTGATTCCCAGTCCGATGAAGTGGTGCGCCAGTTGATTCGCCCGCCTGGTCAGCTCCATGTATGTGAGCGACTCGCTGCCGCAGGCAACTGCCACCGCATCCGGGGTGGACTCCGCCCAGCGCTCCACCAGGGCGTGCACGCCAGTGTCGGCCGGAAACCTCCTGGCCTCGCCCTCCCGGACGCCGGGAAAACAGTCAGAAGACACATCGAAATCGGAGTTGCGTGTCATGTAGAAGTGACCTTATATCGATTGAATGGAAACGCCTCCGGGCCGCATTCAGTCTGCTGGGCAGGTGAAAAATGTCGGCCGTCTGCTGCCACGCGGCGCAATGGTGCCGGATTGCACTTTTTGAAAAGTGTGGAAATTATTCGGCGGCCATTCTGGCCGATGCAGAAGGAAGGGTGAATGCGCCTATCGAAGAATTAGCGAAACGGTCGCGCCCCGCACCCGTGGCCGACCCGGGGATCCCGCGCAGGGGAGCACCCGCGACACAACCCTCGCCTTTCCCTCGGGCCACCCTTGAGCGCCGATGGATCTGGAAGTGTCCTGCACGCGAGGCGCACATACTCTGGTCCCATGGCTAAAGACGTGCTAATTGAGCGAGAGCAGGAGTTGGGAGCCCTGAAGGAGGCAGCGCAGGCGGCCATGGCGGGCTCTGGCGCCGCGATCGTGGTTCTCGGGCCGGCCGGAGCTGGCAAGACGCGCCTGCTGCACGAGGCGCGCCGGCTCGCCGCCCAGCAGGGGATGCGGGTGCTGGCTGGCGAGGGAGCCGTGCTGGAGCGCGAAGTCCCTTTCGGCCTGGTTAGGCAATTGTTCGACATGCCTATGGCCAGGGTGTCGGAGCAGGACCGCGCGAAGCTGCTGTCCGGCGCCGCCACCGCGGCCGAGAGCGTCCTGGGGCAGAGGTCGGTAGCAGCTGAGAGCACTCCCGGGGAGCCGGCGGTCCTTTACGGGCTGTACTGGTTGGTCTTCAACCTGAGCCTCGCCGGCCCGACGGCTTTGATCTTGGATGATCTGCACTGGGCGGACGAGCCCTCGCTTCGGTTCCTGGCCTACCTGCTGCCCCGGCTGGAAGGCCTGCCGCTGCTGATTGTCGCCAGTGCCCGAGAACACGAGCCCAGGGCAGCCGCCCATCTGATCGATGTAGTCGTAAACCATTCCCTCTGCCGCAGGCTGCCGCTGGCGCCGTTGAGCGCGCGGGCTGTGGGCGCATTCCTGTCGACCACGTTCGGCCATTGCCCTGATGATTTCTCTGGCGCATGCCACCACGCCAGCGGCGGAAATCCGCTGCTACTGAATGAGCTAGTGCACGCACTAGATCTACAGAACGTCAAACCGGTTGCCGCCAATATCCCCAAAGTGCTCGATATTGGCAAACATGCGGTATCGCGGCGAGTAGCACACGAATTGCGCCGACTGCCGCCGGAACACCTGCGTATCGCCGAGGCCGCCGCAGTACTCGGCTCCGACAGCACCCTCACGAATATCGCCCGGCTGACCGGCCTGGCCGCAGCTGAGGTTGCCCATGGCATCGAGTATCTCGAACGCGCCGACCTGCTCGCACCCGGTCAAGGGAATGCTCTTCCCGAAGTGCACCGATTCCGGCACCCCCTGGTGGAGGCAGCGGTCTACAAACAGACCGATCGCAGCCGCCGCATCAAGTACCATGCCCAGGCCGTACAAATACTTGTCGAAGCTGGCCAGAGCACCGAACGGGCTGCTGCCCACCTGCTCCGCCTGCCTCCAGGCTTCGAATCACAGACCGTCACCGTGCTGCGTCAGGCCGCCGCCGAGGCACTGAAGGACGGCGCACCCGAAGCAGCACTGGCGTACCTGCACCGCTTGCTGGCCGAGCAGCTCCCCACCGACCTGCGGCTAGAGTTGCTGACACAGGCAGGCCTGGCTGCCGCCCGCGTTGACCTGCCGACCGCCGCCGACCTCTACAAACAGGCACTCCGCCTTACTGGCGACCCTGCACACAAAGCCCAGATCGCTGGCGCGCTGGGCAGCCTCTTGCCATTCCTGGGGCGGACCGAGGAGGCCGCGGAAATACTGACCGAAACGATCGATCACCTGCCCCCCGCTCAAGACGGCGCCCGCCGTGCTCTCGAGGCCGCCCTCCTCAACATTCCGATGATCGCGGTCGGGTACAACCAGCTATTCGAGCGCGTAGATCCCCTAAGGAACCTGCCAGCGGCCGACACTGTCGAAGCGGGCATGCTGGATTGCATGATCGCCGCGTACGACACGTACCTCGGCGACCCTAACGGCCTCGGGCGAGCCCGTGCGGCTCTCGCATGGCCGTCCGCCCGCGCCGCGGCCGGACGCGGAACCTTCCCGCTCCAGATCGGCTGCTGGGTACTGGTAGTGGGGGACCCTGACGAGGGAATCGCCGCCTTCGACACCCTCATAGCCGAAGCACGAGCCAACGGCACCTCGGCAGCGCTCTCCCTATGCCACCTCTACCGAGGCCTGGGCTGGTTGCGGCGCGGGAACCTCACGGATGCAGAGACCGACCTACGCGAAGCGGAACACCATCTGGACCTGATCGACTGGGCCCTCGCTGCCCCCACAGCCGGAGGCCTCCTGGCGGAGACGATGATCGAGCAAGGACGCCTTGCCGAAGCCGAAGCCGAGCTGGACAAGACCCACATCCCTCAACTAATGGCCCGATCTGGCTTCCTGCTGTACCACCCGCACGCCGCGAGCCGGCTGCTGAATATTCAGGGCCACCACGAAGAAGCCCTTCAGATCGCCCTGCAAACGGGCCGCCGATTCGCCGCCACCGGAGGACACAATCCAGCCGTCATCGCCTGGCGCTCCGAAGCGGCAATCAGCCTGCACGCCCTACACCGTGACCGCGAAGCCAGAGAATACGCCGCAACCGAACTCGAGCTAGCCCGCCGATGGGGCGCCGCCTACTCACTCGGCCGAGCACTGCGAATTACTGGACTGCTCACCCCGGGCAAAGCAGGGATCGACCTCCTCCAAGAAGCAACCGATGTCCTCAAACCCTCTACGGCCCGGGTCGAGCACGCCAAATCACTCCTCGCCCTGGGCTCTGCGCTGCGCCGTAACAACGCTCGCGCTCAGGCCCGTCCCCACCTGACAGCCGCGTTCAACCTCGCCCGTGCACATCAGGCTACTCCGGTCGCGGAGGAGGCCCGCGCCGAACTCCATGCTGCGGGCTACCCGCTGGCGGAAGTCACCATCCAGGAAGGGCCGGATTCACTCACGGCCAGCGAGGTGCGAATCTCCCACCTCGCCGCGCAGGGGCTCACCAACCGCCAGATTGCACAGCAGCAGTTTATTACGGTAAAAACCGTAGAGGGCCACCTCCGCGCAGCATTTCGGAAACTCGGAATCAACCGGCGCGAGCGGCTGAACGAAGCACTGTCAAATCGAAACATCCGACAATACTAAGTGGTCGGCTCCGGAAGTCCTACGGGGGTTGATCATGCGGCGAGGCGGAGCCAGGATTCTTCCTGGCGATCGGCGGTGTGCCGGTCGAGCCTAGCCAGCAGATCGTCCAGGTCGGAGGTGGTGAACTTCCACTGGAACGGCTGTGCCGTGGCGTTGTAGCGGTCTTCGAAGGCTCGGAGCCGGTCCCCGACCTGGGTGAGGTGGGTGAAGTCGTTGGGTGAGACGACCTTGCGCTGGATGACGGAGAAGTAGATCTCCACCTGGTTCAGCCAGGAGGCGTGGATCGGGGTGTGGACCATGACGGCGTTCGGGAACGCGGCGGTGAGCCGGTCGACGGCCTTCTTGCTGCGGTGGGAGGAACCGTTGTCGACGATCCAGAACACCCGTCTGGCGCTGGCGTAGGGCTCCTGCGTCATGACCTGGGCGACCAGGTTCATGAACGGCTTGGCTTTATACGCGAGTTGTGAGAGGGCGTTTGATCTGGGTGTATTGCACTGTATGCCCTAGTAGGTTCTTCGCCAGGTTGGTGTGGCCTCGCCCGTTATCCGCTTGGTGAGGTTGTCGATCGAGGCGATGTGGATCATGGCTTCGGAGCTGATGGTGAGGGTCTCGTAGTCGCGGGCGAGGCGGCGGTGCGTCATGATCCAGCCGATGCTCCGCTCGACCACCCAGCGTCTTTTCAGGACGTGGAAGCCGCGCTTTTCGGGGTCGCGGTTGACGACTTCGACGTCGATTCCGAGGCGGGCGCCTTGCTCGACGACGGTGTTCTTGAGGCCGGTGTCGACCCAGCTTTTCGCGATGGTCGGGTACGTCGCTTTCGCCTGGTCGAGGAGTCGTATTCCTATGGCGTTCTCGGAGAGGCCGGCGCCGGCGACGGTCACGGCGAGGATGAGGCCGATCGTGTCGGTGAGGATGCCGCGCTTCCGTCCGACGATCTTCTTCCGGCATCGGTGCCCTGGCTGGTCAGGGGCACGTTGGTGGAGGTCTTGACACTCTGGGTGTCGATGACCGAGGCGGTCGGCTCGGGCTTGCGGGCCTTCCTTGACGCGGGCCAGGCCGGTCAGGTCGTCGTTGAGCGGGCGAAGACTCCCTCGTCGCGCCAGGCTGCGTAGTAGGCGTAGACGGTGCCGTGGCTGGGGAAATCGTGCGGAAGGTATTTTTAGGGGATTCCCGTGCGGTTGATGTAGAGGATCGCGTTGAACACATCGCGTAAATCGATTTTGGCCGGCTGGCCGGTGGGGCGTCGTTCGAGCCGGGCATTGCGCCAGGCCGTCAACGTCGGCTCGATCAGGGCCCATCGGGCGTCGGACAGGTCGCTGGGGTACGGCTTGCGCTCGCTCACGGCGCGGCATGAGCATGAGTAAGCCGGAGGGCTCGCTTCCGCTACTCATTGGGTGATTCCGCGGCAACTTCAAACCAGAGGGATTTACAGGTACAGAAGCGAGCAAGACGGATTGCCGAGCCTCCCTCCTACAGAGCGCCATCCGCCACCTACCGCATGAAAGCCCTCAAACAGGCCAGGGGCGAGAGCCGCATATAGGACTTGACCTACATAGACGCCCTCTCAGAGGAAGGTCGTTGCGCATGACACGAAGCCTCGCACACACCACTGTCACCCGTTCAGCCGTCCCGGCCATCCCGCCTCCCGCAAACGCGGACACCGGCGGCAGGGTGATCACCCGCGGCGGTGCTCACCCCACCACGGCAGGATCGGCGGCAGATCACTGAGGCCCCGGGCCGGCCGCTTCGGCTGGGCGACTCACCGTCGTCGCCGTCCCAGCGCCGTGCGTACTGATCCGAAGGTTGCCCCAGCCCCAGTACGGGACAGGGTGGTCAGGTGGTGTCCTGCCCAGCTCATCGACGGGATCGATCCGCTTCTCCCCGACCGTGCACAGATGGGCCCAGTCATCGCCCGTGTCGAAAACATAGGCGAACTGCTCACCGGCCTGCAGCCTGCTCAGTTTGGTCGCATGACCGTCGACCGTCCCGTCCGGGGCCTCTCCGCCCCACCACTCCAGCGGACTGACCCCAGTGCCGTCAGACAGGGTCAACAGGTGCAGGTGAGCAAGGTCCCAGCGCGCGAACGCGAGATCGACAGCCGTCGCGAACTGGGCGAAGGAGTGCGAGCGCGAGGCGGCGAAGACCCTGCCGGGACGAGGCCACAGATCCCCACCGTGCCCGGACACCAACTCCACCGGATAGACAGCCAGGTACCCGCCACTGACTACAGCCCCTCTCACACGCCACGTTCGCCCAACGAGGCCCCAGCCGAAGCGTACCTACGGGGGCGTATCCCCTACCCCGCCCCACACAAACGATCTTCAGCGTGGACTTCCGCCCACGACCAGCATGAGCACTCCGAGCGCCGGCCACATCAGCCCTTTGACCACCAACTTTACGTTGGCGGAGGCTCAGTGCGTGCGCGGGGCATTGTGCGGAAGATGGCGCCCCACTGGACTCCGGTCGGGTCCGCATACAAGATCACGCCGCCTGCCACGACGACCTGCGACGCGAGGGTGTACGCGCTCTGGCAGCGGTCGGCACTTCCCCTGAGGCAAAGAGCCCTGCTGGGTACGGCGTGCTGGCGAGACGCCGGATCATGCGGCAGCTCGCGGCTGCTGTGGGTCGCTGCACGGGACACAGGCGCTACGCCGCCTTCATCGCGGCCACGGGTCTTTGAGCCGGGCCCGGCGATGGTGCCACCACGCCAGACCCGGCCCGCAGGGAATCCCGCCGAACGAGCTGCTTAGTCCCGCGTATATGCAGTCAGCGGACTCCTGCAGCCCGTCAGGCTCTCAGGCCACTCTTATCCCTAACTCGAGACTAGACAATCACATACTTGGAAGAGGAGTATCCGATCGAAATTGCCGAGTTAATGACTGCACTAACTGTGCCGTTTGTCTGGTGACTGGTGCCCGTGGGTGACGACCACCAGTACGGCTCACACTTACGCATTTCTCCCGGAGGGATCGCATCGAAGTGACAGACAGTCTTGTACACAATGCCGTCGAATACGGTGATATCGACGTCATTGAGCCACGAATAGGCGCTCTTGTTTCTGACGTACGTAACAGGATTCCAGATGGTCGGGAAAGGTCCAGTCTGGACCTGCAGGCAACTCTGGGTCTCCGCAATCGTCGTTCCACTCAGGTTCTGAGCCGTGCCGCAGTTGTAGGCCATCAGGCTGACTGACGGAGAGTATGCCGCTGAAGCAGGGGCCGCGCTGCCGATAGCCAAGCCTGCAATCAGGGGAAACGCGACTACAGATGAAAGCACAACCTTTGCGCTGTTCCTAAGATTCATGCGAGGATAATCGACGCCAGGGGAGCTGAGGCGACAGGGGGACGTATACTCAGGTCTCCGCGCTCGCCGACCTGACTACACAGATTATTCCCCTTGTACCTCTTTCAGGCTCCGATGCCCAGAACGACGCCGGACGATCCTGCGGACGCTGACTCCGCATTACGTCCGAGGGGCTTATTTCCTCTGGTGACTCGACAGCAGCGTGACGGATGTGTATTCGGCAAAGAACGATACAGGCGAAATGGGGTGCCCTAATCCCGCACCGCGCAAATGAACCGAATTCCTGGCTCATCACCACGTTCCCCTTCACAGGCGAGGGGACTTTTTTGGAGGTCTCCGACGTCTAGCGCCATGGTATCCACCGCCTGCGGGCGTCCGGGCCGACGGGGCGCCTGCACTGAGCTCTTTCCAACGTGCCATGCCTGATGGGCTGTTGGGCTGGGAGAAGAGTGAAGCCCCTGGTAGAGGGGTTGCCGGACCAAGGGGGCCGTCTCTGCCGAAAGCTTCGTGTGCTTGTGTGCCTGTCGGGCGGCGAAATGGGCGGTTCCGCCCTGCGCTTCTGTCCGCCAGGCTCCGCTCTGCGCCCTTGGAGGCAGGGAGCCGCTGGCGGTGCTTGGGGGCGGCAGCAGTCAGGACGCGACGGCAAGGCGTATAGGCACTCGTGGAGTGGGTCACGATGCTGACCGTCACCGGGAGGATGACCGCGTAAGCCCCGCCTTCCAGCGTCCCCCTGCCGTACTGGTTGGTGTACTCGCGAACGAACGACGCCCTGCCCCAGCGCGCGGCTGGCTCCGGGGTCAGCGTGAGCGCCGCCCACGCCTAGGTTCATTCCGTGGTCGGGATCCTGGCCGACCGGGCACCAGGCTTGACAGCGACCTTGAGAGCTTCACGCCCGCTACGTCCTGCTCGACCCTCGCCGAAATGAGACCGGGTCGGTGACAGCCGCGCCGGCTATTGGGCCAAGCACCGTTGTCACAGCGTGAACCTGCAGGTCACCGAGGCACCGGACAGAATGGTGGTCTGGATTTCACCAGCCTTGGCCGGCCGCACCCACGGCCTCGCCGCAGCCCGCCGGCACCGGATCATCGCCCCGTGCATCCGCCTGGGCATTCCCGTCCTGACCGACAACGCCTACCAGGGAGCAGGCGACGCGTAGCCGTGCCGTGCCGCTAGAGACCCCGTAAGGACGCCGATGTAGGCGCGGTTGGGGAGGACGGGTACGCCGGTGGCGTTCGCAGATCCGGATGATGCGGTGGGTGCGGGCCGCGGTCAGGTCGTGGCTGCGGCCGGGCAGCGCGGACGAGATCCACAGCGGCTTGCCGGTGGGATCGGCGATGACCTGCAGGTTCACGCCGTGACGGGGTGCTTCTGTGAGAAATCGTCCCGGCTGTCACCGACGCGGTCGCACTCGGCGAGGGTCCCGTTCAGCAGGACGTGATCGGGATCGGTCTCGCGCAGGACACGCGGCAGCCGGGCGCCCTTGGGGGTCAGATGCTCGATCTGCTTTGACGTAAGCGTGGGCGGCGCCGACGGATATGCCGAAGCTGGCGGCCATCTGCGCGAGCGTGTCGTGGCGGCGAAGGTAGACCAGGCCGACGAGCGCACGCTGGTGGGGCGGGAGCTTGCGGCGGCGGTCACCCTCACGGGTGACGATGAGCATGGATACCCACTCAACCAGGGCATGCGGTAGGCCGAGTGCGGCAACCAACGAAGCTCCTGCGCTAATGAGTTGAGACGTCGAACACCTCTCTCAACAGCACGGGAGCCTCGTGCGTTACGGAACCTCAGCCCATCACCCGATCAATGGCCACTCTGAAAGAGCTCACTGTCATTCCTCGTTCCATGTGCGGCGAGGAAGCAGTTTGAGATCAGGGAAGCAGATGTCCTGCTGCCGTAACAGATCACGTCCTGATTGCCGCATTCAGAGCGCGCCGCTCATATTGAATTTGCACAAGATCCGCATTTTTCGGAAAATTATCCTGCTGCCTTCAGCCTCCTTCGACTCAACGCGACTGAGTGCCGAATACTCTTGCCGCCCCGCCTTGCGGATGACATTCTCCCCTGGATTCAAGCCTGGAAGTAGGGACTGCAATGAATGTTTCTAAAATGCGTAAACTAGCGGTAGCTGCGGCGGCGGCTGCGCTCGTCCCAGTGGGGGCAGGAGCAGATTCAGCAGCCGCCGATATTCCAGTCAGTCCAGTTGCTTACAAGGTTGAAGTGTCGTTTGAAAAAATCAGATTTGAAAATATCGACGACTGTGCTGTGGGGACCTGCAGTCAGGCTGAGATATTCGGTTATCTCAAGGCAGAAACAACTGACGGCTACTACCCGTGGTCTGGCGGAAAGGGATTTCTGAATTTCGGTGGTTGGGACGAGGCGAGCGCTTCACCTTGGGTGTCTTCTTGGGCAACGGCGAGCGGTCTACAGAAGCGCTTTGTTTACAATGATGTGAATTACAAGTTCGCCGATACGCGACTGTGCTCGTCAAGTGGATGGTCGTACTGCGTTTCTGGTTACTCGAAGAGCAACAACAGGGTTCTACTGGCCACTGTCAAGCCGGGCAGTACGCTCAACGTGAAGGTGAAAGTTGACGATTACGACTTCGACAGCGAAAGCGAAGAGGTCTGCGCTGTTACAAAGAGTAGTGGACAGCTAACAGCAAATGACCTTAAGAATTTGGATTTGACCCTCGAAGGCGGCTACACCGGCTCCGAGGCGAAATGCGGTGTGACGATACGGCTAAGAACTGTGGGGTATGACTGGGGCCAACAGCTCTGATGTGCCCCTAGCTGCTCTTTCGCAAGGCCCGTCAGGTTCTGGCGGGCCTTGCGACGCCGGAGAGCCTCCTAGCGGACAAGCGGCAGCCGGTTCCCTCTCCGAAGGGGACGTTCTACTCTTGGCTGCAGCCTCATCTAGGAGCCGCCCCCGCAGGCCCAGTCCGTACCGGCCTGTCCGGGACCTCTTTGGCCGAAGCGTCTGCCGGTGCTCATCCGCCGCGCTGAACATCCCTGTGCTCACCCTAGATTCGATCCTTCGGCCCGTTGCGTTGTGGCTGCCGGCTGCAAGCAGGAGGCACGCTGCGCGCTACTCCCCCTGCCGCATGCCGCTTTGCAACCTCTAGTCCCGCATAGTGCCACTGCGGGCACCCGGGACCGCGGGCAGGCGTGCCCGGTGTGTCGCTACGTCAAGACGGCATCGCCGTCCCTTTGTGATGTGAGGATCCGTGCGCTTGCAGCAGCCGTTCAGGCTGGATGACCTGTCCCATGTGCGCCTTGCCGCCCGGCGGGCCGGCAACCCGTTTTTCGACCGAGTGGTGGTGAGCGAGTTCTACACCCGAGTGGTGTTCGCGGGCCGAGGGCTGCTCTTCCTCTCTCGGCCAGGCCATCCAAACCACCGCTGGCGTGTCTACCTCGCCTTCTTCGCGCCTCTTGAGGAAGCTGCGTGGCTAATCCTGCTCCCCCACCGTCGGCACTACCGCGGGTCGGCAGAAGCCCAGCAAGCGGCCGAGACCCTGGCCGCCGACATGCACTGCACTTCATGGCACCAGGCTGTAGGGCTGTTCGCCCGCACCGCACGTCAAGAAGCCAGGACGCCTTGAGTAAAGCGGTGCGGGGATTGCCGCATACCGGCACATCGGAAGTACCTTTTGGGGGCCGGGCATGACATACCTGGCTCACAGCCGCTTGCGGCTAAGCGGGCAACCAGCTGGAGGCGGTGACGCCTTACCTTTGGGCCGGACCGTTCGAAGAAGAGCCAGAAGCGGACCGTGGGCGGTCGACCGCCCACGGCCGAGCAGCCGCTTGCCCCTCGCCGGCAGCACACCAGCCATCTCGCCTGGCACCGGGGGCAAGCAGCTGGGTGCGGGGAGGGGGTGGGTATTGGGGGCTGGTTTTGGGGGTGCCCCCCAATGTCCGGTTTGCGGGTTTCTCGTAGAAATGACGCAAGGACCCAGCCAGGAACTGGATCACCACCCGACAAGCCTCCGGATGTGATCGCCATGACCGCCACCCCTGCCGCCCCCCACGCCGCAGAGCGTCACGGCCGGCCAGACGCCACCACATCCCCCGCCGCACCCACACCCCAGCAGGCCCACGGACACCTCAGCGAACTGCCCTGCGCCTGGGCCCTCCCCCACCGACCCCAGGCCGCCGCGACCGCCCGCCGCATCGCCCGCGCAGCCCTAGACGCCTGGGGCGCCGACGAGAACAGCACCGACCAGATACTCCTCGTCATCTCCGAACTGGTCACCAACGCCGTCGAACACGCCCTCCCCCCCATCACCCTGCGGCTAGACCGGCCCGGCACCAGCAACACCATGCACATCGCCGTCCAAGACGGCGGCCCCGCCCCCACCGAAGGCCCCTGGACCTCCTCCTGCAACGAAGACGAACACGGACGCGGCCACACCATCATCAACCTGCTCGCCACCGCCCACGGAACCCACACCCACCCCCACGGCACCACCCACTGGGCAGACCTCCCCCTCACTGCCTAACCACAATCAGCCGGGGCGGCCGACTCCCCGCCCCGGCCACCACAGCAAACCCCACCCCCGTCCCGCCACGCCGGCGACCACCGCGACCAGCACCGCACCGATCCCAAGCACGTACGTGGCCAGGCGTTCGGCGCGCTCCTGGGGGGTCTCCGACAGGGCCAGGCGGGCCGGTTCGGGGGCCGGTGGCTTGGGGGGTCCCGGGTGCGAACCAGCGGGTAAGCCCAAAGCGGCGGCCGCGGAGATGCCTCGGGGGCGGCAAACGGATGCCGGCCGGCGGCTTCCACGTGCGCGGCCCGAGGCAGCGGACCTAGGCAGGCCGACCAGGCAGCCGGCTTGGAGGGTAGCTCTGGGAGTGCCAGAGCCAAGCCGGAGAATGACGCCGCTCACTCACGTTGCGGACCTGCGGTCGATGCCATCGTCTGCCGAGAAGAGTTTCATCAGCCTGCGCCTACGCTCTTCCGGAGACCAAGCCACCAGCCAGGTGCCGTGTGCCGTGCGGGATGAGCACGGTCCTGGCTCGATTGCTGGTCTTCATCAGTTGCAGGTGTGGAAAGGGGGTCACAGACCATGGCAGAGCGCGGCCGGACGGAAAGCCTGATCGCGGCAGCTGTAGACCGACTGCGAGCGACGGGCGGCTACGCAGGGGCCGACCCTCACCCGCGAGCCTGGGCGCTTGTTCTCCCGGACGGGCAGCCGGCACCCCTCCCCATCTGTCTTTGGGCGGCCTTCGATAACTACTATCCGCTGAACGGTGGCCGCAGTGCCGTGCCAGTCGCCGACCGCGAGGGGGTCCTTGCGGTGGATTCGATGGACCGTGTTCTGCGCTGGGTGTGCCTTGAATCGATCGAGGACGAGATCGACGAAGAAACCAGAGAATACCTTGAGGAGCTGATCCAAGACCTATCCCCACGATTCCCCGGCTACGGCGCCGTTCTCGCGAACGAGTACCCGGATCCGGTTCTGTGGATTCCTCCCAGTGGTGAGGTGAGCATCATGTGGTATGAGCACGATGCCTTCAATCAGCGGACTCTCTTTCTCGACTTGATCTCGGAACTGTGACAGTAGCTCTCTGTCGGGACAGTACTGAGGGCTGCCGGCACTTCCAGGCTCTCCAACGATGGACTGTGCCGGCAGCGAGCGCTTGTCTGGAGAAGGTCTCGCCGCCGCAGGCCAGCGGCGGCGGTGCATGAGCGCCGACCGCAGGTCCGCTTGACCGCTTATGTCGGGGTGAATCCTCTATTCCCGGGTGCGTAGCGTTGGCGGCGGCCGGCGGCGACGTACACCTTGCGGATGTCGGTGGCGCCGGCGACCTCATTGAGGAGTCCGGAGCCGGCTACGGACTGCTCAGCCATCAGGCCGCCCTTTCCGCAGATCCCCTTCTCTCCTTTATTGCCGCTGCGGCTCTGACAGGATTGGCGCCAGCAGAGTTGTCAAGCCGACCAAGCTGTCCCCAGTGTAAGAATAAGTAGAAAAACATTCGACATCGGGGTAAGAATTCACGGCAACGGATACGTCGGAAGCTGCAAACAGCCCAATGTCGCCACGAGAGTCACCGAAGCTGATCACGTGTCTTGCGCCGTATAGCGCAGCCAGCTCCACTGCATGGGACTTCTTGTCGTTCTCAAATACTTCGACTATGGCTCGTCCTGTCGAGATTCCGTATGAAAACTCAAGCCGGTTAACGCGGCAGAAGTCAACAGGATACTGCGCCCGGATTAGGTCCGTAAGCACCTGGAGTCCCGTGGAGACGAATCCTATTCGATACCCCAAGGCTTTCAGGAAAGAAAAGGGTTCCGCTATGCCATCTCTAACTCGCACGCTTGCACGAATAATTTCAGTAAGCTGCCGTTTCGGAATTCGTTCGAGTAGACGGGCATGAGCCTGGCAAAACTCCCAATAATCAATCTGCCCGGACTGAAACATGCTGAGGATCTCCTCCCCCTGTGGATCCCACTTGTTGCATCCGTCGAGGAGGGCTCTCCAAGCGCTAGGCCCGGCCGTCAAAGTTCCGTCAACATCAAATATTGCAATCCTGCATTCTTGCATTTTGCCAGCCCTAGGAGAATGTCCGGTTGCGGTGCGTTATCAGATCGATGCTGTGCGCCCTTCCCTCGGTGCTACCGGCGGCAGTGACAGGGAAGAGCGAGGCGAGTCTCCTGAATTCAGTAAGATTCCTTGCTCCCACAAAGGCCATGCTCGCCTGCAGAGACCGGGTGATCTGGCTGAGCGTCCTGGCTACGGGGCCAACGTATGGGACGTAACCGGACACACCCTCAGTGCGATGCCCAGGATCATTCACGTATGGGTCGGAATAGTGCAGGTCAAGTGGGTCTTCCGTCTCCACGGTTGAATACATGGAACCTGCATAGTGTTTGAAATGCCGTCCCTCAACCTGAACAATTTCTCCCGCAGATTCGAGAGCCCCGGCAAATATTCTTCCCATCATGACGCTGCTTGCGCCGGCTGCTAGGACTTTGGCGATATCTCCGATAGAGCGCCATCCGCGATCACCGGGATCCCGGCCTGCGCCGCTACCGCACTAACCTCTGATACTGCTTGTACCTGTGGTACGCCTACACCAGTGATCTCACGCGTGGTGCAGATAGATCCGGGACCGAGGCCGACCTTCAAGCCGGCAATGTTGAATCCACAAAAGTCCGCTGCGGCCTCGCTCGTCGCCACATTCCCCACGATTAGTCGCCGCTGCATATCTGCCGGCACGTTCGCCACTGCCTCTATTACTGCATCGTTATGAGCGTGGACCGTGTCAAGAATAATATATTCCACATCACTATGCGCCAGCAGGAATTCAAGCTTTTTCTCATCGGACGGAGAGGCTGCTACACATATCGGTCGAGCCCCTCCCTGCCCCGTCTCGTGTAATGCGGAATTATCGCATCTCGATGCTGCCAGTAGGTTAATTACTTCTTGAAGGTCCGGTATTGACAGATCGCGCATGACCGGAGCCAGGGCCCCCTGCTCACCCATCGCCACGGTGAGCTCGGTAGACCAAACCGACTCCATCGGTGCTGCTATCACCGGGATGGTCAGATCCAGACCCAATGCCACCTCACTCGCCAGACTTGTTTCCCGTGGTTGAACACCCGTCCTCCTCGGACGTATCAACACGTCATCGAATGTATACCCCGCGAGCTCTCGAATACCCATTATCGTATCTCCGTTTCACGCCTCAAAGGCAACGAGGTAAAAGCGCGTTAGGCCGCAAGGTCCAGGTGCGACCACGCCTGACCGCCCATCTTATTAAATAAGGTGCCCACTAGTCCCCCGTGAGTATTTAGCGCTCATCCAGCGCGCAACAGGAAATCTCGAACCTGGATCAGAGATTCGACCGTAATTCATTGAAGAAGCTTTTGCCGCAAAGAAGGCATATACCCTTAACATCCTAAAAGTTCTCTCTGATCTCTTCGTTGAGGCCCGCGCATCGGCTGCCCCTATTCTTCGCTCGGCGCCGGATGGACGGCCGCGACCCGGCGCCACGCCGGGCAGGCACAGTGAGCGCGGGTGTTCCTGAATCCGCGGCGGACCGTCCAAAGCCGCGGTGAGCCGGCCGGAGGCAGTGGGTTTCTTCCAGGGCCGGCTGTGGCGAGTGGCGGGCCGAGCCGTGGATGGGCGTGGGTGATCAGCATTCAGGTCCAGCAGATGGAAGGGGCGGAGAAATCGCCGCCGACCGTCAGACCGCGTTCAAGGGGGCCGGCGCTTGCTCCCCTCGATCACGCTGAGCGGAGCGAAGGAGTCATCGATTGACCACGCACGCACCGGCCATCAGCCGGCGCCTGTGCGCTGCCCCGGCGAGAGATCAGTCCAGCAGCGGACCGAGTGTGCAGGACTCCATCGCCGACACCGCGCTGCCCGACCAGGTCGCCGCCCAACACCCCCGCGTCCGCAAGGTCTGGGTCGACGGCGGCTACCGCCAGCATCTCGTCGAGCACACCGCCACCCTCGGCATCGACATGGAGATCACCGCCCGCGAGCCCGGGACCAGGGGCCCGCGACTACGAAACCCTGCCCGCCCACTCAAGCCGTGATCCACATCGCCATGACCGACCTTATGGCTCGCCGCCTCACCGGCGACAACACCATCTCCTGGCGCGACCCAGAAATACCACAGCCCAGCCCATCTCGGGATGAAACAGCAGACGAAAGCGACCTCTTAAACAGGGGCCGTGCGGCCCAGGCCCCGGTGATCCATCCCCCGAGTGTTATGTAGGTGTACTCTAGATTCATGTCGAGTACATATCCGATCGCTGAAGCCCGCAGCTGTCTAGGTGACCTCGCGCGTCGTGCCGCCCAGCACGAGCACATCACTCTCACCGACCGGGGAACACCCGCCGCCGTCTTGATCTCCCCGGCGGAGCTGGAAGACCTCGAAGACGCCCTGGCCGTGGCGCGCCTGGAGCGCGACAGGGCCCTGGGGATCACCGCCGCTCCCGTCCCACATGCCGAGGCTCGTCTCGCACTCCTCGACGCGGCAGGCCGGACCGGAGAGTGAGCTGGCGCGTCACGTGGGAGCCTGCAGCGCTCAACGAGGCAGCCGGCCATCTAAAGGCCGACCCCGCCGGCGTGGACGCACTGCTGCATGCCACGGACCGGCTCGCGGATGATCCAGCCCCCGAAGGCTCTCGCGCGTGGGGAAGCAGTCACAGGCGTCTGCACAGCGGCCCCTGGAGGATCCTGTACCGCATCGACGCCCAGAACAGCACGCTGCACATTGAGCATGTAGGACACACCGGCTGAGTGGGGCTACCCGGCGATCCCAAAGCCATCAAGCGACGATCACGCTGATTCCTAATGTCGTCTGTCAAGCGCGAGGGCGGTCGGCGGCGTGAGCTGGTAGCACCGTCCGTCGCGGAGGAGGGCCCAGAGGACGTTGACCCGGCGGCGGGCGAGGGCAAGGACAGCCCGGGTGTGACGCTTGCCTTCGGCTCGTTTGCGATCGTAGAACCGGCGGGACTCGTCGCTCCGTCGGATGCTGAACAGCGCGGAGGTGTAGAGGACGCGTTGGAGCCGTCGGTTGTAGCGTTGCGGGCGTCGCAGGTTGCCGCTGATCTTTCCGGAGTCGCGCGGGACCGGCGCGACGCCGCCGAAGCCGGCGAGGCGGTCGGGGGTCTCGAAGGCGGACATATCGCCGCCGGTGGCGGCCAGAAACTCAGCGCCGAGGATGATGCCGAGGCCGGGCATGCTGGTGATCACCTCGAAGTGTCGATGATCGCGAAACGGGCCTCGATGAGCTTGTCCAGCTCGGCGACCTGCTCGCTGAGGGCCAGTACTTCCTTCGCAAGCGTGTGCACCATCTGCGCGGTCAGCTTCTCCCCGGACAGGCTGGTGGGCTGGCGCTCGGCGGCCTCGACCGCGGCCTGGGCGAGCTGGTCGGCTCGAAGGATCCTGCGGTTGCGCAGCCAGGTCTCCAGGCGTCTGGCGCCGAGCCGGCGGATGGCCGCGGCGGTCTGGTAGCCGGTCAGCAGGGTCAGTGGTCCCTTGTGCGTGAGGTCCAGGGCCCGCTCCAGGCCGGGGAAGATGCCGGTCAGCTGGGCTCTCAGCCGGTTGACGGTGCGGGTACGGTCGGCGACCACGTCGATGCGCCGACCGGTGAGGATCTTGAGGTCGATGACGGTCTCGTCGCCGGGGCATAGAGGGTGCAGATCGCGGCGGATGCGGACCTGGTCGGCGATGACGGCGGCGTCCTTGGCGTCGGTCTTTCCTTCGCCGCGGTAGGTCTCGGAGGCGCGGTGGATGGCGCGGCCGGAGATGTAGTGGACCTGCTGGTCATTGTTGAGGAGGATGCCATGGCCAGTGCGGCTCCGCCGTCGGCCAGGTCGATTCCCCAGGTCACCGTATCGCCCAGGGCCAGGACGTCGGTGAGAAGTTCGAGGAGTTCAGGCTCGTCGTTGGCGACGCGCCGCGACAGCAGCCGACGGCCACTCTCATCGATTCGCGACGCATTGGTGGTGGGTCTTGCCTGCGTCGATGCCGGCCCAGATCGCGGCCATCATGCCTCCGTGCGGTGGGGTGTGCTAGGTGCCTCCCGACGGACGACCCCGCTGTCGATTCCCTACGGAGCGATCATTCGCAATTCCTAATTGGCAGCCGAGTCGTCGTGGGGCGCCGGGCGGCCAATCAGTGGAAGCCGCAAGCGGCAGAGCCTTTTGAACCACACCCGGCACCCTGGGTGGGAGAACCATACGAAGGGTTCGCCCTGTCCCGGCATACAACGTAGGGAGCCTTTTCCAACCTGCTTCCGATGTGTGGCAGTTGAACTGACAACGTGGTGAATCCTCTGGTAGATGGGTTCTCGACCAAGAGAACCGTCTCCATCAGAGGGCATTGTCAGGTTGAGTGGGGGTGATCTGATTCGAGGCGTGTTCGGTCATGGTGGTGGCGTGTGGTTCAGGCTGCATGCAGGCGCTCATCGTCTCCTCGCACACGCTGTGGCACGCCATGCATGCTTCGATGCACTCCTGCATCTCCCGGCTCATCTCAGGCACCGGCCCGACAGACTGGCTCATGACTCCTCCTTGGACAGCAGAACCCCGAATGGGCGCGCACCTGGTACCTCGCGGGCATAAGAGCACATCCGGCCGCCTGGGGCGCTGTAGGCCGCAGTCCCGCGGATGAGGGGGCGGGGGGGCGGGGCTGGAGCCTGAGTCAGCGGGCAGTCCCGGTCTCAAAGGGGAGAGGCCGAGGCTGCAAGAGTTGGGCGGTTCGGCAAGAAGAACCGGGGAGCCTGGGACGTGGCCCCGATGCCGGGCGCGGGATCGGGGCCACGGAGTCGTGCGGGTCCGGCCGTGGGGCGGTCGGAATGGTGCACGCGTCGTGAGGAACAACGCCTGACGGCGGTGAAAGGGCACGTACTGCGTCCGTATGAAAGCCGCTCTCACGCGGCCGGGAGAGATCGGGAGCGGTTGCTGCCGGCTTGCGACGCGCGCCGGGCCGGTGAGGGGCAAGGGCGGGGGGAGGGGTGTTGGAGCTTTCTTGATCGCCTCATCGGCCGGAGGGGGGTGCGCCGGACTCTTTCGTTCTGTCGTCCCACGCACTCCCGGGCGTTCACACGGCGACCATTCTTCCGGCCTTCCCGCCCAGCCGAGCGGCCGCAGGAACTCCCCATCGGCATCACGATCTATAACTACGGACTGAGTTGTTTTCAGAACAGCGCCAGGCTGTCGCTGGTGTCTGCGATGACGGGACGAGGCTGGGCGGGGAGGCCGTCCAGGCGGCGTGCCGCAGCCACGAAAGCGCTCGGCGGCTTCGCGGGAGGGGATGCGCGCCAGGAGGCGGTGCTCGCCGGATGGACATCCGTCGACGGCGACAGTGAGCGGGCAGGAGCACGGTGCGTGGTGGCTGCCTGTCTACGACACGTGCAGTGGACCGCAAGGTGTTCGTGTGCGGGAGGGTGGGGCGTAGCGTCCGCCAGGCTGTGTGGGGAGGCCCATGCGGCGAGGAGGGTGTGCGGGCGCGGCAGCCGGGGCAGCGGTGCCAGTGGTGGAGCCAGTCGGTGACGTCGGTGCCGCCCGACTGACCATGATCGCCACAGCCGGATCATGCCATCCACCAGCACGGACACCTCACCCGCTATCACATACCAGCCCGTTTAATAGCGGTGGATGATCCGGCGATACCGCCCTCGCTGCCGTCGCGTCCAAGCGGAAGGGGGCGTCGCACTACGGGAAGCCGAAGAAGCGCGCCCGCCGGGGGGGGCTATGGCATCGCCCGCTCGATCATCGGATGGTGGCCGTGAGGGTGTGGGCACGCACGGCTGCTGCCACCGCAACGTCGCCGGCCTGGCCCCGGGCTTCCAGGCCGGCGACGATTCCCTCGACGTTTTTCTGGGGTTGATTCTGGCTCAGCTTGAACTTAGCCGTGATGCGGCTGATGACTAATTCGATGCCGACGACGGCTCGTATCTGTCGCTCGACGAACTTCGCCGGGGCGTCGTCGACGGACCAGGGCTCGGCGTAGCCGCCTTCATGCCGGTCGGTTAGACGGCGGATCTGCGCCTCAATCCAGCTCGGGTCTTCGTGCACAATCAGCTGCCCATAGACATGTGCGGTCACGTAGTTCCAGGTCGGCACCACGCGGTGGTTATCAATCTTGGTCGCGTACCACGACGGCGTCATATACGCCTCGGGCCCGCGGACGATCACCATGGCCTCGCCCTGCACCGGCTCACGCCACTGGTCGTTGGCACGCGCCATGTGCCCGATGAGGGCGCCGTGGCCACCGGATGCAGGGGCGTACTCGAAGGGCAGCAGGGTGGCTAGGAGACCCTGCTGAGTCAGGGTAATCAGGTCAGACGCGCCTTGATTGGCCAGCAGGTCATGGACGGCCGCCTCGTCGGGCACGAACTGTTTGGGGACGTACATAGTCAGCCTTTCGGTGAAAGCTATGGGTGGACTTTAGATGCCGCGATTCAGGAGTCTGTGATACATCGGCAGGCAGCGCTCATGGGGTTTTCGCGTAGCCATATGAGGACCTGCTGGGCATGTTGGTTTGGCGGGAAGATTGGATAGAAGACGTGCTCGATCACGTCGTTTCTGATGACGAGGGTGAGCCGTTTGAAAAGCCGCGTGCTGTCGGCCTCGAACGTGGGCAGGCCGAGAGTGTCAGCCAGGCTGAGGGTGGGGTCGGAGAGCATGTCGAACGGAAGCCCCAGCCGTTCCACGACCTCCTTCTGGTAGTCGGTGTCCTGGCTGGATAGCCCGTACACACGGCTGGCGCCAGCTTCGAGAAGCTCTTGGAAGTGGTCGCGGAAACCGCACGTTTCCGGGGTGCAGCCGCGGGCCCCGGGGATGGCGTTCCAGCCTTCCGGCAGATCGGTGCCGGGACGGCCGGTGAGAGGGTAGACGTAGATCACAGTGCGACGCGGTCCCAACGAGCCCAGTCGAACCTCTTTGTCTCCCGTGCTCAACAGAGCCAGCTGGGGCATCTTCATGCCCAGTAGGTGGTTTGCAGCACCGTCGTCCTCAGGGACGGGAAGGTCGGCGGGCAATGTCAGATAATCCTCCCGATACAGGTTGACGATGCTGCCCCGGTGGGCGGCGGCGTTGAGATGACTGATCAGCATCGCGCGACGGGAAGTCAGCAACTCGACGTGTTCGGTAAGTTCATCGATGGCCTCGCGATAGCTCGCCAGCGATGCCGGACAGTCATCGGCGTGCAGGCGCCCTGCAGCCAGACACTCCAGGAACGGCCGTGTGCGCTCCACGGGGATACCCAACCGCTGGAGAGCTCTGATCTCACGCACCAAACGTACGTCGTCCTCGGTGTACTTCCGGTACCCGTTGGAGAGACGCTCGGGCGTGATCAGCCCTAACGATTCGTAATACCGCACTGCCTTGCTTGTCACGTCGGCCTGACGTGCGAGCTCACTGATCTTCATGCCGTTCACCTCGCTTAAACGCTAAACCTTGCCCTAGGGGGCAAGGTCAAGCGCCGGTACGCTGATGTGACCGCCAGGCGCTGCGACTGGAAACTCAGGCATCGGCGGCGATAGATAGGGCAAGCGCAGTCGCACCGCCACGCTGCGACACCTTGAGGGGCCAACCGGGTGAAGCCGACCTTGACGGCCTCTCGCCCGAGGAACGTACCCCAGATCGAGGAGGCTGTCGCCATAAGCCGCAAGGCCCCGCGCCCCGACGCGGCTATGGCCGCTGTAGTCAGGCTGTCGCTTTTGGATCACCGCGCACGCGGGGCGCCGCTTGGCACAGGGCACGCAGCCGCCAGCGGCACACTCGTGGCGCACGCCACCGCGAATCGCTCGGTGAACCGTTCCGACTTTCCTGCCGGTGTTTTGCTGGCCGGTGATCAGTCGGCTCGTGGTTCTGCGTCACGTAGTGGGCTGCCTCGAACCCGGTGGGGCTGATCATGCCCAGACTTGAGTGCAGGCGCCGGTTGTTGTACCACTCGACCCAGGAGGCGGTGGCGTAATCGACCTCAGCGATCGTCTTCCAGGGGCCGTCGTGGAAGACGATTCATTACCCGACTATTGGTGCTCCATGCCCTCAGGATGACTGCACACAATTCTTCAGTGTCCGGCAGGGGTTCTAGTGGGTGATTTGCTTATTAAGCCGCGGCCGTCATCGCGTACCCCATACGGCAAATTGCAGGCGTCAAGTACTACAGGCAGCGAGTCTCTATACTCGGCAGAAACCCTTAACAAATATTCCACTTGCGATAGAGGCTGTCCTGAGAGTTCCCGGTGGCCAGTGGGAAGTAGATCAAGAATTGCATCAACGATGTCGGGAAGCTTCGCGAGTGGACTGTACGCTCCGAGATAAAATTGTTCATCAATTCCCTTGGGCGAGCGCTCGTAGTCTTCAGTGAGGCAAGTGCGGCGAAGTACTTCCTTCGCGTCAACGGCGCACCTATGGAGGCTGTCCTCGATCCATTCGCGTAGCACCAGCCGGCTATTCTCCAGAACGATGAGAGGCGGCAGGTTTTGGTCCTGGCCGCGCATCGAGAGGGAAATCCATTCACAATTCATTGCGAACCCCTATATTGGCCGTTGCTGTAAAGGATTGCGTTGTAGGCGGGTGGGGGTAGATGGAGCTGGTCGGTGGTGTAAGTGCCGAAGCGGAGAATTTTCTCATGAAGGGGCTGAGGACCGCCAGGCCGGCCGGGTGGAGAGTCCAGCCCTCGCGGGCCATCTGGGTCAGGGGGTGGTCACGCTGCATGGTGGTGGAGAAGACCGAGCTGGCGGTGAGGAGGTCGAGGACGTGACCGCCTTGTCATGCAGCTCGTGGTCGCGGATAGCCAGCCAACCGGAGTTGCGGAAGTGCGGCCACTTCGTGTGGCCGTTGTAGGCCTCGGCCTTGTTGCTGGCCTTCTGGATCTGTTCGCGCAGTGAGAGGGGTCCGACGGGTACCGAAAAAGCACGGCGATGCGGACAGCCAGGCCGACCTCGCGGATAGCCTGGTAGATCTGGTTCTTACGGGACCGGTTGTTCAGCCGGCACAGGAGTGTGACGGAGGAGACGGTGCCGTGCTTGACGGAGAGGGCGGCCTGCATGAGGTCGGGCCAGTGGCGGCAAATCAGATCCCAGTCGACGGCTGCGCGCGGGCCGGTGGAGAACCGCAGTTTGCTCTGCCAGCCTTCCCAGCTTCAATCCTTCCGTGAGCGACCCCTGCGCACGACGGGCGAACGGTCGGCGCCGACACGCGGCCCAAACCCATCACGCCGCAGTTGCAAGGGATAGGGCCCCTGGTTCCGTCACGGCATCTTCTCCCACCTTCAGCAACCGCAGGCCCCAGGATGCTCGTTCTCGGCAGGCTCGGTCCCCCTCAGCGGGTTCGTCAAGGCTCTCGATTTCGCCCATGCATTCCTTAAGCTCTTTCAACTTGGGCTTCGATGAGCAGCCCGACAGGCTGTGACCAGCGGAGATACCTGCGGCCCGTCACTCGATCGGTGGGCGGGTTGAAAAGGCTCCTTGATCTCGTGCCGGTCTCCCGGGTCGGCTCCCGTCGCAGTCATGAGGCCGTGCGCTGGCTGCATCGCAGGGCACTCTCGCGATCTGCTACCCGGCAAGCTGCAGTTGCGTGAGATGCCCGGGGTCCATGCTGCCCTTCCGAAAAACCGAGTCCTTCAGCACGGCAGCGATCTTTCTCCGGCGGCAGTCCCCCGCGCTCTGCCTCGGGCGGTCTTGAGCGCAGATTACTCACTCGCCTGTCGTTGCTTCCGCTGAGTCTGGACGGAAACGCGGCACTTTTTACGTATCCCGGCCATACCAGCGCAGGGAAGCGGGCCGTGCCGACCTTGATGCACCACCGTAGATGAGTACTCGCCGAGGAATGAGCCGGCAAGCGACGGCGGCGCCTGGGTGCGGTGTAGGGGCGGGCCGGATACAGGCGCCGCTTTCGGTTTTCTGGCGCACGGATGGCCTTTTTGAGGAGTGGTGTGATGGACCCGGGGGCGTGGGCGCGGCTGGAAGAGGGTTGGGGCATGCTGCGAGAGGGGCGTCTGAGGGAGGCGCTGGCGGCTGGCGAGGGAGCGCTGGCAGTTCTGGAGAGGGACTTGGGCGGGGCAAGTACGGATGTAGCGGATGCGCTTTTGTTCCGGGGCTGTGTGCTCGGTCGGCTGGGCCGGAATGGGGAGGGGCTGCGGGATCTTCTGCGTGCGGTAGCTATCACTCGGCCGCTGCGGGCGGTGGTGCCGGCTGACAGGGCGCACGCACGGGCGTTGCGCGAGGTGGCAGCGGGCTTGTGGCGGGCCGGGCGCTACCAGGCGGCGGAGGTGTGGGCGCGGCATGGGGTGAGGTTCGCCGCCTCCTTGGAGGAACCGCTGGAATTGGCCCGCTTGCTGAACCTGCTGGGAGTGGTGCTGCGCAGTACCGGGCGGCTGAAGGCGAGCGAACGACGGCTGCGTGAAGCGATGTGGGCAGCGCGCAGATCGTCGGCTGGAGCGGCCGGGCAGGAGGCGATGGCCACGATCAGGCACAACCTTGCCGGGCTGTACCTGGCCTTCGGTGATCTCCGTACTGCGGAGCGCCAGGCTAGGGCTGCCTTGGAACTGAGGGAGAAGGCTGCCGGCGGCAACGTTCTCGCGCTGGCGGCGGACAGATTGTGTCTTGCCGGGGTGCTGTCTGCCGCAGGTCAGATCATTCCGGCGCGGGCACTGGCTGAGGAGGCGCTGAGCGAGTACAGCATGCGGCTGGGTGAGAACCACGCCGAGATCGGGTTCTGCCTCCACGTGCTCGCGCACACACACGTTGGGGAAGGCCGGCGGGATCTTGCCGCTGATCTGTACCGCCAGGCAATCGCGGTGAAGGCGCGCGCCCTGGGCGAGAATCATCCGGAACTTGCCGCCTCCTGGCTCGGCCTGGCCTTACAACTCAACGGCGCGGCACGTGATCACGCCCTGCGCCGCGCACAGCAGGTGACATCGGCTTCCGCCGTCATCCGGGTCGGGCGCGCCTGAATTGCCTTGACCAGGTAGTGCAGTCCCCCCTTTTTTTTGCGTTCCCTGGAGGATCCCGCGCGCTGACAGGGCAGTAGGTCGCGACCGTTACCGTTCCCGGCTCAGTGCGGACACTCCAGCGTCCGCTGGTCTGATGGGGACTTTCGCTCCGTGGGGGGGTGATGTGGGAGTCGATGCCGCGTTCGCGGGTGCGGGCTCGGTGACCAGGGGTATGCCCTCGGCTCGGTCAGCCGCGAGCATCTGGGCCCTGTTGCGCCGCGGCCGGCCGGGCTTCCGCCGGCGCGCTACCGCCGACGGGATTGTTGGCGGTGCAGCCGGACGCGACAAGGTGGTCCATGCCGAGGCCGATC
This sequence comes from Streptomyces sp. NPDC053431, assembly GCF_044544925.1. NCBI lineage: Bacteria > Bacillati > Actinomycetota > Actinomycetes > Kitasatosporales > Streptomycetaceae > Streptomyces > Streptomyces sp. NPDC053431. The sequence goes on along the minus strand of NZ_JBITXX010000027.1, from coordinate 5,938 downwards.
ACGCGGTCGTAGGTCCTCTATGACTTCGAGCTTGATCCACTCGTCCCGACGGCGACGCGGCGTCGTGGCAAAGCAGCGCGCATCGGCCGCACATTTCGCATCCATAGCCGACCGAGTAACAGAACTTGTGCCAGGCGGTCGAAGGCCACAGCATCGGGAATCTGCGGGTTGCGACAGCCCAGCGGATGGTGGTAAGCGCGGTCCGGTAGCAAGACCCGGCGGCTGTAGGGGCGGCCAGGTGGTGATGCCCTCCAGCTCCAGTCGGGCGGGGGACAGTTCGCGGACGGCCGAAGAGGACCGTCCCCCACACCGATCCAGTCCTCCCCGGGCCGCGAAGCCGCTTTGCGCGCCGTGGTCCGAGCTAGGATTACTGGGACCGGGGCAGAGCGGCGCCCGCTGCGCCGCCGGCCACTGCGGACTTCTGGCCTGGTAAGATACTCCGGCGGCGCTGTTACTGCAGAAAATCAGCTGACGTCTGGCGAGTCTGCGGCGATATACGTCCACTGGTACAGCCCGTAGGTAGCAGAAGCCCGGCCGAACTCAACGTAGAAGTCGAACGCGGCATCGTTGACCCAGTTACCGTAGAACGTTGTTGTCGTTCCGCCTGGAACCCATCCGTAGTTCCAATGGGTTGTATCCTTGATCTGATACCAGGAGCCCGACTTCTGGAAGAGTTTAGCATCAATGTTCGCGAGCCAAAGATCTCCGCCCGTGTTATTGACTTCCACTAGGGCTCTGTCGTAGTCGGCGAAGTACTCCTTTCCTTGCTGGACACAACTGCGAATCTTCAGCGTCGGGCTGAGGGTTTTCCACTGCAGGCTGCACTGTCTGAACCAGGCGCTTGGAGAGGCCTGCGCCGCCGAAGAGGTCGAAAACGCGACAACTAATCCGAGGCAGGCTGTCAGGAGAACTCGGGCGATATTTTTCATCAGCGTTCCTTTCTTTCGAACCGGTCTTATGTGCATCAGTGTTGCCCCGCATGCCGGTGCTGCGTAGAGTAATAGGTTCTTAGCTCATGTCCCTATGTGGTGGATTTCAGCAGACGCTTGTAGCAGGGAAGTGGTGCGTGGAGCGGGAGGAAGGCCGCATAGTTGGCTGGGTTGGTTCCAGGCGGATGTCGAGCTGCAGGTATCCGGTGAGCCAGGAGATGGCGCTCGATGACCCAGCGGTGCCGGCGGAGCCGTTCTTTGGACTTGGTGCCCTTGGGTGATGCAGGGTGTGAGGCGCTGCCGGCGACCATCGCCGCAGTTCAGGATTGTGAGGGCTTTGTCCGCGTGGAGTTGGCTCGCATGTCTGCCCGTGACCGCGCCGCAAGATCTCTCGGCTAAGAGCCTGACGAAAAGAGGTGGGATCACCAGTAGGCGACGCACTGGATGAGATGCCGACAGATAAGCGTGAAACGTCTCCGTGATCCTGTGACGGGTCGCCATGCAGACCCGAGCTGTTCCGCGGCACCTTGAAGTCCGCGCCTGCCTCCGGCTCGGCCAGGGCTGCGCACGCAGGGGACGCCGCTGTCCTGGGACCGTGCGGATTGCGGCGTGGGCCGGTTAGGTCGAGACCAGCTGTCCGGGCTGCCTCCGACGGGGGGACGGCGTCGAGCAGGGGCATGAGTGGGTGTCGTCGTTGCGGTTGCCGCCGGGATGACCGCGAGCGGGGTGCTGTGTCCGTCGGTGAGCAGGTGGTGCTTGGAGCCGGCCCATCCCCGGTCGACGGTCGCGGGGCCTGTCCGCAGTCCTCGTTTAGCGCCCTGAAATAGCTGGAGCCGACGGCCAGTCTCGACCGGCTACGGCGGGCAGCAGCGTTCGGCTCGGCCAGCAGCACCTCATGCGGCTTTCCCAGACGCCGTCCTCGTTCCAGTGCCGCGGCCGTCGCAGCCCGACCGGACCCAAGGCCGAACTCCTGGCGTAGGTGTTCCCACTGCATCCCGGCGTGCAAGACAGGCAGGATCCCGCACCGCACCTGCCGGTTCGGGACCGGCTTACCGCCCGGGTACCTGCCACACACAGATCATCCGACATGATCCACGGCGAGGCCCCCACAGCCTAGACAAGCCGGACCCGCCGACCGGACCCGGTCACCTCATTGTGTTAGGCGTTCTAAGCGCAGACGGCGGTCCCGACCAGCCGCCAGGACAGGTTCATGCCGTCGGCTGAAGTGAAGCCATCCGCATCCTCGGAGGCATGCACATACACGTGCGTCCTGTCCGCGCTCGGCTCCACCGCGTCGACGTGCACCTGCGACTCATGCCCGTCCTGCCCGAGGATGTAGCCGCCCGCATCAATTACATGCTTTCCCGTCGGGCAAAGGACATAGACGGATTTCGAGTCACCTGTATTCTGATTAGTCTCGGCCGTAACGGTCACAGATTTGACTTTGGTAGCCTGAGCCTGACCGCAGACCCCTATACCCAGAGCGGCACTTAATAGGGCTGCCAGGCCTGCAGCGACGGTTTCGCGAACGCGCATCCGACCTATCCTCTCTTTGTGTGCATTAGGTCCGAAATGTGAGGACCTCCGGCCAGTTAACCGCGTCAACTTACCGGTTTGCCCCGCCGGGGGCAGCCTCTGGACCACTCTCCTGTGGCGCACCCGAGAGGATCGCAGACCACGCGTAGGGTGACGCTATCTCAGGCCGGGCGCGTGTTCATTGCAGCACGACCTGAAACAGGGAGAGTGAGGTTCTTTTACTCAATGCTGAAGCCAGTGTTAGGGGAGCGGTAGAGTCGTCACGCCGGATCATTTCGCCCCTATAGGGACGGCTTTCAGCCCAGCCGCGCCAGGCTTTACATGGGCCGACTAGCGTCCGAAAGTTCGGACTACCCTCCACCCGCACCCTGATGGAAGGACGCCGCCGCCCTCGCGCGGCGGTGGCCAGGGTAGCTGATCTGCCGTCGTCGCAATCACCGTGCCGCGTTATGGACCGCTTCGGAAGGTCGGGCGCGGATATACCCCAGGTCAGGATGGAGAATTATGAGTAGTGGCTACACTGGCACGGTTCATGCTCTGCAAGTAAACTCACATCTCAATTAAATCCCGTCTCTTGAGGTTGATTCAGTGTCCCTGAGTGTCAAATTGAAAAATATCGCCCCTGCTGCAGTCTTGGCCACTTCTCTGATAGCCGGACCAATGGCTGGTGTTGCAAGTGCATCTGGTGGTGACTACTTGGCGATAGGGCGGTTCGAGGGGAAGGGTTCCACTTATTACGCCGCTGCCAGCGACAGCATAACCCAGGCGATTAACTTCAGAAACATGATGATGGCTTGGCGTTCCGACCTAGAGTGCACATCGCCTTACTACACAGGCTGGTATCAGGATTTCATGGGTACGTACCATTACTTCAACTCGGTTAAGTGTGAAAATTAGATTCCTTTGATCGTGCCGGCGAGACGATAGCACGCAACAAATTTTGCGGCTCGCAGGTCCAGCACGTGAGGAAATAAGCAAGCACGGAAGTCGAGACATGCAATCCGCCCGGACCTTTCAGTTGCATTCCGGGCGGGTCGCTCTCGGGAAAGTAAAACTAGGACAGACCATAGGAGACGCGATTCTAGCTGACCTCACCTCGCGCCGGGCCGACGATGAGAGCGTTTGTCTGGCGGCGTCCACGCAAAAGGCCGTCGCGTAGGTTTTGCGTGGTGGCAGTGTCATCGGGCCTGCCAATGCCCTTCAGCCCATAGCCGTACTCCCGCTGGATCATCGCAACCCCCTTGCTGTGGTCTCTGTCCTGCCTTGCGGGCCGTGAGCGTGATGGCCTGATCGGCCGCGGCGGGCACGTATGCCAAGCTCTAGTTTTCTGAGTCAGTAATTCTGTTCAGATACGAGGCGTTCGAGGATCTCGTGGCCAGATGCAAGGCCTGGGGCGGTTGCCCAGGCCGCGAGCCATAGAGCGTGCCTCTCTGATCGGATGCTCAGGTGATCGGACGTGTCCGTCCGATTAGTGATCACTGATGCTATGTGGGACCGGATCGAGCCGCTGATGCCGGCCGATCCAGTCCGCGGTCGGCGGTGGGCCGACCACCGCAAAACCATGGAAGTCATCGCCTGAAAATACCGCGCCGGCTCGCCCTGGCGGGACCTGCCGGAGAGCCGGGCCCGTCCAGACGGCTCACAGACGGCTGATCAGCTGAGCCGTAGACGGCACTTGGGAACGCATCCTTGCCGCGGTCCTGGCGGCGGCCGACCACGCTGACGACATCGGTTGGACCGTCTCGGTGGACTCCACCGTCGTTTCTGCGGAAGGCGGCGAAACATTTCGCTGGGTGGACGCGTTGGTGCACCGCTGCCGGTTCAAGCAGTTCTGCCGACTCGGGGATTGCACACTCCAGCTTCTATTACAGCGTGCGGACAGCCGCCGACCGCGCCGCCTGCCACAGTCAAGCTGTCAGGTAGGAAATACTCTCCCGCCCCAAATTTGCAGGCTTACATTTAGGTAAAGATAACGGCTCCACCATTAGGGGTTAGCTTCATGGTTAAAAAACTCGCGCTGGGCGTAATTTCCGCTATATCTGCTGGCGCTATCACCCTCACTTCCGGCGCGGCCGCTCACGCCGACTCCGATTATTGGCAGATATCTGCAGCTGGGATTGCCAACTCCAAGACCGATGACTTCGAGATCCAGGCCTATATGGCAGAGCACCTACAGTCCAACTACGCCATGGCGGCCATTCAGATCGCCAGGATGAAGGCAGAGGTTATGGGAGCTTGGGTGATAACCGAGAATAAAAAGACCCCTAGCGGCCAGATCGACGATGGCGTCACCTGTAGCTTTAATAGCTTCCGGGTAAATACACGTGTAAATCCGGACTGGTCGACATCTTATACGTACACAATTTTGGGCTGGTGTAAGGATACCAACTGATAGCTCTTTCGTGGTTATCCCCTGAGCTGGTCTCGTGGCGCCGTTATCTAGTGATTTGAGTCAGAGATTCGTCCCACGGCCGCTCAGCCCGAGGTGCCGGTGGCTGCCGCGTTGACCCTGTCGGAACCGGCACGGCCGCAGCACAGCGCCAGTGCTCCGGGATACGTTTGGGGCACCCTGGTAGAGCAGATCACCGACACGGTGCACGAGGTCCTGGCCGCGTGCACCGGCAACGTCGACGCGGCACACGCGGATCTGATCGAGCGCGATCCCGGACGTGATGACACTGCTGAAGTCGTCCCGGGTGGGCGGCCGTTACGAGCACTCCGAATTCCCGCGGACCGATCGCTATCGCACGCAGCAGATCCCGCAGCCCTTCCCCGCCCCGGCCCAGCCGGCCGAACGCAGCCCCCCGCAGCAGACGCGCATTACCCACATCCGCCCTCGCCCCACCCAACTCCCGCTCCAGCACTCCCCCGGTCCTCCTCCAGCCGTGCACACGCCCCCGGCCACCGCCGATGGGCATCGCGACATCCTCGGTCTGTGGGACGACGGCGCCAACCACCAGCTCCGCGTGCCGACCGAGCTGAAGAACCGCGGCGTCGAAGACGTCCTGATGCTGGTCCGCGACGGCTTGAAGGGCCTGCCAGACCGTCGGCGAGGCCAGTCCCAGACCCTCGTGCAGGCCTGCGTCGTCCATCTCCTGCGGGCATCGTTCCGCTATGCCTCCCACCAGGACTGGGACAAGAGACACGACGTAAAGACGGAGGGGGCCACCGCCACCCAGTTCCACACCGTCCGCAGTGACACACCAAGAGACCCAGCGACCGCCACCGCGTGCTCGGTGGCCAACTCACCCCGGGAATCAAGGGCCATCAAGCGCGCCACCGCGCCCTCACGCCCGCCAGCCGGGCAGCGCCGCGGTATGTCCTCGCCACCAGAAACCCGATCGGGGCGCAGAGGTTTCCTCCCGCGAGCTAACCGACCTAGGGCGTTTCCTTCGGATCATCTGATCGTTGGTTGATGTGTGTCGTTGACTGACGCCCAGTGGGCGAGGATCGAGCCGTTGCTGCCGGACCGG
>NZ_JBITXX010000026.1:0-58805 GCF_044544925.1 Streptomyces sp. NPDC053431 | reverse complement strand
ACGGGGACTCATCCCCGCACAGCGCGATGAAGCAGGAACCCACCCGCAGCCGCGCCCGACAACGGCGCGACAGACGGGAATCGCCCTCCATTAGGGTGGCGAGGATGTCAAAGCGCCCTCACGGACCTCGTGGCCAGCCGCAAGCCGCTCTCCTCCTTCAAGAAGGAGATCCTTCCCGCCTGGCAGCGTGCGGCGGGCGACGCGACGCGGCGCGAGTTCGAGAAGGCCCTCGCCAAGGACGGTGCCAAGTGACCGACGACCTGCGCATCGGCGTCATCGGTCTCGGACTCCGGCGCAACCTCGCCGACGCCGCCCATCGTCCGGGGCGCGGCTCGGTCGTCGCCGCGGTCGCCGACACCGACCCGGCGGTCCGGAGCGGGGTCCCCGAGCGCTTCCCCGGCGCGAAGGCCTTCGGCGACCACCTGGCACTCCTCGACGACGACACCGTCGACGCCGTCATCGTCGCCACCCCCGACGACACGCACGAGGCCGTCGCCCGTGACGCCCTGCGAGCGGGCAGGGCGACCTACGTGGAGAAACCCCTGGGCATCACCGTCGAGCAGTGCGACACGATCCTGCGCACCGCGTACGAGACCGGGAGCCGCCTCTACGTCGGGCACAACATGCGGCACATGGGCGTCGTCCGGCTGATGCGCGACATCATCGCCCGCGGTGACATCGGTGAGCCGAAGACCGTGTGGGTACGGCACTTCGTCTCGTACGGCGGTGACTACTACTTCAAGGACTGGCACGCCGACCGCCGCCGCACCACGGGACTGCTGCTCCGGAAGGCGGCCCACGACATCGACGTGATCCACTGGCTGGCCGGCGGGTACACCCGGCGGGTCAACGCCCTGGGAGACCTCATGCTCTACGGCGACCTCCCGCGTCGCGAGCCCGGCACACCGCGCCCGGAGGGCTGGCTGCGCCAGTTCGAGTGGCCGCCGAGCGCGCGCAGGAACCTGCACCACATCGTGGACGTCGAGGACGTGTCCGTGATGAACATGCGCCTGGACAACGGCGTGGTCGCGGCGTACCAGCAGTGCCACTTCAGCCCCGACTACTGGCGCAACTACACGGTCATCGGGACCGAGGGCAGGCTGGAGAACTTCGGTGACCGGCCCGGCGACGAGGTCCGCGTCTGGAACACCGGGCCGACCGACTACCGCGCCGACGCCGACGCCGTCCACAAAGTGCCGGACGCGCTGGGCGGACACGGCGGTGCCGACGAACGCGTCATCGACGAGTTCTGCCGCTTCGCCGCCGCAGGCGGTGCCACGGACACCTCGCCCGTCGCCGCCCGCATGAGCGTGGCCGCCGGGGTGATGGCGACCCGCTCGCTCCGCGAGAACGGCACGGCCTACGAGGTGCCACCCCTGGACCCGGACCTGGTCGCCTACTTCACCAACGGCCAGCGGCGGACGACCGCCCTGGCGTAGGCGGAGAGGCGCTGCGCACCCCGGACGCACCAGGAGCACGTCGTCGGGGCGGGGAGGACGGCGGACGTCCCGGCACGCGGACGGGGCCGCCGGCTCTGCCGTCGACCCCGTCCCTCTACCGGTGGGTTCAGCAGGTGCCGGCAGGCCGTTCCCGGGTCACCAGGTCGGTGGAGCCGGTGGTCGCGTCCAGCCACGCGACCTGACGGCCCGCGCCGGCGGCCGGGTAGCTCTGTTCGCCGCGGTTGCAGGACACCCGCTCGCGACGGGATCCGTCGACGGTCAGCTGCCAGAGCTTGGGCAGCGACTCGTTGCGGTACCGGGTGTCGGGCGTCCGCGCCACGAGGGTCAGCGCGTCCTGCGAGACCGTCAGGTCAGAGGGGACGAAAGCGCCGGGCTTGCGCTCGCTGCTGACGATGTGGGTGTCGCGGCCGTCCAGGCCGGAGCTGAGGACCGACATCAGACCGCCGTCGCTCCCGTCCGTGTCGGACAGCCAGAACACGTTCTTGCCGTTGATGCCGGTCTGCCCCAGGCTCACCGGCTCGTCCAGCTGCTCGGCCATGAACGCCTCGCCGGTGGCGAGATCGACGACCTCCACACCCAGCCGGTAGGAACCGCCCTGCGGGTACAGCTTCGCGTAGGCGATCCGGTTGTCGCTGATGGAGGGCAGCGCGGTCAGGGTGGACCACTTCTTCCCGTCGGTGAAGACCGGGGTCTTGTCGGTGGGCCGCAGATAGCCGACGTGTCGGCCGCCAAGGATGTCGTATTCCTCGAACACCACCGTGTTCTTCTCCACCCGCAGGCCCGCGACGCCGGTCACCGAGCGGTACAGGGTCTTGATCGGGCCGCCCGCCACGGGACGGGAGAGGACGTCCACCGAGGTCGGGCCGTACGCCGTCCACACCACGGTCCTGCCGTCGGTGGCCGGGGAGGTGTGGTAGCGGCCGTCGTTCGGGCTGATCACCTTCGGGGCGCCGCTGCCGTCCAGGCGGCCGGCGTAGACGGAGTAGGGCTCGGAGCCGTCGTCGTCGGACTTCGACGCCGTCCACCAGCCTCCGCCCGCGCCCACCCCGGAGTCGGTGGTGTTCAGCGTGCCGAAGAGGGCGTCGGAGTCGACGCCGAGTGCCTGCTCCCAGCCCGGGACGATGCCGTGGGCGTTGAACGAGCGCTTGACGACGTTCTGCTGCCCGGCGGTCGCGCCCAGCTCCCTGGCCGCGGCAAGCACCGCGTCCCGGGCCTCGGTGAACCCGTCGAGCGGCGTCATGTACTCGGTGACGGCCTTGTACACGATCTTGTCGGCCAGGGTTCCGCCGAGGTCCTCGCGCATGTCCCACAGCGCACCGGAGAAGATGGTCGAGTTCAGGTGCACGCCGCCGTTGTCGGTGGCGAACGACACCCCCAGGAAGCTCTTCGACGTCGTGGCCCCGTCGTTGAGGTCCCGCAGGGCGCAGTCGGCCGGGGCCTTCGTGCGGCACAGGTTCTCGCCGATCAGGCCGGCGGCGGGGTCGTTCATCGGCGTCCCGCTCGCGGTGACGTCGATCGCGTTGCCGAAGTAGTCGGCCAGGGCTTCGTTCAGGGCGCCGGGCTGGCCCGCGTAGACCAGGTTCGCCGTGTGCTCGACGACCCCGTGGGTCATCTCGTGGCCGACGACGTCCGTGTCGGCCGACATCGGCTTGAACTCGGAGTCGCCGATGCCGTAGACCATCTTGGTGCCGTCCCAGAACGCGTTGGCGTAGGGCAGGCCGTGGTACGTCACGCCGACCAGGGAGTTGACGGCGCCGCCGTTCCCGTCGAGGCTGTCGCGCCCGAGGTTCTTCTTGTAGAAGTCGTAGACCTGGCCCGCGTTCCAGTGGGCGTCCACAGCGCCCGACTCCGTTGCCGCGGCTCCGAAGGCGGTGTTCGGGGAGGAGAACATCGTGATGCCGGAGGGCCACGTCCCCGAGGTCTCCGACACGGACTTCCCTCGGGCGTCCCATGTGCCCAGGAGGCTCTTGCTGGTGGCGCGCATACGGCTCGGGTCCGCGAGCAGGTAGGTGCCGGCCGCCGGGTCGTAGGCGATGTCCAGGGAGGCGGTCGTGCCGCCCAGCCGGGCACCGGATCCGCGCTCGGGGACGAGGTTCGGGGGAGCGGCAGGCTGGTCGAGCGCCGTCGTCCCGTCGGCGGCCTCACCGGCTGTCCGGGCCCCCGGGGCCGTCATCGTCCTCAGCGCGCTGTACTGGAGCGCCGGGTAGCCCGACCGGGCGTCCACGTACACCTCGTCCACGACGGGCGCCCCGGTGCCGGGCGCGGTCCCGCGCACCGTGACGCGGTAGGCGAGGACGCCGTCCCCACGGGGCAGGACGACGAGCCCCTTGGCCTCGCCCGTCATGCCGGTGGCTGCCACGTCACCCGGCTCGGAGCGCGGTGCCTGCTCCTTGTCGAGTGCCGCCCCGAGCCGGCGGGCCGTGGCGGCCACCGCGCGGCGGACCGCGACGTCCTCGGAGACCCGGGGAGTGACGTCGGTGCTCAGGTCCGTGAAGTAGTGCCCCGACGTGCCGGTGACGACCCGCTTGCCGTGCTGCGTCTGCATGCGCACGACGTACTGGCCGCCCAGGACGTCGACACCGCGATGCCTCTGCTGCAGCCGGACCGTCTCGTTCTGGGGTCCGGTGGACGTCGCCGACAGGGGGACGAGGTCGGTGCCCGCGCGGGGAATCCTGTAGCGGCTCCTGTTCGCCGCGAGGTGTCCCAGCGCCGCGTCGGCCGGGGTGGCCTTGGCGTCCACGGACTCCCGTATGCCCTCGACGAGGACCGGGGTGGCGGTGTCCTGGCCGGGGACGACGTTCGAGGGGCCGGGGCCGGTGGCCCACGCCGACGGGGCCTGCAGGGTCATGGCGGCGGCCAGCAGAACCGCTAATCCTCCGGCTGATCGAAGTGGTTTCCGCCATATTTGTCGTGCGGACGGGGTCGGAACCGGCGAACCTGCACTGAACTCGGGCAAAGCGTCTCCTCAACCATGAGTGCCTGTGACGTTGCTGTGAGTCGCCGCCATACAAGCGCCGCAGCTGCTGTGCGACCAGAGCCGAGGCCCCCTCAGAAGTGGCCATGCACAGATGTGAGGCTCTGCGAAGGCAGCCAGAATCCCGGCATGATCGAAACCGACCCGCACGACCGGACCCCGGCCCGGACTCCCGAGGACAGCGGCACAACGCTCCCCGCGCCCACCGACCCGGCGGCCGCCCTGCGCGTACTCATCCAGCGCCGTCAAGCACTCCTCCACCAGGAGTCGGCGGAGCTGAAGTCCCTGCGGACCTACGCGGACCGACTGGCCCGCGAGCTTCCGGCGCCACCTGCGTTAGCCCCTGAACCCCTGGCCCGTGTCGAGATCCTCATCGATACCGAAGCGGCCGGGACCCGCCTCGACACCATGCTCGAAGCCGCCGAGACGGAGGTACTGATCCTCGACCGCGCGACCGGAACGCCGGGAAGGGCCCAGGAGACGGTCGCGGACTGCATCCGCCGTCTGCTGGCGCGGGGCGTCGCCGTACGGATCGTCACCGACCGGCGTGGTACGGACTTTCCCGACCGGGCGCAGGACCTGATCACCCTCGCCGGCCTCGGTCTCCAGGCCCGAACAGCACAGCGCCTGTCCACGGGCCTCGTCCTCGTGGACCGTCGCATGTGCCTGCTGCCCCCGCCGCCCGGCCGGGACGAAGCAGGCGGCGCGGCGGCCCTGGTGTTCGGCGACTGCCTGCTGCGCCGCGCCGCCCTGCCGCTGTTCGAATCCCTGTGGGAGCGCGCCACCCCGCTCGGCAGCCCGGGCGGCCCGGAAGGTCCCCCCACCTCGAACCAACGCGAACTGCTGGCGCTGCTCGCCTCCGGCCTGAAGGACGAAACCATCGCGCGGCGCCTCGGCGTGCACGTGCACACCGCCCGCCGGCGCATCACCCGCATGCTGGAGGAGCTCGACGCCGACACCCGCTTCCAGGCCGGCGTCCAGGCGGCCACCCGCGGCTGGCTTCCGCCGCGCCCCGAGGCATCGGGCGATGGCGCGGCGTAGGGCAGGTACGGCGGGGGCCTCTGGATCCGCGGTGGCTTGAGCAGCGGCCGAGCCGACCGTCTGGTGTTGGTAACGTGATCTTGTTCGTAAGGGACAGCTCGGGGGTGTCGCGATGGCCGCGGAAGTCGTTGTCAGGGCAGGGCTCGAGTACGGGGCCGGCGGCAAGCTCATCGATGTCTACGGGCCTGCCGACAGGTCGACGTCCGTGCCCGCGGTGTTGCTCTGGCACGGCCGGGGCCCGGACGAGCGAGACGTCCTCGCCCCGATCGCCCGCGCGGCGGCGGAGCGGGGCGTCGTCGTCCTGGTGCCGGACTGGCGTCCGGATGCTCCGGACGGCGGGCGAGCGCACCTGAGGCAGTCGGCCGTGTTCGCGCGGCAGAGGCTGGCTGATTTCGGCGGGGATCCCGAGCGGATCGTGCTCGCCGGTTGGTCACTCGGGGGCAAAGCCGCGATGGGCGTCGCCGCGGACCCCGCCGGTCTCGGCGGTTGGAGGCCGCCGGCCGTGGTCGGGATCGCCGGTGCGTACGGCTCGCCCGCGCCGACCACCGGCACCGTCCCGATCGACGACGTCCGCCTGGGCGGAAGGACGTTGACGCCGATCCCGGTGTGGCTGGTGCACGGCACCGCGGATCCGGTGGTGGACGTCGAACGTTCACGCGAGCTGCGCACGGCTCTTGAGGAACGGGGCTGGCCGGTGTCGCTCGACGAGGTCGCGACGGACCACGCCGGCGTCATCATGACCGAGTTCGTCCCCGAGCATGCGCGCTGCCTGCCCAGCACCGCCGGTCACGCGGTCGCGGCGGGATCACGAACCGCCGACGTACTGGCCCGCGCCGCTGGAATCACCGTCTAGCACTCCACTAGGTCGCTCCCCGACGGCGATCGGACGCCGATACGCCTCGTCGTCTGCCAGGCCTCGGGGGTGAGCGGCGGCCGGCGGCACCTGCCGGTCCCGACCGCCGGCCTGTCCGAGGACGCAGGGCCGGTGTTTTCACGGCACAGCGCTTGGGCAGGCGGGGATGTATGGATCAGTCGAGCACGCCGCGGGGCAGATCCCCGAGTGCGCGCCGTCCAGGCGACGCTGCATCTTCGGCCCCCGACCGGGCGGTCGAGTGCCGGCTGCTGTTGGTGCGGCATGCCAAGGCCGTGTCCAAGAGCCGACCGATCGACGACTTCGATCGTCCGCTGAGCAAGCGCGGCAAGGCGGACGCGCCCCGGACGGGCCGCTGGCTCGTGGACTCCGGTTTCGAGCCGGACCTGGTGCTGTGCTCCCCGGCCCACAGGACCCGGCAGACCTGGCAGCTCGCGGTCCTCGCGTTCGACGACCCGCCGCCCGCGGTGTACGACGAGCGGCTCTACAACGCGCCCCCGAGCCTGCTGGCCGAAGTACTGGCGGAGCGGGGGAAGGGCCTGCGCTCCGTGGCCCTGGTCGGCCACAACCCCGGCATCCATGAGCTGGCCACCGGCCTGTGCGGGAACGGGCCCCCGGATCTGGTGGAGCGGCTGAGGGCGGGATTTCCGACCTCGGGCGTGGTGGCGCTGGACGTGCCCGGAGGCTGGCAGTGCCTGTGGCCCGGCAACGGGACGGTGACCGCCTTCTGGGCGCCGGCCGACTGAACCCGTCCGTTCGCGCCGGCCGACTGAACTCGTCCGTTCGCTGCAGGGGAGCCCTCTGCTGCGGCATGTCCCGCCCTACCCCACTTGCCGGTGGTGAGAACGGCGACCGCGTCGTCTCACCGCCGGCTGCTCCTGTCGCTCAGCAGCCGCGCGAGTGACCAGGAGGTGATCAGCCGGTCCACGCCCAGGCCGACCCGCGCCGCGCGTGCGTAGCCCGTGCTCTGCCAGTGCAGCTGTTCGGGGGCGTGGGCGTCGGTGTCCACGGCGAACCGACAGCCCGCGGCGGCCGCCTGTGCGAGGAGGTCGTCCGGGGGGTCGCGTCGCTCGGGCCGGCAGTTGATCTCCACGGCGGTACCGGCTTCCGCGCAGGCGGCGAAGACGGCCCGGGCGTCGAAGCGGGACTGCGGGCGGCCCCGCCCGGTGACGATCCGTCCCGTGCAGTGCCCCAGCACGTCGACGCGCGGGTTGCGCACCGCGGCCAGCAGGCGGGCGGTCATCGGTTCGGGTTCCGAGCGGAGCTTGGAATGCACGGACGCCACGACGATGTCGAGCCGGTCGAGCAGGTCTTCGTCCTGGTCGAGCGAGCCGTCGTCGAGGATGTCGCACTCGATGCCGGTGAGCAGCCGGAAGCCCGGGCCCATTCTGGAATTCACCGCGGCCACGGCCTCCAGTTGGCTCCTCAGCCGGTCCGGGCTCAGCCCATGGGCGATCGTCAGCCGCGGCGAGTGATCGGTCAGAACGGCCCACCGGTGGCCCATGGCGCGGGCCGCTTCGGCCATCTCCTCGATCGGGCTGCCACCGTCCGACCAGTCGGAGTGCAGATGACAGTCCCCGGTGCTCGAGGCCGCGAGATCCCAGCCCGCCTGGGCCCCCGGGCCCGCCTGGGCCTCCAGCCGGGCCAGGTACCGCGGTACCGCGCCGGTCGACGCCTGGGAGATCACTTCGGCGGTCACCGGGCCCACCCCGCGCATCTGGACGGCCTCGGCGGCGTCCACCGGTCCCGGTGGAAGGTCGCGGACGGCGTCCGCCGCCGTGTGGAAGGCCCGCACCCGGTAGGGGGACGCCCCGCCCCATTCGAGGAGGAAGGCGATCCGGCGCAGGGCTTCGTCCGGGGTCACGGCAGGGGGGTTCCGCCGGTGGCGTTGACGATCTCGCCGGTGATGTAAGAGGCCTGGTCGGAGGCGAGGAAGACGTAGGAGGGCGCCATTTCCGCCGGCTGCGCGGGCCGGCCCAGCGGCGCCTGCTCGCCGAACTTCGTCGGGTCGGGCATCGTCGCCGGGATCAGCGGCGTCCAGACCGGCCCCGGCGCCACCGCGTTGACCCGGATACCGCGCTCGGCCAGCATCTGGGCCAGGCTGTGGGTGAAGGAGATGATCGCGGACTTGGTCATGGCGTAGTCGAGGAGGTGCGGGCTGGGTTGATAGCCCTGCACCGAGGTCGTGTTGATCACGGATCCGCCACGCGGCATGTGGGCCAGCGCGGCCTTGGTGAGCCAGAACATCCCGTACAGGTTGGTCTTCATCACCCGGTCGAACTGCTCGGTGGTGATCGCCTCGATCCCGTCGGGCTGGGCCATCTGGTAGGCGGCATTGTTGACGAGCAGGTCGATGCCGCCCAGCTCACCCACCGCCTTGTCGACGAGGGCGGTGCACTCGTCCTCGTACCGGATGTCGCACGCGACGGCCACCGCCGTGCGGCCCGCTGCGCGGATCAGGCGGGCGGTCTCCTCGGCTTCGCCGGCTTCCTCGGGCAGATGGGCGAAGACGACGTCGGCGCCTTCCCGCGCGAAGGCAAGGCAGACGGCCCGCCCGATTCCGGAGTCCCCACCGGTGACCAGCGCCCTACGGCCGCGCAGCAGGCCATGGCCCTGGTAGGAGTCCTCGCCGTGGTCGGGGCGCGGATCCATCGCCTCCGTCGAGCCGGGATGGTCCTGTTCCTGCTCGGGGAAAGGAGGACGGGGGTGGAGCGACACCGGATCGGTCATGCGCGGCTGGTCGTGGGAGGGCATCGTGGTCCCCTTCCGGATGGTTCACGAGTGGGGAGTCAGAGGGAGGGCGGGTAGACGGCGGCCTCGAGGCGGCGCGCCAGGTGGGCGATATACGCGGCCAGGGTCGTGGTCGTGGCCGTGGTCTGCTCGGCGAGCAGCTGCCGGCTGGACGGCTTCGGCCACGCCGAAAGCGTGCAGACCAGCGCTACGGCCCGCAGCGGCGTGGCTTCTGTTTGGTCTCCATGTGATCCGGCTACCCCGAGGGTCGGGCCGTATCCACCCTGCGTGGTGACACCCCCCGAGCGAGGCCGTCGGACGATCGGTCCTGTGGCGACGGGGCGTGGCGAGCTGAGGGATTCGGCGTGGGGGCCGGTAGCTCCTGCGCTGCCTGATGTTGACGATCGTGGTCGGACGGGGCGGGGTCGCCGACAGGTGATCGACGGAACGCCGCCGGCGTAACCTCCCGTCCGGTCGCGCCGCGCCCACCCGCACCGCCGACCCCCCCGCCCGCTCGAACACGGCCCTGACGTACGCTCCTTCGGTACGTCGACGACGGGGGAGTGGCGGATGGAACGCCGTACGGTGATGCGGGGCATGGGCGCTTTCGTGGCGGCATGGGGCGGCGGGGCGGTGCTGGGGGCCACACCCGCGGCGGCCGCCAGCGGAGACGTGGTCGTCGACGTCACCGCTCACGGTGCCAAGGGCGACGGGGCCACCGACGACACGGCCGCCTTCCAGGCCGCCCTCGCCGCGGTCCGGGACGTACCCGGCGGCGCCACGCTGCTGGTCCCGCCGGGCACGTACCTGATCGGCACGAGCCTCGTCCTCGGCGCCGGCACCACCGTCTCCGCGTACGGCGCCCGGATCGTGCGGATCAAGGACAGCGGTGCGCTGCTGAAGAACTTCGACTCCGTCACGCCGGCCTACGGCTACGAGGGCGCCGGCGACATCGCCGTCCTCGGCGGCACCTGGGACATGCGAGGGGCGCTGTACAGCAAACAGAGCGACGCCATCGGCTTTGCCCACTGCTCCGGCGTCCTGGTGAAGGACTGCACGTTCCTCGACACGCCCTCCGCGCACGCCGTCGAGCTCAACGCGGTCCGCGACGCGGCCGTCGTCGACTGTGTCTTCGACGGGCACCACCCCGGTGACGGGGCAAGCCTCACCACCAAGGAAGCCATCCAGATCACCTGCGCCACCGAGGGCAACCTCCCCGCACCCGGCTATGACGCCACCCCCTGCGAGGACATCCTCATCACCGGCTGCACGCTGCGCGCCGGTACCACCACCGGGCCCTTCGGCGCCCTGTGCGGGGACCACTGGGGCGCCAAGGGAGTCCACCACCGGCGCATCCGGGTCATCGCCAACACCGTCGAGCAGAGCGGCGCCTTCGGCATCCGCGCCGCCGACTGGCATGACTCCGTCATCGCGGACAACACCCTCACCGGCATCGCCCTGCACGGCATCTACCTCAATTCGCCCCAAGGCAACGCCCTCAGCGGCATCACCGTCTCCGGGAACACCGTGCGCGGTGTGGACGGCAGCGGCGGCATCTCCGTGACCGTGCCCACCGGTGGCGCCCGCCACCGCGACCTGACCGTCGTCGGCAACGCCGTCGAGTCCGTGAAGGGCGAGGCCGGCATCTACGCCACCCAGACCGACGGCCTCACCATCGCCCGCAACACCGTCACCTCCACCGTACGGCTCACCGCCACCGGCAACAGCCAGGGCATCCACGTCCAGAACTCGCCGAACGCGCTGGTCACCGGCAACAGCGTCACGAACATCCAGGGCGACGGCATCGGCGTCGACAGCGGTGCCACCGGCACGCTCGTCGCCGACAACACCGTCACCACCACCACCGGGTACGGCATCAGCGCGGGTGTCAACGGCGCCACCCTGCGAGGCAACCGCATCACCGGCGCCACCACCTACGCCGTACGCGTCGGCGGCAACGCGGCCGGCACCTTCGTCCAGTCCACGACCGTCGACCAGGTCGTCGGCGGCACCTCGGGCGCGGCGATCGGCGTGATGGCGGGCTCCACCGGCACCTGGCTCGTCGGCAACGACCTCACCGCGCGCGGCACCGGCACCCCGGCGATCGCCGACAACGGCACCGGCACCACCCTCGTCCAGAACCTGACCTGACGCGTCACGCACACCGTCACCCCACGAACGCCGGCCGCCGCACCCCGCCCATCGGCCGTGCCGACGACACTCCCAGAGCTGCGTCCTGTGCGGATCCGACGCCGATCGGGCGGACGGCTCGGCCCGGCGCCTACCAGGGGCTGCTGCTGCTCGTCGACGTCGCGCCGCCGGACGTGGCGGGCGGGGCGCCGAAGGCGGGGTCGCCCGAGGTGGACCGGGTGGGGACCGGGGCGGGTCCGGCGGCCGTACGTCGGGCGGGAGTGTCCGCCGTCGACTGCGTGACCGCCCGGGCCGGCGCCTCCCGGACCGTCTCGCGCCCGCGCTCGGCCCCCTCGCCGATCCGCTCCAGGCGCAGCACCAGATTGCGCTCGTGCCGGTTACCCCCCGGCCAGTCCACGTCCTTGCTGGTGACCGTCTGCGTACGGACGCCACCAACGGTCTCCCAGCGGCTCCGGACGGCACGGATGTTGGGGCGCCACCGGCCCTCGTACAGGTGCTCCACCTCCAGGTGCCAGCTCGGCGCGTCCACGTGCCGGACCGCCCCCACCTCGCCGGGGATCTCGATCCGCGCCCCGCGCGCGCCGGACACCGTGACCACCGCGCGCTGCGGCCAGTCGGCGTCGACACCGATGACGGTGATCCGGCAGGGGCCCTCGTACCAGGCCATGGGTGCTCTCCAGTGTTCTCGTGACGGGTGAAGGGAAGGGCCTCGTCGGCCGCGGGGGAAGCTCTCGGCGGGGTGGTTCTAGGCGGGGAAGTTCTGGGCCACCAGCGACGCCAGTTCGTGGTACGCGGCCCGGGTCCGGCCCCGCATCCACGCCGGGTCGACCTCGCCGCCCCGGGCCAGATGGGGGTCGTACGGGATGGTCACCACGGCCCGGCAGCGCTGCCGGAAGTGGGCCAGGGCCTCGTCCGTCCAGACCCGCCGCCCCGAGGACGACCGCACGCCGGACACCACCGTCACCGCCTGGCGCGCCTTCTCCTCGTAGCCTAGGGCGGTCAGCCGGTCGAGGACGAGACCGGCGCCGCTCATGCCGTCCACGCCCGGTGCGGCCGCGACGACCAGCTGGTCCGACACCTCCAGCACCGCGCGCAGGATGTCGTGCGGCATCCCGGTCCCGGAGTCGGTGAGGACGATCGGGTACTGGCCGCTGAGCAGGTCGACGACCTGCCGGTAGTCCCGCTCGCCGAACGTCCGCGGGGCCGCGGGGTCCGGGTCGTGCGCCACGACCTCCAGGCCGCTCGGGGTCTGTGAGGTGAACGCCCGGATGTCCATGTACGTGCGAAGCCGGGGGAGCGCGGTCACCAGGTCGTGCACGGTGGCGCCGGACTGCCGCCGCACCCGGCGCCCCAGGGCGCCCGAGTCGGGACTCGCGTCCACGGCGACGATCCGGTCGGCCCGTTCCCGTGCCAGCACCGCACCCAGCGCCAGGGCGGTGGTCGTCTTCCCCGCCCCGCCGTCCAGGCCGATCACCGCGATCCGGTGGCTGCGCAGCAACGGGACCCGGAGGGCGTCGAGGGCACCGCCCCCCGGCGCCCCGCGCCGCCCGATCCGGAAGAGCGACCGAGGAGCACGCCGCGCCGGCCGGGGTTCGGTCGTGGGCTCCGCCGTGCCGGCGGGCACCACCGGCGGAAGCGGGGCCGTGGCCTCCCCGTCCGCCTCGACCTCCGTCCCGGCCTCGGCAGCCGCCCCGGGCCCCGCCTCGATCACCGGCGGGTGCTCCCGAGCCGGCTCCGGATCCACCGCCGCCTGGACGGGCTCGGGCGGAGCGGTGCTCGGGGATACGGGCCCGGCGGACACGGGTTCGGCGGATACGGGTTCGATGGATACGGGCTCCGCCGGGGCAGTGCTCTCCGAGTCGGCTTCGGCGCCCGGCCCGGGCGGTGCACCGACCGGTGCTTCTGCTGGTGCCCCCGCCGGGACCTCGCTCCGCCTCGTGCGCCACTGCTCGGGGCTGTAGTCGGGCGCGTCCGTCCAGTGCTCGGGCGCGGCCATGTCGTTCCTGGCTACGACGGTGACCACGTCGGCCCCCTCTCGTCGGTCGCCCGGAGGAACGGCCCGGCGGGCCGGTCCGGTTCAGAGCGCGCGGAACGGCCGTCACGCCGGGGCGAGACCGTGCCGCTCCAGGACCGGGCGCAGCGCCCGTAGCGCGTAGAAGTTGCGGGACTTGACGGTGCCGGGCGGGATGCCGAGCACAGCGGCCGCGTCCAGGGTCGAGCGGTCGTTGAGGTGCAGTTCCACCAGCACCTCCCGGTGACGCTCGGGCAGTTCGGCGAGCGCGTCGTCCACCGCGTGCGCGATCACGACCTCCTCGTACGGGTCGTCCGGCGTCGCGCGGTCCTCGGGCGTCTCGTCGCCCAGCTCCTTCACCCGTGCGGACAGCGCCCGGTGGTGGTCGATGGCGATCCGGCGGGCGACGGTGAAGAGCCAGGGGCGGCCGTGCTCCGGGCCCCGGGTCAGCGCCTGCGGGTTCTGCCAGGCGCGCAGGAACGTCTCCTGGAGCATGTCCTCGGCCTTGCCCCGGTCCCCGCTGGTCAGCCGGAGCAGGGCGCGCAACAGGGCGGACGCGTGCAGGCGGTGGAGCTCCGCCAGGGTGTCGCGGTCCATCGTGGGGCGGGGCCGCGCCTCCGCGCCGACGTTCGTTCCCGTCCCTTCGCGGACCGCGCCGTCGGCTCCGTTTTCGTGCGTTCCCACCTGGGCCGTTCCTCCCCCCGCCGCGCGTCGGCGACTCCGGGGCGGCGGACGGCGGCATCGATCGGCCGACGGCTCCGGGGCGCGTCGGACTGGTCGGGACGACCCTCGCAGTCTTGACTAATGCGTTGCTAATGCCCGGCTGCCGCCCTCGGCCCGTCCGATAACGCGCCACTAACGAAGCGCGTGCGTCCAGGCGTTGAGATGTCGAGGCCCGGCTGATCGATCACCGCCGGACGGTGGGGAGGACGACTCGTGCGGCGGGTACCGGCGACCGTCGGGCAGGCCGGCCCCGGAACCGGCCTCGATCGGTCCGGACACCACGTCCGTGGCTGCGTCAGACCGCGTCCGGGTCGCTCCTCCTCGTCGCATCCGGGGCACGGTAGTTGCCCGGCCGCCACTGCCGTCGGCGGCCTCGCGGCACCACGGCCGCGGCTGCCGCCACCCCCGCGAGCACCGCCAGGGAACCGGCCGTCACCCACCACGCGGACCCGGCGGCGGACGGCCCCGGTGCCGGCGGCATCGCCACCCCGAGCGCCGTCACCCGCCCGCTCCGGGCCGCCGCGTCGCGCCGCTCCTCGGGGAGCACGGCCGTGACGGCGGCGATCGGGTCGACGGCGCCGTACCCCCGTACCCGGTCCGGCACAGGCTCGCCCGGTCCCGAGGTGGTGGACCGGAGCCGGTGGAGCAGTGCCTGGGCGCTCAGCTCCGGTCGACGGCTCAGGACGAGGGCCGCCGTCCCGGCCACCAGGGCCGTCGCGTAACTCGGCCCGGATGCCGTGAAACTGCCCCGGCCGCCCGGCCCGGGGCCCGTCACCGCCTCTCCCGGCGCCGTCAGGTCCACCCGGCCGTCGGGGGTCGGTCCGGACGCCTTCCCGCCGGGGCCGGTCGCCGCCACCGACACCACCTGCGGGTGGGCCGCCGGGTACGCCACGTCCTTCGCCCCGTCCGGGGCGGCCGGGGCGATCACGACGGCACCCTCGGAGAACGCGTACCGCACGGCGCTCCTCAGTGCCGGGCTGTCCGACCCCGCCACCGCCACCACGGCGACGACCCGGGCGCCGCCGTCGACCGCCGCCCGGATGCCCTGGGCGAGGAGCTCGGGGGTGGTGTTGCCCCGCCGGTCGGTGACCGGGACGTCGAGGATGCGCGCCCGGGGCGCGATGCCCGCGAAGCCCGCCCCCGGGGTACGGGCGGCCGCGATCAGACCGGACGTGAAGGTGCCGTGACCGACGCAGTCCGCGGCCGGGCCGGCGTCGAACAGGCGCGGCGTCCGCCGCAGCCGGTCACCCAGCAGCCCGGCGGTGTCGTCCACGCCCGAACCCACCACGGCCACCGTCACCCCGGCCCCCTCGGACAGCGGCCAGACCGCTTCCGGGCGGAGCCGGGCCTGGGGCCACGGCAGTGCGGTGACCGGCCGGTCCGACGCCTTGCGGCAGGTGTCGTCCGTGAGCCGCTGCGTGATGGCGGGCAGCGAGGCGGGATCCGCACCCGCCGCCGCGGCCCCGGCCTCGACCCCTACGACCCCGTACCCGGCCTCGCCTCCGTACCCCGCCTCGCCCCGGGACGCGGCGCCGACAACGGCCCCGGCCCCGACAACGGCCCCGGCCCCGACAACGGCCTGGGCCTCGACCCCGGCCCTGGCCAGGACCTGGGCCTCGACCCCACCCCCGATCTCGACCCCAGCCCCTGCGCCCCCGGTCCCCCCGCCCGGGACAGCCGCCGCGCTCCCCGGCAGCAGGGTCAGCGTCCCGCACAACAAGGCCGTCGCGAGGACCATCGCCCCGCCCCGCGTACCCCGGTTCACGCGACACCGCCCGGCACCCGGTCCCAGGGGACGTCCTGCGGCAGCAGCAGGCTCAGTTCGGTCACGTCGTCGACGTCGAGACTGCTGAGCCGGCCGGCCTGCCGGGTGATCATCGTCTCCATGACCTGGCGGGCGAAACGGCCGTTGCCGAAGTTACGGTCGCGCGGCACCGTCGCGAAGAGTTCTCCGAGCGCCGACAGGGTCTCGGGCGGGCACACGTAACCGGCCTTGTCGGACAACACCTCGACGATCCGCACCAGTTCCTCGTCGGTGTAGTGCTCGAAGGCGACGGAGCGGGAGAAGCGCGAGGCGAGGCCCGGGTTGGAGTCCAGGAAGCCCTGCATCTCGTCGGCGTACCCGGCGACGATGACCACGACCTCGTCACGGTGGTCCTCCATGAGCTTCATGAGGGTGTCCACCGCCTCCTGCCCGAAGTCGTTGCCGGTGCCGCCGCGCGGCGTCAGCGTGTACGCCTCGTCGATGAACAGCACGCCACCGCGTGCCCGGTCGAAGGCGTCCTTCGTCAACTGCGCGGTGTGGCCGACGAACCGGCCCACCAGGTCGGCCCGCGCCGTCTCCACCAGCTGGCCGCCCGGCAGCACGCCGAGCTCGGCGAGCAGCTGCCCGTACAGCCGGGCCACCGTGGTCTTGCCGGTGCCGGGGGGACCGGAGAACACCACGTGGTGGCTGATCGTGGCCGTCGGGAGCCCGGCCTCCTTGCGCCGGTTGACCTGCTTGATCAGGGTGACCAGCTCCTCGACCTGCTCCTTGGCGGCGGGCAGGCCGATCATCGCCCGCAGCTCGTCGAGGAGTTCGGTCCGGCGCTCCACCGGCTCGCCGGACGCCGCCGCGGCCGCCGTCGCCCCCACGTCCTCCGGCCTGAGCAGCGCGAGATCGGTGTTGCCGATCTCAGGCAGCGCGGCCAGCCGGGACGCCTGACGGTCCACCATCTCCTCGAAGACCTTGCGCGCCGCCCGCCCGTTGCCGAAGTCGGCGCCCTTCGTCATGGTCCCGAAGTGCCGTGTCAGCGCCTCGCGAGTGCCGTCGGCGAGCTGGTAGCCGTGCGAGGCGGCGGACATGGCCACGATCGTGGTCAGCTCGTCGTCCCCGTAGTTCCCGAACTCCACCGTGCGGCTGAACCGGGACGCCAGGCCCGGGTTGGAGTCGAGGAAGCCCCGCATCTCCTCCGAGTACCCGGCCACGATGACCACCACCTCGTCGCGGTGGTCCTCCATCAGCTTCACCAGCGTGTCGATGGCCTCCCGGCCGAAGTCCGGACCGCTGCCCCCGGTGCCCTGCGACAGGGTGTACGCCTCGTCGATGAACAGCACGCCGCCCAGCGCCCGCTGGAACACCTCCGTCGTCTTGATCGCCGTCCCGCCGATGATCGACGCCACCAGATCCGCCCGCGCCACCTCCACGAGGTGCCCCGACGGCAGCACGTCCAGCTCGGCGAGGATCGAGCCGTACAGCCGGGCCACCGTCGTCTTGCCGGTGCCGGGCGGCCCCGCGAAGATCAGGTGGCGGCTCATCGGCAGCGCGGGCATGCCCGCCAGCTCCCGGCGCCTGGCCAGCTTGTTGAGGTTGACCAGGGTGGCGACCTGCTCCTTCACCCCGGCCAGGCCGACCAGCGCGTTGAGCGCGTCCAGCGGCCCGTCCGGCCTGCGCGCCGCGGTGGGCGCCGCGGCCTCCGCACCGTTGCCGGAGGAACCGCCCGGCGTGCCCTCGCGGTCCTCCTCCCCGCGCGAGACCGCTGCCGGTGCCCCCGGCCCGCCGGACGCCGCGGTCGTCTCCCCGTACGAGTCGGGCAGGTCGTTCCCCGTACTCGTCAGGTTCTCCACCGCGAGCCGCGCCGAGGGCTTGAGCCGGCGCAGCCCCGAGCCCCCGTTTCCCGACACCGTGCAGTCGTGCACCCGTACCGCCTCCGTGGAGTCGACGCGGATGCCGTCGCCGGTGTTGTCCACCGCCTCGCACCGGTTCAGCGCGGCCCGGCCGCCCTCCGCGACCCGGAAGCCGTACCGCTGGCAGGACCGCGCCCGGGTGCGGGCCGCGGTCAGCTCCCCGCCGTCCTCGACGAGCACGCCCTCCTGCGGCGAGTCCGAGACCTCGCAGTCCCGCAGCGTGGCCACCCCGCCGCCACCGACCGAGACGCCGGCCGCGCCGGTCTCCCGGACCGTGGTCGTGCCGACGTACGCGTCGCCGCCGTCGGCGATCCGCACCCCGGCCTGCCCGGTCGCGGAGACCTCCGAGCCCTCCAGGCGGCCCCGGCCGCCCCGGGTCACCTCCACCCCGGCGCCGGCCACCTCCGACACGTTCAGCCGCCGCAGCATCGGGTTGGCGCCCTCCAGCACGCGCACCCCCGCCGCCGCGCCGCCGCGCACCTCCAGCCGGTCGAAGTCCGGCGCGCTGTCCCCGGTCAGCTGGACCCCGGCCTCCTTCGCGTCCCGCACCGAGCACCGCTTGAACGAGGGACCCGAGGACTCCTCCACCCAGATGCCGGTGCCCTCGGCCGCCGTGACCTCGCAATCCTCGAAGACGCCGCGCGAACGCCCCGTCACATGGATGCCGTTGCCCTTCGTCCGGGAGACCCTGCAGCGGCTCAGCGCCGGGTCGGTGCCCTCGGCGAGCGCGATGCCGTGCACCTTCGTGGCGGACACCGAGCACTCCTCCAGGGTCACCCGCTCCTTGGAGCTGATGTACACGCCCAGCAGGCAGTCCCGTACCGAGGTCCGCACCACCCGGGTGGCGCTGTTCTGCTCCAGGGCGATGGCGGGCTTGTCGGTGGCCGAGATCTCGCAGTCCTCGATCAGCCCCCGGCCCTCGCCGTTGGCGCACACCCCGTTGCCCCGGGCGTCGCGCAGCACGCAGTTGCGGAAGGTCGGGTTGGCCCGCTCGCCGATGACCACCGCCGAGGTGCCCAGGTGCTCCACGACACAGCCGTCGATCACACTGGTGCCGGTGGACGTCTCCACGATCCCCGCGCCGCCGGGATTCGTCACTCGGCAGCCCCGCATCGCCAGCGAGCCCTGCTGCCGGGTGAGCACGGCCGTCCAGGCGTTGCCCACCACCTCGCAGTCCTGGAGCGCCGCCTGCCCGCGCGGCACGTCCACGGCCGGCAGCTCGTCGTCCTGACCCTGCAGCACCAGTCCGGTCAGCTGCACCGCCTCGGCCACCACCTGCACCACCGTGCCCCGGGGCGGCACGATCCGCACGGTCCCGTGCGGGTCCTCGGCGGTGATCGTCACCATCTTGGTGATGACCAGGTTCTCCTCGTACCGGCCCGGACGCACCGAGATCACCGCACCGCTGCGCGCGGCCTCCAGGGCCGCCCCGATCGTGCGGTAGGGTCCGCCGCCGGCCGGGCGGTCGCCCTGCGCCTCGGCGCTCACGGTCAGCACATGGCGCGTCATGCGTGGATGTTCCCTTCGTGGGGGCCCGTGGGACGGGCCTCAGGAGCGTGGGCCTCAAAAACCGGCCGGCGGCCGGGGACGGCCGGGCCGCCTCAGGACGAGGTGCACTGGACGCGGGCGGCGTCGCCCGCGTGGTGGGCGTAGGTCTTCTGCGAACCGGACCAGTCGAGGCCCCGGTCGTGGAGTTTCACCGTCAGCACGCCACCGGTGACGCGGACGCTGCCCGCGCTCACCCACTGGCCCCGCAAGGACGGCTGGTCGACGGTGAAGGACCGCAGGATGGGGTCGTTCCCCGTGGCGCCCGCGTGCACCGTGTAGTACGAGGGCTTGCCGCCGACCGCCTTGATGTCGGAGTTGCTGGGGATGTGCACCGACACCTGGCACGTACCGGAGGTGACGGCGCCGGTGCGGAAGGTCCAGCGCAGCGCGTTCCCGGCGTCCGAGCCCGCCTTGCCGGACATCGGCAGGGAGAAGAAGCCGCCGTTGCAGCCGCCGCCCACGTAGCCACCGGAGCCGTACTTCTGCCAGCCCTCCTTGCCGTCCGTGTACCAACCGCTGTAGGTGAAACTCGCGCCCGTGCCCGCACAGTTCGGCCCCGCCACGGCCGAGTACTGCTGCTTGGCCGGAGGGGCCGGGGGCGCCTGGGTGGCCGGCTTCCGCGGGGTGCCGGCGGACACCTGAGGCTTGGCGGGGACCAGGCCGGGGCCCTGGGACGAGGACGGCGTCGGCGCGGCGGGCACACCCGCACCCACGCCCACCCCGGCGCCGATGCCGGCGACGCCCGTGGACAAGGGGCCCTTACCGACGGCCGAGGAGCCCTTTCCCGGGCCGGCCGTGGCCCCCGGCGCGGCGGCGCCGGGCAGCGGGGAGCCCTTCTGCGGCGCGTCGGCCCGCGGCACGAAGCCGCCGGGACCGCCGTCGGCCTGGTTGTACCCGGTGGGGCGGGGCGGCACGGGACCCGTCCCGGAACCGCC
Organism: Streptomyces sp. NPDC053431; assembly: GCF_044544925.1. Classification (NCBI taxonomy): domain Bacteria; kingdom Bacillati; phylum Actinomycetota; class Actinomycetes; order Kitasatosporales; family Streptomycetaceae; genus Streptomyces; species Streptomyces sp. NPDC053431. The sequence goes on along the minus strand of NZ_JBITXX010000026.1, from coordinate 38,695 downwards.
GCCGCCGAGCTGTGAGAGCAGCAGCGGGACGCCCATCAGGACCACGCCGGAGGTCGCCGCGGCCGCGATCACGGGCTTCGAGAGCCGCCGTGCGGGCCGGGACCCGGGCCGGGCCACCGGTGCGGCAGCGGCCTCCGCTGCGAGGCCGTCCGCGTCGGAGGCCGCCTGCGTCCCCCGCGTACCGCTCCCGGGGGCGCGCTCCGGTGCTTCCTCGCCGTCGGAGTCGGTTCCGGCACCGGTTGCGGCGGGGGTTCCGCGGCCGGTTCCGGTATCGCCACCGGCGTTGGCGACGGCCGTGCTCACGGCGCTGATCCCGGCGCCCGTTCCGGAGGCGCCTCCGGTGTCGGTCCCTGCCTCCGTTCCGGAGCCGCCTCCGGTGTCGGTCCCGTCGTCCGCTCCGGAATCGGTGCCCGCACCGGGGCCGGTGCCGGTCCCGCCCCTCCCGGTCCCGCTCCCGGTCCCGCTCCCGGTCTCGCCGTCGGCGGCGGGCACGGCCGGGGCCGGGCCGGCGGGCACGGCCGAGGCTGTGGGCGAGGGCTCCCGCTCGGCGGGGATCTCCGGCGCGGGCCCCCGCACCGCGGAACCCTCGGCCGGCTCGCCTCGAAACTCCCGTCGGGCCTTCCCTTCAGGCCCGCCCTGCGGCCTCTCCTCCGGCATTTCCTCCGGTCCGTCGCCCGCCTGCTGCCAGGCGACCGCCGGCAGGCTGATGGCCGACCCGGCCTGCCCGGCGCTGTTCCCGGCCCGCACCTCGTTGTCGTCCACCGTCATTCCCCTCGGTTCCCTCGGTCGTCGCGAACCCTCCGCGCACGTACGAACGGACCGACGGCACCCCGCGGTTCACCGCGCCCGGTCAGACCAGCGGATGGACCTCCGTCCCCTCCGGCGCCGGGGTCAGGAGGAAGGCGGCGGCCCGCTCGACGACGTCCTGACCGAGGGGGCCCGGGGGTACGTAGCCGGGGTCGCTCAGGTACGCGAGCAGCTCGGGATCGGGGGCCAGCGCGTAGTGCTCCAGGTAGTACGTGACGGTGTCCGTCCACACCCACCGCCCGTCCGTGCGGAAGGTGAGCGACACCTCCGCTACCCGTGAGGGGTCCAGCACGTCGTCCATCAGCACCGGCGTCGCGAGCACGGGCGTCCCCGCGGCCAGTCGCTCCAGGAGCAGGGCGTGCAGCTCCGGGTCCTCGACCACCGGGTGGTCCGCGGCGAAGCCCGGACCCGTCTCGGGGTCCGCGTGGTCGAAGACGGAGGCAAGCCGGAACTCGGGCTGGGGCGCGGGGTCGGTCATGACGGGGTCCTGTCCTTGGTCGGGGCGGGTCTGGGCGGCCCGGCGGCCGTACGCTCCCGGGGAAACGTACGGAACGCCGGGCGCGGTTCAGACCGGCGCGGGCGGATCAGAACTCCCAGTCCACGGAGGGCAGGGTGACGGCGGTGGGCGGCAGCTCGCCCTCGCCCGCGCCGTCGTCGGCGCCCGCGTCCTCGCCGACGTCCTCGCCGTCTTCCTCGACGTCGCCGTCGTCGGGCCCCTCATCCTCGACGTCGAGGTCCCCGTCGTCGCCCGTGTCTTCGTCCGTGTCTTCGTCCCGAGGCGTCGAGCGGGCGTCGTCGCCTGCGTCGTCCCACAGGCTGCCGAACAGGACGTCGTCCGCCGGCGTGGACGGGGCGTCGTCGCCCCCGTCCCCCCACAGGCTGCCGAACAGGTCGTCGTCCGCGGGCGGGTAGGTGTCGCCGCCCCGCCCCGACCGGCGTTTCGTGTCCCGCGGTCGCCCGTTCGCCGGGTCGCCAAGGGAATCGGCCTCGTCGCGCATCCGCTCCCCACCGATGCGCCCGAAGGCCGTCACGACGCTCTCGTGGTCCTTGAAGAGCGCCGCGAGATCCTCGTACATCTTCTCGTAGCCCCGGTGATCGGTGAAGGCGAACCGCAGCGAGGGCCGGCCTCCCACCGATGACGCCTCGGTCACCCGGGGGCCGGTGCCGTAGGGGTTCCCGGGGTCGGGGGACTCAGTGTCCCCGGCAGGGTGGAAGAACTGGTCGAAGGTCTTCCTGCCGCTCTTCCTCACGGGGGCGGAGCCGGGTACGGGCCCGGGCAGGTTCGGGTCCTCCCCGCTCAGGATCGCCGCGCGCCGCCGCTCCGGGTTCCCGTAGTCGTGGTAGCTGCTGTGGACCGTGTAGGAGGAGAAGTCCGCCTGGTAGTACTGGTGGAACTCGTGGAACAGGCGCCGGATGCCGTCGGTGTCCGCGGTGTCCAGTTCGGCCAGCCGGCGGGTGGTTCCGTCGGAGGTCATGAGGGGCCTGCCCTGGAGCTCCAGGTACAGCTTGACGACCCAGTGGAACGTCGCGTCGAGGTTCTTGCCGGCGTCGTCGGAATGGTCCCTCCGGTAGTAGAAGCCGAAGGGGTCGGAGTCGACCATCCGGACGGCCGTCCAGTACCCGCGCGCGTCCTTCTCGTCCTGGTCGACGTCGCCCCACAGGTGCCGGTACCGGCTCATGACGTCCACGGCCCCGATGTGTTCGGACTCGTGGTCGTGCTGCTCCGGCTTCTTCTGAGCCGGCTTCTGCCCCTGCTCCTGCTCCTCTTCCTCGTCCCTCTTGCCCCCGTACATCTCCTTCGAGTTGGCCTTCTCGATGTCGTGGAAGAGGATCGCCTTGACGATCGCGTCCACGGGCACGACCCGATGCGGGTCGTCCGCGTCGGGGTGGGCGAGCTTGAGGTACTGGCCCAGGACCATCTGCGCGTGCTGGAAGAACGTGTACTTCTCGGTCGGCGCGCAGATCTCCGCGTACTGGTGCGAGAGTTCGGGGTAGTCCCGGAGCAGGCGGTTCAGCAGCTCGTGCGGCGGCCTGCCCTCCTGCCAGAGCCGGGTGAGGTCCTTGCCCACCTGGATCTGGAGGTGGGCGTCCTCCTTGCGCCGCAGCCGCATCGCGTCGAAGTCGTGCGCCAGCGGCGCGTCGGTGAGGTTCCGGTCGGCCTTGACCTCCTGGTGCTGCAGGGAGAGGAGGTAGCCGATCTCGGCATGGGAGGCCCAGGTGAGGACGGTGTCCCGCATGAAGACGTCGACGGCCTCCTTGGCCACGCGTTCCTCGTCGGGCATGTCCTCCGCGTCGGGCCTGTTGAGGAGGGTCTCCCGACCGATCAGGTCCTGCACCACGGGCGGCAGCTCGCTCGCGTGGTCCTTCAGGAACTTCTCGAGGTTCTTGAGCCGGGCGTGGTACGGCAGCACGGGCGTGTCGTGGTCCAGGAGCGGGCTCGGCATCCGGTCGGCCGGCCGCTGCCGCGAGTGCTGCCAGGTGGTGTGGTGCTGCCGCAGGGTGGTGGAGATCGACCGCAGTTTGTCGGCGCTGTTGACGTGCTTCTGGTTCTGCACCCAGGGGTTGAACGACTCCTTGAGCTTCGGGGCGTCGACGCCCGGGATGCCGAGGCGCTCCCGCAGCACGTCGATGTGCACCTTCTCGCCGTTCTTCGGGTGAAGTCCCGGAGCCGGGTCCGGGGACTCCGGCGTCAGATCGGACTCCTTCTCGTAGTACGTGACGAGGGAGCCCGGCACGACGCTCGCGCGCAGCAGGGTCAGGTGTTCGCCCCGGATGCCGAACTGGTTGCGGTCGCCGGGCTGATCGGTGTTGATGGTCCGGTCCGAGAGGGGCGTGGGCGCCTCGATCGGCCTGGGGGCCGAGCCGACCTCCTGCGCGTTCCGGCGCCGCGCGTAGGCGTCCTCCCTGGCACGCAGTTCCTCCGGGAGGTCCGTCGTGTCGTAGGGCTCGCGCAGTTTCCGGCGGTCGAGCGAGTCGCTGCCGCGGTAGGGGTCGCCGAGCGCGTGGGCGTCGCCTTCCGGGACCGAGGTCGAGGTGATCTGCTGGTAAATGTGCCACGGGACCAGGTAGGAACGGATGAGGGGCTTGTGCGGCTCCGGCGTCTGCCCCTCCGTCGCCCTCGGCGTCTCCGCCTTGTACTTCATGGCCCACGCGATGGCCCGCGCGGGAGTGCCGATGCCGGTCCACATGGTGCCGTCCATCGTGTCGCCCGTGGCCAGGACGACCCTGCCGGTGGCCGGGTCCTGCTGGATGTCCTTGTGCTGCTCGGACGTCACCGTCCCGTCCGCCGCGATCGTGAGGTCCGTCTGATTGGTGACCGCCGTGTAGAAGCGGACGTGCGGTCCTTCCCGCGTCATCTCCACCTCCACCTCGCCGCGGTGGATGTAGAGCGGCTTGCGGTACTTGTAGCGCTCGGCGTCCACCTCTGCCGTCACGTCACGGGTCCCGCCCGTGTCCTCGTCGGTGATCTCCCTCCGGACCGTCACCTTGACCTTGTCGTGGACCAGGGTGGAGTCGAAGGGGCGGTTGGGCCCCGGGTAGCCGACACCGGGGATGCCGACGACCGGTTCGTGCGGCGCCGTCCCCCCGGGCGGCTGCTGAGGGTCCCCAGGGCCCGTCTCGCGCAGGGTCACCAAATACCGGCCGGTGTCCGTCCGTTCGAACGAGACCACGCGGACCTGCGTACCGGGCGGGAAGACCACCAGGTTCTCGCCCAACTGCCGCCGGGCGCTCGCGTCCCGCTCCGGTGGTTCGACGTGGAAGACCAGGTTGTGGTCCTCGGGGACGTCGGGCGAGGCGTTCCAGTAGATCCTCGAACCGGTCAGGTCGTCGAGGGAAAGCGGCGCGCGGTCGGTCCGCAGCGGATCCGCCAGGCGTCGGAACAGGTCCACCACGGCGTCGTTCGTACGGAGGGACCGCAGGGGCCTCTCGTGCGTCGCGCTCTCCTCCTGGACCCACGAGGAGGCCGTGGCCCGGCGGCGCAGCTCCGACGCGGGCACGTCGTGCGACGCGTCCTGCCCGGTGGTGTCGCGGCCGCGCGAGGAGGGGGCGAACACCACCATGGCGTCCGCCTTCGGCAGCTCCAGGCCGTACGCCAGCCGCCGGATCTCGGCCGCCAGCTCGCCTTCGCCGTCGACCGGCATCCGTTCGCCCGGGCCGAACTTGACGGCGTCCGGGTGCTCCGCGTCGACCGCGGGCGTACGGAAGAGGAAGCGGACCGCGTCGTCGGGAAGGGCGTCGGCGTCCGGCGTCGTACGGAAGGGCGTGTGGTCGGGGTCGCCGCTGTCGCCGTACACGTGCCAGGCGCCCTCGTCGACGACGGCGATCTTCCCGTCCGGTGTGAGCCCGATGTGCCGGGCCGTGAGCAGGTGGCCGCCCGCCGTGCCGCCGTCCGCCCCGTCGCCGCCGGTCGTGGGCACGTACCAGACGGGGGCGTCGGCGGCGCGGGCCGAGAGCGGGTCGGGGGTCGTCGTGCCCTTCGCGGCGCGGTGCTTCCACAGGCCGCTCATGACGGTCCTGACGGTGCTCTCGTGGACGGGGGAGGCGAGGTTGCAGGCGGTGAACCGGATCTCGGTGATGTCGTCGAGCCGGCCGTCGTCGTGGGCCTCCGTGAGCGCCTTGAGGACGGCGTCCGGGTCGTGGGGGGTGCGGGGGTCGGTGTGCATGCCGACGACGAAGACCCCGGGGCGCCGGGGGATCGTCTGGAGCGCGGTGGTCTGGGCCGGGGTGAGGACACCGACTGCGATGCCGGAGGGGATGTCCCGGACCGCGGCGCCGGACGGCGGAACGGCGCCGTCACCCCCGGCACCGTCGCCCCCGCCTTCGCCGCCCTGATTGCCACCACCGTCGTCGGAACGGTCGTCGTCGGAACGGTGGTCGTCGGAACGGTGGTCGTCGGAAAGGCCGTCGCCTCCGCCGGCCGGGGCCGTCGACGCCGGCGGCTCGTCGTAGTCCGTGCCGTCGTACGGAAGGAGGTAGTCGAGCCCCTCGGCGGCGGCCTTGTCCTTCTCGGCCTGGAGCGGGTGGAGCCGGAGGCCCGTCGTCGCCTCGGCCCGCACCTCCGTACGCGTCGCGGAACCGGTCTCCTCCGTCACGGACGGGCTGAAGCGGTCGCCGCCGCTCTGGGTCACCGGACGGGGCGTGGCCGCGTCGAGGTCCGGGTGCGTGGGAACGGGGGCGGCCGGCTCCGTGTCGCCGCCGCCCAGCAGGGAGGAGAGGTCCGCGGAGACGGTGGTCCGGGACGACTTCGTGGCCGTGTCCGAAGCCTCCTCGCCCTCCTTCCTCCCGCCTTCGCCGCCGTCCGAGCCGCCGCCGAACAGCGGGTCACGGGCGACCTCGTCGGCGAACGAGGGACCGGTGTCCAGGTCGAGCGGGGTGAAGGCGTCGCCACCGTCGCTCTCGACCGTGACGTCCGGCCGCCGGGGCAGGTCGGCGAAGAAGGGCGTGCCGGTGATGGGGTTCGAGAAGACCCACTTCACCATGTCCTTCATGTCGCGGGCGAAGCTCGGATCCTGCACCGCGGACGTGGGGCGGGGGACCGGCCAGGGTGCCGGGTTGCCCGTCATGTTCGCCACGAACGAGGCGATGTTGATGGGGTGCAGCAGCCCGAAGTACCTGCTGTCGTGCGGGTTGTCGGCGTGCTGATGGCTGAGGACCCAGTTCTGGTACCGCACCGTGATCGGCTCGAACGCCCGGTGCAGGCCGGCGCTCAGCGCGCCCATGGCCACGCCCGAGGCGAACGGGCCGCCGCTGACCTTGAACGTGCCGTCCCCGAAGATCAGGTTGTAGAAGCCCTCGCTCAGCATCTCGTTCGTGCCCTCGTTGAGGAGGGACGCGACGGCTCCGCCGAGCTGGTACATCGGGCTGCCCTGGAGCGGGTTCTCCTGCTTGAAGATGCGGGCCAGGGCGTTGCCGTGCTGGGAGCGGGCGACCACCTCCGGCATCGAGTGGGCGAGGTTCCTGATCGGCTGCAGCGTGCCGAAGTCCCCCAGCGCCTTGGTGAGGAGCTCGGGCAGCTCGGTGTGGTCCGCGCCGAGCCGGACCCACTTGCGGGTCAGCATCTCGCCGAACGCCTCGCCCGCCTCCCGGGCACCCGCCTTCCCGAGGTGCTGGGAGAAGACGTCGCCCATCTTCTTGGAGAACGAGTCGGCGATGGTGCCCTCGCCGAACCGCATGAACCCGGTCTCCAGATTGCGGCTGACACCGCCGAGGAGTTCGCCGACGTCCTTGGCGAACGCCGACCGGGCCTCCTTGGTGGCGAGGAGCTCGTCCAGCGGGGTACCCGCGTCGCCCGCGGCCCGGCCGGCCGTCGACGCGTCCGGGGTCCCGGCGGTCGCCTCCGCCTTGGGCGCGTCCCCGGCAGCGGTCTTGCCCGCGCCCGGGGCCTCGTTCCCGCCGACGGTCTCCGTCCTGTGCGCGTTCGGAGCGTCGGCCCCGTCCGTGGAGTGGGTGTCCGTCCTGCTCGTGGGCGGACCGTCGCCCTTGCTGGCCGTCGGGACGTCGGTCCTGTGCGGGGCGGGTACGTCGCCCGTGCCCGTGGTCGGTACGTCGGCCTTGTTCGGGGCAGGTACGTCGGCCTTGTTCGGGGCGGGTACGTCGCTCCTGGTCCCGGGCGGCGTGTTCCCCTTGGCCGGGGCGGGAGCCCCCTTCGTCCCCGTCGCGGGCGCGTTCGGCCTGTCCTTGGCCGTGGCGCCGCCCGGAGCCTCCGGCTTCGGCCTGCCCGTGGCGGGCGGTGGCACGACGCCGTCGCCGACCGTCTTCGGCGGGACCGGGGGAGACGTCACCTCGTTCGGCGTCCTGTTGGGCCGGGTCGACGGCAGGTCCTTGTCCGTCTTGGACGCGAGGTCGTCCAGCTTCGACTTCGACCCCGCCGCACCCGCCCCGCCCGTCGGGACGTCGGGCTTCGGGTTCGGAGTGATGTCGTCCAGCTTGTCGTCGACCTTGTTCAGCACGTCGTCGACCCGCTTGCTGAGGATCGAGCCGGGGGCCCTGCCGCCGAGGAGCCTGCCGAGCAGCTTGCCGCCGTAGTGGGAGAGGATCTCCAGCGGGCCGGCGACCACGCCGCTCAGCGCGCCCTGCTTGATGGAGTCGATCAGCGACTCCGTGTTCCAGCTCGTGGTGTGGCCCGCGCCGAGCTGGTAGAGCTGGATCACCGTGTCCTGGAAGACGCCGCCGACGATGCCGATGAAGGTCTGGCTGATGATCGTCTGGAGCAGCCACCGGAAGAGCTGGTGCAGACCCTCGCGCGTCGCCGCGAACAGCGCCGAGACGGGGCCCCACACCGAGCCGAACGTGAACGCGGAGAAGAGCGTGGCGAACAGGATCTCGGCCAGCAGCTGCACGAGCTGCAGGATCGCCATGATCTTCGTGTATTCGACCTGGTTGGCGACCTTCAGCGCCACCTCGGACAGCTGACGGGACAGCTCCGCCGTCTGCTCCAGCTGGTTCGCGCCCGCCGTCTGGCCCGTCAGGTCGTTCATGGCCAGCAGGAACGAGTCGGCCGCCTCGCCGTCGAAGTCGTTCTTGACGATCGGGATGAGTTCGACGACGTACCCGGACAGGGTCTCCAGGTCCCGTGCGATGGCGCCGTAGTGCTCCGAAACCCGCCGCATGAGGTCCTCGTCGGCCTCGGGCCACTCCATGCCCGAAACGAAGGCGAGGAAGTCGGCGATCCCTTCCGGCGGGTTGATGGCCATGGTGTGGAAGTCCTCTGATCGGGCGGACGGCTGTGCCCGGAGGAACGGGGATCACCGTCCGCGCGGTTCAGCGGCGGCGTGACCGCGCGGACGCGGGCCGGGCGGCGTCCGGCCGGGCCGCCCGGGGTCGGAAGCGCCCGCCCGGGCCGCCCGGCGGGGCGGGACGACGCCGGGCGCCCGGCCTCAGAAGCCGTCCGACCGGGATCCGGCCTCGTCGTCCGACTTGGCCATGATCTCGGACGTCTGGTTCCCGGCGTCCACGACCATGCCCAGCCGCTTGTTGACGTACTTGAGGGTCTCGGTCAGGTTCTCCGTGGGGCGGTCGACCTGCTGGTGGTACGTCTTGCCGATCTCGTCCTGACCCGCGGACTCCTTGTTGATCCGGTTGATCTCGACGATCGCCCGACCGAGGTCGGTGAGGCAGCGCTGGTAGTCGTCGTAATGCGCGAACTTGTTCTTCAGGTCGCTCAGGACCTTCAGGTCGTCAGCCACTGAACTCCTCCTGCTTTCCGGTGGGGATACGGCTCTCGGCGTCGGCCGCGAACTCCTCCTGCTTCGCCTTCTGTTCGGACGTCCGGCCGGCCGTCGCGTCCTCCTCGGCGGCGAACTCCTCCTGCTTGGCCGCCTTCAGTTCGCCCAGGGTCTCCTCCAGGTCGAAGGACGGGGCCATCGACCGCAGCGGCTTGAGGAGTTCGTCCATCTCGACGGGGGTGCCGGCGAGCCCCGTCACACTGCGCAGGTGACCGCCGAAGTCCTGGAACCCCTTGATGTGCTCGATGACGTGGCGACCCATCGCGGCCCGCGCCTCGTTGAGGACGGTGACCAGGGCGGCGGCCAGCTCGGCCGGCGCCATCGACTGGTACGCCTTGGTGTGGAAGGTCATCGAGACCACCTGGCCCTGCGGGCCGACCGTCACCGACACCATGTGGTCCTTGGAGGTGGCGGACGCGGTCGCCGCTTCCAGTTCGCGTTTGGCCGCGATCATCTTGTCCCGGTGGTCGTGCAGGGCCGACATCGCGTCCTTGAGGATGCCGTCGAAGTCGATGGCCATGGGCCGCCTTTCGTGAGGAAGGGAAGAGGTGTGGCGTGGGCGGGCGGCCGTCAGCGGCCGATGACCCCGCTGACGGACCCCGTGTCGGTGCCCCAGGTGTCCTCGTCCTCGGTGAGCCAGGTCGTGCGCTGCCGGTCCTTGCCCTGGTTGGGCTGGCCGCCGCCCGCGCCGGGGTTCATCGGCGGCATCATCGGGGGCTGCCCGGTCTGCGCACCGCCGCCCGTACCGCCCCCGGTGCCGCTCCCCGTCCCGCCGGACGCCTGTCGGCCGCCGGTGTCCCCGCCGGCCGACGCGGTGGCGCCGGTGCCCGGCGGGGGAAGGCCGACGGAGCGTGCCGCCCGGTCGCCGAACACGGTGCTGCCGCCGGTCGCCGTGCCGGTGAAGCTCTTCGAGCCGCTCCCCCCACCGCCGCCGCTGCCGAGGTGGTCCAGCAGTCTGTTGTGGTTGCCGCCCGGACCGCCGCTGGTCGAGGGGTGCGGTGTGGGGCGGGAGTTGAGGGCGTGCTCGGCGTTGGTCAGCAGCTGGTACGCGCGACTGAGGGGCTTGCCGCTCGCGTCGACGACGATGCCGTCCTTGAGCGTCGCCCCCTTGGGCAGCGCGTACGGGTTGCCGTTGGAGTCGAGCAGCGGCTTGCCCCTGGCGTCGACCACGGTGCCGTCCCCGAGGACCTTCGCGCCCTCGGGGAGCCGGATCTGGTCGTAGTTGGACCCCGGCAGTCCCTTGCCCGGTGTCTCCTCGGGGGCGGGCTGCTGCTGTCCCACCTTGGCGCCGGGCGGGGCGACGAGCTGCTTGCCGTTCGAGCCCAGGACCGGCTTGCCGTTCTTGTCGTAGACCTTGCCGTCCTTGCCGATGCGGGAGCCCGGTGGAAGCACGACGGGCTTGCCGTCAGCGCCCATGACGGGCTTGCCGTTCCTGTCGAGCAGCGGGGCGCCGCCGCCCGACGAACCGGACCCGGGCAGGCTGGTCGGCGGGGGTGACCCCGGCCCGCCGCCGCTCCCCGTGCCGGGGAACGTGTCGGGAAGCCCGGTCTTCGGACCGCCCTTGGGGCCGTTGCCTCCCTTGCCACCACCGATGCCGCCGCCCGTGCCACCACCGATGCCGCCGCCCGGGCCGCCCTCTCCCTTGCCGCCGGTGCCGCCGCCCGAGCCGGTCCCGGGCCCTCCCGGAGGACCGTCGATGCCCGGGCCCGTACCGCCGCCGGTGGGCATCTGGAGACGGGGCTGGTAGATCCCCTCGCGCAGCGCTCCTCCGAGCGCGAGGTACGCCGTGTCCACCGCGCCCATGTGTGTCTGCGCCGCTTCGTCGAGCGTCTTCAGGTTCTCCAGCCACGTCTTCTTGGCGGCGAGCTCGACCCCGTCGAGCCAGAACTTCTGGCTGACGTCGGACCCGCCGTTGTCGACGACCTTCACGTTCTCGGGGGAGTAGGTGGTCGGGGAGTTCTCACCGCCGTTGTTGTCCGCTTTCCACGTGAAGGTGCACGTGGCGTTCGACATGACCGCCGCGAGCGCGTCACGCATGCGCCACACCGGACTGGTCTTGGGGTTCATCTCCTTCGCGCCCGGCGGCCACCACCACTGCTCGAGTGCCTGGTACATGGCGTAGAGAGATTCGTTGAGCTTCTGCTTGGCGCCGCGGATGAGCTGCTCGTAGCCGCTCTGCTGGGAGAAGTCGAAGGTGTCCGGATAGCCGGTGGCGCCCGGCGCGAGCTGGGGCTGGGCGAGGTCGAGCTGGACCTTGCTCATCTCCGTGGAGACGACGTCGAGGAACTTCCTGAAGGCTCCGGCCGCGCTGCCCTTCCAGTCGCTCTCGTCGGCGTCGACGCCCTCCTCCCAGCGCTTGATGATCGGTGTCCATTTCGCCAGCCATGCGTGGACACCGTGGACCACGTCGGCGGCGGCGTCGAAGGAGGCGTAACTGACGGCTCCGGAACTGTGCGTCGTCGAGAACACCAGCTCCGTCAGGACCTTGTTGCCGTCGCTGTGGAACAGGTTGAACTTGGACTGGGGGCTGTCCAGGACGTTCTTCCAGTCCAGGTTGAACCCGATCACGCACGTGTACGCGCCGCTCGCGTAGTCGTTCTGCGCGAGGGGGATGACGTGGGAGACGTCGAACTTCTCGGACAAGGCCTTGCCGTCGCCGCTCACGATCTCGATGTGGACGGTGTCCGAGGACCGCCACTTCTCGGCCGTCACCGCCTCGCGGTTCGTCAGCGAGTTGGTGTCGGGCAGAAGGACCTTGACGGCCTGTTCCCAGGTGAAGGTTGCCATGAGGTGCGCGGGAATCCTTTCCGGAGGTGTCGGCGCCTGCGCTAGTTGCCGGTCGAGGTGGAGGAGCCGTTGCCCGAGCCGGAGCCGGAGCCGGAGCCGGAGCCGGAGCCCGAGCCGGAGCCGCGCTGGATGTCGTTGAGGATCTCCCACATCTCGGTGACGTCGACGGACTCGTCGTCGGAGTTCTGGAAGGTCTCCTTGACGAACATCAGGTCGAGGTTGGCCGACTTGGCGATCTTCCGGAACGCCTCCAGTGCGCTGTTCAGCTCCTTGCACAGGGTTGCGAACCCGTCCTGCACGGCCAGGGCGCTCACCAACTCCTTGACGTTGCCCGGCAGGAGCTTGCTGTTCCCGATGCCCTTCTCCCAGGAGAGCAGCGCCATGACGGACGGGTCCTGGAAGTCCGTGAGCAGCGTGTTGAACTTGTACGCGTAGTCACGCAGTACGTCGTCCGTGATCGACGTGACCGTCTCGTCGTTCGGTTTGTCGGTCGAGGTTCCCATGAGTGCTCTCCTGCCGAAGTCTCGGTCGTACGTCGTACCTCGTACGTCGTCCGGGCCGTCCGGGCCGTCCGACACGGAGAACGGAGGCCCCGCACCCCGGGGTTCAGACCCGGGCCCGGGTACGACGGAACCCGGCGCGCCGGCGAAGGGGCGGCGGGCCGGGTTCCGGGGCGGGACTCAGCGCTGGAACAGGTAGGCGCTCTTGCGGTCGCCGTTGCGGATGATGCCGTGGGCGTCCGCCAGCAGGTCCGCGCCCTTGTCGAACTGCTGGGACAGGCTGGCGTCCAGGCTGTTCACGGCCTGCTTGAACTCCGCGAACTCCTTGGCCGCCTCACCGGTGAACTCGGACCGGATGGCGTCGAGGCGCTGCATGATGGTGTCCAGGGCCGAGTTCATGGTGGCGGCGACCTGCTTCATCTGGGCATTGGCGTCCTCGAGCGCGCCATGCTTGATGTCCATGTCCATTTCGCTCATGCGCGTTCCTTACAGAGGAGAGGAAGAAGGGGAGGAGAGGAAGGGGGGAGGGGGCGCGCCGCCCGGGGTCACTTGCTGAGGATGTCGTAGACGTCCCCGCTCCACAGGTCCATGTTGGCCTCCGCCTCACCGGCGGTGTCCGCCATGACCTTGCTGGTGACGCCGACGGCGTCCAGGAGGTCCTTGTACTCGGCCATCACCGTGCGGTAGCCGCGCTGCCAGTTCTCGATCTTCGCGACGAACTTGGTGCCGGCGGTGGACCTCATGCTCTGCGAGACCTGCTGCGCGATGTCCTCGGACTGGGTGTAGGCCCGCTCCATCGTCTGGAGGTGCCCCTCCAGTTCGTTGAGGGTCTGGGTGAGTACCGCTGACGAAACCTTGAGGTTGTCGTTGGGAATGTCGGTCACCTGATCTCCTTCGATCGTAGGGTCGGTGGGGTTCCCGGCAGGGGGAACGGGCCGTTCACGGGGCGGGGTTCACCGCCCTTTCGGCGCCGGCGGTCCCGCCCTTCACGCCCTTCGGGTCCCGCGGCTCCGCTCCGGGGCATACCGGAGCCGGTACGCCCGCGGCCGCGTCGACCACCCCCGCAGCCGCCAGCGCCGCCGGATCCAGGGCCGGCCCCGACGGCAGCATGCTCAGCAGCGTCGCCGGCACCCCCAGCGCTGCCGTGCCCGCGTAGCCGAGGGTCTTCGCGGACTCCGGCGTCGGCAGCGGGTACTTCACGCCGTTGTCCGTGACCAGGTACGTCGTCCCGGCCGCGCCCGCCCCGGACAGCGCCCGCACCAGCGCGCCGCCCCCGGGCCGCACCGAGACCAGGTCCGCCGCGCCGCACGCCGCCGTCACGCCCGGCTGGGGCGTCACCGCCCGGCCCGCGACCGCCGCCGCGTCGGCCACGGTCACCAGGGTGCCGGGCCCGCCGTCCGTCGCGGGCCGCACCGCCGTGCACACACCCTGCCCGGCACCCGGCTCCACCAGCTGCGGCGGCGCCGTCGGAAGGCCCGCGTCCGGCAGGGCCCCGGCCGGCGCCGGGTGGGCGGCCAGATCGGCGGCGCCCACCGCCACGGCGACCGCCGGAGCCCCCACGTACGCCTCCCGCTGGGTGCGCGGGTCGCCGCGCAGCAGCTCGAACCGGGTGCGGTCGAGCGCCGCCAGGCCCTTCCGGGTCAGGACGTACGCCTCGCCGCCCGGGCCCGTGAAGAGCTGGCCCACCCGGGTCTCCCGGCCGGCCAGCGCGGGACCGGGCGCGCCCCGCCCCGCGATCTCGGGCAGGGTCAGATCGGGGCCCGCGGGAAGGGAGTTGAGGTAGGCCGACGCCACCGGGAACGGGGTGACGGTGCCGTAGCCGAGCGCCGTCCCCGCGCCCGCGCCCAGCCGCAGCCGCCGCCCCTGCCACAGCACATGGTCGCCGCCGTCCGAGGCGGTCACCAGGACCCCCTGTCCGGCGCCCAGCGCCCGGCCCGTGCCCACCGCGCCGACGGCCACCGAGACCACCGGGCGGGGCCGCCCGGTCGCCGTGGCCTCCACCACACCGCACACCAGCCAGTCGCCCCGGGCCAGCGCGGACGCGGCCGGGAGCCCGTCCGGAGCGCCCACGATCCCCACCGGCCCGCCGCGCGGAACCGCCCCGAGCGAGCCGAGGCCGACCTGCGTGACGGTCATCTTCTCGCCGGCCACCAGCCGGGCACTGGCCTGGTTGAGCACCGGCCGCAGCTCCCCGCCGACGAACAGGTACCGGGCGCCCGTCTCCTTGACCACCACCAGGGTCCCCGGCTTGGCCCAGCCCGTCGCGCCGCCCGGCTTGATCGCCCCGTACAGGCCCATCACCAGGGCGATGATCACGGCGACGAACAGTCCGGTGCGCACCCCTCGGGTGGTCCGGCGGGTCGGGAGCTCCAACGCGTCGGGCTCGCCCCGCAGCATCCCGGCCCCGAGCCTGCTCATCACGAACAGGTGAGCCTGCACCTGGTCGCGCCTGGACTGCATGTGAACTCCTGAGAGGGAAGGGTACGTCGGGGATCGGGGGTGTTTCCGGGCGCGCCGCTCAGCCGGTGAGCCCGCGCACCCACGCGAACACCCCGGCCTCGGTCAGCGCCAGCGGGATCAGGCTGAGCGCCAGCGCACTGTGCAGCAGGTCGGCGGCCCGCCCCCAGTACGGCAGCAGCCGCCGTCCCGGCACCGTCCACGAGAAGATCGCGAGCGCCGCGGCGGCCGCCACCAGACCCGTCAGCAGACCCAGCCGGCCCGTCGGGCCGAGGGAGAGCGCCCACCCGGTGGTGAGCACGGCGATCCCGTACACGCCCGGCGCGATCAGGGCCAGCCGCTGCCACCGGGAGCCGACCTCCCGGACGTGCAGGACCAGCAGCAGTGACAGCACGGCCGCCAGTGCCACCGGGGCCCAGCCCGGCGCGGGCGCCATCAGCGTGAGACAGGCGGCGCACACGGCGCCGGTCACCACGTGGAAGGCGGTCAGAAAGCCGTCGGCCACGGCGCTCCGGTCCACGACTTCCTGCGCCGGGTACGGCTCGATGTCCTCCTGCAGCTCCTCGGCCCGGCGCGGCAGCGCGGGCAGTCTCAGCCCCGAGAGCCGGAACGCGAAGCCGGGCAGGAACGCCCCGAACGCCACCACCAGCACGGCCAGCGCCCCGGCCGTCTCCGAGGCCGAGAGCCCCGTCAGGACGAGCACCCCCGCCGCCGACGCGGCGACCGAGGTGACGAGCAGCCCCAGGAACAAGGGCGCCGAGCAGGCCACGGACGCCAGCGCCAGCACCGACGCGCCCGCCGCAGCCGAACCGCCGGCGAGCAGCCGGGCCGCCGTCAGATCGCCCTCCCCGGCCGGCAGCAGCGCCCCGGCCAGCGCCAGATAGGGCACCGCCGCCGCGCCGAGCGCCGTACCGGCCCCCGCGTCGCCCACCGCCCGCGCCGCGCTGCCCGCGCCGAGGAGCAGCAGGACCCCGGTGCCGGCCGCCGCGACCACCCGCAGCGGACCGAGACCGCCGGAAAGGGCCAGCAGGACGAGACCCCCCGCCAGCGCGAGCAGCGCCACACCGAGCGCCAGGTGGTGGGTGAGCGCGGGGTGCCAGCCGTCGCCGCGCCGCTCGAGACCGGCCGCGACCCCGTCGACGACGTCGTCGAAGTGCACCTCCGGCAGCGCCTCGCGGCGCATCCGCAGATAGAGGCGCTCGCCGTCGCGCAGCCCCAGGGCCTCGGCCGTCCGCTCCTCGTCCAGCGGCTCCTCGCCGAGCCGCTGCAGCACCCAGCCGCCCGCCTCGACGGCCTTCTCGTCCAGGTCGTCCCCGGAGTAGCCGACGACGGTCGGCAACAGGTCCGCCAAGGGGACGTCGGCCGGTACGGAGAGCTCGACCACCTTGTGCGGCCCGTGGAACCTCAACCGGCACAGCCCCGCCACCGCGCTACCGCTCACTGCCCGCGTGTCCTTCCTGCTGTCCAGCCGAGGCCGGAACGCCCTCGGCGGACAGGGGAACGGAAGGGCCCCGGCGCCGGGTTCAGCCGCCCCCGCGCGACTCGCCCCGCAGCTCCCGCACGAGCGCCTCGACGCCCTCCTCGCCGTACCGCGCCACGAGCACGGCGGCCAGCCCGGCCACCGTCCGCCGCTCGCCCTCGCTCCAGCCGGCCGCCGAGGGATGCTCGTCGACCACGAACACGCGCGCGATCAGCCGCTCCTCCGGCCCCGGCACATCGGCCGGGGAACCGGACCCGAGCAGCCGGGCGAGCGCCTCCGCCACCTCGGACGCGGTGGCCTCCGGCACGTCGAGACCCGTCACGGCGCCGCCGAGCGGGTCCCCGTCCTCCGGGCCGACGCCCGGCAGCCACGCGCGCAGCAGCCCGCGCACCTCGTACGCCTCGTCGACCTCGCCCTCGGACACCGCTCTCCCCACGACACCGCCCCGACGGGCGTGCGCGCACCGCCTCGCCCACCCCGGCGACCGGCCGGACCGGCGCCCCGACGGGCATCCGTACGCGCGCACACCTCTCCCCGTTCCTCGGCTCCCTTCCTGCCTCAGTGATCAACGCGTCCCCCGCCGCCGGGGTTCATCCGGAGCCACCGTACGGAAGGTCTGAACCGTCCCGCACCACCCGCCCGTTCCCGACTGACGAGGAAACCGCAGGAAGTCGGCCGCCCGGCACACGAGCCAGGCGTGAGGAGCGTTGTTCGTTGAGCGTGGTGCAAGTCAACCGCCCGCCGCGGCGGCCCGGGCCCGAGATGCCCGACGGCGAGATCCAGCTCCAGGAGCCCCCCGGCCTGCCCGAGAAGCAGAACGGCATGGGCAGCATCATCACGATGGTGCCCATGGCGCTGTCGTCGCTCTCCATGGTGTTCATCTTCCTGCGCCCCAACGGCGGCATGATGACGTACATCGCCATGGGCACCATGGCCGTGTCCGCGATCGGCATGGTCGTCACCCAGATCATGCGCGGCAACGCCGACCGCAAGCAGGAACTGACCGGCGAGCGCCGCGACTACCTGCGCTACCTGGCCCAGATGCGGCGGCAGGTGCGCAAGGAGATACTCCGCCAGCAGGAGGCCCTGGCCTGGCGCCACCCCGCCCCGGCCGAACTGCCCTTCCTCGTGCGGACCTCCCGCCTGTGGGAACGGCGCTCCTCCCACCCCGACTTCAGCGACGTACGCATCGCCCTGGGCTCCCAGCGCCTCGCGGTGCGCCTCGCCCCGCTCGCCACCAAACCGGTCGAGGACCTCGAACCGCTCAGCGCCCACGCGCTGCGCCGCTTCATCCACGCGTACGGCTCCGTCGCCGACCAGCCCGTCGCCATCCACCTGCGCGGCTTCGCCCACGTCCTGGTCCGCACCGGCGACGACTCCTCCGTGGCCACCACCGGGCCCGAGGGCGCGACCGGGACGGACCCCGACGACGACCGGGCCCGCGCCCTGGTCCGCGCGATCCTCGCCCAGCTCACCACCTTCCACGCCCCCGACGAGCTGCGCGTCGCGGTCGTCGCCGCTCCCGACCGGCGCGCCCACTGGGAGTGGACCAAGTGGCTCCCGCACGCCCTGCACCCGCACGAGACCGACGGCGCCGGACCGGTGCGGCTCGTCGCCGGCACCATCGGCGAACTGGAACAACTGCTCGGCGAGGAGTTCGGCGCCAGGCCGCCCTACGAGCCCGACGCCACCCCCAGCCGCGACGAGCCCTACACCGTCGTCGTCCTCGACGGGGCCGCCTTCACCTCCCCCCACCGGGCCGCGCTCGGCGGCTACCGCAACGCCACCGTCGTCGACATCGGCTCCACCCTCGAGTGGAAGCACGGCCGGCTCACCCTCCGGCTGCGGATCACCGACGGATCCGCCGGCGGGGCCGGTGCCCTGGAGATGGTCGGCGCCGACCGCAACCGCAAGGACCAGATCACCCCGCTCGGCGTCCCCGACGGCCTGACCCCCGCTGCCGCCACCCGGCTGGCCGCCGCCATGGCCCCGTACCGCCTCGGGGACAGCCTCGACGTGGGCGAACCCCTGGAGAGCGACTTCGACCTCGCCGGCCTGCTCGGCATCCCCGACCTGCACCGCTTCGACGTCAAGGAGCAATGGGCGCGCCGTAACCAGTCCAACAAGCTCCGCGTCCCCCTCGGCCTCGGCCCCGACGGCACCCCCATCGACCTCGACATCAAGGAATCCGCCCAGGGCGGCATGGGCCCGCACGGCATGCTGATCGGCGCCACCGGCTCCGGCAAGTCCGAACTGCTGCGCACCCTCGTCCTCGCCCTGGCCCTGACCCACTCCTCGGAGATCCTCAACTTCGTCCTCGTCGACTTCAAGGGCGGCGCCACCTTCCTCGGCCTCGACCGGCTGCCCCACACCTCCGCCGTCATCACCAACCTCGCCGACGAGGCCGACCTGGTCGACCGCATGCGCGACGCGCTGCACGGCGAGATGATCCGCCGCCAGGAACTGCTGCGCGCCGCCGGCAACTACGCCTCCCTCCTCGAGTACGAGACAGCCCGCGCCGCCGGCACCCCGCTGGACCCGCTGCCCACCCTCTTCGTCGTCGTCGACGAGTTCTCCGAACTGCTCACGGCCCACCGCGACTTCATGGACCTCTTCGTCATGATCGGCCGCCTCGGCCGCTCCCTCGGCGTCCACCTGCTGCTCGCCTCCCAGCGCCTCGACGAAGGACGCGTGCACCAGCTGGAGTCCCACCTGTCGTACCGCATCGGCCTGCGCACCTTCTCCGCCATGGAGTCCCGGGGCGTCCTCGGCGTCCCCGACGCCTACCAGCTGCCCTCCCAGCCCGGCAACGGCTACCTGCGCAGCGACATCTCCACCCTCACCCGCTTCAAAGCCGCCTACGTATCCGGCACCTACCGGCCCAAGCGCCGCCCCGCCGCCCGCCGTTCGGTCATCGAGGGCCAGGTCGTCGCCCTCGGCACCGAGTACGTGGCGCCCCGCGTCCTGCCCACCACCCCCGACCCGGAGGAGGAGACGGCGCCCGAGGAGACCGGGACGCTCCTCGACATCGCCGCCGAACGCCTCGTCGACGCCGGCCCGCCCGCGTACCAGGTGTGGCTGCCGCCCCTCGACGTGCCGCCGACCCTGGACGAGCTGCTCCCCCCGATCGGACCCGACCCCGACCACGGCTTCACCGCCGAGGGCGCGGCACGCGGCACCCTCAAGGTCCCTGTCGGCGTCGTCGACAAGCCCTTCCAGCAGGTCCGCGACCTGCTCGTGGCCGACCTGGGCGGCGCCGACGGCCACATCGGCATCGCCGGCGCCCCGCAGTCCGGCAAGTCCACCCTCATCCGCACCCTGATGACGGCGCTCGCCCTCACCCACACCCCGGCCGAAGTGCAGTTCTACTGCCTGGACTTCGGCGGCGGCGCCCTCTCCAGCCTGCGCGGCCTGCCGCACGTCGGCTCCGTCACCGGCCGGCACGACCCCGACCGGGTCGTGCGGACCATCGCCGAGGTCAACGCGGTCATCACCCGCCGCGAGAAGTACTTCGCCGAACTCGGCATCGACTCCGTCGCCGCCTTCCGCCGCAAGAAGGCGGCCGGCGAACTCCCCGACGACCCGCACGGAGACGTCTTCCTCGTCATCGACGGCTGGAACACCCTGCGCCAGGAGTTCATGGACCTGGTCCAGCCCCTCACCCTCATCTCCCAGCGCGGCCTCAACTACGGCGTCCACCTGCTCGTCGGCACCACCCGCTGGGGCGAGATCACCGGCGCCCTCCGCGACCAGCTCCAGACCCGCTTCGAACTGCGCCTGGGCGACGCCGTGGACTCGGTCGTCAACATGCGGGCGGCGGCCAAGGTCCCCAAGATCCCCGGCCGCGGACTCACCGCCGACCAGATGCACTTCCTGTGCGCGCTGCCCCGCATGGACGGCATCGGCACCGTCCACGACCTCGGCGAGGGCGTAGCCGACCTCGTCGACGTCGTCGCCGACCACTGGACCGGGCCGCGCGCCCCCGAGGTCCGCATGCTCCCCCTCGTCCTGGACGCCGCCGACCTCCCCGAGCCCCACGGCTCCCTGCGGATCCCGCTCGGCCTGGAGGAGAACGACGTCCAGCCGCTGTGGCACGACTTCTCCCAGGACCCGCACCTGATCGTCGTCGGCGACAGCGAGACCGGCAAGACCAACCTGCTCAAGCACATCGCCACCCAGATCATGCGCGCCTACACCCCCGACCAGGGCCGCCTCATGCTGGTCGACTTCCGCCGCGAGATGTACGAGACCGCGCCCGAGGAATACCGCCTCGGCTACGCGGTCTCCGCGGACCCACTGCGCCAGATGATCACCGGCGCGGGCAAGGCGATCGCCAACCGCGTCCCGGCCGCCGACATCACCCCGGACCGGCTGCGCCTGCGCGACTGGTGGAGCGGACCGGAACTCTTCGTGCTCGTCGACGACTACGACCTGGTCAACGGCTCGATGTCGGCCCACCCCTTCGCCGCCGTCCTCGACAACCTCGCCCAGGGCGCCGAGATCGGCCTGCACGTCATCGTCGCCCGCTCCGCCAACGGTGCCGGCCGCGGCCTGTCCGATCCGCTCCTGCGCAAGCTCCAGGACGTCAACACCCCGGCCGTCCTGCTCTCCTGCCCGCCCACCGAGGGCTACCTCTTCGGCGGCACGAAACCGAAGGTGCTGCCCACCGGACGCGCGCTGCACATCACGCGCCGCCGCACCGTACAGCTCCAGACCCCGCTGCTCGACCCCGACGGCCGGGCCCCGCAGAACGGACACCCCGGATGACCGCCCCCGCCCTCACCACCGGATCCGGCACCGGATCGGGCACCCACCCCGTCGGCCCGCACCTGGTGATCGCGTCCAAGGAGACGGCCACCGCCCTGACCCCCGTCCTGAGTGGCCTGCCCGCACTCCCCGGCGCCCTCCTGGTGCTGGCCGCCGCCCCGGACGCGGCACCGGTCCTGCGCCAGGCCCTGCCCGACCTGGTGACCCTCGCCCGCGAGCGCGGCGCGACCCGCCTCCTCCTCGCCGCCTCCGGCCTCGCCGCCGAGGGCCCCGGCGGCGCCCGCCCGGTCCGGGCGGTCGCCGCGAGGGCCGGCTTCACGGTGGTCGCACCAGACGGCGTCGTCAGCGTCGAACCGGACGGCACGCTGCGCGTCGCGGCACCGGGCACCTGGTGGCTGGCGGAACCGGGGGAGGAGCCGTACGAACTCGGGCCGGGGTGGCCGCCGGAGGAGCGGCGGTCGGGGGAGGAGCGGGGGACGAAGGAGGAGCGGGAGGAACCGGGAACGGAGGAGCAGGACGAACACGACGAACAGGAACACGAAGAACAGGAAGTCGACGTGGAGGAGCTGCGAGCGGAGGACCCGCTCCTCCCGCCTCCCGCGCCGCCCGTGCCCGTCGTGGCGGAGTCGCAGGGCGGGGCGCACGGCTTCGCCGCGACGCCGACGGAGGAACCGGGGGAGGAGCCGGACAGGAATCCGGAGGGAGAGCCGGAGAGCGAGCGGACGGAGGAACCGAGGAAGGAGCCGGCGGATGTCAGCCGCACCGTCCCGGGCGGAGTCTGGCTCGGAGGACTGGCGGAGGCGGTCGAGCCGCTGATCGGCGTCGGCCCGGACACCTTCCTCCTGGGAGTCGGATCACCGGCCGCCCCCACCCTGCCCGCCGCCGAACTCCTGGACCTCGTACCCGAGGACGCGGCACAGGCGCGGCACCTGCTGCTGGCGGCGCCGTGGGCCGACCCGTCCGACCTCGTCGCCATGGCGGTGGCACTCGCGGACCGCCTCGGCCGTACGGTACGGGCGGCGATCGGCCTCCCCGTGCGGACGGCCGACGACTACGCGACCACGCTCCTCGACGGACGGGGCGCGCCCACCTGGCAGCCCCTCCTGCTCGAGCTCGCGGCTTCTCCCGTACACCGCCGCGTGGTGCCGTCGGCGTGGCTCCGGCCGTCCGGCCCGGAGGAGGCGGCCCCGGCCTCGTACGCGTGCGCGGACCTGGAGGGCTGGGTCGTCGAACTCGTCCCGGCGGGACTCTGGCTGCGCCCGGCGGACCGCGTGCCGGACGCCGGCCCTCGTACGATGCGCCCCGACCCGGCCCGCCCGGTCCTGATCGTGGGTGACGGGGAACGTCGCGTCGGCCCTGAGGTCGGCCGGACACTGCCCGGGTTGCTGGCCGGGCTGCCGGACCTGGGGGCGACGCAACCGTACGGACTGCTGCTCCACGGCGACGCGACCGACGAGGAGCAGATCCGTTCCCGGGCGGGGGAGCTGGACCTGCACTGGCTGGGCACGACGCAGGCCAGCCCGGCGCCGACGCCTTGGCCCGTGACGGAACCCGCGCCGAGCGAACAGCCCGGAGCGACTTCGCTTCCGACGCCTGAGCCCGCCCCAGAAACCCCTACGAGCCCGCTCCTCCCTTCGCCCGCCGGTGAACCCGCTGCGAGCGAACCGCCCGCAGCGAATGCGGCGCGCACGTCCGAGCCGGCCCCGGAGCTCCGTCCAGGCCCGGTTCCGCCCGTGCCGGTGAGTGGTCCTACGGCGAGCGAACCGTCGGAAGCGCGTCCGACGCCGACGCCGACGCCGACGCCGATCCCGCCTGCGATGCCGATTTCGCCGGCGACTTCGGCCCCGCCGGCGACTTCGGCCCCGACTTCGACCCCGGCCCCGGCCCCGACCGCGGCTCCCGGGGAGTCGGAGGCCGCGGCGCGGGAGGCTCCTGCCACCCTGCCGACGCCCGCCGCCCCACCGACCCCGGGTGGCCGCAGCGGCCCGGACGACCGAGCGGCTCTCCGGGAACTCCTGGGCGAGAGGTACCACGTCCTGGCCGGCAAGGCGGAGCTGCTCGCCTCCCGCCTGCCGTCGCTGCGCTCGCTGGCGCAGGACGGTCTCAAGCCGGACCTGGTCGCCATCGCGCTGTACCAGGCGGACGCTCCTGACCTGGCGTCCCGCGCCGGACTGGCCGCCGCCGCGCGGGGCGCGGCCGGTCCCTTCACCCCGCTCCTGCGCTGCCTGGACTCGGGTCTGCGCAGGCTGCCGGGGCACTACGGGGCGGTCATGCTCGCGGCCCCGGCGGAGCGGGTGCCGCTGGACCGGTACGTGCCGGGCACGGTCCTCGTCGAGCCCGCGCCGGTGGCGACCGTCCCGGCGTGCGACGCGGAGCTGGAGGGCGCGGTCGAGTTCGGGATCTGGTCCACCACCGGCCGCCGCACGTCCGTGTTCCTCGGCACGGACGAAGAGCCGGAGGTGGTGTTCCCCCCGGGCACGGCCTTCTCCGTCCTGGCCCTGCACCTGTCGGAGGACGACACGGCACCGATCCGCGTCCTGCTGCGCGAGATCTCCGCCGCGGAGACGGACGGGCCGGACGACCGCTCCCGAAAGCGCGACGAGCAGGCCCGTACCCGCCTGACCGAATGGTTCGAGCGCAGAGACATGCTGGACCTCCACGACCGCCGCCCTCTCCCCGACGCGACCCGCTTCCACGTGGCCCCGGGAGCCCTCCTGGCCTGAACCTCGCGACGTCACCGCCTGCGCCTGCGTGGCCGGGGCAGCCATCCCACCCCAACATCATCTCGTCGACCGTCACCCGAGGCCGTCTGTCGGCAGTGCACCCACGCGCATCTTCGCCGTCGACAAGGGCGCCGGCATCCTCATCCGGACACGCCGAACACGCAGCGACCAACAGGCGGCAACCCCCTACCTGGTTGTGCCGCAGGGTGCATAGATGCTGGCGATTCGCTCGAGTTCAGTTGCGGAGGCGGCTCGTACCCGGGACCCATCACCAAGCCTCTCGCCGGGCCGGCCGGGTCCTTGATCTACAGCATGTGCGGGTCCGCCGGCGGGGAAGGGGCCGACACCCGGCTCGTGCTGCTCGTGTCCTACCAGTACGTGGCCGGTCCCCTGTGATGACTCAGCTGGCGTCTGTGGGCCTGACCCAGAAGCCCATTGCCACCCTCGTAGACACCTCACGTTGCTATGCCGTCAAGCCGGTCGGCTGTGAGGGCCGGGGTCTTCGAACGGTTCTGACCAGGCTTGGAGAGAATCCCGGCATGGTGATGGCACGGCACTGGTACTCCTCGTCGCCCGTCGTGGACGGGCACCTGCTCCTGGATGAGCCGGGCTTCTGGCCCGCGTATTTGGCGGACCTGTCTGAGGGGTTCGCGCCGGAGGCCTTCGGATCATGGCTTCGGAGCGGTGGGGATGGGTTTCGTAGTCGCGGGCGAGGCGGCGGTGGTGCATGAGCCAGCCGAAGGTCCGCTCGACGACCCAGCGCCGCGGAATCACCTTGAAGCCCTTCTGGGTGGGGTCGCGGCAGGTGACTTCGACGTCGATGCCCAGGCGGGCGCCGTGGTCGATGACCTTGGTGCGGTAGCCGGTGTCGGCCCAGGCTTTGGTGATGCGGGGGTGGCCTTCGGCGATGTCCGAGAGTGGATGGATACCCCCGGGGTTGTCGGAGACGCTGGCGGCAGTGACCAGCACGGCCAGGAGGAGGCCGAGTGTGTCGATGCCGATGTCTCGGTTGCGGCCTGCGATCTTCTTGCCTGCGTCGATGCCCTGGCCGGCTGCGGGCACGTTGGCTGAGGTCTTGATGCTCTGGGCGTCGAGGACGCAGGCGCTCGGTTCGAGATCGCGGCCTTCGGCTTTCCGGACCAGTCGTCGCAGGAGACCGTTGAGCTGGTCGAAGACCTCGTCCTTCTGCCAGGCGGCGAAGTAGCCGTAAACCGTCTCCCATGGGGCGAAGTCGTGTGGCAGATACCGCCAGGGGTTCCCGGTCCGGTCGACGTAGAGGATGGCGTCCATGATCCGGCGCAGATCGTGTTCGGGCGGCCGGCCGATGTCCAGACCCTTCCCTCTCCTTGAGGCCCGCCGTGCTGTCAGAGTTGATTCCAGCAGTTCCCAGCGGGCATCGGACAGGTCACTCGGGCACGGCCGCTGCTTACGAGGCATGTTTCTGTAGTATCGATGGCCGCCGTCCCCCCACAGGGCGCAAACCGGCGTGACGGGGGGGCGTGTTGGGATCAGACATGAGCGAAGGGACCGAAACGGGCCCTCGAAGGCCGTCACCCGCCTCACCTGCCACAAGAAACACCTCATGCCTGCCGACCGTGTCCGGCCCGGGCGGCGGGCCGGACACGGGAGTATCAGCCACAGCAGAACCGGCACAGCGCCGGAAAGCTGCTGCAGTCAGGTGCGGGCTCATCCCGCCACTCTGGCCCCGGCCACCTCACCTGCCCTCAGCGGTGCCGCAGGCGCCGCCTGGTTGCGTGAATTGTGGTGCTGCCGAGCACTGGATTGGATATTCAGGAGTTCAGCTTTACCCAGAGGTCTGTCAGGCCACGGAACTGAGGACTTGGCTCATATTTGGGTTCCCATCCTGGGGCCAGGGAAAGGCGCGGGAAGACCTTCGAAAGGCACTCAAAAGCCGCTTCCATCTCCATGCGTGCAAGCTGTGATCCTAGACAGTAGTGAATACCGTGGCCGAATGTTAGAAGAGGCGTTTTCGCCTGTCGATACGGATCAAACATGTCTGCCTGAGAATACTTTGTTTCGTCGCGGCCAGCGGACATGAGGCTCAGAAATACGAGTGATCCTGCAGGGATCTGCACGCCACCCACGTTGACATCGCACCTTGTCACCCGGTAAGAACCTGCTGCCGAAGGGCTATGTCGAAGTCCTTCTTCCACGACGGCGGCAGCTTCAACCCTTCCTTCGACAAGATTTTCCCAGTGAGAAGGGTCGCGTAGCAGTTGATGCAGGATGTTGGGTATCGCCTTCGCTGTCGTCTCCCATCCTGCCCCGATAAGCAGGATAATTACACTGATCGCTTCATTGTCACTTAGGAGACCGCCGTCCACAACACCCGATGAGATGAACGTGATGAGATCTTCTCGAGGCTCCGCCCGCCTGGCGTGAATTAGCTGCTGAATTGCTGCGATAAAATCCTGCTGTTGGCGCGCGTACTCGATCAGTGTCCTGTCGTCGAGCGTCCGATAGCCGATCATAATCGCCAGTAAATGCTCTATCCATAGGCGATAGCGGGGTTCATGCGCGAGATCCGCTCCAATCACTGTCATGACAGCGAGCAACGGTACCCGCTTGGCGAAGTCAGCAACTATGTCAATTTCGCATTTGTCCTCAACTGTGAGATCATCAACGAACGATTGGATCAATCTGTATATCTGTGGCCGAAAAACCTGCAACGCGCGTGACGTAAACCCTTTATTTGCGTATTTTCTCAGGCGGGTATGGTCAGGTGGATCCACGACACTCATCCGAGGAGCATGCTCATACATGAAATCAAGGACGGGATCGACCTCGGGCGGAAGTCCGACGGGACGCCGAAGTAAATCCCTACTTGAGAACCTGACTGGATCCTGCAATATGTTTTTGATGTCATCGTATCGAGCTACGCACCAGGCGTCGAGAGCTTGGGAGTAGAAGACTGGTTCTCTCGCTCGGGCCATCTCCCAGAATTCACTAGGCTCGGCTAGATGCTTTCCGAATGGATCAAACCGATCCGTCATGTTTTGCTGCCTTTCGAGGAAGAGTTCGACTGCTCAGGAGGCATCATCGATGAGAACCGAGAGGGCTGAATTATCCCCTGGCTCGAAGCTCGTGGCCCCTATGTGGGGCGTTGAGTGACCCGGTGCACTCCGCGCGCTAGCCTGATCATTGACTTGTCGCGACAGACATGTGTTGGAGAGCTTCGACTCGGCCGGCCCCTTTGATGCGTACATCGGGGTCATGACGGATATCCAGCAGGGCAGGTCCGCCATGTGCCATGAGCTTGTCCACAAGCTCAGCAGTGATCTGTCCGGAGCGCTCGATGACCGCTGACGGTATGCCGTAGGACTGGGCCCATAAACTGAAGTCGACATCCGGTGAAGCCCATGGTGCTGTTCGGTCGAATTGTTGCCGGTAGCCGTGATAGACCATGTTGTAACGACTGTCATTGAACACTGCTGCTAGTACCGGGAGATTGTGCTGGCGCGCCACCAGAAGTTCACTGCCGGCCATCTGCATGCCGCCGTCCCCGCACACGCACACCACCCTTGTTGTGGGGTCGGCCAGGGCCCGCCCCACTGCCGAGCCGATACCGGACGTCATGCTGCCCAGACCGAGGTGGATGCCGAAAGAATCCGGCCCGCTGGCAGTCAGATAGTGCAGGGCGAACAGCATGTGCTCGCCGATGTCCGTTACAAAGCGGGCGCACGGTCCCGCTGCTTGTTGCAAGTCGTACAGGGCGCGGTGCGGGGCAACCGGGTAGGAGGAATCCACGGCGAACTCGGCCTGATCGAAGGGTGAGGCCTCAACTGCCTGAGCACGGGCACCTATGCCCAGTGCGTTGGCAATCCGGTGCTCACGACTGGTGGCTGCCAGGTCTGCGGCGAAGGCGTCGAGATCGGCAACGATGCCCTGCGATGTGGGAAGCCCGCGCCCGAAGACCCTCGCATCAAGATCAACATGGATGAGATCGCCGCCTGGTGCGATGTATCGGGTGGGTCCGATGGATACATCGTCCAAGTCCGTTCCCAAGACCAGTGCCACGTCGACGCCTGCGGCCGTGTAGCGTCGCGCCCACCAAGAGGCGGCCATGCCGCCCGAGCGCAACGACAACGGGTGACGCTCATCGAGCACACCCTTGCCACGCGGGGTTGTGACGAAAGGCACCCGCAACGCCTCGGCCATCGCCTGGACGTCACCAGCAGCTTGCCGACATGCGGCCCCTACCACGACCAAAGGGCGCCTGGCTGCAGCGAGGCGGTGCGCGACGTCGTCGATGACAATGCGCTCTGCGGTTGGCAGGACACCGGCGCCGTGGGCCGGCGCCATCACTACAGGGGAATGCGATGCCGTGGCCGACGCCCGATCTAGGGGTGTCACCAGCAGCACCGGCCCCTGTTGTCCCACCTTCGAGGCAACCGCCAGAGCACGTCGGGCATAACCCGCCGCTGCCAAGGCCGACGGCAGGCGAAGGGCGGCCCGGCTCACCGACCGAGTCATCGTTTCGATATCCACCCCTTCCGGCCCCATTTCCTGCAAATGCCGGCTCCCGGTGGTCGCCCATGCCACATCCCCACACAGCACCACCACTGGCACACGCTCGTAGAACGCGGCGGCCATGCCGGTGACCACATTGGTACCGCCAGGCCCGGCAGTGACCAGCACTCCCGGTACTCGTCCGCACTGAGCCCAGTAACCCATTGCCGAAAACACGGCTGTCGTTTCGTGGCGCGACTCCACCAGACGCGCTGCTGGATGCCGCAACACTGCGTCAAACAGAGGCATTGCCGGACCACCCGGCACCCCGAAAAACGTATCAACCCCGCCCGCGACCAGAGCAGCAATTATTTCATCAGCAGCTGTCACTGTAATGTCGCAAGTGTCCCGATCTTCTGCAGGGTAGCTCACTTCATTTACTCTTTCCAAACTGGCACTCTCCTGTCTTATTAATAACGAATTCTCGGAGTTCTATCCGATTACTCGACAGTGGAACTAAGGCTCGCTTGCGCCGCCAGCCGGGCAACGGCTGAAGCGTCGAAAACCGCGCCTTCAGCTGTTGCCCGGCGTTCCACAAGCTGCAAAGGCACACCCCCTGCAGCCTCCGCGTCCACAAATATTTCCCAAACCCCTGGGGCAGTCTCTACCGGCTCACCCCGCCCTCTGACGCCAGCAGCGTGAAAACGCTCAACAGCCGTGACAAGATCTGGCACGCGAAGCGCAACATGGTGCAGACCCAAAGCCACCTTCCGAGATTCATTATGAATATCATCGCGGAAGTCTACGAGATGGATCTCGACACCTGCGATATCCAAAGTGCGGACCACTAGTGCAGGCGAGTCGGCTATGTGTTGCACCTCAGCGCCGAGCAATTTGCCGAGTAGACGCGCCGTGGCGTCCGCGTCAGCAACGATGACCGTCACGTGATCGATGTGTGTCACCTAAGTCCTCTAACGTGCAGAATATTGCTTTTTGAGTGCGATATGAAGTCTGCTGATCAAGCTAAACAATTGACTCTACTGTCACCATTGCAGACTCGAAATACAGTACTGATTGCTCAACTTCACACAGCGGTTGGTCAGTCACGCGAGGTAGTCGGAAACTGCATGCACATGCGCTGGTCCGAGCTCGAAAAAACTCCCTTCATGACAGGTCACCGGTGATCATGAACCCTCAGGCAGTCGGTGCCGTGAAATCAGCAGAAAACAGCGCTGTCGCTGCCTACGATATTTCCCGATGCGTGTCTTTGAGTACGCGCAGGTCTCGATCGCGGACCGGAACCCCGACTGTCAGATTCGGCGCCCTCCTGCGGCACGGCGTCGGCAGGGAGAACAATATCGACACTGCGAGCGGTGCGAAGCCCGCCCCAAACCAGATCGGGTCTTGCGACTGCTGCCCCGCAGCGTCCTGACCAGTGTCAACACCCAGTTGCCATTGCCGTCCTCGGCACCGGCTTCATTCGGTTATGGGCCCTGCTGGCCGTCTTGACAGCCAGCGGATTTACTCTATGCAGACCAGAATTATGTGCATCGCGCATCTCTATCGCTCATGTGAGTGCGACACGGTAGGATCCCATTTGAATGAGCATGGTTACCTTAACTGCGGTCAGTTGGACGTATTACGGCTGTTACGAAGATTTCTTCCGAACAGCGCCGTTAGAACGTGGGATGCGGGCCGGTGGTGGACTGGCTGGCGGCGATCGACTCCTCGGTCGGTGCGGCCTCATTAGTAAGCGGTAGCCAAAGTGCCTTTATAGCTTTGTCAAGCTGTAGCTGGTAGAAGGTGCCGTTGCGGAGCATGGCGTGGATGCCGGCACGCTGATGCCGCAGGTGGGGCCGGGGAGAATGCGAGCACGGGAGCGAAGGGCATGTCGGACGAGACTGGCATCGACGTCTATCTGGGCCTGGACGTCGGCAAAGGCGATCACCACGCCACCGCCGTTAACCGGGCGGCCAAGACGGTGTTCGACAAGCCGCTGCCCAACATCGAACCGAAGTTGCGGGAGCTGTTCGACAGGCTCCAGGCCAAGCACGGAACGGTACTGGTGATCGTCGAACAGCCTGCTTCCATCGGTGCCCTGCCGCTGGCGGTCGCCCGGAACGCGGGCTGCCAGGTCGCCTACCTGCCGAGACTCACGATGCGACGGACCGCTGATCTCTACCCCGGCGAGGCAAAAACCGACTCCTGCGACGCGTGCATCGTCGATGAGGGGGACCGAGCGATGCCCCACACCCGGAGGACGATCGATCCAGCGGACGAGACGGTTGCCGAGCTCGCGATGATCGCCGGGTTCGACGACGATCTCGCGGGCGAGTCCACCCGGATCGCAATAGACTCCGCAACCTGCCCACTCAGAACCACCGTCCCTGGAACGCGTCTTGGGCCCGCGGATCCAGCACCCGGCTGTGCTCAAGCTGCTGGACCAGTTCGGATCCCCGGCCCAGATCCGCAAGGCCGGACGCCGTCGCCACGTGACCTTGATACGTCCCAAAGCGCCGCGGATGGCGGAGCGACTGATCAAGGATGTCTTCACCGCACTCGACGAACAAACCGTCGTTGTCCCGGGAACGGATGTCGCCGCGCTGATCGTCCCAAGCCTAGCCAGCTCGCTCCAATCCGTGCTTGACCAGCGCAACTCATCGCCGCGAGGATCGAGGACCTCCTGGGCGCCCACCTTCTTTCCCAGGTCCTGATCTCGATGCCCGGTATCGGGACCAGGACCGCCGCCCGCATCCTCAGCGACGTAGGCGACGGCAGCGGCTTCGCCATCGCCGGACACCTCGCCGCCTCGAGGCGCGGCAACAAACAGCTCAAGAGAGCCTTCTACCTCGCCGCGTTCGCCTCGCTCTCCCAGCCCGAGTCACGCGCCTACTACGACCGCAAACGCCGCGAGTGGAAGCACCACGTCGCCGCCCTCATCGCACTCGCCCGACGTCGCATCGACGTCCGCTTCGCCATGCTCCGCGACGGCACCTTCTACCAACCACCCACACCCTTTACGGCTTGACGAAAGCCACAGAGGCACCTTTTGATGGGCGGCCACTCGTGAAGGATCCAGCGGGCGATCTCGGACTTGTCCCGTTCCACCCGACGCTCAGGACGCTGCAGGCTCCATCCCAGCCGGCCGGTCAGCAGCCGCCATACCCCTTCCAGAGTCCACAGATCAGCCTCGAAGCCATGCGCCTGGGGGCCTTCCTCCAGGGCGATCCGCACCCGCTCGACCTGGGCGTCGTCCAGCTTGGGCTGGCGAGCAGTGGCCGGCCGGCGCTGTGGAGGTCGCCGTGCTCGTAGCGGATGCGTAGCCGCTTGAATTGGTGGGACCAGGCGAAGGTGCGGTCGAAGTTCCAGCGGGACGGGTGTGGCGTAGACCGGAGCCGTGAGCGGTGTCTTTGCGGCGATCTTTGGTGTGATGCCACGGGTGCGGGGGAGAGAGACGTGTCGTAGTCCTGGTCTCGGTTTGCGAACAGCCCGCCCGGTCGGTGCTGTAGCCGGCCCCGGCGGCCGCGGATGTGAGTATCGAGTCGAGGAGTGGCATCAACTGGGTGACACCATGATGGTTTCTGTTGGTCAGTGACATAGCCAGCGGTGTGCCGTGCCTGTCGGTGATCAGATGGTGCGCGCTTCTCGGACGCAGCCGGGGCCTCATACTCACCTCGGTCCAGTCGGGCAGCCGCCGCCAGGCCGTCACTCCGCTGCAGCCGATGCGTTCGACAGGCACACCGCTCTGACAAAAGACATGGCATGCGTCCAGGCCGGCGCGTTCTGATTCCATTACGACGTCGAGCAGGACTACAGCGACTTGCGGGTCATCCTGGAGAATCTGCATTGCCTCTGATACGGACCGCGCATACGGCTAGTGCAATCTTTGCCCATGGTGAACAAGAGATTGCACTGGAGTTCTAGTGATCTGGTGAACGTCGGCTTCGTTACCTTTGCACGAGGATCCGATAGGGTCCTGGTCCATTGGCGCCACCTTTGATCGACAGTCTCATACGTTTCGGGAATCGAGGTCCTCATCACTTTCACTTGTGCGACCGCTTTGGGAACCGGGGCTAGTTCGGTCGCTTGTGCAGCTCTACGAGGTCAACATGCGCCCGAAATCACTTTAGACCGTAAATTTCCCACGGTTGGGGGAATTGCGTTCGGCGACATTCCATTCGGTGCTACATGGGCACCTGTAACCACAGTGATTTAGCGCTGCGTGCGCTCTGTGGGTCGACGCGTCAAGAAGGTTGATGATGTAAGGGTAGGGCTTCACGCGGAAGGCGCTCGCGACTTCTGTAACTTGGAGCCCTTTTTATCGCTTTACGGCATGGAGGAGTACCTGCGGGTAAGTTGCCACAGAACCTTCGGTCTTTTCACTGCTGGAGAGGTGCCTCGTAACGAGTTCTACCTCCTCTATGGAGACCAGCGCGGGATTTGTTCGGTGAAACATCCTCGTTGTGCCGATGAAGAGTTCGTTGAAATGGGATCCGGCTTCCACGTTGTTTCGGAGCGTGATCTCGTAGGAAGCTACGTAGAAGCCAGCTTCGGCTGCAAGGCGAGGCAGGTCGCGCCCTATCTTGCTATTGCTTCCTCCTACCGCAATTACGCGGCGCCAGATATC
Organism: Streptomyces sp. NPDC053431; assembly: GCF_044544925.1. Classification (NCBI taxonomy): domain Bacteria; kingdom Bacillati; phylum Actinomycetota; class Actinomycetes; order Kitasatosporales; family Streptomycetaceae; genus Streptomyces; species Streptomyces sp. NPDC053431. The sequence continues at coordinate 5,852 of NZ_JBITXX010000026.1, read as the reverse complement.
GAATGCGGTTTCGAATCCCGTGTTTTCTGGATAGGATCCGAAGAAGGCGTCGTCTTCTTCAATTACGAAAATGCTGCCTCCTTCAGGGAGGCCTTCATAGGCCGCACGTAAGAGGCGGAGCGGGTCCGAAACGTGCTGCGCGACGAATCGCAGAACGCAATCGTCGAAGTTGTTCTGGATGTGTTGCGGCAGAGGCTCGTCGCCTACCTTGCAGTGTGCGATCGAATAGTTTTCTGGGCACGCTTTGAGGTCCAGCATGGCGGAAAGGTTAGGGTTTGCTTCGACGCCGAACAGTGTTAGGTGTGGAAAGCTGTTCGCCAGGAATTGGCCATAACTCCCGTTCGCGCTGCCAATCTCAAGAATCGGTCTCCCGTTTCTGCCGAGGCCGCGAGACTTCATCCATTCAACCTCGCGGGCGGCAAGAAGCCTTGTCTGCACGCTCAGGACATTTTCCCATTCCTTAAGCAGTGCTTCATCCTCGATGCTGTCCATGATGCCCAGAGTCATCCAAGGGTTCTCGCCGCTGGAAAGGAGACTCTCAATCGATCCGGACTCGGAACCGCGAAAATCGATCTGATCCCAGGATGGATAGCTTTCAATGCTCATCTTGCATTCCTTGAGGGGGTAGGCTCTGGGCTCCCCGAGGCGTCAATTGCGCACGGAAGCAAACTTGCGCTCCTCACATTATTGAGTGCCGCGGGCGCCACGCAGAGTATTTGGTACTCATAAGTATTCGGGGCTCCGTAACTCAATCCCAGGCAGCTCGTGGCGGGCCTGCACAGATGATGCCCCGACCTCGCACCGCAGCTTCCTCGTCCACCGGCCGCGCATGCCTGCAGTCCTTGGGCTCGCCGCGAACATTCGCTACGACGCCGGGGTCTTCGGCGGCACTGGAACGCGGCTACACACTCGGTCAGCTCGTTGCCGGGGCCGGAGGGGGGCTATCGGATGCCATGGTCAACAGGTCCATGACGTACCGTAGTTCGGACATTGCTGTGGGGCCGGCCGTCTCGACGGCGTGCATGGCCTGGCGGACCGGGTACTGCCGCATCCCTCACCCGCGATCTGCCCAACCGCCGACCACCCCCATCTCTGCGAACTGGTGGCATGAACCCGGACACCCGAATACCGAGGCCGAGGGGTTCGTCCTCTCCGAGATGTGAGGAGCGGCTCCACCTCGTGCTCACGGCCTGCGGCATTCCCGCCCCTCTGAGGGCTTCGTTCGTGAAATGACCTTCGCGGAGCGGTGTGATGCCTACGGCCGCCGTGGGGATCCGAAATCAGGTGCCAGTCCAGGAAGACGTGAAGCCCTGGTAGGACAGGTCTCACCAACGGATCATGTCCTGTCTTCGGCCGCTCCGACAGCACGAGTCGAGCCTCAATGGCCATGCACGTGCTTAGCCGTCGAGGAGGAAGAGCACCGCCATCACGACGTGGATGAGGGCCAGGAGGCCGCCGCAGACGACCAGGAAGGCGCCGGCGTAGGTGTCCAGCAGGTGCGCGAAGGGGGCCACCGGCACCAGCACGTCCGCCGGGTCCTCCGGCGGGTGGGCCACGGTGATCGCGGAACCGGCCTCGCCGTGCAGGAAGCCGCGGTACGTGCCGGTGGCGTCCGGGTAGACGTATCCGCCGCGGGTCATCGTGGCCCGGGTGGCGGTCACCATGACGCCGTGTCGGTACAGCCACCGTTCCCGCCGTGCGCGGATCACCCCGTACAGGCCGATCCACAGGCCCAGCCAGGCCAGGCCGCCGACCGGGATCGTGAGGATGACCACGTCCCACTTGCCCAGCGCGCCGGCCACCACGCAGAGGACGACGAGCGCCAGCAGGTGCCACAGCGCTCCCCGCAGGATCCGGCGGTGGAACCTCGTCCGCCAGGTGGGGGCGAGCGAGCGGACCACGGCGAACGGGGCCCCGTCGACGTCGTCGCTGTCCGTCCGGTTCGCCAGGATCGCGTTGACCCCGTCGGCGAAGGCGGTCGCCGCCACCTCGTCCACGTCGTCGATGCGGTGGACGCGCGGTGTCGTCCCGGCCTTCGCCCGCAGCTCGATCAGGACCGAGCGCCCCTCGGCGCGTATCCGGCCCAGCCCGTCGGGGGTGAAGACAACCTGCTCGCGCGGGAGGTCGAGGACCAGTCCGATGTCCTCGGCGGACAGGACGGCCCCGCCCCGGCCTCGGAGCACCGGGAGGGAAGAGATGGATGTCGGCATGGGCATGATCGTAGAGCGGGTTTTCGCTCAGGTCAGCCCCTCGGATCCCCGTTCCCCCGGCCCTTGCGCGGGAGGACACCTAAGGGCTCTCCCGCAAGGGTCGGCTTGCGTGTCATGCGGCGGGGTCGACTTCCGGGTGAGTGAAGGCCACCGGCTTGCCGAGCTTGCGCGCGTAGGCGATCTCGGCGCGGGTGGAGTCGCCGATGTAGTCGCCGACGACCAGGACGCGGTCCGCCAGGCGGATCTTCGCGCGGTGCAGCCCGTCCAGGAGCCGCTTGCCCTCCTCGGCTGCGGCCGGGTCAGCCCACAGCGGGTCCGGGGACTTCATGTCGCATGCCGGCTTGACGACGATGTGGCCGGTGAACGTCAGCTCCTTGTCGGCTTCGGCCATCTCCTTCATGAACCGGGTGCTGCCGCAGATCACGACGGTCTCCGGGATGTCCAGGTCGCGCTTCGCGGCGGCGAGCTTCTCGGCGGCGGTCAGGAGCTGGGGGTAGGACACGACGGTTCTCCTTCGTCGGGGAGGGGGATGGCTGTCTGTCCAACGAGCAGGGTGGGAGTCGGTGCGCGGCATAGTTTCCCGAGGGCGCGCAGCCGCGCGTAGGTCTCAGGCGTCCTCACCGTCGTCCTCCCGGGCTACCAGGCCGCTGACGACGAGTCGGAGGCGGACGCGCTGCGGGAGCAGGTCCTGGCCAGGGACAGGCCAGTCGTCGGCCCCGTAGCCGTACGACGGAGGCTCCCAGGCGTCCCAGCTGTAGGCCCAGCGGTAGAGGCGGACCCGGTCGGAGTCGAAGTAGCAGGGCAGCAGGCCGCCGCGGTTCGTGATCGGGTCGGGCGCCACCTCGTTCTGGCGGCGTTCACGGACGAGCGGTGGCAGGCAGTGGAGCGCACCGGCTGGGACGCCCTTCCTCCGGAACGCCGCCCGATCCTGTCCGGGGACTGCGACCAGCGGCAGGAGGATCGACTGGGAGCAAGCCCGCGGCGCGAACCGCCGGGACCAGGAGCAGGAGCAGGTGCAGGACCAGGGCCAGGACCAGGCCGTGCCCGAGCAGAAGACAACCGGCTGGCTCTCGCGCCTGCGCCGCTGAGCCGGGCAAGCCGCTGGCGGGCGCGGGCAAGCCCAAGGCCACCCCGGGCAAGCCTGGCGCCGCCGGCGGCGGGTAGGCGCGATGGATAAACGTACCGGGCCCCGGCTGCAAGTGATGGCTGGGAGGCTAAGGGACCCATGGACAGAGATGAGGAGTTTGCTGCGCCGCCGAGTCTACGGCGCCGACCACGACCACCCCGGGCACGCTCTCGCACCGCGACTTCGCCGACGCCGCCCCGCCCGGCTTACTTCGGTCGCAGCGACCGAAGCGACGCAAGCGACCGAACCTGCGACATCACCGCACCAAGCTCTGGGTAGTCTCGCGGCCGCACCAAGCTCTGGGTAGTCTCGCGGACCCGTACAGCTGCGACGCCCCGACCGCGTCATCGCTGCCCTTCAACGAGCGGTCCCTGCGGCCTGACCCGAGGGAGGCCGGGCCGTCGGGCCGGCCAGAGGTGGGGTGGGGAGCGGCGGCACGCGCTCGGACGGGGGCGGGGGTCCGGGTGGGGTGCCGTCGCCGAACGGCCGGCCGCCGAGCGCCTCCCGCCCGTGCGGCGAGAGCCAGGCGCGGGTGTCCGGGCCTCGGGGGACGATCCCGGTCGGATTGATGTCGTGATGGACGACGTAGTAGTGCGCCTTGATCTGCGCGAAGTCGATCGTGTCACCGAAGCCGGGCGTCTGGAACAGGTCCCGCGCGTAGGCCCACAGGGCCGGGAGTTCGGTCAGTTTCTGCCGGTTGCACTTGAAGTGGCCGTGGTAGACGGCGTCGAAGCGCACGAGAGTCGGGAAGAGGCGGACATCGGCCTCGGTGATGGTGTCGCCAACCAGATAGCGCCGGTTGGCGAGCCGCTGCTCCAGCCAGTCCAGCCGCTCCCAGAGGCGGTGGTACGCCGTGTCGTACGCGTCCTGGCTTCCGGCGAAACCGCACTGGTAGACGCCGTCGTTGACGTCCCGGTACACCTTGTCGGCCACATCGTCGATCTCGTCGCGCCACCTCTCCGGATACAGGTCCGGCGCGCCGTCCCGCTGATGGGCCGCCCACTGGCTGCCGAGGTCGAGCGTGATCCGCTCGAAGTCGTTGGTCACCACTTCGCCGGTGGGGACGTCGACGATCGCGGGCACGGTGATGCCGCTCGGATAGCCTGGCTCGCGCCGGAAGAACGCCTCTTGGAGCCTTTCGATGCCGAGGACGGGGTCCCGGCCACCCGGGTCCAGGTGGAAGCACCAGCTGCGCTCGTCGTGCAGGGGCCCTGCGATCCCCATCGAGAGCACGTGCTCCAGGCCCATCAGCCGCCGGACGATCGCGCTGCGGTTTGCCCAGGGACAGGCCCGGGCGATGACCAGCCGGTACCGCCCGGGCTCCACCGGATAGCCGTCGCGCCCGTCGGCCGTGATTCGGGTGGTGATGTACGTGCGGTCGCGCTCATAAGCGCCGTCACCGGTCATCGGTCCGAACCTTCCTCACAGCCTCACAGGCACTCGCTCGGGAGCGTCGAGACAGCCGGTCGGCCAGTCGGCTGCGTGCTTCTCGATACACACCGGCGCGTACCCGCGCCAGCTCGTACCACGCACGCCTGAGGGCGCCCGCCGCAACCCTTCGGGCGTCGGCCGGCTACGGCTACCTCACCGGACAGGGCGCCGCGCAGCGCCTGCCAGACGTGGGGATCGCCGCGCAGACCCGATCGGCCGCGGCACGCACATGAGCCGAACGACCCCGGCCAACGCCACCGCCTCGCCGTCGTCGACGAAGGGTAGAACCGACGGCCGATCGCCTGCCGCAGACCGGAAGAACGGTCAGGCGCCCAGCTCCGCCAGCACCCACAGGGTCGCCGTGTCCGGGGCCGTGACCAGGGAATCCGTCACCGGGCCCTTTCTCCATTCGGCGAGCCGTTCCCTCGGGCCGACCAGGGAGATCTCGTCGGGGAAGGCGGGACCGCGACTCCCTCGGCCTGTTTCAACAGCGGCCCTCTCACGGCTGGGGCACCCGCGCGCGCCCGTGCCCCACGGGGGCGGGAGGCCCGAGTCCGGGTCAGTGACGGCGCAGCAGCCGCCCCGCCACCAAGTGCCCGACGACGAGGTAGACGACGGCGGCGAGGCCGTAGCCCGCCACGACCCGCGCCCATGCCTCGTCGAACGTGAAGAGGTCGTGCGACCAGCCAGCCAGCCAGCCGGCTACGCTCTGAACGAACCCCACGAGTTCGTTGCCCCGGTTGGCGCCCAGCAGGTACATCAGGATCCAGACCCCGATGATCGCAGCCATGACATCGGCGAGGACGACGATCACCCTTGCCGCTTGCGTGGTGTTACTCCGTCCGAAGCTCATACCCCTCGGGTTACCGCGAGTCCGCCTCCAAAACCCTTGCCTCCGGGACTCGTTAGGCCTCGACCGGGGTGGCGCGGCCGGGGGCGCTTAGAGACTGACGCCACAGTCCCTGGGAACCAGGGAGGTGCTGCGATCGTCATGAGGAGAGTCCATGCCCAAGAACCGCATCACCCACCTCACGGCCACCGCGCTGGCCGCGGCCACGATCGGCCTGTTCCCGGCAGCGGCGCAC
>NZ_JBITXX010000025.1:45486-67698 GCF_044544925.1 Streptomyces sp. NPDC053431 | reverse complement strand
TGTACTCACCCTCTCGGGCTTTCCTCCGGGCGCTTCCTTCGTTTCCGACTCTATCAGATCTTTCCGATCCGATTTCCTCGGTGCTTTCCGGTCCCGAATTCTTGGCTTTCGCCTTTCGGGCCCTTCCGGCGGGGTCAAACACTACCAGGCTTTTTCGCTCCCCCCGACCACGTCCTCCGGGTGCCGGGCACGCAGAGGTGTAGACCACTGGGGTTAGGATCTGGCTTGATAGGTGCTGCCGACCCACGACTCAACGTCGCGTTGGGGTCAGGCAGGAGTACGACAGTACATCCCTACGTCACTAGAGGCAAATCGTTGCCGGTAGTCCCTAGGTCCGCGAACCGGTACGTCTGGTGCGGAACCCGGACTTCCTATGACATAGGCTTCTGAACAGTACGCCGTCCAGGACAGGTAGTGACGGCGCCACACCATCTCCGCCCCTGGGAGGCTTCCCATGACAACCGTGACGTCGCCACTCGCTGGACGCGCCATCGGTCTCGCTGCTGTACCCGACCCCGTCTTCTCCGGCGCGATGGTCGGTCCCGGCACCGCCATCGACCCCGTGCGCGAGCCCTCCGAGGCCGTCTCGCCCGTGGACGGCGTCGTCGTCTCTCTCCACCCCCACGCGTTCGTCGTCGTCGACGGCGAGGGCCACGGTGTGCTGACCCACCTCGGGATCGACACCGTCCAGCTCAACGGTCAGGGCTTCGAGCTCCTCGTGAACAAGGGCGACACCGTGACGCGCGGACAGGCGGTCGTGCGCTGGAACCCGGCCGAGGTCGAGGAGGCCGGCAAGTCCCCCATCTGTCCGATCGTGGCGCTCGAGGCCACCGCGGACTCCCTCTCCGGAGTCCTCGACGACCAGGACGTGAAGGCCGGCGACACGCTCTTCTCCTGGAGCTGACCGCCGGCCCGTCCTTCATGACGGGCTCGAGTACGACATTCAACGCGGCGGCTCCGGCCGCCGCTCTATCGGAGACGGGTGAGATGGAGACAACGCTGCGAGGCGTCGGGGTCAGCCACGGGGTGGCGATCGGCGAGGTCCGGCACATGGGCACGGCGGTTCTCGAGCCGCCGGCGAAGCAGATTCCCGCCGACGAGGCGGAGCGCGAACAGGGGCGCGCCCGCCAGGCTGTGGAGGCTGTGGCCGCGGACCTGATCGCTCGGGGCAACCTGGCCGGTGGCGAGGCGCAGGCGGTGCTCGAGGCCCAGGCGATGATCGCCCAGGACCCGGAGCTGATCGCCGACGTCGATCGCCGGATCGCGGTGGGCAGCACGGCCGAGCGCGGCATCTACGACGCCTTCTCCCATTACCGGGAGCTGCTGGCGGGCGCCGGCGAGTACATGGCGGGCCGGGTGGCCGACCTGGACGACGTGCGGAACCGGATCGTGGCGCGGCTGCTCGGTGTGCCGATGCCGGGTGTGCCGGACAGCGACGAGCCGTACGTGCTGATCGCGCGGGACCTGGCGCCCGCCGACACGGCGCTGCTCGACCCGGGCCTGGTGCTCGGTTTCGTGACCGAGGAGGGCGGGCCGACCAGCCACAGCGCGATCCTCGCGCGGGCGCTGGGTGTGCCGGCCGTGGTCGCGCTGCCGGGTGCGGGCGAGCTGGCCGAGGGCACCGTGATCGCGGTGGACGGTTCCACGGGTGAGATCTTCGTGGACCCGAGCGAGGAGAAGAAGGCGGCGCTGACGAGGGCCGCCGAGGAGCGGAAGGCGGCGCTGTCCGCTTCCAGTGGTCCCGGGGCGACCTCGGACGGGCACAAGGTGCCGCTGCTGGCGAACGTGGGCGGTCCGGCGGACGTTCCGGCGGCTGTCGAGGCTGGTGCCGAGGGCGTGGGCCTGTTCCGTACCGAGTTCCTGTTCCTGGACGACAGCAAGCAGGCGCCGTCCGAGGAGAAGCAGGTCGAGGCGTACCGCAAGGTGCTCGAGGCGTTTCCCGAGGGCCGGGTGGTCGTGCGGGTGCTGGACGCGGGCGCGGACAAGCCGCTGGACTTCCTGACGCCGGCGGACGAGCCGAACCCGGCGCTGGGTGTGCGGGGTCTGCGGACGCTGCTCGACCATCCGGAGGTGCTGCGGACGCAGCTGGCGGCGCTGGCGAAGGCCGCCGAGGGTCTCCCGGTGTATCTGGAGGTCATGGCGCCGATGGTGGCCGACCGTACGGATGCGAAGGCGTTCGCCGACGCGTGCCGTGAGGCGGGGCTGCGGGCGAAGTTCGGCGCGATGGTGGAGATCCCGTCCGCCGCGCTCCGGGCGCGTTCGATCCTGCAGGAGGTCGAGTTCCTGTCGCTGGGCACGAACGACCTGGCGCAGTACACCTTCGCCGCCGACCGTCAGGTGGGTGCGGTGTCGCGGCTTCAGGATCCGTGGCAGCCGGCGCTGCTCGACCTGGTGGCGCTGTCGGCCGAGGCGGCCAAGGCCGAGGGGAAGAGCTGTGGCGTCTGTGGTGAGGCCGCGTCGGATCCGCTGCTGGCCTGTGTGCTGACGGGTCTGGGGGTGACCTCCCTGTCGATGGGTGCGGCGTCGATTCCGTATGTGCGGGCGACGCTGGCCAAGTACACGCTGGCGCAGTGCGAGCGCGCTGCCGCGGCGGCGCGTGCGGCGGACACGGCGCACGACGCGCGGATGGCGGCGCAGGCGGTGCTGTCCGGGGAGTGATTCCCGGCCGGCGGCCGTGGGCCGTGGTCGGTCAGGTGTCGAAGGGGCTTCCCGCCGTGTGGCGGGGAGCCCCTTCGGCGTCAGTGGGGGTGGGGGTCGTCGGGGCGGGGGAGGGGGAAGCCGGCGCGGTAGTCGACGTGGGATTCGGGGGCGATGGGTTCGCCGGTGCGGGCGTCGGTGCAGTAGGCGTCGAAGACCTCGGCCTCGGTGAGGGGGTGGAGGTGTCCGCCGTGGAGGCGCCAGCCGTGGAGGCGGTCGGGGGCGCCGGGGGTGGTGGTGCGCAGGACGAGGCCGCCGGGGGTGCCGAGGGCGAGGCCGGCGGCGAGGACGGTGACGAACTCGGCGCCTTCGGAGCTGTCGAGCCGGGCGGGTCCTGCGGTGTCGCGGGTGGTGTGGAGGGTGGCGAGGAGTTGTTCGCCGTCGGCGGGGACGCTGCAGACGAGGTGGTGGCTGCCGGGTCCGGCGGTGTCGAGGAGGCGCAGCAGGAGGTGGGAGGCGTGGTTGAAGGAGGCGTGGCCGATGTCCTGGCCGCAGTCCGCGCAGGTGCCGGCGTCGGCGAGCAGCATCGTGGCGTACTCCCAGGTGGCGCGGCGGACGGCGGTGTCGACGAGGGTGGGGAGGAGGGTGGTGAGGGGTTGTCCGGTGTAGGTGACGCGGGGGCCGGTGGCGGCGCGTTCGGCGGTGTAGCGGCCGCGGCTGGTGGGGTGGTCGGGGTCGAGGCCGGTGTCGGCGCAGTAGTCGGCGTAGTCCTCGGGGTCGAAGAGGGCGACGGTGGTGTGGCCGCCGTGGGCGGCGAGGGTCTTGAGGAGGTCCTCGACGTGGTGGAGGTATCGGCCGTGGTCGTCGAAGGCGAAGGTCTCGTACTGCCGCATGGCGGTGAAGTCCTCCTCGTCGGCGAGCAGGGCGACGGTGTCGGCGACTTCGCGGCGCAGGGCGCGGCGGAGTGTGGTGGTGGTGCGGTGCGTGGTCATGTCTCCCCCTGAGCGCTGTCGATCAGTGCTCACTCACCGTAACCGTGGGGACTGACAGTGAGGGCTGGGCGGGTGGGGTGGTGACGCGGCGGCGGGTCACGCGGTGCTGGGCGGCGCCGGCGACGACGAGGACGAGGCCGAGGAGGGGCCAGGCGAGGGGGCCGGCGCTCATGACACCGGTGACGAGGAGGGGTCCGGCGAAGCGCTGGGTGGAGTGGGCGAGGCCGTGGACGCCGAGGTAGGCGCCTTGGGCTTCGGCGGGGGCGAGGGCGACGGAGAGTTCCCAGGAGGCGGTGGCGTGGATGATCTCGGCGAAGGTGAGGGCGACGACGGCGACGACGAGGGCGCTGATGGCGAGGGTGCGTCCGCCGGCCGCGGAGGCGGCGAGGGCGAGGGTGCCGATGACGAAGAGGCCGGCGAGGGGGACGAGGAGGCGGCGGGCGGCCTGGGTGGTGGCGCCGTAGCGGGAGAGGGGGACCTGGAAGAGGACGACGAGGACGGTGTTGAGGACCAGGAGCAGCGGGGCGAGGCCGACGGGGGCGGCGGTGGCGTGGACGATCCAGAGGGGGACGGCGACCTGGAGGATCGTGTCGTCGAGGAAGAGGGCGGCCTCGGTGGCGGTGTAGGCGAGGAAGGTGCGGTCGCGCCAGGGGTTGGCGGGCCTGGCCTTGGGGGTGTCGGCGGCGGTGGCGGCGACGCGGGAGGGGGCGGGGGGTTCGGCGCAGCGCAGGGTGAGGGCGGCGATGACGAGGTAGGTGAGGACGTTGCCGACGAGGAGGAGGCCGTAGGCGCGGGTGCTGCCGGTGGCGAGGGCGGCGGCGGCGCCGAGGCCGCCGATGGACCAGCCGATGTTGACGGTGGTGCGCTGGATGGCCTGGTAGCGGACGCGGTCGGGGCCGGCGAGGCGGGCGGCGTAGAGCTTGACGAGGACGCTGCCGGCGCGGTCGGGGAGGGCGCCGAGGGCGGAGTAGAGGGTGAGGAGGAGGAAGTTGTCGGTGGTGAGGAGGGCGAGGAGGGCGGCGCCGCGCATGAGTTGGGCGCCGACGATGACGCGGACGAGGGGGAAGCGGTCGGCTAGGCGGCCGGCGAGGGGGGCGCCTGCGATGCCGACGCCGCCGGAGACGGTCATGAGGAGGCCGACCTGGCCGAGGCCGAGTCCGGAGACGTAGGTGAAGTAGAGGGCGGTGCAGCCGGCCCAGAGGCCGGTTCCTGTCTTGTCGATGATGCTGACGAGGAGCATGCGGTGGCCGTCACGGCCGCCGGGTATGCGGTCGAGAGCGGTGCGGTGCCAGGTGTGGGTGCGGCTCACTCGGTTCCCCCTTGACGCGAGTATTGTATTGATACATAGTTCAGTACGTGGCAACACAATATTCGATCAGTGGGGCGACGGCCAAGGGGATTGCCGCGTCCGTCGAGCGCGGCGTCACCGAGGGCGAGCTCGCGCCGGGCGACGCGCTGCCTCCCGTACGGCGGCTCGCCGACGAGCTGGGCGTCAGTCCCGGCACCGTCGCGACGGCATACAAGGAGCTGCGGCAGCGCGGCCTGGTGGTCACGCGCGGGCGGGGCGGCACGGTGGTGGCGGAGGCCCCGTCGGTGGCCTCCCGGCGACCGCCGCGGGTGCCGCCGGGGGTGACAGACCTGGCCACCGGCCTGCCGGACCCCGCCTTCCTGCCGGTGCTGCGGCCCCCCGCCGAGGTGCGCCCGGTGTACGGCTCGCACCGCGCCGCCCCGAGGCTGGCGGCGCTCGAGGAGCTGACGCGTGCCTGGTTCGCGCGGGACGGCGTGCCGGCGGAGCGGGTCACGTTCGCCCACGGGGCTCTCGACTGCATCGCCCGGCTGCTCTCCGTGGAGCTGCGACCCGGGGACGCCGTGGCCGTGGAGGACCCCGGCTTCCACCACCTCCTGGACCTCGTACCGGCCCTCGGCCTGCGCATGGTGCCGGTGACCGTGGACCGCGAGGGGATCGTCCCCGACTCCCTGCGGGCGGCGCTGCGCGCCGGGGTGCGGGCGGTGGTCTGCACTCCGCGCGCCCAGTGCCCCACCGGGGCGTCCTTCACCCCCGCCCGGCGGGACGAACTGGTGGCGCTGCTGCGGGAGTTCCCCGAGGTCCTGGTCGTCGAGGACGACTACAACGTCGAGTTCGCGGGCGCGGTGGCGCCCACCCTCAGCGCGGCGGGCCTGGAGCGCTGGGCCCAGGTGCGGACCGTCTCCAAGCGGTTGGGGGTCGATCTGCGGTGGGCCGCGGTCGCCGGTGATCCGGTGACCCTCGCGCGGCACGACGGGCGCATGGTGATGACGTCCGGGTGGGTCAGCCACATCCTGCAGGAGACGGTCGTCGGCCTGCTCTCCGATCCGGCGGTCACCCGGCTCGTGGCCGCCGGCGAGGCCGCGTACACGGAACGGCGGCGGGCGCTGGCCGCCGCGCTCGGCTCGTACGGCATCCGCTCCCTCGGGGAGAGCGGACTGAACGTGTGGGTGCCGGTGCGCGACGAGTCGGCGGTGGTGAACGGGCTGCGGACGCTCGGCTGGTGGGTGGCCGCGGGCGCGCGGTTCCGGATCGCCGCGCCCACGGCCGTACGGATCACGACGTCGACGCTCGTCCCCGCGGAGGCCGGGCGGCTGGCGGCGGACTTCGCGGCGGTGCTCGGCGACGCGCAGGCGACGTACGGCGGTTAGGGCCGGTCCGGCCCCGGATTCGCCGGTCGGGCCCGGGGCCGGCGCGGGCCGGGCCTGACCGGCCGGTCGGCCTGGCTGTGCTCGTCGGGCGAGCGGAGCTCGGCGTCAGTCCTCGGCCCTGATCGGGAGCCATTCGTAGCGCCGGGTGCCGGGGACATGGCCGCATTGCAGGATGTAGCCCTCGGGGCTGAAGGCGACGGCGAGGTCGCGGTCGCTCGCGCACGGGCCGAAGGGCGCGGGGCCCGCCGGGTCGGCGGGTCCGCGTTCCGCGTCGGCGGGAACGCTGCGGCTGGGCGTGGCCGGCGGGGTCGGCGCGCCACCCGGGCCGGACTCCCCCGGCCCGCCGCCCGTCAGGGCCGCCGCGGCGGCCGCCACGACGCCGCCCGCGAGGACCGCCGCGGTGGCGGCGAGCGTCCGCCACGGCAGGCGCCGCCGGTGCGGCGGCGCGTCGCCGAGCTGGTCGGGCACGAGGAAGGGCTCGTCGTCCCAGAGCACCGGCCAGCGCTCGGGTCCGAGGGTCCGGCGCGCGGCGGCGACGGCGTCCCGGGCGGCCGCGGCCGTGGGCCGCTGTTCGGGCCGCTCGGCGGTCATGACGGCGACGAGCTCGGCCGGGGCGCCGAGGTCGCGCAGAACGAGTCCGGCCGCGTAGACGTCCTGGGCCGGGGAGCTGTCCGCCCCGGCGCGGACCTCCGGGGCGAGATAGTCCGGGGTGCCGGCGACGAAGGCGGGCGCCGTCAGTCGCAGGTGGGGCAGGACGCGGGCCACGCCGAAATCGGCGAGGAAGGCGTGCGGACGTTCCGCGCCGGACGCGGCGAGGAGCACGTTCGACGGCTTGACGTCGCGGTGGACGAGGCCGTTGGCGTGCACGGCGGCGAGCGCGTCGAGGAGTTGTTCGGCGATCAGCAGCCCGACGGCGGGCGGGAGGGCGCCGTAGTCGGCGAGGAGGCCCGCGAGGGTGCCGCCACGGACCAGCGGCAGCACCAGCCAGGCCTCGCCGTCGCGGACGAACCAGTCCGCGGGGACGAGGACATGGGGGTGGCCGATCCGTACCGACTGCTCGCACACCAGCCTCAGCAGCGACTCGACGTCGGCGCCGCCGCAGACCTTCACGGCCACGTCCGCGCCGTCGCGCGTGTCCACCGCCCGCCAGACCGTGCCCTGCGCGCCACGCGCGACGGGCGCGACCAGCCGGTACCGGGCGGCGAGCATCCCCCCTGCCTCCATGCGCCGCAGCGTACCGGCGCGCTCCTCCTACGACGTCACAGCTGTCGCGTCGTCACAGCTGCGTCGTCACGGGAGCTGCGTCGTCACGGGAGCTGCGTCGTCACGGGAGCTGCGTCGTCACAGGCTGGCGACAGTGAGGAGCACGTCGTTGCCGGAGGTCGCGATGCTGACCGAGCTCTTGTCCGAGGTGGCGTTGAAGACGCCGGCGATGTCCACCACGGTGTAGCTCGCGCCTTCGAGGGCCTTGCGATAGGACGCGATGAGGCCCTTGGGGTCGTCCGAGCGGTACGTGAGCACGTACGCGCCCTTGTCGCCGGTCACGGACGTGAGCTTGCCGCCGTCCGGCAGGGGCAGGCCCGCCGGCAGGTCCTCGGGCGGCTTGACGTCGCCGGTGCTGTCGGGGGCCTCGGAGGGGGCGCCGGAGTCCGCCGCGCCCGGCGCGGCCGAGGTGGCGGCGGGCTTGTCGGAGCCGTTGGCGTCCGAGTCGGTCCCGCAGGCGGTGAGGCCGAGGCCGGCGAGCAGGACGACGGCGGCGAGCGAAGTGGCACGGTTCCAGGACATGGTGACATCCCGTCAGTCGGATGAGAGGTGGTCGTGCTTTCGACGGGAGATTGACACATGAAAACTTCTTTTGACAAGTGTCAATCGGGCTCCTACCGTGCAGGTATGGACCACGCCACGACGATGCGCAATCACGAGCTCCAGCGCCAGTGGTACGGAGCTCCGCTGGGCGAGCTGTGCCGGGACCTGTGCGGCCTGTTCGGAGTGACCCAGTCCGGGCTCGCCGAGATCCTCGGCGTCTCCCCCGCCATGCTGAGCCTCGTGATGCGCGGGCAGCGCGCCCGGATCGCGAACCCGGACGCCGCCGCGCGTCTGTCGGCGGTGCTCCACCTCGCCCACGAGGTGCGGTCGGGCGTCGTGCCGCCCGGGGCGGTGGCGGACGCCCTGGCGGCGATCCAGGCCAACCGCACACCCGGGCAGGAGTCGCTCGGCGCGGCCGTGACGCCGCCGTCCCCCGCCGGCGAGCCGGAGGGGGACGGTGATCTGCGTTTCGCACTGCGCCTGCGGGACCTGCTCAACGCGCGGGCCGGCGCCGTGGAGATCCTCGACGCGGCCGCGCTCCTCGAGGGCCGGCACCCGGGGCTCGCCGAGATCCTGCGCACGTGCGGCGCGGGGCGGACGGACGAGGCGGTGAGCCTGGTCCGCCGCCTCGCGGGCCACCCGGAGGACGGGCGCCGGCGATACCCCTAGGGCGGGCGTGTCCTCCGGAAAGCAGCGTCGTCTGCGCCCGCGAGCCGGACGGGACGTTCCGGACAGTCCCTAGGCCTTGCGCCGTTCCGCCGCCAGCTCCTCGTAGAAGTGCAGCAGGTCGAGGTTGTCGACCGAGCCCGGGTTGACGGCCTTGGCCATCGGAGTGCCCTGGAGGAGGCGCTTGACCGGGACCTCGATGCGCTTGCCGGTCAGGGTGTGCGGGACGCCCGGAACCTCGATGATGTCGTCGGGGACGTGGCGCGGGGAGAGCTCGCCGCGGATCGTGCTCTTGATGCGGCCGATCAGCTCCTCGTCGAGCGAGGCCCCCTCGGCCAGGTGCACGAAGAGCGGCATCCAGTAGCCGCCGTCCGGCTCCTCCAGGCCGATGACGAGCGACTCGCGGATCTCCGGGAGCCGTTCGACGGCCTCGTAGATGTCGGCGCTGCCCATACGGACGCCCTGCCGGTTCAGGGTGGAGTCGGAGCGGCCGTGGATGACGACCGAGCCGTGGTCGGTGATCGTGATCCAGTCGCCGTGCCGCCACACGCCGGGGAACATCTCGAAGTAGCTGTCGCGGTAGCGGCTGCCGTCCGGGTCGTTCCAGAAGCGGATCGGCATGGAGGGCATGGGGTTGGTGACGACGAGTTCGCCGACCTCGCCGACGAGCGGCTTGCCCGAGGGGTCCCAGGACTGCAGGTCGGTGCCGAGGCCGGCGGCCTGCAGCTCGCCGATGTGGACCGGGAGCGTGGGAACGGCGCCGGCGAAGCAGGAGCAGACGTCGGTGCCGCCGCTGACGGAGGCGATCCACAGGTCCTCGCGGACCTCGTCGTGCAGCCAGCGGAAGCCGTCCGGCGGCAGCGGGGAGCCGGTGGTGGCCACGCACTTCACGCGGGACAGGTCGAAGTCACGGCCGGGGTGGACGTCGGCCTTGGCGCAGGCCATGACGTACGCGGCGGAGGTGCCGTACAGGGTGGCGCCGGTGCGCTCGGCGACCCGCCACTGGGCGGCGGTGTCGGGGTAGCCGGGGCTGCCGTCGTACAGCACGACGGTGGTGCCGGTGAGCAGGCCGGAGACGAGGAAGTTCCACATCATCCAGCCGGTGGAGGTGTACCAGAAGAACACGTCCTCGGGGCCGAGGTCGCAGTGCAGGCCCAGCTGCTTGACGTGCTCGATCAGGATGCCGCCCTGGGACTGCACGATCGCCTTGGGCAGTCCGGTGGTGCCGGAGGAGTACAGCACCCACAGCGGGTGGGAGAACGGGACGTGCTCGAAGACCGGCTCGGTGTCGGCGGCGGTGAGCGCGGACCAGGCGAGGGCGCCGTCGGGGGTGGGCGTGCCGAGCAGCGGGATGTGCACGACGGCGCGCAGTGAGGGCAGCTCGGCGCGCAGCTCGGTGACGGTGTCGCGGCGGTCGTGCTCCTTGCCGCCGTAGCGGTAGCCGTCGACGGTGAACAGGACGACGGGTTCGACCTGCTGGAAGCGGTCGAGGACGCTGCGGGCGCCGAAGTCGGGGGCGCACGACGTCCAGACGGCGCCGACGGCGGCGGTCGCGAGGAGGGCGACGACGGCCTCGGGGATGTTGGGCAGGTAGCCGCTGACGCGGTCGCCGGGCCGGACGCCGAGGCCGCGGAGCTCGGCGGCGAGCGACCCGACCTGGCGGCGGAGTTCGGCCCAGGTGATCGGGGTCGGCTCATGTGTCTCGTCCACATGGAGCAGTGCCGTGTCGTGGGGGCGGTCCTCGGCGGCGCGCAGCGCGTGCTCGGCGTAGTTGAGGGTGGCGCCCGGGAACCAGTCGGCGCCCGGCATGGAGCGGTCCCCCAGGACGCGCTCGTACGGGGTGGCGAAGCGGAGGTCGAACCACTCGGCGACGGCCGCCCAGAAGGCTTCGAGGTTCTCGACGGACCAGCGGTGCAGGGCCTCGTAGCCGCCGTCGGCGGGGGCTCCGTGGCGCTCGGCCGCCCAGGCCTGGAAGCGGGTGACGGCGGCCGCGGCGATGCGGTCCGCGTCAGGCTGCCAAAGCGGCTCGGTCTGGGCTGATGTCATGGGTCGGCTCCCTGGCTGTACGCGGGGTCTGCGTGTGTCTCGCGCACGTGCTGGGGTGTGCGCGTGACGCGGCTGACAGGGACGATGCCATGTGATCCTCTTTCGCACCAGGGCTCCCCGCCCATGGTCGGGTAGCTGAATATGTGCTCCCACCACGGGTGAACGGCAGTTGAACGCCGCCCGCCGCGCCCTGCCCGAATGGCAGGGTGACCCGCATGGACGGTCGTGAGCTGGTGCGCTCGGTGAAGGAGCTGGGTTCGGTGCAGGGACTGCGGGCGGTGCGGGCGGCGTGGCGGCACGGCCGTGCCGACGCCCGGGCGCTGCCGCCGAGAGGGGCGGAGCGGGCCCGGGTGCCGGGTCCGGTGGACACCGCGGAACCGCTGCCGGGCGGAGGAATCATCCGTTTCGCCCGTTCCGAGCTGCGGATCTCGGTGTCGGCGGGCGGCACCGTGTTCTGGGGCTGGGACGGCGCCGGGCCCCTGCCCTCGTACGCGCTGGCCGGCGACCCGCCCGAGCCCGACCCGCGGGCCGTCCTGGAGCCGGACACGGACGGCGGCTGGCGGGTGGTGTCGGAACGGGTGACGGTCGCGGTGTCCCGGAACGGGGCGGTGGAGGTGCGCACCCCGGGCGGTGTGGTGCTGCGCCGGGACCTGCCGCCGCGCTGGTGGGAGCCGGTACGGGGCGGGCCGGCGCGCTGGGTGCAGCGCAGCGAGGTGCCGGCGGACGCCCGGTTCTTCGGTCTGGGCGGACGCTCCTCGGGTCCACGGCTGCGGGACGGGACGTACCGGCTGTGGAACACCGACCCCAAGGGGCACTTCGCCCCGGGCGACGACCCGCTGTACATCACCATGCCCGTGCAGCTGGTGGTGGCGGACGCGGGGACGCATCTGGCCTTCCACGACAACTCCTGGGACGGGCGGGTCGTGCTCGCCGAGGGCGAGGAGGGCGCCGGGTCGGGGCACGACCGGCCGGGGACCAGCGAGGTGCGGATGGACGGCGGTCCGCTGCGCTGCTGGGTGGTGGTCGGCACTCCCGCGCGCGTGCTGCACGGCTGGGCGGCGCTGACCGGCGCGCCCGCGCTGCCGCCGGCGTGGGCCCTGGGGCCGCAGCACGCGCGCTGGGGCTTCGGCAGCGAGCGGGAGGTGCGGCGGGTGGTGGACGGCTACCGGGACCGGGGGCTGCCGCTGTCGGTGCTGCATCTGGACATCGACCACTACGACGGGCACCGGGTGTTCACCGTGGACCGGGAGCGGTTCCCGGACCTGCCGGGGCTCGCGACGGAGCTGCGCGAGCGCGGGGTGCGGCTGGTGTCGATCGTGGATCCGGCGGTGAAGGCGGAGCCGGGCGGCGAGATGTACGAGGGCGGGCGGGCCGTGGGCGCGTTCGTGCGGGACGACCGGGGCGAGGAGGTGCGCGGGGTGGTGTGGCCCGGGGAGTGCGTCTATCCGGACTTCACCGACCCGCGGACGCGGACCTGGTGGGGCACGCTGTACGAGGAGCGGCTGAAGCAGGGCTTCTCCGGGGTGTGGCACGACATGAACGAGCCGGTCTCCTTCGCCCCGTTCGGCGACCCGACGCTGCCCCGCTCGGCCCGGCACAGCCTGGAGGGCCGCGGCGGGGACCACCGCGAGGCGCACAACGTGTACGGGCTGACGATGGCCCGGGCAGGGTACGAGGGCCTGCTCGCGCTGCGGCCGGAGGAGCGGCCGTTCCTGTTCTCGCGGTCCGGCTGGGCGGGGATGCAGCGGTACGGCGGGACCTGGTCCGGCGACGTGTCCACGGGGTGGCCGGGGCTGCGGGCCTCGCTGGCCCTGGTGCTCGGGCTGGGCCTGTGCGGTGTGCCGTACTCGGGGCCCGACGTGGGCGGTTTCGACGGGAGCCCGTCGCCGGAGCTGTTCCTGCGCTGGTACCAGCTCGGTGCCTGGCTGCCGCTGTTCCGTACGCACGCGGCGATCGACGCGGGGCGCCGCGAGCCGTGGGAGTTCGGGCCGGAGGTCCTGGCGCACGCGCGCGTGGCGCTGGCCGAACGGGAGCGGCTGCGACCGTACTTCGTGACCCTGTCGCGGCTCGCGCGGATGACGGGGGCGCCCTATGTGCGCCCGGTGTGGTGGGGGACGCCGGAGGACCGGGCGCTGCGCGACTGCGAGGACGCCTTCCTGCTCGGCGACTCGCTCCTGGTGGCGCCGGTGCTCACCCGAGGCACGGACCGGCGGGCCGTGCGACTGCCGCGCGGGCGCTGGTACGACACGGCGACCGGGCAGCCGTACGAGGGTCCGGGGCAGGTGCTCCTCGACGCGCCGCTGTCCCGGGTGCCGGTGCTCGCCCGGGCGGGCGCGGTGATCCCGGTGCGGGGCGACGCGGACGGGGAGCCCGCCCTGGAGGTGTGGGCGCCGGCAGCGGGGCGGACGGGCGGCGGTCTGGTGGTGCGCGACACCGGGGACGGCTGGGAGCCGGCGGAGATCGAGCGCTACCAGTCGCGCCTGGTGGACGGCCGGGTCGTGGTGGAGCGGGTCACGGACGAGGGGGCGACGGAGCCGGACCTGCCGGTGCGGGTGCGGGGTCAGGTGTAGGCGCCCGCGAAGAACCGGCGTACCGCCTCCGTGTGCAGCGGGAAGGCCAGTTCCTCGGGGCCGCGCAGCAGGTGGTGGCCGGTCGTCTCGTTCGTGGCGGTCGGGGGCGGCAGGGCGGCGGCCGGGCGCGGCGGGAGGAGGCCGAAGAGCAGGAGGTGGCCGGCCGGCGAGCTGAGGGCGTCGGCGAGCCGTACGGCGCCGGCGGCCGCCTCGATGCCGGTCTCCTCGCGCAGTTCGCGGACCACGGCCTCCTGCCAGTCCTCGCCGAAGTCGATGAAGCCGCCGGGCAGGGCGACCCGGCCGGACTGCGGCGGGATGGTGCGGGTGATGACGACGAGCGCGGTGCCGTGGGCATCGGTGACGGGCAGGAGCGCGACGGCGACCGGGAGCGGGTTGCGGTACGCGGTGGCGCCGCAGGCGGGGCAGCCGCGGGGCCAGCCGGCGTCGGCCGGGTAGCGGGTGCCGCAGGAGGAGCAGTGGGAGTGCGATGAGGAGTCGGTCACGGACCGACCGTATGCGATCACCCTTTCCCGGCGCTGCCGTACCTGATAGACGGTCACCATGACAGGACTGAAGCGACTGACAGGACTCGCCTCCGCTCTCCGTGCGTTCGGCGCGCTCGCCGCGGCCGGCCTGCTCGCCGCCACGGCGGTCACCGGCACCGCCTCCCCGGCCGGTGCCGCCCCGGAGCCGAAGGCGCCGCGGGAGTTCGTGGCGCTCGACCGGGTGGACCGGACGATCCTTCAGGAGATGCGCTACACCACGGAGCACAACTTCGTGGGCGAGCGGATCGACGGGTACCGCCGGCCGGTGTGCATCCTGACCCGGCCGGCCGCCGAGGCGCTGCACCGGGCCCAGGTGAGGCTGCTGGCCCGGGGTTACACGCTGAAGGTGTACGACTGCTACCGGCCGCAGCGGGCGGTGGACCACTTCGTGCGCTGGGCGAAGGACCTGGACGACGAGCGGATGAAGAAGGAGTTCTATCCGCTGGTCGACAAGTCACGGTTGTTCGCGGACGGTTACATCGCGGAGAAGTCCGGGCACAGCCGGGGCTCGACGCTCGACGTGACGATCGTGCGGCTGCCCGCCCTGCCGACCCGCCGCTATGTGCCGGGCGAGCCGCAGGTGGAGTGCTTCAAGCCGCGGGCGGAGCGCTTCCCGGACAACTCCGTCGACATGGGCACGGGTTTCGACTGCTTCGACACGCTCTCGCACACCGACGACCCGCGGATCACGGGTGAGCAGCGGGCGAACCGGGATCTGCTGCGGAGCGCGCTCGCCGAGCAGGGCTTCGTCAACCTGCCCGAGGAGTGGTGGCACTTCACCTTCAAGCCGGAGCCGTTCCCGGCCACGTACTTCGACTTCCCGGTGGCGCGGAGTTCGGTGGCGGGGTGCTGACGTCTTCCGCCGCCCGGCGGCCCGTGCCAGACTCCTGACGCATCGTCAGATCACGGGAGGGGCGACGGATGGCACGGACGCGCAGGCCGGTGGTGGCCGGCTGGTTCACCGAGCGCACCGACGGAACGGTCCCCGACGGGGAGTTCCGGCTCCTGGGGACCCGCTGCACGGCCTGCGCGGCGGTCTTCTTCCCCCGCGAGGACGACTGGTGCCGCAATCCGCACTGCCCCGGCGGGGGCGAGCTGGCCGAGACGCCGCTGTCCCGGCGGGGCACGGTCTGGTCGTACACCGACGGCCGCTACCGGCCGCCCGCGCCGTACGTCTCCGACCCCGACGCGCCCTGGGAGCCGTACACGCTCGTCGCGGTGGAGCTGGCCGCCGAGGCGATGGTGGTGCTCGGCCAGGCCGCGCCGGGGGTGCGGACGGCCGATCTCAGGGTCGGCGCGGAGGTGGAGCTGGTGCCGGGCGTGCTCAACGAGGACGCGGAGCACGTCTGGACCACCTGGCACTGGCGGCCGGTCGCGGAAGGGGACGGGGCATGACCGACATCGCCGTCCTCGGCGCCGGGATGCACCCGTGGGGCAAGTGGGGCCGCTCGTTCGTCTCCTACGGCACCGCGGCCGCCCGGGCCGCGCTCGCCGACGCGGGGCTCGACTGGCCGGACGTGGAGTCGGTCGTCGGCGCGGACACCGTGCGCGGCGGCTATCCCGGCTACGTGGCCGGCGCCACCTTCGCCCAGGCGCTCGGCTGGCAGGGCGCCCGGGTCACCAGCGTCTACGCAGCCTGCGCCTCGGGCGCGCAGGCCATCGGCACCGCCCGGGCGCAGATCCTCGCCGGTCTCGCCGACGTGGTCCTCGTGGTGGGCGCGGACGCGGCGCCGAAGGGCTTCTTCGCCCCGGCGGGCGGCGACCGCCCCGACGACCCGGACTGGCTGCGCTTCCGGGTGCTCGGGGCGACCAACCCGGCCTACTTCGCGCTCTACGCCCGCCGCCGGATGGCCCTCTACGGGGACACGCCCGAGGACTTCGCCCAGGTGAAGGTGAAGAACGCGGCGGCCGGCGCGCTCAATCCGCTGGCCCGCTACCGCAAGCCGGTGACCGCGGCGGAGGTGGCGGCCTCCGCCGTCGTCGCCGACCCGCTGCGGCTGCTCGACATCTGCGCGACCTCCGACGGGGGCGCGGCGCTCGTCCTGTCGAGCATGGACTTCGCCCGCCGGCACGGGCGCCCGGACCCGGTCCGGATCCGGGCGGTGTCCACGGTCACCCCGACCTATCCCAAGGCGGTCCTGGACCTGCCCGACCTCGCGACGGACTCGGCCGCCGCCGTCTCCCCCGCGCCGTACACCTTCCGGGCCTCGATCGCCCGGGCCGCCTACGAGGAGGCCGGCCTCGGCCCGCGGGACCTGTCGCTGGCCGAGGTGTACGACCTGTCCACGGCCCTGGAACTGGAGTGGTACGAGGACATCGGGCTGTGCGGGCAGGGGGAGGGCGCCAAGCTGGTACGAGACGGGGTGACCGCGCTGGGCGGGCGCGTCCCGGTCAACGCGAGCGGCGGTCTCGCCTCGTTCGGGGAGGCCGTGCCGGCGCAGGCCATCGCGCAGGTCTGCGAGCTGACCTGGCAGCTGCGGGGCACCGCCGGCGACCGGCAGGTGCCGGGCGCGCGGGCCGGGATCACCGCCAACCAGGGCCTGTTCGGCCATGGTTCGGCGGTGGTGGCGGTCCGCTGACCCGGGGGCCGCGTCAGGACGGGAGCGCACCGAGCTGACGCAGCTGCGCGAGGACGTCGACGACGCCCCGGATCTCGACGATCCGGCCCTCGGCGAAGCGGAGGACGAAGATCTCGCTGTAGCGGACGGTCCTCCCGGTGGGCGCCAGGCCCTGGTACTCGCCCAGGTGGGTGCCCGTCACCGTGTTCCTTGAGACGATCTTGTCGCCCTCCGCGATCGTCTCCTCGACGGCGACGTGGATGTCGGGATAGGCGCGCAGCAGCACCTCCCACACCCGCTTCATGGCCTCCGCGCCCGTGCCGCCCATCGGTACGGGCGCGTGGAAGAGCACGTCGGGTGCGACGAGCTCGTCGACCGCCTTCGCGACGGCGGCGGGGTCGCCGCTGTTCGTGGCCGCGTGGAACCGTTCGAGCGTCGCCCTGTTCCTGGTCGCCTCGGCTGTCGACATGCCGTCTCTCCTCTGCTCCGTGCGTACGGGGTCTCAGCAAGGAGGACGAGACGGCGGCCGGGATCGTGACACGGCGCCCCGACCGCGGAGGCGGGCCGCCCCGGCCGCTCAGGTGGCGACGGGGGCCGACCGCTTGTCGGCGAGGACCAGGGCGTGCTCGACGACGGCCACGAGCACGTTCTTGACGGACTCGCGGTCGCGGGCGTCGCACAGGAGCAGTTCGACCTCGGGGTCGAGGTCGAGCGCGCCCCGGACGGTCTCGGGCGGGTAGCGGCGGGCGCCCTCGAAGCAGTTGACGGCGACCGTGAAGGGGATGCCGCGCCGCTCGAAGTAGTCGATGGCGGCGAAGCTGTCCTCCAGGCGCCGGGTGTCGGCGAGCACGACCGCACCGAGGGCGCCCTGCGCGAGCTCGTCCCACAGGAACCAGAAGCGGTCCTGGCCGGGGGTGCCGAAGAGGTACAGGACGAGGTCCTCGCGGAGCGTGATCCGGCCGAAGTCCATGGCGACCGTGGTGGTCGACTTGGTCTCGACGCCGTGCAGGTCGTCGACCGGCCGGCCGGCCTCGCTCAGGATCTCCTCCGTCCGCAGCGGTCTGATCTCGCTCACCGCGCCCACCAGCGTGGTCTTGCCGACCCCGAAGCCCCCCGCGACGAGGATCTTCAGGGTCACCGGCTCGACCGGCGGCCGCTTGCGGCTGGAGCTAGAGCGCCCGAAGGCCATTGATCACCTCGCGAAGGATGCTCACGTCCGGCAGCTCGGCCGGCGGAACGGGGCGGGTCACGTGCACGAGCTCGTCGTCCACGAGGTCGCCGACGAGGACCCGTACCACCCCGACGGGGAGGTCGAGTCCCGCGGCGAGTTCGGCGATCGACTGCGGCTGCTCGGAGCAGCGTTCGACGATCTCCACGTGCTCGGGGGACAGCGTCTGGTCGCGGCCGGGGTCGTCGGCGGCCGGTTCGGGCACCACCACGGCGATCAGGTCGAGCCGGTGGCGGGTCGCGGCGCTGGTACGGCCGCGGGTCATCGCGTAGGGGCGGACCACCGGGCCCGCCTCGTCGTCGAACCAGTGGCCGACCGCGTCCTCGTGGGACTGGTCTGCGTCGGTCATGCCGTCCCCCCTGTTCATCCTCCGTTGGGCAGCCCGGTCCTGGGCGCCGTGGCGAGATGCGCTCCGACCCGCTTGACCATGAGGGTCATCTCATACGCGACCTGGCCGACGTCCGAGTCGGCGTCGGCGAGCACGGCCAGGCAGCTGCCGTCGCCGGCGGCCGTGACGAAGAGGAAGGCGTCCTCCAGCTCGACCACGGTCTGCCGGACCCTGCCCGCCTCGAAGTGCCGGCCCACGCCCTTGGCGAGGCTGTGAAAACCGGAGGCGACGGCGGCGAGGTGCTCGCCGTCCTCACGCGAGAGGTCCTGCGAGGCGCCGGTGGGCAGGCCGTCGCTGGAGAGCACCAGGGCCTTGCGGATGGAGCCGACGCGCTGGACCAGTTCGTCGAGGAGCCAGTTCAGCTCCCCGTTGCCGTGGGCGGAGCTGTGGGTTGCTGCGGCGTTCGGTGCGGTCATCGACCGTCCCCCTCGGGTGTCGTTCCAGGTGCTGTCGTTTCGGCGTTCTGCCGCCGGCCGCGCTGCCAGCCGCGCTGCATGGACGCCATGCGGCTGCGCACCTCCTCGGCGTCGCGCTCGAAGGCGTCGGACTCGGTGGCAGGGGATCCGCCCGTGGCGGCGGGCCTGTCGTCGGCGCGCCCGTCGGTGGCGCGCAGCTGCGGTGCGAGGCTGGCCTGCCGGACGCGCCGGGGCAGCCCGCCGAACGGGGCCGGGCCCTCCGGCGGAACGGGGACGAGGGTGGGGCCGGGCCGCACCCGGGCCAGCTCCATCGTGTCGTCGGCGCCGGAGCCGCCGGCCCCCGCGGCGGACGGGGAGTCGGCCCGGAAGCCGGTCCGGGCATCCGGCCGGGCACCGCCACGGGCGCCGTTGCGGGGTTCGGGGCGGGAACCGTCGCGGGACTCGTCCTCGGACGGGCCGCCGGCCGGGTGGGCACGGCCCGCGTCGTCGACGCGCCGGCCGTGGTCGACGACGAGCGTCGGCGGGCGGCGGCGCGGCAGCGGGACCGGGGCGGCGGGCGTGTCGTCGTCCCCGAGGCCGCCCGAGCGGTCGGGGGCCTGCTGGTGCTGGTCGCCACGGCGGCGGTGCTCGCGGGCCCGGAACAGGCCGCCGCGCTCGCTCTCGGTGTCGAGCAGGTCGGCCGCACCGCTCAGGAGGTCGTCGAAGCCGTCGCCGAGCGGGGCCTCGAGCTCGACGGGGCCGTCGAGGCCGGCGTCGCGCACCTGGGTGAGGGCGGGGCGGCGGCCGGGCAGCCCCTCGGCTCCTGGGACGCCCTTGCGGTCGGCGTCCTTGCGGTCGAGGTTCTTGCGGTCGAGGCGGAAGCCCGCGCCCTGGGTCTCGGGCGCGTCGGTGAGCAGCGCGGCCGGGATGAAGACGACCGCCGTGGTGCCCCCGTACGGCGAGGGCTGCAGCGAGACGCGGACGTTCTGCCGCTGGGCGAGGCGGCTGACCACGAACAGGCCGAGGCGGTCGGTGTCGGAGAGCTCGAACTCGGGCGTCTCGGCGAGCCGGAGGTTGGCGTCGAGCAGGGCGTCGGGGTTCATGCCGAGGCCGCGGTCGTGGATCTCCAGGGTGAAGCCGTTGGCGACCCGCTCGCCGAGCACCTGGACGGCCGTGTGCGGGGGCGAGAACACGGTGGCGTTCTCGAGGAGTTCGGCGATGAGGTGGGTGAGGTCGGCGACGGCGGGGCCGCCGACGCCGAGCCGGGGCAGCCGGCGGACCTCGATGCGCTCGTAGTCCTCCACCTCGGCGACGGCGGCGCGGACGACGTCCATGAGCTGGACGGGCTTGCGCCACTGGCGGGAGGGGGCGGCGCCGGAGAGGATCACGAGGCCCTCGGCGTGGCGGCGCATGCGGGTGGTGAGGTGGTCGAGCCGGAAGAGGTCGGCGAGCTCGTCGGTGTCCTCGGTGCGCCGCTCCATGGTGTCGAGGAGGGTGAGCTGGCGGTGCAGCAGGACCTGGTTGCGGCGGGCGAGGTTGACGAAGACCTCGGCGACGCCGCGGCGCATGTCGGCCTGCTTGACGGCGGCTTCGACGGCGGCGCGCTGGAGGGTGTTGAGGGCCTGGCCGACCTGGCCGACCTCGTCGTCCTCGTAGCGGAGGTGGGGCACCTCGGTCTCGACGTCGACGTGCTCACCGGCGGCGAGGCGGCGCATGACGCTGGGCAGGCGGACGCCGGAGACCTCCTGGGCCTCCTTGCGCAGCCGGCGCAGGTCGCGCACGAGCTCGCGGCCGATGCGGACGGAGACGATCACGGAGACGAGGAGGGCGACGAAGCCGAGGACGCCGGCGACGCCGGCCTTGAGCAGCACGCTGTACGCGGCGGGCTGGACGCGCTCCTGGTAGCGGTCGCCGGCCGCGGTGTTCTCGCGGGCGAGCTCGTCGAGGACGGGGCTCGCCTGCTCCTGCCAGCGCTCGGCGGTGACGGCGCGGGGCCGCTCGGTGGCGCCCGCGGCGAGGAGCGCCTCCTCGGACCTGCGCAGGGGTGCGGTCTCGGCGCCGGCCCAGTACTTCTCGAAGCGGTCGCGTTCGCTGCGGGGCAGGATCTCCAGGTTGGCCTCGTAGTAGACCTTGCGGCCCGCGGCGAGGTCGCCGACGGCGCGGATCTCCTCGGCGGTGACGCGCTCGGCGAGGAGGGCGGAGACGACGAGGGCGTCCTCGCGGGAGAGGAGTTCGCGGGCGCGGGTGACGCCGACGAGCGCGCGGCCCTGCTTGTCCATCTCGACGTTCTCCAGCGCGTGGAGGCTCAGCAGGAAGCCGTAGCAGGGGTCCACGAGGCGGTTGTAGAAGTCGAGGGCCTGCATGCGGCCGATGCTGCGGGTCTCGACGGAACGGCGCAGCGAGGAGAGGTCGTCGAGGGCGTCGAGGAGGCTGCTGAGCCGCTGGGCGGTGACGGGGTTCATGTCGCCGCGGACGCCGGGCTCTGCGGCGTTGCGCCGGATCAGCGCGATCTGCCGGTCGGTGGCCTCGCGTTGCTCGCGCAGCCTGGGCAGGGCCTCGACGGCGCGGGGGTCGGCGAGGTAGACGAGGGACTGGCGGCGTTCCTTCTGGATGACGCGCGCGGTGTCCTCGATGGGGTAGCCGATCTTCTCGACGATGTAGCCCACGTCGAGGAGTTGCCGCGCCTCGCGGCCGGTGAGGACCGTGGCGAAACCCCACAGGCCGGTGAGCGAGACGAGCGGCACGAGGAGCAACGCCACGATCTTCCTGCGGATGGACTTCCCGCGAAAGCGCATGGCCTCCCCCAGCTCGGCCCCCGCCGGCACGGAGGTCTCTCATGTCGGCACGCCTCGGCGTCAACACGAAGCGTCAATCTTCATCTTCAACAAACGGCGGCGCGAGCCTACTACTGCATCACAGCCATCTCGAAGACGCGTCCGGGCGATTTTCAGCCGGTCGAGTGAGTGTTGATCATGAGATGTCCCGGTATTCGGGGAGTTGGGTTCCGGCAGTGTGGCGTAGGACACCTGACTGGGCGGCACTTCGCGCCCTCGAACCGGTGACGGACAGATGGCTGGAACTGTTCGTTCCGCTCGCGGCCGGGAGGCGCCCCGGCGAAACCTTTTCCCTCCGTCATGCGTCATTCTGTACCGGGGAGGGTTGTGTCCGCGTAAAGCGGCGCAAGACGGGCAGCAGCCACCCTGAAGACGTCGGTGGTGGGGAGAGACAGCGCGATGGGACACGAGGCGCGACCGGTGCGGCAGTTGTGGGTGGAGGACGAGAAGGGCCGGCGACGGGTGCCCGACCCGGTGCGCAGGGCGGCCGTGCGGGCCCTGCTGCTCATCTCGGTGACGCTGATTCAGGCGATGGTCGCCTTCTTCTGTTCGGTCACCGGGTCGTGGCTGGCGTTCCCGGTCACCGTCACGGCGGTGGCGAGCACCGTGGTGGCGACCTGGAGCGTGCTCGACGTGTGGATCACCCGCCAGGTGTGGCGGCAGCGCAACGGGGTCGTGTCGGAGCCGAGCAGCGCGGCCCGCGGGCCGCGCCGCGAGAAGCACCGGGAGGACCGGAGGCCGGTCACGGAAGCCGCCTGAGCGATCGTCACGAAGGGCGTGGGCCCGGTCCCCCCCGGGGGCCCCGGGCCCACCCCCTAGTCATGCCACCGTGCAGCGGGCCACAATCACGCCCCCACACACCCCGGCGGGG
>NZ_JBITXX010000025.1:0-45476 GCF_044544925.1 Streptomyces sp. NPDC053431 | reverse complement strand
AGAAGCCCGGGGTGCACGGGTGGCCGGCCCGGGAGGCGGCCGGCGCGTTCGTCCCTATGGGGGGGGGCCCGGTCCCCCCGGGGGGACCGGGCCCACGCCCTTCGTCATGCCTCGTTCCTCGGCGGACGTCTCCGCCGCCGTCACTCCGCGGCGGTCGCCCCCGCCGCCGCCTCGACGGGCGTGCGGCGGAACATGCGCGTCGCCGTGATCTCCCCGTGGATCGTCTCGCCCTCCGCGCTCGGCTGCGGCAGGCCCGGGCGCAGGTGCTCCTCCACGCTGATGTACTTCAGACCCGCCCGGAGGTCGGCGTCGTTGCGCAGCCGGATGACCAGCGGGAACTCGGCGAGCGCGGTCGTGTCGAACAGACCCGTGGTGTACAGCAGCTGGACGCCCAGCGCGTCCGAGACGGCCCGCTGGAGCTCCAGCAGGTAGGTGGCGTTGGCGCGGCCGATCGGGTTGTCGAGGAACAGCGTGCCCGCGTGGCGGTGCTTGTCGCGGCCCCGGTCGTTGGAGCGCAGCGCGGCCATCGTGCAGTAGAGGGCGATGGCGGCGGTGAGCAGCTGGCCGCCGGAGAAGACGTCGCCCATCTGTCCGACCGGGACCCGCTCGGCGCGCAGCACCGCGTCCGGCTTGAGGATCTCCACGGCGACGCCCTTCGGTTCGAGGGCGGCCTGGACACCGCGGAGCAGCAGGGACATGCCGTCCCGGCGCAGGTCGGAGTTCTTCCGCACGGCTGCGCGGGTCGCCTCGTCGATGACCTCGCCGAGCCGCTCGGTCAGCGTGGCCTGGTCCGGCTCCTCGAAGCGGATGCGCAGGAACTCCTGACCGGACCACTCCCCCAGGTCCTCGGGCAGCCGCGAGAGCCGCTGGGCCGAGCGCAGGGTGGCGAGCGCGGACTCCACGAGGCCGCGCAGCCGGTCCACGATCGAGTCGCGGTTGCGCTCCAGCTGCGCCAGCTCGTCGGTGAGCACGCGCAGCCGCGGCGCGAACGCCTCGGCCCACTTGGCGGCGTGCTCCGGCAGGGCCGCGGCGGGCAGTTCTCGGATCTGCTGCCGGGCCGGGGTGCGCACCTGCTCGAAGCGGGTCGCGTTGGCGTGCCGTACGAGGATGTCGCCGGCCTCGCGTACGGCTGCGTCGGCGGCCGACAGTTCGGCGGCGCAGGCGCGCAGCGAACGCCGGGCCTCCGCGGCCGAGTTCCGGGCCTCGGCCAGCGGGCCGGGGTACGGCTCGGGCTGCTCCTGCTCCTCGTCCGCGTGGTCCCGGAGCAGGTCGCGCAGGAGGGCCGCGGCCTCCTCGAAGCCGCCGGCGGCGTCCTCGGCGGCCCGGTGGGCCTGCAGCAGCCCGGCGTGGGCGGCCCGCGCCGCCTCCAGGGCGTCGGTGCGGGAGGCGAGTTCGCCGGTGGCGGTACGGAGCAGGGCCTGCGCGTGCTCGGCGTCGGCCGGGATCAGCTCCTCGGGGAGCTCGGTGTGCTCCTCGCCGTCCTCGGGGGCGAGCCGCTCGGCCTCGCCGCGGAGCCGGCCCAGCTTCTCGCTCGCCTCGGAGGCGCGCGACTCCAGCTTCTGGACCAGGGCCTCGGCACGGGCGGCGGCGGCCTGGCGGGACGGGCCGTCGGCGCCGTCGGTGGACTCCAGGAGCTGCTCGGCGCGGGTGCGGACCTTGTTGGTGAGCCGGTCGAGCTCGGCGAGCGCGGCGGACTCGTCGCTCTCGGCCCGGGCCTGCTCGGCGCGCAGGTCGGCGCCGACGCCGACCTTCTCGTACACCTGGGAGGCGGCCCGGTAGGCCTCGCGGAGGGTGGGAAGCGCGGCGCGCGGCGCGTCGGGGTCCTCCTCCGGGAGGTTCTCGGGGGCGCCGGCGATCTCGGCGCGCTCCGCGCGCAGCGCGCGGGCGGTGCGGTGGGCGTCGTCGGCGGCGCGCTGGGCGGCGCGGCGGTCCTCGTCGGCGGCCCGGGCGCGCTCCAGGCAGGTCTGGGCGCGGGCCTCGGACTCGGCGGCGTCGTCGGCGAGTTCGCGCAGCTTGGCCTGCCAGGCGGAGCGCTCGCGCAGCCGGAAGGCGAGGCCTGCGAGGGCGTCGGCGGCGCGGCGGGCGCGCTGGGCGGCCTCCTGGCGCTCGTCGCGCACCCGGACGGCGTCGGCGGCGGCCTCGTCGGCCTCGGCCCGTACCGTACGGGCCTCGGTGAGGGCGGTGACCGCGGCCTCGGCGGCGGTGCGCGCGGAGGCGGCGACGGCGGCGAGTTCGGTGAGCATGCCGGGCGGGCAGTCGGCGCGCCAGGCGCCGATCCGGGCGGCGAGGGAGCGGTCGCCGGTGAGCCGGGCGGCGAGGGTGCGGATCTCCTCGTCGCGGACGGCGGCGCGGGCGCGCAGCGCCTGACGCTCCTCGTCGGCGGCGTGCTCGTCGTGCATGGCCGGGTTCGGCGGGACGAGGAAGACGTCCGTGTCCTGGCCGGTCCCGGCCGCGGGCACCGGCGCGAGCAGGGCGGCGGCGGTGCCGACGGCCACGGTGGAGCGGGGCAGCAGGGCGGCGCCGCCGAGCACCTCGCGGGCGCGGGTGTACGAGACGGGGTCGGTGATCACGACGCCGTCGACCAGCTCGGGGCGGGCGGCGAGGACGGCGGCGTGGTCGGCCGGGTCGACGGCCTGGGCGAGGTAGCGCCAGCCGGGGAGGGCCGGGATGCCGTGCTCGCCCAGGTACTCGACGGTGGCGAGCACGTCGGGTCCCGGCGGCAGCAGGCCGCCGTCGCCGAGGGCGCCGAGGATCCGGTTGTCGTCGGCCGCCGCGGTGCGCAGGTCGAAGAGCTGGCGTTCGGCGGAGGCGATGGACCGGTCGAGCAGCCCGCGCAGTTCGTCGGCGTAGCGGTCGAAGTCGGTGACGGTGAGGGGGCCCTGGGGGGTGCCGGTGCCGGCCGGGTCGGAGCCGGGACCGAAGGCGGCGCCGGGGGCGTCCGCCTCCACTCCGTCGGCGGCGCCGGGGCGGCGGCCGGTGCCGGCGGCGTCGCCCGAGGCGCCGGAGCGCTGACCGGGCAGCGGGGCGGTCGGGGCGCTGGGCAGCGAGAGCAGTTCGGCCAGGCGCGGATCGGCGGCGAGCGACTCGGCGGCGCGGCGCTCGGCCTCGTAGGCGTGCTCGGCGGCGTCGGCGGCGTCGGAGGCGCGGGCGGCGGCCAGTTCGGCGCGGGACTCGGCGGCGGCGGCCTCGCGGGCGCGCTCGGTGGCCGTACGGGCCACTTCGCGGGCCGCGTCCCAGGCGGCGACCGTGGTCTTCTCGGCGTCCGCCGCGGCGAGCGCGGCGCGGGCCGGGTCGGCGTCGGGGGCGGAGTCGTCGAGCCAGCCGGCCCGGACGGCCTCGGCCGTCTCCTGCTCGACCTCGGCGAGCCGCTGCCGCAGGTGGCCGGCCTCGCTGCGGGCACGCTGGGCGTCGGTCGCGGCGGCGGTGGCGTCGCGGTGGGCGGCCTCGCCGACCTCCTGGAGGGCGGCGGAGCGCTCCTCCTCCTCGGCGGCGTGCCGTTCGCCCTCCTCGGCGGCGGCGGCCAGGGCCCGTACGAGGTCGGCGGCGGCCTTGGCGCGGGCGGCGAGCGCCGGGGCGGCGTCCCGCTCGGCCTCGCGGATGGCGGCGGCGACCCGCGCGGAGCGGTCGCTCGCGGCGCGGTGGCGGAGCACGGACTCGGCGGCCTGCCAGGCGGCGTGCAGGGTACGGGCGTCGGTGAGCTCACGCCGCTGGGCGGCGGCGCCCTTCTCGGCCGCGGTCAGGGCCAGCGAGGCGTGCCGGAAGGCGAGTTCGGCGGCGATGAGGGCGCTGCGGCCGCGGGCGGTCTCGGCGTCGGCGACGGCGTGGGAGGCGTGGGTGACCTGCTGGGCCAGCTCGGCGGCGCGGCCGCGCTCCTCGGCGGCGCGGGCGGAGAGCCGGCGGGCGAGGGTGCGGGTGCGGCGCTCGGCTCCGGCGTGCACGTCCCGGGCCCGGGCGCGGGTGTCGGCGGCCTCGACGATGCGGGTGAGCAGGTCGACGGAGCCGGCGGTGAAGTCGCGTTCGGCGGTGAGCTCGGCGCGGCGGCCGAGCTTGTTGCCGAAGCCGCTGACCAGGTCGGCGAGGCCGTCGGTGTCGCGGGTGTCGGTGACGGCACGCAGCAGCAGGTCGGTGAAGTCGGAGTCCTTCTTGACCGCGAAGAGACCGGCGGCCTCGCCCTCGTCGGCGTTCATCTCCCGCTGGTACCGGAAGAGTTCGGGGTCGAGCCCGAGGTCGCCGAGGTGCTCGTTCCAGCGGTCGTGGATCTCCTCCCAGTAGACCTCCAGGTGCGGGTAGGCCTTGCCGGCCTCGGTCAGGGCGTCGCGGAAGCCCTTCATCGTGCGGCGGCGGCCGGTGGCGCCGGAGGCGCCCTCGACGGGCGGGCGGACGGAGGTGGCCTCGGCGACCGGCAGGTTGTCGAGGCTGAGCCCGGGGCCGGGCCGGAAGGAGTACCAGGCCTCGGCGAACTTCCGGGGGTCGTTGGAGACCTGGCGGCCGCGCCACTCGCTGGCCTTGCCGACGACGACGAGTTCACCGGTGAGGGTGTGCTGCCACTCCAGGGCGACGTGGCCGCAGTCGTCGGCGAGCAGGAACTTGCGGAGCACGCCGGAGCTGGCGCCGCCGAGGGTGTTGCGGTGGCCCGGGAGCATGACCGAGAAGATCAGCTTGAGCAGGACGGACTTGCCGCCGCCGTTCTCCAGGAAGAGCACGCCGGCGGGGGCGGGGCGGCGCGGCGGACCGACCGGCTCCTCCTCGAAGAACTCCGCCTGGGTGGGAGCGGGGTGCGGCACGGGCGCGCCGACTCCGCGCAGGTCCAGGACGGTGTCGGCGTAGCGGGCACCGGCCGGACCGATGGAGTAGAGGCGGACCCGGGACAGCTCGTACATGCGGCGGACTCTCGTCGTGTCGTTCGTGGATCGGGCGGCGTGGAGCGGGCGTCGTGATCAGGCGTGGAAGGGCAGGCCGGCGTCGGCGGCGATCTCCAGGTCGTCGCCCTCGGGCGGCGGCAGGAGGGTCGCGGAGCCGTCGCTGACGGGTACGACGCCCAGTTCGAGGAGCTCGGCCAGGGCCGCGCTGCCGGCCATGTCGCGGACCTGGAGCTGGTAGCGGGCGGTGGTGCGGTAGGAGCCGCCGGACTCGTCGCCGGTGCGCTGCAGGAAGCCGGAGTCGGTGAGGAAGGCGACGGCCTTGCCGACGATGCCGGTGGTGGAGCCGGCCAGGCGGCGGGCGTCCTTGGTGGCGCCGGTGGCGCTGCGGCGGGCGTAGATCCGCCAGGCGGCCTCCAGGCCGGGGGCGTCGGTGGCCGGGTCGGTGTTCTCGCCCTGCTGCTCGGCGCGCTCTTCCAGGCGGCGGCAGGCCTGGCGGACGAAGGCGTCGACGCCGTTGACCGTGAGCCGGCCGATGTAGCCGTCGTCGGCGAGGTCCTCGGGGCGGGGGAAGGCCATCGCGGCCACGGCCAGGTGGGCCAGGCCGTGCAGGAAGCGGTCGGCGGAGTCGGTGGAGGCCCGGCGGGCGTAGTCGCCCATCCGGACGGCGAAGACGGAGTCCTCGCCGGCGGTGACGGCCATGCCGGCGCGCGGGGAGACCTCCAGGACGACGAGGCCGAGGCCGGTGGCGACGGCGTCGGCGAGGCGCGCGAAGGCGGGGTCCTCGCGGTAGCGGCGGAGCAGCTCGGCGTACTCGGCGTCACGGGCGGGCAGCAGCTTGGGCTGGAGCCCGAAGGAGACCAGCCGGGCGGCGTCGGCCGCGTCGGCGGGCGTCACGGCGCCGCTCGCGGCCGGCGTCTGCGGGGCCTCCGGCTCGCTCCACGCGTCGGTGTGCTCGACGTGGTGTTCGCTCACGGCTGGGGCTCCTCGGTACGGCGGTTCGGTGACGCGGGTCGGGGCAGGGGGAGGCGGACGGGCGTGACGGTGACGGGCGGCGGCACGGGCGCGGGCTCCGGGGCGCCCCGCCGCTTCCCGCGCGGCAGGGGCACGGGCCGGACGAACGGCCGCGGTGCGGGCTCCGCCACGGGTCCGCCGGCCAGGGGCACCGCCCGCACCCGAGGCCCGTCGGGTCCGGACTCCCGCCCCTCCACCACCGGGCGCGCGACGACGACGTGCGCGACGCGGGGACCGGGGGCCCGCTCGCCGCCGCTGTGGGGGGCGGTGGCGGGTGCGGGGGCCGGCACGGTGTCGGCCTCGGGGGCTGCCTTGTCGGAGGTCGCGGTGGCGGTATCGACGAATGCCTCGATCGACGCCTCGATGGAGACCTCGGTGGAGGCACCGGTGGCGGTCTCGATGAAGACCTCGATCGAGGCCTCGGTGGAAGCCTCGAGCGAGGCCTCGTCTTCCGTGGACGGGGCGGTCACGTGGCCTCCGTACGGTCGGCGGCCATGCCCACGGCGTCCAGGAGGGCCGTACCGACGATGAGGTCGGCGCCGCCGAACTCCGGGTCGTCGAGGGTCGTGCCGTCGTCGACGGCGAAGAGCAGGCGCTCCTCGCCCTGGCGGTACGCGGTGCCGACCGGCGGGCTCGCGGCGTGGACCGCGAGGAGGGCGACCAGGTACGGCAGGTCCGGGTCGCGGCGGCGGGCGTCGGCGAGGAGGCCGGAGAGGCGGCGCGGGGCGTCGTGCTCCAGGTCTAGCAGCTCCATGGCGCTCGCCAGCTGCTCCTCGCTGAAGCGGCTGTCGTCGGGAGTGGCGATCAGGTCCGGCTCGGGCATCTCCGCGCCGAGGTGCTGGCGCTCCACGGGCGGGGTGAGCAGCAGGTCGACGAGGTCGCCGACGCGGACGGAGGCGGGGGTGCGCAGTCCGGTGCCGTGGGCGAAGAAGGCGTCGGTGACCTTGCCGGCCTGCTCGACGGGGAGCGGCAGGATGGGCGCGACCAGCTGCCCGTACAGGTCGAGACCCGTGTACGCGGTGGGGGCCGCGAAGGCCTGTCGGTCCTGCTCGGCGCGGAACAGCGGGCCGGCCTCCAGGAGGCGGGACTGAAGCTGGGTGTGCCGCCGGATGCAGTCCTTGACGATGTCCACGAGCTCGGCGGCCCGGCGCTTGTGCTCGTGGTCCTCGGCCTCGTCGCGGGCCTTGCGGATGTTGGTGAGGATCGCGTTCTCGTGGCGGTAGCGGTCGGCCACGTGGTCGAGCGCTTCGGCGATCATGTCCGGCACGGCGTTGAGCCAGTCGACCGCCCGGACGTTGCGCCGGGTGGCCTCCAGGGTCCTGCGCAGGGTCTCGGCGTACTGCACGGTCCGGTAGCGGGCCTGCTCGGCCGCGAGCTGCGCGTCGGCCAGGCGGCCCCGGCTGATCAGGACCTCCAGCTTCACCTCGGCGGCGATCTGGGCGCTGGTGACGTCGGTGTCGAGCGCGCCGACCAGCACGTTGACGGCCTCGTCGGTGGTGCGCAGATAGACCCCGCCGCCGTAGCCGGGGACCTCTTCGATGAGTTTGAAGTCGTAGTCGCGCCGCGTGTAGACGCCGTCGGCGCCGAACGTGCCGTAGACGGCGCGGAAGCCGCGGTCGACGCTGCCGACGTTGATCAGGTTCTCCAGGACCCAGCGGGCCACCCGCTCGTGCTCGGCGGCGGGGCGCTCCGGGGCCTGGGCGGCGACGCGGGGCAGCAGGCGGGCGATTATCTGCTCGCTGTCGGCTCCGGTGTCGAAGTCCATGTTGAGGGTGACCAGGTCGATCGCGGCGAGCGCCACCTCGGCCATCGCGTAGACCGAGTACTCGCCCGCCAGGTTCGCCTTGCGCGTGTCCAGGTCGTGCAGCGGGGCGGTGCACGCGAGCGCGCGGAGCCGCCGCGCGAGCCCTTCGTCGGCGGCCGGGCCCTGCGCGGGGCGCGGCCCCGCGCTGAGCTGGGGCGGAGCGAGGTCCGTCGAGGCAGGCGAAGTCACGGTGCACAGATTAGGTCCTCGCACAGACAACGGTCGAAACGGCGCTTATGCGCCCCCGCCTATTCGCCCCCGTCGACCGCCTTCGCGTACGCCTCGCCGATGCGGGAGCGGGAGTCGTCGAGGTAGCGGCCGAGGAGGTGCTCGGCCCGGTCCCGGTCGCCCGCGCGCAGGGCGTCCAGAATCTCCCGGTTTCGCAGGAGATAAGGCTCATGGAGACCGCGCGGGTCGTCCACGATGTGGAAGGCGAGGCGGAGTTCGGCGAGCACGCCGCGCATGAGCTCGTCGGTGCGGGCGCTGCCGGCCAGGGCGACCAGCTCGCGGTGGAAGTGGATGTTGGCGGTCGAGACGCCCTTCCAGTCCTCGCCCGCCGCGGCCCGCTCGCCCTCGGCGACGGCGGCGGCGAGCCCGTCGACGGGGAACGGCGGCTCGCCCAGCCCCCGGACGACGGCGCATTCGACGAGCCGGCGGGTGCGGTAGAGGTCGAGCACGTCGTCGACGGCGAGGACGCGCACGAACACGCCCCGGTTGAGCCGGTGGACGAGCAGCCGCTCGTGGGTGAGCAGCCGGAAAGCCTCGCGGAGGGTGTTGCGGGACACCCCGAGCGCGCCGCCGATGCTGTCCTCGGAGAGGCGGGTCCCGGGCGGGAAGAAGCCCTCGGCGATCCGGGTGCGCAGGATGTCGGCGACCCGTTCCGCCGTGCTCGTGCGGCCCAGCAGGGCGCGGTCGTCCGCGAGTCCGCCGATTGCGTCCATCGTGCCTCGTTCCCTCCGTCGTTCGCGGCCGAGTCAATCGCAGGACCCCCGCCGAGACAAGGACGAGCCTCCGCGAGGCTTGTCGGATCGTTGAACGATCCCTACATTGAACGACACCGCACAGCCCGTCAGCACGTCTCTCCGGCACCCTCCCCTCCCCTCTGCGAGGTGCAGATGAGCACGACCCAGACTCCGCGGCAGTCCCTCGGCGAACGTCCGGACGACACCGGCGCGTTCGCCTGGTTGCGCGCCCTCGGACCGCGTGGCAGGCGCGCCTTCGGCGGCGCCTTCGGCGGCTATGCCCTGGATTCATACGATTTCTTCACGCTGCCGCTGTCGATGGTGGCCATCGCCGCCTTCTTCGGTCTCGACAAGGGACAGACCGGCCTCCTGACCACCGTCACGCTGGTCGTCTCCGCCGTCGGCGGCGCGCTCGCCGGCATCCTGGCCGACCGCATCGGGCGGGTACGGGCCCTGATGATCACGGTCGTCACCTACGCGCTGTTCACCGTGCTGTGCGGCTTCGCGCCGAACTACGAGACGCTGATGCTGTTCCGCGCCCTCCAGGGCCTGGGCTTCGGCGGCGAGTGGGCGGTCGGGGCGATCCTGGTCGCCGAGTACGCCTCGGCCCGGCACCGGGGCCGTACCCTCGGCGGGATCCAGAGCGCGTGGGCCGCCGGCTGGGCGCTCGCCGTGATCGTCTACACGCTCGTCTTCCAGTTCGTCGACGCCGACACGGCGTGGCGGGTCATGTTCTGGACCGGCGCCCTGCCCGCCCTGCTCGTCGTCTACGTGCGCCGCAACGTCGAGGACGCGCCGCGGGCCAGCGAGGTACGGCGCGCGAGCGCCGACCGCGGCTCGTTCACCGCCGTCTTCAAGGGCCCGCTGCTCCGCACCACGCTCTTCGCGGTGCTGCTCTCGACGGGCGTCCAGGGCGGCTACTACACCCTCGCCACCTGGGTGCCGACCTATCTGAAGACCGAGCGCGGGCTGACCGTCGTCGGCACCGGCGGCTACCTCACCTTCCTGATCTCCGGCGCCTTCCTCGGCTACCTGACCGGCGGCTACCTCACCGACCGGCTCGGCCGGAAGAAGAACATCGCGCTCTTCGCGGTCCTGTCCGCCGTCGCCGTCCTCGCGTACACCCACATCCCGGACGGGGCGAACGACCTGCTCCTCGTCCTCGGCTTCCCGCTCGGCTTCTGCATGTCGGCCATCTTCAGCGGCTTCGGCTCCTTCCTCGCCGAGCTGTATCCGACGGCCGTCCGCGGCACCGGGCAGGGCCTCACCTACAACACCGGGCGCGCCGTGGGAGCGCTCTTCCCGACCCTGGTCGGCTACCTCGCGGACGGCTGGGGCGTCGGCGGGGCCCTCGTCTTCGGCGCGGTCGGTTACGGCCTCGCCGTCCTCGCCCTGCTCGGCCTGCCCGAGACCCGCGGGAGGGAGCTCGTATGAACCGCGCGACGGACCCGGCCTCCGCTCCCGACACCCGCCGCGTCCCGGCCTGACCGCGATCGGGCCCCTCTCTCGCGCACGAAGGAAGGAAAACCTCTCATGACCAGGGTCTCGATCGACCTCAACGCCGATCTCGGCGAGGGCTTCGGCCGCTGGACGCTGACCGACGACGAGCAGCTGCTCTCGGTGGTCACCAGCGCCAACGTGGCCTGCGGCTTCCACGCCGGGGACGCGGCGACCATGCGTCGCGTCTGCGAGCTGGCGGCGGAGCGCGGGGTACGGATCGGGGCCCAGGTCTCCTACCGCGACCTGGCCGGCTTCGGCCGGCGCGCCATGGACGTGCCGGCGGCCGAGCTGGCGGCGGAGGTCGCGTACCAGATCGGCGCCCTTGAGGTGTTCGCCCGGGCGGCCGGGGCCCGGGTGGCGTACGTGAAGCCGCACGGCGCGCTCTACAACCGCGTGGTGCGCGACGAGGAACAGGCGGCGGCGGTCGTGGACGGGGTGCTCCTCGCCTCGTCCGGCGGGCCGGGGGCGGGGCTGCCCGTGCTCGGGCTGCCCGGCTCCCGGCTGCACGAGGCCGCCGCGAAGGCCGGACTGCCCGTCGTCGGCGAGGCGTTCGGCGACCGCGCCTACCGGGCCGACGGCACCCTGCTGCCACGGGGGGAGGAGGGTGCCGTGGTGACCGAGCCGGCCGAGGTGGTGGAGCGTTCGGTGTCCCTGGCCCGGTTCGGGGTGGTCGCCGCCCACTGCGGACGGTCGGTCGCGGTGCGGGCCCGCTCGCTGTGCCTGCACGGGGACACGCCCGGCGCCGTGGACCTGGCCCGGCGGGTGCGGGCCGAGCTGGAGTCCACCGGGGTCCGGGTGGAGGCCTTCGCATGAGGGCGCGCAGGGTGCTCCGGGTCGGCGAACGCGGCCTGCTCGTCGAGCTGGAGAGCGGGGAGGCCACGGAGGCCTTCCACGCCGAGCTGCTGCGCCGCCGCGCGGAGGGCGCGCTGCCCGCCCTACGGGAGATCGTGCCGGCGGCGCGGACCGTGCTCCTGGAGGGGGTGGCCGCTCCGGACCGGCTGGCGTCCGAGCTGCGTTCCTGGGACGTGCCCGCGCGCCACGCGCGCGTGGCGGCGTCCGTGACGGTGCCGGTGCGCTACGACGGACCGGACCTGGCCGAGGTCGCCGCCCTGTGGGGGGTGTCGGTCGAGGCGGCGGTGCGGATCCACGCGGAGACCGAGTTCCACGTCGCCTTCTGCGGATTTGCGCCGGGCTTCGGCTATCTCACCGGCCTCGGCCCGCGTCACGAGGTGCCGCGCCGGGCCACTCCGCGCACGGCGGTCCCGGCCGGGTCCGTCGCGCTCGCCGGGCCTTACACGGGGGTGTATCCGCGCTCCTCGCCGGGCGGTTGGCAGCTGATCGGGTCGACGGACGCGGTGCTCTGGGACACCGCCCGGGAACCCGCCGCACTGCTCTCCCCCGGCACCCGCGTGCGTTTCACGGTGGCGGGCCGATGACCGACCGTGCCTTCGCCGTCGTACGGGCCGGGGCGCTCACGACCGTGCAGGACCAGGGGCGCGCGGGGCACGCGCACCTGGGGGTGCCGCGCTCGGGGGCGCTCGACCCGGTCGCCGTACGGCTCGTCAACCGGCTGCTCGGCAACGCGGAGGGCGCGGCCGTCCTGGAGACCACGCTCGACGGATGCGCGGTGCGGCCGCGGTGCGCGGTGACCGTCGTCGTGGGCGGAGCGCCGTGCCCGGTCCTGGTCGACGGCCGGCCCGCCGCCTGGGGCACGCCCGTCCGGGTCGGGGCGGGGCAACTCCTGGAGGTGGGGGCGGCGGTGCGCGGCCTGCGCTCGTACGTCGGGTTCGGCGGCGGCGTCGCCGTCGACCCGGTGCTCGGCAGCCGTTCCACCGACCTGCTGTCCGGGCTCGGCCCGGCACCGCTGGTGGACGGGGCGGTGCTGCCGCTGGGAGCGGCCGCGGCCGTACGGGGGTCGGTCGACGCTCCCCCGTGGCCGGGCCCGCCGGACGAACTCGTCCTGCGGGTCCGGCTCGGGCCGCGTGACGACTGGTTCACGCCCGCCGCGCTGCGGGCGCTCGGCACGCGCGCGTGGCGGGTGTCCCCGGCGGCCAACCGCATCGGCCTGCGCACCGAGGGACCGGCCCTCGAGCGGGCCGTCGGCGGCGAACTGCCCAGCGAGGGCATGCCCTTGGGCGCGGTGCAGGTGCCGCCGGACGGGCGTCCGGTGGTGTTCCTCGCCGACCATCCGACGACCGGCGGCTATCCGGTGGTGGCCGTCGTGCGGGAGGCCGACCTGGCGGCCGCGGCGCAGGCGGTGCCGGGGACGGTGGTGCGCTTCGTGCCGTACCGCTGACGCGGCACCGCGCACGGCGTCCGTCAGACGGTGAACTGGCGGCTGGCGCACGCCTCGAAGGGTCCGGTGGCGCCGTTGCGTACGCAGACCCGGAGGGTGTAGGTGCCGGCCGGGATCACGCCCGGGAGCCAGGTGTCGTCGTCGTTGCAGGTGCCGGAGCCGTGCTCGGCGTCCACGTAGGAGTAGTAGGCCCGGTCCGAGGTCCGCCAGATCTCGGCGGTGGCGCGCCGGCTGTCCGGAGTCCCGTAGTCGCACACCGCGAGGAAGGTCACGTCGTGGGTGCCGGTGTCGAGGGAGACCGTTCCGATGCCGTAGCCGCCGCGGGCCGAGTTGCCGGACCTCAGGCTGACCGAGGCGGCGTGGGCGCTGCCGGCCGTGGCGAGGCCGAGGGCGAGGGCGGCGGCGAGGGTGCCGGCGGTGGTGGCGGTGCGACGCAGGTTCATGGGACTGCTCCTCCGTGGGGCGTCGTCGTGGTGCTCGGTCGGTGCGGGAACCACGCTGCTGCCGCCGGAATCGCAGGTCAACGGCGTCACGCTGTCCGGGACAGTCCCGGACGCCTCACCGCTCCGGGGCCTCCTCGGCCGGCGGGCCGTAGCCCCCGCCGCCGGGCGTGCGGACGACGAGCACGTCACCGGGGCCGACGTCGGTGCTGTCGACACCCTGCAGGTGGTCGACGGTGCCGTCGGCGCGTTCGACGGAGTTGGCGCCGAGCGCGCCCGGGGCGCCGCCCGCCATGCCGTACGGCGGGACCCGGCGGTGGCCGGTGAGCAGGGCGACCGTCATGGGCTCCAGGAAGCGGATCCGGCGCTCGACCCCGCCGCCGCCGGGCCAGCGGCCGCGGCCTCGGCTGTCCTCGCGGACGGCGAAGGAGTCGACGCGGACCGGGTGGCGCCACTCCAGGATCTCGGGGTCGGTGAGCCGGGAGTTGGTCATGTGGGTCTGGACGGCGTCGGCGCCGGCGAAGCCCTCGCCCGCGCCGGAGCCGCTGGCGACGGTCTCGTAGTACTGCACGCGGTCGTTGCCGAAGGTCACGTTGTTCATGGTGCCGGAGCCCTCCGCCTGGACGCCGAGCGCCGCGTAGAGGGCGCCGGTGACGGCCTGGGAGGTCTCGACGTTGCCGGCGACGGTGGCGGCCGGATACGTCGGGGCGAGCATCGAGCCGGCCGGGACGCGGACGTCGAGCGGTTCCAGGCAGCCGCTGTTGAGCGGGATGTCGTCGTCGACGAGGGTGCGGAAGACGTAGAGGACGGCGGCCATGACGACGGAGGTGGGCGCGTTGGTGTTGCCGGGCCGCTGCGGCGAGGTGCCGGTGAAGTCGAGGACGGCGGAGCGCCGTTCGCGGTCGACCCGGACGGCCACCTGGACGACGGCGCCGTCGTCCGTCTCGTAGCGGTAGGAGCCGTCGCGCAGCCGGGCGACGATCCGGCGCACGGACTCCTCGGCGTTGGCGCGGACGTGCCGCATGTAGGCGTGGACGACGTCGAGGCCGAACTCGG
The DNA here is from genome assembly GCF_044544925.1 of Streptomyces sp. NPDC053431. Taxonomy (NCBI): domain Bacteria; kingdom Bacillati; phylum Actinomycetota; class Actinomycetes; order Kitasatosporales; family Streptomycetaceae; genus Streptomyces; species Streptomyces sp. NPDC053431. The sequence goes on along the minus strand of NZ_JBITXX010000025.1, from coordinate 31,545 downwards.
CCACGGTCCTGCGGAGTTCCTCGATGCCCTTCTCGTTGGCGGCGATCTGGGCGCGCAGGTCGGCGAGGTTGGTGTCGGGGTCGCGCGAGGGGTGGGGGGCTCCGGTGAGCAGGGCCCGGGTCTCCGCCTCGCGGAGCCGGCCGTCGCGGACGAGCAGCCAGTTGTCGAAGAGGACGCCCTCCTCGTGGACGGTGGCGCTGAAGGCGGGCATGGAGCCGGGGGTGATGCCGCCGATCTCGGCGTGGTGGCCGCGGGAGGCGACGAGGAAGCGCAGGTCGGTGCCGGTGTCGTCGAAGACGGGCGTGACGACGGTGACGTCGGGCAGGTGGGTGCCGCCGTGGTACGGGTCGTTGATGGCGTACACGTCCCCGGGGCGCAGCTCGCCCTCGTTGCGGCGGAGCACCTCCTTGATGGACTCGCCCATGGAGCCGAGGTGGACGGGGATGTGGGGGGCGTTGGCGATGAGGTTGCCGTCGGGGTCGAACAGGGCGCAGGAGAAGTCGAGCCGCTCCTTGATGTTGACGGAGTGGGCGGTGTTCTCCAGGCGGACGCCCATCTGTTCGGCGATCGCCATGAAGAGGTTGTTGAAGACCTCCAGGAGGACCGGGTCGACGTCGGTGCCGGCCGCGGTCCGCGCGGGGCGCGGGGTGACCCGGTGGAGCCGGAGGTGTCCCTCCTCGGTGGCGGTGGCGGCCCAGCCGGGGTCGACGACGGTGGTGGCGTCGGCCTCGGCGAGGATCGCGGGACCGGTGACGGTGTCGCCGGGGCGCAGGTCCTCGCGGCGGTGCAGCGGGGTCGGGACGGGCTCTCCCCCGCTGTACGTCGTGACGGTGGCCCGGGGCGCGAGGTCGCCTTCCCGAGCACCATGGGGGACGGTGACGGGGCCGTGCGCTCCCGCGGTGCCGACGGCCTCGACGGAGACGGCTTCCACGACGACCGGAGCGTCCATGGTGAAGCCGTACCGCGTCCGGTGCGCGTCCGTGAACGCGGTCCTCATCGCTTCGGGCGCCGCGAGCGGCACCGGAAGGCTCGCGTCGGTACCGGCGTACCGCAGCAGCACGCGCGCGTGGGTGGTGATCGCGTCGTCCGGGAGGCCGTCGGCGCGCAGCTCCTCGCGGGTGCGGTCGGCGAGTTCGGCGCAGAGTCCGGTGACGCGCCCGGCGGCGCCGGGGGCGTCGAGCCCGGCCTCGACGGACTGCTCGCGCATGGCGGTGGCATCGGCCAGGCCGATGCCGTACGCGGAGAGGACGCCGGCCAGCGGCGGTACGAGCACGGTGTCGACGCCGAGGGCGTCGGCGACGGCGCACGCGTGCTGGCCGCCGGCGCCGCCGAAGCAGGTCAGGGCGTAACGGGTGACGTCGTGGCCGCGCTGGACGGAGATCTTCTTGACGGCGTTCGCCATGTTGAGGACGGCGATCTCCAGGAACCCGGCGGCGACCTGCTCGGGCGTGCGGTCGCCGCCGATCTCGGCCGCGAGGGCGGTGAAGCGCTCGCGGACGACGTCCGCGTCGAGGGGCTGGTCGCCGTGCTCGCCGAACACGGCGGGGAAGTGGTCCGGCTGGATGCGCCCGAGCATCACGTTGGCGTCGGTGACGGTCAGCGGGCCGCCGCGGCGGTAGCAGGCCGGTCCGGGGACGGCGCCGGCGGAGTCGGGGCCGACGCGGTAGCGCTGCCCGTCGTAGTGGAGGACCGAGCCGCCGCCCGCGGCGACGGTGTGGATGTTCATCATGGGGGCGCGCATCCGGACCCCGGCGACCTGGGTGCCGAGCTCCCGCTCGAAGGAGCCCGCGTAGTGCGACACGTCGGTGGAGGTGCCGCCCATGTCGAAGCCGACGACCCGGTCGTGGCCGGCCTGTTCCGACGTACGGGCCATGCCGACGACGCCGCCCGCGGGCCCGGACAGGACGGCGTCCTTGCCGCGGAAGTGGGCCGCCTCGCGCAGACCGCCGTTGGACTGCATGAACATGAGGCGGATTCCGGCGAGTTCACGCGCCACCTCGTCGACGTACCGGCGCAGGATCGGCGAGAGGTAGGCGTCCACGACGGTGGTGTCCCCCCGCGGGACCAGCTTGATCAGCGGGCTGACCTCGTGGGAGCAGCTGACCTGTGTGAATCCGGCCGCCCGCGCGAGCTCGGCGACCCGGCTCTCGTGGGCGGGGTTGCGGTAGCCGTGCAGGAGGACGACGGCGGCGGAGCGGAGCCCCTCGCGGTGGGCGTCGGCGAGGGCGGTGGCGACGGCGTCCTCGTCGAGCGGGGTGAGGACCTCGCCGTGGGCGTCGAGCCGCTCGGGAACCTCGATCACGCGCGCGTAGACCGCTTCGGGCAGCACGATCCGCCGGTCGAAGATGCGCGGCCGGTTCTGGTACGCGATCCGCAGGGCGTCGCGGAAGCCGGTGGTGATCAGCAGGACGGTGGGTTCGCCGCGCCGTTCCAGGAGGGCGTTGGTGGCGACGGTGGTGCCCATCTTGACGACGGCGATCCGGTCGGCGGGTACGGGATCGTCCGGGCCGAGCCCCAGGAGGAGCCGGATACCGGCGACGGCGGCGTCGTGCGGACGGGCGGGGTCGTGCGAGAGCAGCTTGCGCGTGACGAGCCGCCCGTCCGGGCGCCGGCCCACGACGTCCGTGAAGGTGCCGCCCCGGTCGATCCAGAACTCCCAGCGTCCGGTCATTCCCTCATTGTGGCCGCGAGGGCCCGGGTCAGGGCGTGTTCGGCGCGTGCGTCGAGCCGGGCGCGGCTGCCGGCGGCCGAGTGGCGGACCTCGGCGGCGGCGAGCAGGAGCAGCTGGGGCAGCAGGTCGCCACAGCGGCGCACCACCCAGGCGGTCCCGGCGGTGGCGAGCCACAGCAGGGCGTCGGCGCGGGTCGGCGCCGGCTGCTCGGGGTCCGGGGAAGGGGGCGTGCCGTGGGCGAGGCCCCGGTCCCGGAGGAGCCGGTGGAAGGCGACCGCGAGGGCGCGGTGGCCGCGTTCTCCGGGGTGCAGCCGGTCGGCGCTCCACAGGGACCGGTCGGCCGTCCAGGCGGGGTCGGCGAGGTGGAGGTGGACGGCGCCGTAACGGGTGGACAGGGCGTGCACGACGGCGTTGACGGCCCGCTGCCGCCGGGCCAGCGGCCGCGCGAGCGGCGCGGGCAGCCCGAGCATCCGCCCCGGGTCGGGCAGACAGGCGGTGAGCAGCACGGACCCGGCGGCGGTGAGTTCCGCGCAGACCCGGTCCAGGCGGCGGGCGAACGGCCCGATGGCGAAGGTGCGGCGCAGCGTGTCGTTGACGCCGACGACGACGGAGGCGAGCTGGGGCCGCAGCGCCAGCGCCGCGGGCAGCTGGGTCTCGGCCACGTCCCGGCTCTGCGCGCCGCTGACGGCGAGATTGGTGAACGCGAGCCCTTCGCCACCGGGTCGCAGCCCCTCGGCGAGCAACGCGGCCCACCCCCGCCACCCCTCCCCGACCCGGTCCCCGACCCCCTCACTCAGCGAGTCGCCGAGCACGACGAACCGAACGACGGACGAGGGGGACACGGAGGCGGGACGCATGGCTGGGGCGGGGGTGGCGGGCGGGGCGGGTGGGGCGGCCGAGGCCGGCATGGCGACCGGGCCGGGCGCGGCGGCAAGGGCGGGGTCGGTGGCCGGGGCCGGCTCGGTGGCCGGGGCGGAGGCGACGGCCGGGGCGCGACCGGCAGCCGGGGCGCCGCCGGCAGCTGTGGTGACGGCGGCAGCTGTGGTGACGGCGGCAGGCGCGACAGTGGCCGGGGCGGCGGTGATCGGGGCAGCGGTGGTCGGGGCCGGGGTGTCAGGGGCGGAAGCCGGAACGGCGGCGGAAGCCGTCGCGGTTCCGGCAGCCCTCGCGGCGGCGGACGCCCTCGCGGTCGCGGCAGCGGTCGCGGCGGGCGTCCTGGTGGGCGACGGGGCGGCGAGTCGGGGCCGGCCGGGGGTCATCGGCGGGCCTCCAGGAGTGTGCCGGCGTCGGCGGCCGACGGCGTGGCGTCGTGGGCCGCGAGGAAGGCGGCGGTCGCGCGGGACCAGGAGAAGAGCTCGGCGCGGGCGCGGGCGGTGGCACGGCGCTGGGCCTCGTCCCGGTCGAGGAGGGTGCGTACGGCCCGGGCGAAGGAGCCGGGGTCGTCGGCGGCGCAGGCGCCCGCGTCCGCGACGACCTCGGGGAGCGCGGAAGAGGCGCTGCACACGACGGGCGTGCCGCAGGCGAGCGCTTCGAGGGCCGCGAGGCCGAAGGTCTCCGCGGGCCCCGGCGCCAGGCACGCGTCGGCCGCCGCCTGGAGGTCGGCGAGCGCCTCACGGTCGGCCACATGACCGAGGAAGCGCACCGGGAGCCGCTGGTCCCGCGCGCGCCGCTCCAGGGCGCCCCGCAGCGGCCCGTCCCCGGCCACGACGAGCGCGGCCCGCACCCCGTGGGCGCGCAGCACCGCGAGGGCGTCGAGGGCGGTGCCGGGGCGCTTCTCGACGGAGAGCCGGGAGCACATGACGAGCAGCACCCGCTCGCCGGCCGCGTACCGGGCCCGCAGCACGGTGCTGCGCCGCCCGGGCCGGCAGCGGCTCAGGTCGACGCCCAGCGGGGCCCGTACGACATTGCGCGCCCCGATCCGTACGAACTCCCGCTCGGCCCATTCCGTCGTACACACGATCCTCGAATAGGCCCACGCGGTGCGGCGGTTGAGCCGGTCGGCGGCCCGTCCGGCGAACGCGCCCGGCACCCCCCAGGTGCGCAGCACCCCGTCGGCGGTCTCGTGGGAGACCATCACGGACGGCACCCGGGCCCGGCGCGCCCACTCCCCTGTCCAGCGCAGTGTGGTGCGGTCGGAGACCTCCAGGCGGTCGGGGGCGAGCTCCTCCAGGAGGCGGCGCAGGCCGCGCCGGTCGGCGAGGACGCGGTAGCCCCCGGTGCCGGGGAGTTCGGGGCCGGGCAGGGTGATCACCCGGCCCTGCTCGGTCTCCCGGTCGCTCGCCGCGGCGCCGGGGACGACGAGGACCGGTTCGTGGCCGGCGGCGCGGTAGCCGCGGCCCAGCTGGTCGAGGGCGGTGCGCAGTCCGCCGGAGGTCGGGGTGACGAAGTTGGCGAGCCGGACGATCCGCAGGGGGCCCGTGGGGCCGGCGGTGCCGGCGGTGCCGAGGGTGCCAGCGGTCCCGGCGGTGCCAGCGGCGCCGACAGTGCCAGCCGTCCCGGCGGTGCCAGCGGTGCCGATGGTGCCTCCGGTCCCGGCGGTGCCGGCGGCGCCTCCGACTCCGGCGTTCCCGGCGGTGCCTTCGGTCCCTGTCACGCGGCCACCGCCGTCCGCTCGCGCAGCACCTCGCGGTAGTGGCCGACGAGTTCGTCCCCGACGGCCTGCCAGGTGCGGCGTTCGACGGCCGCCCGTCCCGCCGCGCCGTAAGCGGCCCGCAGGGCGGGCGCGGCCGCCAGGGAGGCGACGGCGTCGCACAGCGCCTCCGGGTCCTCGGGCGGCACGAGGAGCCCGCTGCGGCGGTGCGTGACCAGGTCGAGCGGCCCGCCGGCGGCGGGGGCGATCACGGGGACGCCGCTCGCCATGGCCTCCTGGACGGTCTGGCAGAAGGTCTCGTACGGCCCGGTGTGGGCGAACACGTCGAGCGAGGCGAAGATCCGGGCGAGGTCGGTCCCGGTACGGCGGCCGAGGAAGACGGCCCCGGGCAGCGCGTCCCGCAGGCCCGGCCCGCTGGGTCCGTCGCCGACGACCACGACCCGTACGCCGGGCAGCCGGCACGCCCGGGCGAGCAGGTCGACGCGCTTCTCGGGGGCGAGCCGGCCCACGTAGCCGACGATCGTCTCGCCGCCGGGCGCGAGTTCGCGGCGCAGGCGCTCGTCGCGGAGCTCCGGGCGGAAGCGGTCGGTGTCGACGCCGCGCCGCCAGAGCCGTACGCGTCCGATCCCGTGCGCCTCCAGGTCGCGGACGGCCGCGGTGGACGGCGCGAGGGTGCGGTCGGCGGCGCCGTGCACGGCGCGCAGCCGGCGCCAGGCCGCGGACTCGCCGGCGTTGAGGTAGGTGCGGGCGTATCCGGCGAGGTCGGTCTGGTAGACCGCGACGGCGGGGAGCCCGAGCCGGGTGGCGGCGGTCATGCCGCGCACGCCGAGGACGAAGGGGCTCGCCAGGTGGACGATGTCGGCCCGGTGCGCGGCGATGGCGGCGGCGACCCGCCGGCTGGGCAGGGCGACCCGCACCTGGGGGTAGCCGGGGAGCGGCAGGGAGGGGACGCGGACGACGGGGCAGGGCGCGTCGGCGTCCGGGCTCAGGGCGGCGGCGGGGACCGCGGGGGCCACGACGAGGGGGTGGTGGCCGCGGCGGACGAGGTGGCGGGCGGTCTGCAGGGCGCAGTGCGCCACACCGTTGACGTCGGGCGGGAAGGACTCGGTGACGATGACGACACGCATACCCGTGTTGTCCTCGGACCCGGCGTGTCCCCGTCAAAGTGGATCTGGACACCCGGGGAACGTCCCATGAGCACTTCCCCCGGGCGGCCTGCCCCGCGCTTAGGCAAGAGAGCGGGGGCGGGGGCGCGGGCGGCCAGGTCGGCCGCCCGCACTCACCCACTCACCCGGTCGACCACTCACCCGATCTCGCGATCCGGGCGATCGCCCGTCACGCGTCCGGCCTCACACCTGCAGGTCGAGGTCCGGCCCTATCCGATTGCGCACGGCCGTCTGGACCTCCGCCTCCTCGGCGGGGTCGGCGGCGAGCCGGCGCAGGCGCTCCGCGACGCGCACGTCACCCGTCTCGGCGTGCAGCGCGGCGAGCTCGCGGGTGGTCTCCTCGCAGTCCCACAGGCACTCGACGGCGAATCCGGTCGCGAAGCCGGCGTCGGTGGCGGCGAGGGCGCGGGCGGTGCGGCCGCGGAGCTGGGAGGAGGCGGTCTCGCGGTAGACGTGGCGCAGCACCGGGGCGGCGCAGACGATGCCGAGGCGTCCGGCGCCGTCGACGAGGGGGTAGAGGGCGGGGGCGTCGGGGCCCTGGGCCCGGACCGTCTCGCGGAGGGCACCGAGGACGAGGGGGGAGTCCTGGGGGCCGCCGCGGAAGGCGAGCGTGCCGGCCGCGGCCGCGCCGAGCGCGTCCGGGCGGTGGATCCAGCCGCGGGCGCGGTCGACGGCGGCTTCGCCGCTCATGCGCTGGTAGGCGGCCACGGCGGCGTCGGCGACCGTGCGGGAGCCGTCGCCGACGGCGAGTTCGACGAGGTCGAGGACGGCGGGGTCCTGTGCCTCGGCGAGGTAGTGCAGGGCGGCGCAGCGGGCGCCGTCGGGGCCGCCGCGGGCGGCGCCGAGGATGGTGTCGCGGTCGTCGGGTCCGGCGACGGCGACCAGGCAGCGGGCGGCGGGCCCGTGCAGTTCGGCGCCGCGCTCGTGGCCCTCCTGGGCCCAGTCGAGGACGGCCTGGACGCTCCAGCCGGGCCGGGGACCGGTGGGGCGGAGCTGACGCTGCCAGCGGTCGAAGGAGCCCTGTTCGCCGGCGGCCTTGATCCGGGCGCCGACGGACTCCCTGGGGTCCTCGGCCCACAGGCGCCAGGGTCGCGGCTCGAAGGCGTCCCGGACGGCGGCGGCGAGCTCGGCCTCGCCCTCGGCGGTGGCCGGGAAGCGGGCGAGGACCGGACCGGCGAGGGCGCGCAGGCCCGCGTCGTCGTCGCGGAGGGCGAGCTCGTCGAGGGCCCAGGCCCAGTTGGCCCCGGTGGCGGCGTAGCGCCGCAGGAGCAACAGGGCGTCCTGGCGTCCGTAGGAGGCGAGGTGACCGAGGACGGCGAGCGCGAGCCCGGTCCTGGACTCCTCGGTGTCGAGGTGGTCCTCGGCTCCGAAGAGGTGCGCCTCGATCTCCTCCAGACCTCCGTGGAGGTCCAGGTAGAGCCGTGCGTAGTAAAGGGAGCGGTTCTCGACCTGCCAGTCGTGGCGGGGGTCGTCGAGAACGCAGTGGTTGAGGGCCGCGAGGGCCTCGGCACGTGGCGCGGCGAGCGCGTGGAGGGTGCCGTCGCCGCGGCCCCTCTGCAGCAGACCGAGCAGGGTGCCGCTCGGCGCTATGACTGGATCGAACATGGGAAGACGCCTCACATCAAGCTGTCGACACGACCGGGGGGAGTCCGGGATGAACCGGGTCAGGCTGTTTGCCTAGGCCGTGCGGCAACATGTCGGGCCGCCCGTCGTCGTCCTGCGCTTGCCAGTGACCATCTTCCTCTGCCTCTCGTCGGTGGCCCCCTGCGGGCCCGACGTCATGATGACCCACCCATTTCGCCACCGCGACCACATTTACGGCGCCGTCTCACCTGGGGTTCAGCCGGTGTTCACCGGCCTCGTTCACCGAACTCCGAACAGGTCCAGGAGTTCCGTCTTCCCAAACATCCGCGCGGTATCCACGGCGGACGGAGTTCCGGCTTCCGGATTCGCCCCGCCGGCGAGGAGGGCGCGGACCACGGCGTCCTCGCCCTTGAAGACGGCACCGGCGAGCGGGGTCTGGCCGCGGTCGTTGGCGCGGTCGGCGTCGGCGCCGTGGGTCAGCAGGGCGGTGACCGCCGCGGCGTGGCCGTGGTAGGCGGCGAGCATGACGAGCGAGTCGCCCTTCTCGTTGCAGAGGTTCGCCGGGACACCGGCGTCGAGGTAGGCGGCCAGGGTCGCCGCGTCGCCGGCGCGCGCCAGGTCGAAGACCTTGGAGGCCAGCTCGACGACCTCGGGGTCCGGGGTCTCGTTCTCGCTCATCGTTCACAACCACCCTTCGTGCTCGTCCCCGCACGCCGAGCGCGGCCGTACGAGTGAATCGACAGGGTACTGCCCGTCGGGCGACATGAGGGGGCGCGTCCGCGGCAAGGATCACCGCAGCTCGCGCCGGGGAGCCGGTGCACTACCGCACCCGGCGGGTTTCGCCACCCGGAGAACGGGTCGACGTCCGCCGGTCAAGTGAAATCGCCAGCGATTCACCCATATGCACCTTTAGTCACATAGATACTTGCTGTGAACCTGGAAGGACTCAAGGTGACTGTCCCCTCAACCAGGAGAACACCTCATGATCCTGTCCTTCTCTGTGGTCGTCCTTCTCGGCATCGTCTGCTTCTTGTTCTTCAAGAAGGACGGACTCAAGGTCTCGCACGCGCTCGTCTCGGCGCTCTTCGGCTTCTACCTGGCGGGCACCGCGATCGCCCCCAGCATCACCGCCGGAGGCCAGAGCCTCGCCAGCCTCTTGGGCGGGATCAAGTTCTGACCTCTCTCCACCCCTTCCACCACTCCAGGAGTACGACGTGGCCCGGCGACCACTCCCCCGCATTCTGAGCAGCGGCAGCGCCCAGATCGCTCGCAGCCGAGAGATCGCGCGCACGGCCGCCGACAGCGCCACCGACGTGCTCCATCCGCTGATCACCATCTCCCGTGGTCTGCGGAGACTGGCCGCGATCGCGCGTGCCAGGTGGGCCGCGACCCCCAAGGAACGGCGTGGTCCCACGCTGTTCCTGGTCGCGGCCTGCGTCCTGGTCGTCGCCCTCGTGCCGTACGGCCCGCTCCTCGCGCTCGTCGCGGTGATGGGCGCGGCCGCCTGGCAGGGGCGGGAGCGCCCGGTCGTCAAGACCGGGCCCGACGACGCGGAGATCGCCCGGCTCAAGGGCCTCTACGAGGCGCTCGTGCCGTATCTGTCGCTCCCGGAGGACCCCGAGCCGCTCTTCGCCCACGGCGGCGACTGGGGCACGGCCTTCTCGGACTACGCCTTCGACGAGGACGGCCGGCTGACCCGGCTGCGGATCTCCTATCCCCCGTACTTCACCGACGGCGAACCGGCCGCCCGGGCCCGGATCGAGCAGCTGCTGCACGCCAAGTCGGGCCGCGGCCGCGAATACCTCTTCGACTGGGACGAGGAGGGCAACCAGCTCACCCTGCGTGTGCTGCCGGCGCTGCCCACCACCATCGCCGCCCAGCGCTTCGTCACCGTGCCCGGGGAGACCGTGCTCGGCTTCACCGACGCCGATGCGGTGCAGCGGACCGTGCCGGTGCAGGCCTCCGACGGCACCGAGGACGCCCCGGCCGTCGTCTGGCGCACCGGCCCCCGCTCGACCGAGCCGCACCTGCTCGCCGTCGGCCAGCCCGGCAGCGGCACCACCTCCCTGCTGCGCTCCATCGCGCTCCAGGCGCTGCCTCACGGCGACGTCCTCGTGGTCGAGGGCAGCGGCACCGGCGAGTACGCGTGCCTCGTCGGCCGGGCCGGCGTGCTCGCCGTCGAGTCCGGGCTGTCGGGCGCGCTCGCCAGCCTGGAATGGGCCACGCACGAGACCGAGCGACGCCTGATCGCCGCGAACCGAGCCCGCCAGGCCGGTCACGCGGCGCCCGAGGACACCCGCCGCCCGCTGTGGATCCTGCTCGACCGGCCGAGCGTCCTCGGGCACCTGGCCGCCGCCGCGGGCCGGCCCGACCCCCAGGACCTGCTCCAGGTGCCGCTGCGGCACGGGCGCGCCGCCCAGGTGACGGTCGTGGTGGCGGAGCAGTTCGACAGCCTGGAGGCGCTCGGCGAGACGGTACGGAGCCACACCCGCGCCCGGGTCGTGCTCGGGCCCGCCGCGCCGGAGCACATCGCCGCCGTCCTGGGCGCCGGACCGCACACCACCCCGGTGCCCGACGTCCCGCCCGGCCGGGGCTACGCGCGGCTCGGCGGCGGACCGGTGCTCCGCCTGCAGGTGCCGGCGACCCCCGACCCGTACGACGACGCGACCACCGAGGCACACCGCCAGGCGGTCCTGGAGCTGCTGCCGGAGCGCCGTACGGCGACGGCCGCGGCCATCGAGACAGTGCCCGGCTCCGCCCCCGAGCCGGACCTGGAGACGGACACGGCCCCGACCCTGCGCAAGGAGCCGGGCGCCTCCGCGTTCCCCTCCCCCGTCCCGGCGGAGGGCTGAGTCCGCGCCGTACGCACGACCGAGCAGGCGCCGCTCGTACAGGAGAGGGGGGCCCCCCCCCCCCCGGGGGGGCGCCCCCGCCCCGGGGCGCGGGCTGCGGGACCCCCCGCGGAACTGCCCGCGGGACCCCGCGGGTGGGGCCCGCACGGGCGGGGGGGCGCCCCCCCGGAGCCCGCGCCCGACTCCACCAGGCGGGCGGCGGCGGCCAGCCGGGCGGCGGCCTCGTCGGCGACCGGGCCGCCGACGGTGAAGGGCAGCCGGACATATCCCTCGAAGGCGCCGTCCACGCCGAAGCGGGGGCCGGAGGGGACGCGGACGCCGACCCGCTCGCCGACCTCGGCCAGGCGCGAGCCGGACAGGCCGCCGGTGCGCACCCAGAGGGTGAGACCGCCGCGCGGCACCTCGAACTCCCAGTCGGGCAGCTCCCTGCGGACGGCGGCCACGATGGCGTCACGGTTCTCGCGGGCCTGGCCGCGGCGCAGACCGACGGCCTCCTCCCAGCCGCCGGTGCGCATCAGCCAGTTCACGCCGAGCTGCTCCAGGACGGGGGTGCCGAGGTCCGCGTAGGCGCGGGCGGCCACCAGGGAGCGGATCACGTCGGGCGCGGCCCGAACCCAGCCGATCCGCATGCCCGCCCAGAACGCCTTGCTCGCCGAACCGACCGTGATGACGGTGGCGCCGGCCGGGTCGAAGGCGCAGACCCGCCGGGGCATCTCCAGGTCGTCGTCGAGGAACAGCTCGGTCATCGTCTCGTCGACGACGAGCACCGTGCCGGCCGAGCGGGCCGCCTCCACGAGCTGCCGCCGCTGGTCCTCGTCGGCGAGGGCGCCGGTGGGGTTGTGGAAGTCGGCGACGACGTACGCGAGGCGGGGGGCGGCGTCGCGCAGCACCTGGCGCCAGCGGGCGACGTCCCAGCCGCGGAGCCCCTCGGCCATGGCGACGGGGACGAGCCGGGCGCCGGCCTCCCGCATGAGCTGGAGGATGTTGGCGTACGAGGGGGACTCGACGGCGATCCGCTCGCCGCGGCCCGCGAAGAGGTGGCAGATCGCGTCGATCGCGCCCATGGCCCCGGTGGTGACCATGATCTGCTCGGGCATGGTGGGGATGCCGCGCTCGGTGTAGCGGTCGGCGAGCATCTGCCGCAGCGCGGGCAGGCCGGCCGGGTAGTCGCCGTGGGTGTGGGCGTACGGCGGCAGCTCCTCCAGGGCGCCCTGGATGGACCGGGTGAGCCAGGGCTCGGGCGCGGGCAGCGCCGCGCAGCCCAGGTCGATCATCGAGCCGAGCGACTCGGGGGGCAGCGGTTCGAGACCGCGCGCGGGCAGCGGGTTGCCGGCCGGGACGGCGGTCCAGCTGCCGGCGCCGCGCCGGGACTCGAGGAAGCCCTCGGTGCGCAGCGCCTCGTAGGCGGCGGCGACGGTGGTACGGCTCACGGTGAGGGCGAGGGCCAGTTCGCGCTCGGCGGGCAGCCGGGCGGCGACCGGGACCCGGCCCTCCAGGACGAGCAGCCGGATGCCGTCCGCGAGGGCGCGGTACGCGGGCGGCTTGCGGGCGCCGGGCGCGGCGGGCCGGGGCTGCTGCGCCTTGAGCTGCCGGGCGAGCTGAGCAGGCCCCACGGCCGAGGTCCACTGGGCCATGGAAATCAGTCCACCTTCCGCGAATTGGCCATGGTTGGCATGTTGCCCCCCGCCACAGAGTGTCATGAGCCAGTCCACCACCACCACTCCGGTCGTCACACACCGGGTCGTCTCCCAGGGGGGCAGTCCTTTGTCCATCGCCTCCGGTCTCCGCGGCCGGCATCTGACCCGCCGACTCGTCCAGCTCTACGTCGGTCTCGCGCTGTACGGGACCAGCTCGGCGCTGCTCGTGCGCGGCGGGCTCGGTCTGGAGCCCTGGGGCGTGCTGCACCAGGGGCTCGCCGAGCGGACCGGGCTGAGCATCGGCGTGGTGTCGATCGTCGTGGGGGCGATCGTGCTCCTGCTGTGGATCCCCATCCGGCAGCGACCGGGCCTCGGCACCGTCTCCAACGTCTTCGTCATCGGCCTCGCCATGGACGGCACCCTGGCCCTCGTCCCGGAGACGGACGGCCTCCCGGCCGGGATCGCGCTGCTGGTGCTCGGGATCGTGCTCAACGGCGTCGCGACCGGCCTCTACATCGCGGCCCGCTTCGGGCCGGGCCCGCGCGACGGCCTGATGACCGGTCTGCACCGGCTCACCGGCCGCTCGATCCGGCTGGTCCGCACGGCGATCGAGATCGCCGTGGTCGCCACCGGCTTCCTGCTCGGCGGCTCGGTGGGCGTCGGCACGGTGCTCTACGCCCTGGCGATCGGACCGCTGGCGCAGTTCTTCCTGCGGTGGTTCGCGGTGCCGGAGCGGGAGGAGCGGGAGGCCGAGGCGCCGGGGACGGAGATGCCGCGGACGGAGATGCCGGAGGCGGAGGCGGTGGCGGTGGCGGAGGCTGCGGGCCCGGTGGCGGAGGCTGCGGTCCCGGGGGCGGAGGCTGCGGTCCCGGGGGCGCAGGTGCCGTAGCCCGGGGAAGCAGGTGCCCGTAGCCCGGGGGCGCAGGTGCCGTAGGGGGATCGCGGGGCGTCCCGCACGTACGCGGATCGGATCCAGGATCCAGGATCCGCGTGCCCCTTCCCCAGAATCCGCGGGCCCCTCCCCACGGTCCGCGGGCCCCTCTGCAGGATCCGCCGGATTCCGGATCCTGGATCCGGACCCGTTGCCTTCCCGACACCTGATCAGGCCATACTGCGGCCGTGACGCGCGTACCCCACCCCTATCTCGACCACCCGGCCCCCATCCCCTTCGCCCACCGCGGCGGCACGGCGGACGGCCTGGAGAACACCGCGGCCGCCTTCCGGCAGGCCGCCGCGGCCGGCTACCGGTACTTCGAGACCGATGTCCACACGACGGCGGACGGCCGGCTCGTCGCCTTCCACGACGCGACGCTGGACCGGGTCACGGACACCGTGGGCCGGATCCGGGACCTGCCGTGGGCGGCGGTCCGGGAGGCCCGGGTGGCCGGCAAGGAGCCGCTGCCGCTCTTCCACGACCTCCTGGAGGAGTTCCCGGAGGCCCGCTGGAACGTGGACCTCAAGACCGAGTCGGCGCTGATGCCGCTGCTCGACCTGATCCGCAAGGCCCGCGCCTGGGACCGGGTGTGCGTGAGCTCCTTCACCGAGTCCCGGATCGCCCGCGCCCAGAAGATCGCCGGGCTGCGGCTGGCCACCTCGTACGGGGTGACCGGCGTCCTGGGGCTGCGGCTGCGCTCGCTCGGCATACCGGCGGCGCTGCGCGCCGGCGCGGTCGCCGCCCAGGTCCCGGAGCGCCAGGGCGGCATCACCGTGGTGGACCGGCGCTTCGTGCGCGAGGCGCACGCCCGTGGCCTCCAGGTCCACGTGTGGACCGTGAACGACCGGGCACGGATGAACTCTCTCCTCGACCTGGGGGTGGATGGCATCATGACCGATCATCTGGAGACGCTGCGCGAGGTCATGACCGAGCGGGGAGTCTGGTCCTGAAGGGCCGGAACCCGCGCGCGCGTCCCGTCATCGGGGACGAACGAGGGGGCGCGCGCGTGACTGCCGAGACCACCGATCCGCACGGCCGGACCGCCGACCCGGCCGAACGCCGGCGCGAACAGCGAGGCTGGTACTTCTACGACTTCGCGTGCTCGGTCTACTCGACGAGCGTCCTGACCGTGTTCCTGGGGCCGTACCTGACCTCGGTCGCGAAGGCGGCGGCGGACGCCGAGGGCTTCGTGCACCCGCTGGGCATACCGGTACGGGCCGGCTCCCTCTTCGCGTACGCCGTATCGGTCTCGATCGTCGTCGCGGTGCTCGCGATGCCCCTGGTGGGCGCGGCGGCGGACCGCACGGGCCGGAAGAAGCCGCTCCTCGCGGCCGCGGCGTACGTGGGCGCGACGGCGACGGCCGCGATGTTCTTCCTGGGCGGGGAGCGCTATCTCCTCGGGGCGTTCCTGCTGATCGTGGCGAACGCGTCGCTGTCGGTGTCGATGGTGCTCTACAACGCGTACCTGCCGCAGATCTCCGAGCCCGAGGAGCGGGACACGGTCTCCTCGCGCGGCTGGGCCTTCGGATACACCTCGGGTGCGCTGGTGCTTGTCCTCAACCTGGTCCTGTACTCGGGCCACGACTCCTTCGGCCTCTCGGAGGGCATGGCGGTCCGGATCTGCCTCGCCTCGGCCGGCCTGTGGTGGGGCGCCTTCACGCTGGTGCCGCTGCGGCGGCTGCGGGACCGGCGGATCGACCGCGCGCACGGCGAGGGCGCGGTGGGCAGCGGCTGGAAGCAGCTGGTCGCCACGCTGCGGGACATGCGCCGCCATCCGCTGACGCTGTCCTTCCTGCTCGCGTACCTCATCTACAACGACGGCGTGCAGACGGTGATCTCGCAGGCCTCGGTGTTCGGCTCCGAGGAACTGGGCCTCGACCAGACGACGCTGATCACGGCGGTGCTCCTGGTGCAGGTCCTGGCCGTCGCCGGCGCGCTGGGCATGGGCCGGATGGCACGGTCGTACGGCGCCAAGCGAACGATCCTGGGCTCCCTCGCCGTATGGACGGGGATCCTGCTGGCCGGCTACTTCCTGCCGGCCGACGCGCCCGTCTTCTTCTACTGTCTGGCGGCGGCGATCGGTCTGGTCCTGGGCGGCAGCCAGGCGCTGTCGCGGTCGCTTTTCTCACATCTGGTGCCGCGCGGCAAGGAGGCGGAGTACTTCTCCGCCTACGAGATGAGCGACCGGGGGCTGAGCTGGCTGGGGCCGTTGGTGTTCGGTCTCGCGTATCAGCTGACCGGGAGCTATCGAGATGCCATCATCTCTCTGGTGATCTTCTTCGCTGTCGGATTCGTCCTGCTCGCCAGGGTCCCGGTACGCCGGGCCGTGGCCGCGGCGGGCAACCCCGTGCCCGACCGAATTTAGACGCGGGAGTGAAAGGGCGGTAGTGTACGCGTTTGGCCTGCCAGGCGGACCGTTACTGCGTGCTGACTTGGTGAAAACGTTGAGTGACATCTACTGCCAGATGTGACAAAACGGGCACTGGTGGGTAGAACAAGGGGCGGCACGACGGGCGACGCATGACCCGGAACGGGAATCTTTACCGCCGACCGGACGTTGACCGGATGACGACGACAGCGACACCTGTCCTGTGGGCGACAAGCCCGGGAGGCACGATTCATGAGTGAGCGAGCTCTTCGCGGCACGCGCCTCGTGGTGACCAGCTACGAGACCGACCGCGGCATCGATCTGGCCCCGCGCCAGGCGGTGGAGTACGCATGCGAGAAGGGGCATCGTTTCGAGATGCCCTTCTCGGTCGAGGCGGAGATTCCGCCGGAGTGGGAGTGCAAGGTCTGCGGAAGCCAGGCACTCCTGGTGGACGGGGACGGCCCCGAGGAGAAGAAGGGCAAGCCTGCGCGTACGCACTGGGACATGCTCATGGAGCGGCGTACCCGCGAGGAGCTGGAGGAGGTGCTGGCCGAGCGGCTGGCCGTCCTGCGCTCCGGCGCCATGAACATCGCCGTGCATCCGCGCGACAGCCGCAAGTCCGCCTGACGGACGGCCGCACGGCCTGAGCGAGCAACGCCGCGGGGCCCGGTACACGACGTCGTGTACCGGGCCCCGCGGCGTTCGCACGTGCTCGGCGACCCCGCGGTCGCGCGCGGCCGGGGGCCGAGGCGTCCGCGATGCCGGCGCCCCGCCGGACGGGACGGGCGGGACGGACGGACTGCACCCGGCCGCCCCGGCGGTCACGCGTGCCGTTCCCGCGCGGCTTCGACGGCTCCCCAGGTCACTCCCTCCCGGCACGGCAGCCGCCCCGAAAACGCCCTCCGGCGCGGCCATGGCGGCCGCGCCGGAGGGCGTTTTCGGGGCGGTGGTGGTTCAGGGGGTCAGGGGCGGGCGGGGCGCGTCGGGGTGTCGCGGGCCCTGGGGGGCGTCCTCGCGGATGACCTCGCCCTGGACGACCTTCCCGTCCGGGCGGTAGATGCGGGCCTGCTGGAAGGCGTCCTGGAGGCTTCCGGGCCGCGCGGCGTTCATCCGGCGCTCCATCGCCCGCTCCGCGTACGTCCCGGCGAGCGTGCGGACCCGCGGGATCAGCAGCAGGAGACCGGCCGCGTCGGAGAGCAGACCGGGGAGCATCAGGAGGAGGCCGCCGAGCATCAGAAAGCCGTTGCGGTCCTCCGCGCCGGCCCGGTCGGCCGCCGTGGGCGCCTCGCCGCGCCGGGCGGCCTCCTGGGCGCGCTGGAACGTTCCGGTGAGGTTGGCGAAGGCCCGGCGGCCGGCGCGCTTGATCACGCCGGCGCCGAGCACGGCGCCGGCGAGCAGCAGCAGGAACACGGTGAAACCGCCCACCGCGTTCGCCACGACGGTGAGCAGCCAGATCTCTAGGACCAGCCAGGCGGCGAGGCCCAGCGGCAGAAGCGTTCGCGCGCGGGAGCGCCGAGGGGCGAGGGAGGGCGATGCGCCGGTCGTCATGCACCCCAGTGTGCCTGGCGGCCCGCAGGAACGTCGTAAAGGAGACATCAGTACGACGGGCCCGCGGGCCGGGGGTCAGGCGGACGTGCGCGGGGGGTCAGGCGGACGTGCGGCCGAGCAGCTTGCCGACCTTCCGGGCACGCGCGGAGAGGCCCCAGCCGGTGACCCGCCACAGCGCCTCGACGAGGATGTCGCGGCTCATCTTGGAGTCGCCGATCTCGCGCTCGACGAAGGTGATGGGCACCTCGACGACGTGGAAGCCGGCGGCGACGGCCCGACGGGCCAGGTCGACCTGGAAGCAGTAGCCGGCGGAGGCGACCTCGTCGAGGCCGAGCCCCTCCAGGGTCTCCTTGCGGAAGGCCCGGTAGCCGCCGGTGACGTCACGGATCGGGACGTCGAGCATGAGGCGCGAGTACAGGCTGCCGCCGCGGGAGATGAACTCGCGGGACTTGGGCCAGTTCACGATCCGGCCGCCGGGCACCCAGCGGGAGCCGAGCACCAGGTCCGCGCCCTTGAGGGCGGTGAGCAGCCGGGGCAGCTCCTCGGGCTGGTGGGAGCCGTCGGCGTCCATCTCGACGAGGACGCCGTAGCCGTGGTCCATGCCCCATCGGAAGCCGGCCAGGTAGGCGGCGCCGAGCCCTTCCTTGCCCTTGCGATGCAGCACGTGGACGTGATCGTCCTCTGCGGCGATCTCGTCGGCGAACTTCCCCGTGCCGTCGGGGCTGTTGTCGTCGGCGACGAGAACGTGCGCCTCGGGCACCGCCTCCCGTACGCGCGAGACGATCGGCTTGATGTTCTCCGCCTCGTTGTAGGTCGGGATGATCACCAAGGCCTTGCCGAGCGGGCCGTAACGCCTCTGGCCACCGTCGTTCACTACTGCCCCTTCGGATACATACGCGAGCCCCCACCATAGCGAGCCCCGCGCACGAGGTGCGGGATCGGGGCCCGGCGTCCTTCGGGCCGACCCGGGATCCGCTGGCTGCGGATCGACCGAGGCCGTTGTCTACTGAACGCCGGGACCCCACCCGGGTCGCACCCTCCGCCGGAAAAACCTTCCCTCGCCCCCGAGGCGCGGGCGGCGTTCGGTGCCTGCGTGGAGGTTTGCGACCGGTCGGACGTCCTTGGTGGACGCGCCGAACCTACCGGCCGCCGACGGTCCGCTGTCAACACCCGTTTGACCTGCGGCGATGAACCGTTCCACCAGGTCACCCGGGAAGATCCGCAGGTCGCGGGGGAACCGGACCGGGATCAAGCGATGGTGCGAAATGTCCTACGTCACTCGTTCGGCCGTACGAAGACCGTTTGTCCGAAGACGACGGTCCGCAGGCATACGGGAAGCTCGCTACCGGGGGACAGATCGGGCAGACCGGGCGTCCCGGAGCGGGGGTCGGTCGACCAGCGGGCCACCCGGTCGTCCGGCGCCTGGACCACCAGTTCGCCGGTGCGCCAGATCGCGTAGTCGGCCGGCGCGCCGGGCACGAGGGTGCCGGCGTCGTCGCGGCCGACCGCGCGCCAGCCGCCCCGGGTGTGCGCGGTGAAGGCGGCGCGGACCGAGATCCGGTGCTCGGGCGTCCGGTGGAAGGCGGCGGCGCGGACGGTCCCCCAGGGGTCGAGGGGGGTGACGGGGCTGTCGGAGCCGAAGGCGAGCGGCACACCCGCGCGCAGCAGGGCGGCGTACGGGTTGAGGGCGCGCGCCCGCTCGGCACCGAGGCGGTCGGCGTACATGCCGTCCTCGCCGCCCCAGTACGCGTCGAAGGCCGGCTGCACGGAGGCGGTGAGGCCCAGCTCGGCGAAGGCGGCGATCGACTCGGGGCTGAGCATCTCGGCGTGCTCGACCCGGTGCCGGGCGGCCCGGATCCGGGCCAGGCCCAGCTTGTCGGCGGCGGTCCTGACACCCTCGACGACCGCGTCGACGGCGGCGTCGCCGATGGCGTGGAAACCGGCCTGGAGGCCCGCCTCGGTACAGGCCACCACGTGCGCGGCGACGGCGTCCGCGTCGAGGTGGGCGACCCCTGCGCCGGAGTGGTCGGCGTACGGCTCGTGGAGGCAGGCGGTGTGCGAGCCGAGCGAGCCGTCGGCGAACAGGTCACCGGCCGCGCCGAGGGCGCCGAGCGCGCGGGCCCGTTCGATGTCGAGATCGGCCCAGTAGCCGACGACGCGGGGCCCGGGCTCGCTGCGGGCCAGGTCCAGCAGACCGGTGAAGTCGTCCTCCGAGGAGATCTCGGGGCCGCCGCACTCGTGCAGGGTGCCGATGCCGAGGGAGGCGGCGTGCTGCCGGGCGGCGCGCTGGGCCTCGGTGCGCTGCTGCGGGGAGAGCGCGGCGTAGGCGGCGGCGCGGACGGCGTGGTGGGCGTCGCCGGTGAGCGGCTGCTGTCCGTCGTGGAAACCGTCGCGCTCGCGGATGCCCGGCACGAGGTCGAGCATCGCGGTGGTGACGACGGCCGAGTGGACGTCGATCCGGGTGAGGTAGAGAGGGCGGCCGCCGGTGAGTTCGTCGAGCTCGGCGCGGGTCAGCGGGCGGCGCTCGGGCCAGCGGGCGGCGTCCCAGCCGTGACCGACGAGGATCCGGTCGGCGGGCCGGGCGGCGGCGTACGCGCGGATCCGGTCCGCCGCCTCGGCGAGCGAGGCGGCGGCCGACAGGTCGAGGCCGGTCAGTGCGAGCCCGGTCGCGGTGGTGTGCACATGGGCGTCGACGAACGCGGGGGTGACGAGCGCACCCTCCAGGTCCACCACCTCGTCCACGCCGGAGGCGAAGGCGTCGGCCGCGCCCTCGGAGCCCACCCAGGCGACGTGCCCGCGCTCCACCACCATGGCGGTGGCGAAGGGGTCGGCGGGGCTGTGGACTTCTCCACCGCGCAGCAGCACGGTGCGGTGTTCGTACGCGCTCATCCCACCAGGCTAGGGCGTGGTGGGACCGGAGACGTGCGCCGGGGCGGGGCATGATCCGAAAGACGCGCCCCTAGATGCGCGGGGGCCTGGCCTCGTACGGGGTGGACAGGACGACGGTGGTGCGGCTGGAGACGTGGGCCTGCGAGCGGATGCGGCTGAGCAGGTGCTCCAGCTCGAGCGGGGTGGCGACGCGCACCTTGAGGATGTAGTTCTCCTCGCCCGCGACGCTGTGGCAGGCCTCGATCTCGGGGATGTCGGCGAGCCGGTCGGGGGTGTCGTCGGGGGCGCTGGGATCGAAGGGTTTGACCGAGATGAAGGCGGTGAGCGGCAGGCCCACGGCTTCCGGGTCGACGACGGCGGCATAGCCGCGGATGACGCCGCGCTGCTCGAGCCGGCGGACGCGCTGATGCACGGCCGAGGTGGACAGGCCGGTGGCCTTGCCCAGGTCGGTGTAGCTCATGCGCCCGTCCTTGACGAGCAACTCGACGATCTGACGATCCAGCTCCTCCATGCGGTGACCCTATTGCCCCGGAGGGGCCGCGGCACAGTCAGGACCGGCTCCTATCCCACTCTTTGGGCAGTTGCGGGGCACCTGCGCCGGGCATGTGACGAACGCCACAGGTTTTGCGAGGCCTCGGGCCGGACCTCACGGTTATGCGGGGGGCCGTATGGGAATTGCTTGCTGTGGTCGAGGCCACTCAGATCCGGCCGACCCGTCCGAGGGGGAGATCTCCATGCAGGAGCCTGTTGATTCCGTCGACACGTCCGACGAGCTCGACGCGTACGACACCTTTGAGATGTACCGGGTGATCTGCCCGGACTGCGAGCAGCCGATCGCACTGCTGGCGGACGAGGACGTCCTGCCGGAGCACGCGCTCTGCCCGACGCCGTGGAACCCCTTCGTCCTGACGGTCTGCACCGGCACCGGCCGGTCCGCCGCCGAGACCCGTCCGGCGGACGAGACCCTGGCGGCCCAGGAGCAGGACACGGCCCTGCTCCTGACGCTCCCGCAGGGCCTGGACTGGCGTACGCAGCCCTTCTCGCACGTGGGCGGCCCGGGTTCGCGGCCCATCAAGCCGGCCCAGCTGCGCCGCGCGGCCTGAGGTCGCGCGGCCTCGGGCCGCGCGACCCGGCTCCGTTCACCAGTAGCGTCCGCGCACCATCGCCGCGAGGCTGGCGTGGTGCAGGATCAGGCTGTCGACGTCCTCGGCGTTCGCCGGCACCCGGACCTCTCCGAAGTACGCCTGGCGGTACGCGATCCTGAGCATCACGATCGCGTGCCGCAGCGCCGCGTACAGGGTGTGGAACTCCATGGCGCGGGGCGTGTGCCCGGTGAGTTCGGCGTAGCGCCGCTCGACGGCGTCCCGGCGCAGGAAGTCCGGCAGGCCGGGCTGGCCGAAGCCGACCGTGAGGTCCTGGAAGAAGCGGTGCAGATAGACCGTCCAGCCGAGGTCGACCTCGCGCGGGGCGAAGGACGCCATCTCCCAGTCGAGGACGGCCACGGGACGGAATCCCTCGTAGACGATGTTTCCGATTCGGGCGTCGCCCCAGCTGAGGACGGCCGGGCCCTCGTCGTCGGGCCAGTGCGCCTCCAGCCAGTCGAAGGCCGACTCGATGAGCGGTGACGGGGCGAGCCCGTCCACCACCCAGGCGTAGTAGGCGCGTTGGGCGTCGACGTGGCGGCGCAGCGGGCTGCCCACGCCGGCCGGCATCAGGAACTCCGCCTCCTTCGCGGGGAACTGGTCGTGCAGCCGGGCGAGCACGGCCACGGACGCGGCCTCCAGTTCGGCCCGTTCCGCGTCGCCGGCGGCGTGCAGCCAGTTCCCCTCGTACGTGTAGGGCATGACGTCCGGCGGGACCCGGCCCTCGGCCCGGGCCATCACGAAGAACGGCGCTCCGAGCGGCCCGGGGTCCTCTTCCAGCCAGAGCACCCGGGGCACGGGGACGTCGGTGTGCTCGCCGACCAGGCGCATCACCCGGTGCTGGCGCGCCATGTCGTAGTCGGGGAAGACGGTGTACGCGGCGGGGTCGGCGGCGAGCCGGAGCGCGCAGCCACGGACCGGGGCGTCGGGGTGCTCCAGGTCGAAGAGCAGCGTCTCGCTGGACATGCCGTTGGAGCCGGGGACGGAGAGACCGGTGACGCGGGCGCCGGGAAGCCGCCGGTCGAGCCAGGCGGTGAGCCGGCGGCCCAGCTCCTCGGGATCCCGGGTGGTGGTGCGGGGTCTGGGCGCGGTGGCCATGGAGGCGCTCCTCTTCACTCGGGACTCGGTTCCTCGGACGGGCCGAGCCCTGGCCTTCGGGACGGGTCAGGGGGCGGTGGCGGCGTAGTCGGCGAAGCCGCTGGGGTCGTGCCGGCCGAAGGAGCCGTGCTCGAAGATGCCGTAGCCGGTGCGGCCTTCGAGGGTGAAGCGGGCGGCGTGGTCGGTGACGCCGTAGGCGACCATGGGGTGGGCGGCCGGGTCGGAGAGCTCGTGGACGCGACGGTCGGTCCAGTTCCGGCCCTGCCAGCTGCCGTGCTGCCAGTCGGGGGCGGGCGGGTATCCGGCGCCGACGGCGAGCGGGGAGGAGGCGAGGATCTCGACGCCGATCTCCAGGGGCTTGCCGGCCGGGTCGGTGACGTGCACGACGGCTCGTTCGGGGT
Source organism: Streptomyces sp. NPDC053431 (assembly GCF_044544925.1). Lineage (NCBI taxonomy): Bacteria > Bacillati > Actinomycetota > Actinomycetes > Kitasatosporales > Streptomycetaceae > Streptomyces > Streptomyces sp. NPDC053431. The sequence continues at coordinate 8,665 of NZ_JBITXX010000025.1, read as the reverse complement.
CGCGGGTGCCCGAGCGGTAGGTGATGTCGGTACGGGGCCAGCCGAGCTGGGTGTCGCGCCGCCCGTTCCGTACGAGCAGGGCCTCGTTGAGGGTGCGGTAGCCGTCGGCGTCCTCCTGGGCGATCACCATGAGGAAGCGGTCCTCGAAGCGCATGGGGATCCAGAGCCAGTGGAAGCCCTCGGGGCGGAACTCCTCGGCACGGCCCGGCTCTTCGCCCGGGAGCGGGCGTACTCCCCAGCTGCGGTCGCGGGTGCCGGTCCACTCCCCCGCGGTGACGGCGAACTCCTCGCCGCCGGCCCGGATGGTGCCGGTGGCGTGGCCGGCCTGCACGAAGCGGCGGCCCTCCAGGGTGAGCCGGTCGCCGCGGCGCTGGGTGTGGTGCGGCTCCCAGACGGCGGGGAAGTCCCCGGTCCAGACGAGGTCGAAGGACAGCCCGTCGGGGTCGTCCGGGTCGGGCGCGCAGTGCAGGCCGAGCCGTCGGAGGGGCTCGTCGACGGTGATGCGCAGGGGGCCGACGGAGAGGTTCATGCGGTCGTCGCCGAGGGCGTCGGAGGCGCGGACGGCGTGCAGCCGGTCGCCGGTGCGCAGGGTCGCGTAGGCGTCGATCACCCCGGCGTTGGGATAGACGCCGAGTCCGGCGATGAGCAGGGCGCGCCCGTGGTGGTCGAAGACGTGGAAGATGCACCGGTCGTAGGCGTTCCGGTCGCCGCTGACGTGGTGCTTCATGGACAACGGCGCCTGGTGCACCGGGTATTCGTCGAGCGGGACGGGCCGGTCGTCTGACACGTGTGACCTCCTGGTCGGCGAGCGAGAGTTGACGGTACGTCAGAAACCGCGCCGGGGGCCAGAGTCGTGCAGTACGGGGGGTGCGGACAGGCAGTGGTCCGGGGCGGTCGCCGGCCCCCGGGGACGCGTCGAACTGCCGCTCGACGCCCTTCGGCGGTGACCGGGGGCGGGGCCGGAGCGTTGGGCCGGGCATGACCACGCTGTATACGTCACCCAGCGGATACGGCCGGCACAGGCAGTCCGGGCCGTACTTTGAAGAATCGGTTCAGCAGGGCGTCCGGTCCCCCGCGCCGACCCCCGTCCCGGCCGCGGTTCCGACCCCCGCCCCGGTACCGGCGCCCGCGTCGGTACCGTCCCCCGTGTCGACGCCGACGCCCGCTCCCGCGCCGCACCACCCGGCGGACCCGCCCATCTACTCGGCGGTGCTCCGGCTCTGGGCCAGCCGCGGCAAGACCCTGCCGGGCCACCGCGACCAGGAGTGGAGCCGGCTCGCGGCCGGCCCGGTCTGGGCCGACCGGACCGTACGGGTCAGCGGGACTCTGGTCCGGCAAGGTGACGTGCGATGACCACCCGCTGGATCTGATTGGTGCCCTCGACGATCTGCAGCATCTTCGCCTCGCGCAGAAACCGTTCGACGGGGAAGTCCGCGGTGTAGCCGTAGCCGCCGAGCACCTGCACGGCGTCCGTCGTCACCCGCATCGCCGCGTCCGAGCAGAACAGCTTCGCCATCGCCGCCTGCCGGCCGAACGGCCGGCCCTCGTCGCGCAGCCGCGCCGCCTCCAGGTACAGGGCCCGGCCGGCCTCCACCTGCGTGGCCATGTCGGCGAGCAGGAAGCGCAGGCCCTGGAAGTCCGCGATGGGCCGACCGAACTGGCGTCGCTCCCGCGCGTACCCGAGGGCGGTGTCCAGTGCGGCCTGCGCCAGGCCCACCGCACAGGCCGCGATGCCGAGCCGCCCCGAGTCCAGGGCGGCGAGGGCGATCGTGAAGCCCTGGCCCTCCGCGCCGATCCGCCGCGCGTCCGGCACGCGCACGCCGTCGAGGTGCACCTGGGCCGTGGGCGAGCCCTTCATCCCCATCTTGCGCTCGGGCGCGGCGGCGCCGAGCCCCGGCGCGTCGCCGGGCACCAGGAACGCCGTGATCCCCTTCGGCCCCTCGCCTCCGGTGCGGGCCATGACGGTGTAGAAGTCGGCGATCCCCCCGTGCGTGATCCACGCCTTCGTACCGTCCAGGACCCAGTCGCCGCCCTCCCTGACCGCGCGGGTGCGCAGGGCGGCCGCGTCGGAGCCCGAGGACGGCTCGGAGAGGCAGTACGCGCCGAGGAGACCGCCGCCGAGCATCCCGGGCAGGTGGGCGGCCCGCTGCTCGTCGGTGCCGAAGGCGGCCAGGGCGTGGCAGGAGAGGCTGTGCACGCTCACCCCGAGGGCCACGGTGAGGCGGGCGGCGGCCAGTTCCTCCAGGACCTGGAGGTAGACGGTGTACGGCTGGTCGCCGCCGCCGTACGCGGAGTCGTACGGGAGCCCGAGCAGCCCGGAGCCGGAGAGCAGCGTGAAGAGCTCCCTGGGGAACCGCCCGGCGGCCTCCTCCTCGGCGGCGCGTGGCGCGATCTCGCGCGCCGTGATCTCCCGGACGAGGGCGAACAGCTCCCTGGCCTCCTCGGTGGGCAGCCGGCGTTCCACGGGCATGGCGGCGCACTCCTCCCTCTCGGGCTTCGACACTGCGCCGATGCCGCCTCGGAGTGGGGGCGGCGGGCGGGCGTGGCGCGGGGAGTATGCCCGTTCGGCGGCACCCCCTCACACGGGCGTCCGCGCGCGGCGGCGGGGGCGCACGGCAGGGAGCGCCGCCGCCCGCGCACGGCAGGGGCGCACCCGCCCGCCCACGGCAGGGCCGCCCCCGCCGCCGCGCGCGTCCCTAGGACGCCGTGGCCGCGAGGACGTCCTCTGCCGCCCCGGGAAGCCGGACCGTCACGACGAGGCCGCCGGCGGGGCGGGGAACGAGGTCGAGGGTCCCGTCGTGGGCGCGGACGATGCTGTGCACGAGCGCGAGGCCGAGCCCGACCCCCGCGTGCTCCTCGGTGCGTACGCGATCCGTGCCGCGCCGGAAGGGTTCGGTGAGGGTCGGTACCAGGGCCGACGGCACGGGCTGCCCGGTGTTCTCGACCCGCAGCACGCACGCGGTGCCCCGGTCCTCCGTGTGGACCGTCACGCCGCCTCCGGCCGGGAGGTTGTGGACGACGGCGTTCTGGACGAGGTTCGTCACCATCCGCAGCAGGAGCTCCGCGGAGCCGCTGGTCCGCGCCGCGCCGCCGGTGACGTCGAGCGTGATCCCGCGCCGTTCGGCGAAGGGGAGGAGGTTCTCGGCGGCCTCCTCGGCGACGAGGCCGAGGTCGACGGTCTCCCGGTCGAAGTTCCCGCGGTCGCTGCGGCTGAGCAGCAGCAGCGCCTCGGTGAGATCGATCGCGCGCACGTTGACGGCCCGCAGGCGTCCGAGGAGCTCGTTCCGGTCCCGTGTGGGGTCCCGGCGAGCGACGTCGAGCAGCGCCTGCGAGACGGCCAGCGGGGTGCGCAGTTCGTGGGAGGCGTTCGCGGCGAACCTCTCCTGTGCGGCGACGTGCGACTCGAGTCGTTCGAGCATCGAGTCGAACGCGTCGGAGAGCTCACGGAACTCGTCCCGGCGGCCCTTCATGCGGATTCGGTGGGACAGCGCCCCGTCCCCGACCGTCCGTGCCGTGGCCGTGAGCTGTCTGAGGGGTGCGAGCATCCGGCCGGCGAGGACCCATCCCCCGGCCAGGCCGAACACGAGCAGAAAGGCCATGGCCGCGGCCGCGGCGGGGGCGAAGGTGTGCACCAGGAGGTAGCGGTTGGGCGAGACGCCGAGCAGTCCCTGGTCGTTGTCGGGCACGTAGCGCAGCAGGTACGTCCACACCACGGCGAGCAGCAGGGCGCCGGCCACGAGCAGGAATCCCGCATAGCTGAGGGTGAGTCTCAGCCGGGCACTGAGCCCGGGGCGTCTAGGCATGCGCACCGCCGGGGCGGACGGTGTCGGGGCCGGCGTCGATGCGGTAGCCCACGCCTGGGACCGTGGCGATGATCCACGGTTCGCCGAGCCGTTTCCGCAGGGCGGAGACGGTGATCCGGACGGCGTTGGTGAAGGGGTCGGCGTTCCCGTCCCACGCCCGCTCCAGCAGCTCTTCGGCGCTGACGACCCCGCCTTCGGCCGCGACGAGGACTTCGAGGACGGCGAACTGCTTGCGGGTGAGCGGGACGTGTCGCCCGTCGCGGAAGACCTCCCGGCGGAAGGGGTCGAGGCGCAGCCCCGCGATCTCGCGGACCGGGGGCCGGGCGTACGCGCGCCTGCGGTCGAGCGCCCGCAGCCGAAGGACGAGCTCCCGCAGCTCGAACGGCTTGGTGAGGTAGTCGTCCGCACCGAGTTCGAAACCGGACGCCTTGTCGTCGATCCGGTCGGCGGCGGTGAGCATGAGGATCGGGATGCCGCTGCCGGAGGCGACGATGCTGCGGGCGACCTCGTCGCCGGAGGGGCCGGGGATGTCGCGGTCGAGGACCGCGAGGTCGTAGGAGTGGACGCTCAGCAGCTCCAGGGCGGCGTCGCCGTCGCCGGCGATGTCGGCGGCGATCGCCTCCAGCCGCAGACCGTCACGGACGGCCTCGGCCAGGTAGGGCTCGTCCTCCACGATCAGTACGCGCATGCCCGAAGCCTAGGCAAGGCGACCTATCGGCGTCGTATGCGATCCGACGTACGCGGAGCCGACCACCGCCGGCCTGGGCTCAGCCCACCTCTGCCGGCAGCGGACGCGGGCTCTCCTCCCGCGCCACGGCCGTGGTGCGCCACCAGCGGCGCGACGCCAGCGCGGCCAGGACGGCGCCGGCCGTGTTGACCAGTACGTCGTCCACGGAGGACACCCGGTCCAGCCGCAGGACGTACTGCGCGGTCTCCACCAAGGCCGAGCAGCCCGCCCCGAGCGCCAGGATCCGCGGTACGGACGCCACCGCCGCGAACCGCATCGGGGCGAAGAACCCCACCGCCGCGAGGACCAGCAGGTTGCCGGCGATCCCGAGCGGTCCCATCGTGACCAGGTCCCGCAGCGGCACCAGGCTCACCCGGGCGGGGACGACGCCGGCTCCGCCGCCCGGCATCATGGTCATCCAGAGGAACGGAACCGTCCCGTGGACCATGCCCACCTCGGCCAACGACACCCGCCACGCCGCCGGGACCCCGGCGGCCCGCCGGCGGCGGGCCAGCGCCCACACCACCAGCGCGGACAGCGGCATCGTCACGAACGTCATCAGGACCACGCCGTTGAAGGTGTCGAAGCAGCCGTGCCACCGCCCGGCCATGCACGTCGGGGCGGACATCATCAGCGGCCTCCGCACCACGAACAGGGCACCCGCCAACCCCAGGATCGCCAGGCCGAGGAACACGAACCTGCGCGTACGGCCGCGCGGTGCCGGGAGGGATGCGTTGTGCTTCATGCCCCCATGAGAGCCGGAGGACCGTTGCGGCGGCGTATGCGTTTCCCGATACGCCCGCGATACGCGGAATCCACTGGAAGGCTTCGGGCCCTGCCGCCCTTGACTCCCGCGGGTGCCGCCCCTATGCTCCCCGCTCCGCCGTCGCTCCTCGGGGAGGCCGTCGATGAGGTCCTGCGCACCTCGGTGGGTCGTCGTGCCGCTCGGGGGCGTGGGCGGGGCGATGGTGCTCGCGGCCGTCGCGCCGCCGGCCGGGCTGGTGGCGGTCGGGATCGCGGGGATCGGCTCCGTCGCGGTCGGGGTCGTGCTGCTCGTCGCCGCGGGAGTGCTGTGGCGCCGGCCGCCCTCACCCGGACAGGCCGGTGTGCTCGCCGGGCTTTCGGCTCTCGCAACCGTGCTCGGGAGCTGTTCGGCCGGCGTGGTGCTGGGTGTCCTCGGCGTGGTCGCCGGGCTCACATCAGGCCGGCCCGGGTGACGAGCACCGCGAGGAGCACCACCAGGGTCCAGCCCAGCAGGTGCTCCAGGAGCTTCGGTCCGTCGTGCTTCGGTCCGCCGGTACGCGCGCGGACGCGGGCGGCGGCGTGAGAGGTCGCGCTCATGCGGCTCAGGGTGCCAGGGGCCGGGTCCGGGGTCAGCGACGCAGGTCACGTTCCCCGGGGCCCCGGCCCGGGAGGGACCGGTCGGGACGGGCCCCCGCTGCTCCGCTCCGGGTTGGCCGGCCCGGAGCAGCGCGTATCAGGGCAGGATGAGCGGGCAGTCCGGATCGGCCCTGCTCGGCCCCGCTCAGAGAACCCCCACCGCCTCCAGCGCCTTGCGCTGTGCGGGAGTCGGGCGGTCCGGGAAGTAGAGGTAGCAGACCCCTCCCGTGCCGGAGACCACCTTCCCGCTCGCGTTGTAGCGCTTGGTGCGCAGCCAGATGTTCTCCAAATGGGAGGGCGCCGCTTACCACGCGGCACCCTCCCGCACAAACATGCAGGTCAGAGGCACGGGCCGCGCGAGGCAAACCGAGCGCGGACGCGCTGGTGCTGACCTGGTGCTGACTTCCGCTGGCGTCCGTTCCGGCCCGTCCGGGTCCGTCGTGCTGGATCGGTGCTGGCTTCAGAGCCCCCGTCGCCCGCCAGACCTCCACCCGCTTGGTGCGGCCGCCATTCCTCACTGCCGTCCTCGCGAGCAGCTGAAGCAAGCGTAGAGGAATCGTCTGTGAGTGAGCCAATGTGGGACGTCAAGGCGCTTGCCGCCTTTCTAGGGAAGCCCACTTCTTGGGTGTGCGACAACCTCCTCAAGGAGGAACTACCAAGCTTCCGCGTAGGCCAGCAGCAGCTTCGATTCTCTCCGCCGGAGATTCGACAATGGCTGGAAGAGCGATGCCGAATGGCCGCATGAACCTGGAGCCCATGGAGACCGCGCGCGGCAGTCGCGCGATGAAAGCATCGAGCGCTGAGGCGAGGGCTGAGGTTCTAGGCCCTGAGCAGCACTTTTCCTTCTTTCAGCACTGTCAGGACCTTCCCTGCTTGCACGGCGGAAAGTCCCCGGAATCCCCCCGGGACAGCCCCTGGAAGATGACTCAGACTATGGAGTGCAGTCGGTGCACGTGGTCGGGTAGTGAGACCTGGGCATTGCGAGCTCACTAGGGATCATGACGCCCGGTGTCACGCCATCACGCGATATCCCGTTTCGCAGGTCAGACCTATGTCATCCCACTGCTCATGCCCGGTGACACACCGCCCCAAAGGCGTCCCCGCTTCCCCTGCTCGCCGCCCGTAACGCTCCAATCCCGGACAGCGGGCCCCGACTCTGCCTGCGGCATTTTTTGTCGGCGTCGGACAAAGCGAGGCAACGGTCTCAGCGCCTCCACACTCCCAACGGTGGTCACCCGGCACCAGATGGTGGAACCACGTCACCGCCCTCACCGAGGACGCCTCACGGCCGCGCACCGGCAACGCGCCCGGCGCGATGAGCACCTGGCGCAACCTCGCCATCGGAGCCCCTCCGGGCAGTCGGAGCGAGGAACATCGCGGCTGGTCTTCGCCCGCTGGCCCGCAGGGCCTCCGACTCTTGTCAGTGCGCACCTCTATGGTAATAAGTGAAGATTCCGCAACGGGGGAAGGTTGGGGCGTAGATGGCCACGAGGGGCTGGAGTGGCCTTTCGGATGTGGTCCGGCGCGGCAAGCTGCGGCGCAGGGTCTCCGGCGTGGGTGTCCGCAAGTTCGGGGCCACCCGATTCGACATGGAACTGCTAGAGGCCGTCGACGCCGCCAGTGCTCGAAAGGTGCCGCTGGCCTTGGTCATTCCCCTTCCAGCCGCCGACACCCCAATCGCGCTTGGTGCCGCCAGCCTGGTGGCACAGATCATCCGAACCGGCAGTCTCGACGTGACCGCCACAGTGGTCTCCAAGCGGCTGTCGCAACGTGCCGCCTATGACCATCTGTACATCGAGAGCCAGAGGCTGGCCGATTTCATCCCTCGGGCGCGCCTTACGACGGACGACAAGGTCGAGGTGATCGGCGGCCCCGTTCGCGACCGGTCCGGCCGGCTGATTCTCACGTCGGAACTGGGACGGGTGAGCGGTCGTGGCGCGCTGGTAATCGACGGGACGGCTACTGATGTAGGCGATCTAGGGCCGCGTCTGCACCGGGAACAGGACCATGCCTTGGTCTACATCACCGACACGCCGTTCGATTCGAATCTGGACGCCATCCACAAGGCGGGCGGCGTCGTATGGGCATTCGACTCGCCATCGCTCGGGGTCCTGGCGGCACCCTTCAGTCCTGGTGAGGCGACAGGCGAGTTCGCTGCTTCCTCTAAGTTGCTACGTGCCGCCGCTATGGCCGAGCGTGTCGTGCGAGCACCAGAGGCCGCGACGTCACTGGATCAAGCGTTGAGCGGCACGTGGAAGGCTCTAGGGCGGCTCGCCGCCGTGACCGGAGGGTCGCCGAACCTCGCGATGACGCATGCGGTTCGCTGGGCGTGGGGTGTGCTGTCCACATTCAGTCTGTCAGTCACCTCTCCCGCCTCATACGACGCGCATGTCCGACGAGGACCGTTCTCCGTCTTGCTAGGGGATGCCACCAGCCACGCGCGGGCAGTATCCAGCCAGAGTGCGGGGCCCATACGGGATGCCTGGGCGATGGTCGCCGACGGGTTCGCCGACATCTACGAAGCCGCCCAGGAACGGCCGAAGTTCACTCTCGTACAAGACTGGGTCCGTGAGGAGACCGGCCAGCGCGGGACCGGGATGATTGTCACGCGCAATCAGTCCGCTGTGGCGGCATTGACAGCCGACTTGGACGAGTCGCCACTAGGGTCTGTTGCGAAAGTGGATCTTGTTCGTTCATGATCACGTCTCGTGGGACGTGGAGATCTGACGAATGGCCAGTGGGCCCGGCTTGAGCC
>NZ_JBITXX010000024.1:0-71511 GCF_044544925.1 Streptomyces sp. NPDC053431 | reverse complement strand
TGGAGGGTGACGCCGGACCAGGAGAAGGGGAGGAGTGCGGGTCGGTCGGTGGTGGTGACGTCGGGGAGGAGGGAGTGGAGGCCGGCGTCGAGGAGTGCGGGGTGGAGGAGGAAGGTGTCGGCCTGGGCGTGTTCGGTGTCGGGGAGGGTGACTTCGGCGTAGATCGTGTGGTCGTCGTGCCAGACGCGGTGCAGGCCCTGGAAGGCGGGGCCGTAGCCGTAGCCGTGGGCGAGGAGCCGCTCGTAGACGTCCTCCAGGTCCGCCTCCTCGGCCCCCTCGGGCGGCCAGACCGACAGGTCCGCGTCCGCCGTCGGGCGGACGTCCTCGTCCTGCGCGAGCAGACCGTCGGCGTGCAGCACCCACGGCTCCTCGCTCTCCGCCTCACCGCCGGGCCGCGAGTACACCGCGATCCCGCGCCGGCCGGAGTCGTCGACGCCGCCGATGACGATCTGGATGCGGATGTCGCCGTGGTCGGGGATGACGAGGGGTGCGGCCAGGGTGAGTTCGTCGACCCGGTGGCAGCCGACCTGGTCCCCGGCCCGCAGGGCGAGTTCGACGAAGGCGGTGCCGGGGAGGAGCGCGGTGTCGTGGAGGCGGTGGTCGGTGAGCCAGGGGTGGGTGCGCAGCGAGAGGCGTCCGGTGAAGACGGTCTCGTCGCGTCCGGCGACGCCGACGGCGGCGCCGAGCAGGGGGTGGTCGGTGGCCATCAGGCCCAGTCCGGAGGCGTCCCCGGCGGTGCTGGGGGCGGCGTCCAGCCAGTAGCGGGTGCGCTGGAACGCGTACGGCGGAAGGTCCACCCGTCGCGCGGACGAACCCACGAACAACGCCCGCCAGCCGACGGGCACACCCCCCACGTACGCCTCGCCCAGCGCGCTCCGGAACTGCTCCAGGCCACCGCGGTTGCGGCGCAGCGTCCCGACCACGGTCGCGTCCGCACCCGCCGCCTCGACGGTCTGCGACAGGCCGAAGGTCAGCACCGGGTGGGCACTGGACTCGACGAACACGTCGAAGCCGTCGGCGAGCAGCGACCGCACGACCGGCTCGAAGGAGACCGGCCGACGGCAGTTCTCGTACCAGTACTCGGCCGTCAGCTCCGGCCCCCGCAGCGTCTCCCCGGTGACCGTGGAGTACACCGGCACGTCACCGGTCCGCGGCCGGACGAACGACAGCAGCTCCAGCAACCGCTCGCGCAGCGGCTCGACCTGGGCGCAGTGCGAGGCGACGGACGCCGGGATCATGCGGGCGCGTACGTCCTTCTCCACCAGCGCGGCCACCAGCCGCTCCAGCGCGTCCCTGTCACCGGCGACCGTGACCAGACTCGGGCTGTTGACGCCCGCGATCGACAGCAGCTCGCCGTACGGCCGGAGCCAGGGCTCGATGTCGGCGGGCGAGAGCGCGACGGACGCCACGCCGCCCTTGCCCAGGAGCTCGTCGGCGAACAGCTGCGAGCGCACGACCACGATGCGGGCCGCGTCGTCCAGCGTGAGCGCGCCGCTGACGCACGCCGCGGCGATCTCGCCCTGGGAGTGCCCGACCACGGCGTCGGGCGTGACCCCGTGCGAGCGCCACAGCTCGGCGAGTGCCACGTGCACCGCGAAGAGCACGGGCTGGACCACCTCGATGAGGTCGATCGACGGCGCGCCCTCCCGGCCGCGGAGCACGGCCTCGACCGACCAGTCGACGTGCGCCTCGACGGCGGCCGCGCACTCGGCGAACCGGGCGGCGAACACGGGCGAGCCGTCGAGGAGTTCGACGGCCATGCCGGCCCACTGCGAGCCCTGTCCGGGGAAGACGAAGACGGTCTTCGACCGCGGCGTGGCGCTGCCGCGCGACACCCCCCGGGCGTCGCGCCCCTCGCTCAGGGCCCGCAGCCTTTCCACCACCGTCTCGCGTTCGTCCTCGGCGCGGGCGACGATCACGGCCCGCTCCTCGAACTCGGTCCGGCCGGTGAGCGAGTAGGCGATGTCGTCGAGGCCGACGTCGGGATTCCGCTCGATGTGCTCCGCCAGCCGCTCGGCCTGACCGGCCAGCGCCGGGCCGGACCTGGCGGACAGCACGAACGGCATCGCCGCCCGAAGGGTGTCGGCGCCGGCACCGAAACCGGCGTCGACGTCGGCGTCGGCGCCCGTGAGCGTGCCCGGCTCGGGGGCGGTGGCGGCGTCCGCGACCGTGCTCGGCCCGGCGTCGGTGACCGCGTCCGGCCCGGCGGCCCGCTCGGCGTCCGGGCCGGTCTCCTCGGCCTGCTCGATGATGACGTGGGCGTTGGTGCCGCCCATGCCGAAGGAGGAGACGGCCGCCCGGCGCGGGCGGTCCTCCAGGGTGGGCCAGGGCCGCTGCTCGGTGAGCAGCTCGACGGCGCCGGAGTCCCAGTCGACGATGGGGGTGGGTTCGTCGACGTGGAGGGTGCGGGGCAGGACGCCGTGGCGCATGGCCTGCACCATCTTGATGACCCCGCCGACGCCGGCGGCGGCCTGGGTGTGCCCGATGTTCGACTTCAGCGAGCCGAGGTAGAGCGGGTGCGGAGTGCCGCGCTTGCGGCCGTAGGTGGCGAGGAGTGCCTGGGCTTCGATGGGGTCGCCGAGGCGGGTGCCGGTGCCGTGTGCTTCGACGGCGTCGATGTCGTCCGTGGTGAGGCCGGCGTTGGCGAGGGCCTGCTGGATGACGCGTTCCTGGGCGGGGCCGCTGGGTGCGGTGAGGCCGTTGGAGGCGCCGTCCTGGTTGATGGCGGATCCTCGCAGGACCGCGAGGACGCGGTGTCCGTTGCGGCGTGCGTCCGAGAGGCGCTCCACGAGGAGCAGACCGACGCCCTCCGACCAGCCCGTACCGTCCGCGCCGGCGCCGAACGCCTTGCAGCGGCCGTCCGCCGACAGGCCCCGCAGCGCGGAGATCTCCACGAACGCGACCGGCGTCGACATCACCGCGACGCCACCGGCCAGCGCCAGGTCGCACTCGCCCGCCCGCAGCGCGGCCACCGCCTGGTGGATCGCGACCAGCGACGACGAGCAGGCCGTGTCCACGCTGACCGCGGGCCCCTCGAAGCCGAAGGTGTACGCCACTCGCCCGACCGCGATGCTGCCCGCGCTGCCGCTGTACAGATAACCCTCCACGCCCTCCATCGGCAGACCGGGCCGGGTCGCGTAGTCGGTGTACATGAGGCCGGAGAACACACCCGTGCGGCTGCCCCGGTACGCGGTGGGGTCGAGCCCCGCGTCCTCCATCGCCTCCCAGGCCGTCTCCAGCAGGAGGCGCTGCTGCGGATCGGCGGCCAGTGCCTCGCGCGGCGACATCCCGAAGAAGGCGGGATCGAACTGGTCGGCGTCGGTCAGGAAACCGCCGCTGCGGGTGTAGGACTTGCCCACCTGCTCGGGATCGGGGTCGTACAGGTTCTCCAGGTCCCAGCCACGGTTGTCGGGGAACTCGCCGATCGCGTCCACGCCGTCGGCGACCAGCCGCCACAGCCCCTCGGGCGAGGCCACCCCGCCGGGGAACCGGCAGGCCATGCCCACGATCGCGATCGGCTCGCGCGACTGCTCCTCGATGTCGCGCAACTTCCGGCGCGCGTCGCGTGCGTCGGCGATGGCACGCTTCAGGTAATCGCGGAGTTCCTTCTCATCGGCCACGTGTCTTCAGCTCCCGGGGTGACGCACCCGCGCTTCCGGCGAGTACGTGCGTCTTACGAATGGGTGTGCGTGTGCGTGTGGGTCCGGCCGCGGCCGGGCCGCGGGTCAGTCGAGGTCGTCGAGGAGCGCGAACAGCTCCTCGTCGCTGGCGGCGTCGAGGTCGCGGTCGTCGGCCCCGGCATCCCGCTCGCCGGGTACCGGGCCGGGCTCCGCGCCGGCCGCGGACAGCAGCTCCCGCAGGGCCGCGACGACCTCCGCCTGCGCGGAGTCGTCCAGGCCGGCGCCGCCGATCACCGACCTGAGCCGGCCGAGTTCGGCGAGCAGCGGCCCGGCCGGCGACAGCTCGTCCGCGAGCTGGTCCAGCAGATGGCCCGCCAGGGCGGCCGGGGTCGGGTGGTCGTAGATCAGGGTCGCGGGCAGCCGCAGCCCGGTCGCGGCGTGCAGCTGGTTGCGCAGTTCCACGGCGGTCAGCGAGTCGAAGCCCAGGTCCTTGAACGCCCGCGCCGCCGCGACGCCGTTGCCGCCGGAGTGTCCGAGGACGTCGGACACCTGGGCCCGCACCAGGTCCGTGAGGGCCTGCTGCTGCTCCTCGCGGGACAGGCCCGCCAGCCGCCGTACCAGCGAGGGACCGCTCGCCGCGGTCTCGGCCACCGCGGCGGTGCGGCGGCGGGTGACGGGCACCAGGCCCCGCAGCAGCGGCTGCGGCTCGGCGGTCTGCCGGCGCAGCGCCGCCGTGTCGAGCCGGCTCGCCGCGAGGACGGCGTCGCCGGTGGCGAACGAACCGTCGAACAGGGCCATGCCGTCGTCGTTGGACAGTGGGACCAGACCCGAGCGCGCCATGCGCTTGAGGTCCACGTCGTCCAGATGACCGCTCAGGTCGCTGCTCTGCGCCCACAGGCCCCAGCCCAGCGAGACGCCGGGGAGGCCGAGGCCCTTGCGGTGTTCGGCGAGGGCGTCGAGGAAGGTGTTGCCGGCCGCGTAGTTGGCCTGGCCGGCCGTGCCCAGGAGCCCCGCGATCGACGAGTACAGCACGAAGGCGTCCAGACCGAGGTCGCGGGTGAGCTCGTGCAGGTACCACGCGGCGTCCACCTTCGGCCGCAGCACTCGCGCCAGCTGCTCGGCCGGCATGGCCGCGAGGACGCCGTCGTCGGTGATGCCGGCGGTGTGGACGACCGCGGTCAGCGGATGCGCCTCGGGCACGTCCGCCACCACGCGGGCCAGAGCGGCCCGGTCCGCGGCGTCGCAGGCGACGACGTCGGCGTGCGCGCCGAGTCCGGCGAGCTCCGCCTGGAGTTCGGCGGCGCCGGGAGCTTCGGGGCCGCGGCGGCTGAGCAGGAGGAGCCGTCGGGCGCCGTGCCGGGTGACGAGGTGGCGGGCCAGCAGCGTGCCGAGGGCGCCGGTGGCGCCGGTGATCAGAACGGTGCCGCGGCTCCAGTCGACGTCCTCCGCCTCGGCCCCCGCGGCAGCGCGGGCGAGGCGGGGGACGAGGACCCGGCCGTCGCGCACCGCGGCCTGCGACTCGTCCAGACCCGCCACGAGGGCGGGCAGGCCGTCGCCGAGGGGCAGCCGGTCGGTGTCGACGACGAGGAAGCGGCCGGGGTTCTCGGTCGCGGCGGAGCGCAGCAGTCCCCACACGCCGGCGTGCACGAGGTCGGTCACGTCGGGGGAGTCCACCGCGACGGCGCGGCGGGTGACCACGACCAGACGCGACCCGGTGAACCGGTCCTCGGCGAGCCACTCCCGCGCCAGCCGCAGGGTGTCCTGGAGCGCCGCCTGTGCCCGTGCCGGCAGCTCCTCGCCCGCGTCGGGACCCGCGCCCGAGCCGGTCACGTCGGTCAGCGGTACGAGGACGTCGCGCGGCATGGCACGGCCCTGGTCGACGGCCTGCGCCAGGGCGGCCAGGTCGGCGAAGACGGGGGCCGTGACGCCCAGGGTGCCCGCCGCCTCCGCGGTGCCGAGCACGGCCCACGCACCCGCGCCGGCCGCGGCGCCGTCCACCGGAGCGGGCACCCACTCCACCCGGAACAGCGCGTCACGCACCACGTCGTCCGCCTGAGGCACGGTCGCCTTGGTGAGGGGGCGCAGGTCGAGGCGTTCGACGGTGGCGACGGGTTGTCCGGTGGGGTCGGTGATGTCGAGGCGGACGGATTCTTGTGTGGTGGTGGTGAGGCGGATGCGGAGGTGGGTGGCGCCGGTGGCGTGGAGGGTGACGCCGGACCAGGAGAAGGGGAGGAGTGCGGGTCGGTCGGTGGTGGTGACGTCGGGGAGGAGGGAGTGGAGGCCGGCGTCGAGGAGGGCGGGGTGGAGGAGGAAGGTGTCGGCCTGGGCGTGTTCGGTGTCGGGCAGGGTGACTTCGGCGTAGATCGTGTGGTCGTCGTGCCAGACGCGGTGCAGGCCCTGGAAGGCGGGGCCGTAGCCGTAGCCGTGGGCGAGGAGCCGCTCGTAGACGTTTTCCAGGTCCGCTTCCTCGGCGCCGGCCGCGGGCCACACGGAGAGATCCCCGTCGGCCACCGCGGGGGCGTCCTCCGCGGCCGCCGTCAGCGAACCGGTGGCGTGCAGCACCCAGTCGCCCTCGTCGTCGCCACCGGCGGGACGGGCATGCAGCGTGAAGCGGCGCGAACCGTTCTCGTCGGCGCCCTCCACCACCACCTGAATGAGCGTGTCGCCGTGGTCGGGGATGACGAGGGGTGCGGCCAGGGTGAGTTCGTCGACCCGGTGGCAGCCGACCTGGTCGCCGGCGCGCAGGGCGAGTTCGACGAAGGCGGTGCCGGGGAGGAGCGCGGTGTCGTGGAGGCGGTGGTCGGTGAGCCAGGGGTGGGTGCGCAGCGAGAGGCGTCCGGTGAAGACGGTCTCGTCACGTCCGGCGACGCCGACGGCGGCGCCGAGCAGGGGGTGGTCGGTGGCCGTCAGACCCAGCCCGGAGGCGTCCCCGGCGGTGCTGGGGGCGGCATCGAGCCAGTAGCGGGTGCGCTGGAACGCGTACGGGGGAAGGTCCACCCGTCGCGCGGACGAACCCGCGAAGAACGCTCCCCAGTCCAGCGCGCCGCCCCGCAGGTGCAGCAGCGTCATCGCCGACATCACCGTCTCGGACTCCGGGCGGCCGCCGCGCAGCAGCGGTGCGACGGCGCCCGGCTCCTCGGCCAGGCACTCCTGGACCAGTGCGGTGAGCACGCCGTCCGGGCCGAGCTCGACGAAGTCGGTCACGCCCTCCGCCTCCAGGAACGCCACACCGTCGTGGAAGCGGACCGCCTCACGGATGTGACGGGCCCAGTAGTCCGGCGAGCGGAGCTGCTCCTCGGTGGCGAGCGTGCCGGTCACGTTGGAGACGACCGGAATGCGCGGCGCGTGGAAGGTGAGACCGGCGACGGTACGCCGGAACTCGTCCAGGACCTCGTCCATGCGGGGCGAGTGGAACGCGTGGCTGACCGGCAGCCGTCGCGTCTTGCGGCCACGCTCGCGCCACAGGGCGGCGACCTGGTCGACGGCGTCCTCGTCGCCCGAGACGACCGTGGACTCCGGCCCGTTGAGGGCCGCGATCACGACCGTCTCGCCGCGGCCTGCCAGGGACTCGCGTACCTCCTGCTCGCCCGCCCGGATCGCGGCCATCGCGCCGCCGGGTCGCGCGGACTGCATCAGCCGTCCACGCGTGGCGACCAGGACACATGCCTCCGCCAGAGACAGGACGCCGGCCAGGTGCGCCGCCGTGACCTCGCCGATCGAGTGGCCGAGCAGGTAGTCGGGGGTGAGACCGTGGTGCTCCAGGAGCCGGAACAGCGCGACCTCGAGCGCGAACAGCGAGGCCTGGGTGTAGCCGGTCCGGTGGATCAGGTCCGCGTCGGCGGACTCCGGCGCCGCGAACAGCACCTCCTTCAGCGGCCGGTCGAGCAGCGGATCCAGGTGTGCGCACACCGCGTCGAACGCCGCGGCGAACACCGGGGAGGCGGCGTGCAGTTCACGGCCGGCCCCCAGGCGCTGGCTGCCCTGCCCGGTCAGCAGGAACGCCGTCCTGCCCGCCGGTGAACCGGCGGCCCGCACCACGGCCGGCGACGTGCCGCCGTCGGCCAGCGCCCGCAGCCCGTCCAGCAGCCCGGCCCGGCCGGAGCCGACGACCGCGGCCCGCTGGTCCAGCAGCCCCCGGCTCGTGACCAGCGACAGGGCGACGTCGGCGGGGTCGAGGGCGGGACGCTCGGTCAGGTACGTGTGCAGCCGGGCGGCCTGGGCGCGCAGGGACTCCTCGTCCCGCGCCGACACCACCCACGGCACCGCGCCGCCGGACGGGGCGTGGTCGGCGCGGCCGTCGGACGCGGGGGCGTCGGACGGGACGCCGTCGGACGCGGGGCCGTCGGACGCGGCGCCCTGTTCCGTCGGGGTCGGCTCGGTCGTGACCGGCCCGGCCGCGGTCGCTTCGGTCGGAGTCGCTTCGGTCGGGTTCGCTTCGGTGGGGGTCTGTCCCGTCTCGATCGCCGCGGTGGGGGTCTGTCCCGTCGGGATCGCCGCGGTCAGGGTCCGTCCCGTCGGGATCGCCTCGGTCAGGGCCGGTTCCGCCGGGGGCTGCTCGATGATCACGTGGGCGTTGGTGCCGCTGATGCCGAACGAGGACACCCCCGCCCGGCGGGGCCGGCCGGCCGTCTCGGGCCACGGGCGCTGCTCGGTGAGCAGCTCGACGTCGCCGGCCGTCCAGTCCACATGCGGGGTCGGCTCGTCGACATGGAGCGTCCTGGGCAGTACGCCGTGCCGCATCGCCTCGATCATCTTGATCACACCGCCCACACCGGCCGCCGCCTGCGCGTGACCGATGTTGGACTTCAGCGAGCCGATCCACAGCGGGCGGTCCTTCGCGCGGCCCTGCCCGTACGTGGCGAGCAGCGCCTGGGCCTCGATCGGGTCGCCCAGCGGCGTACCCGTGCCGTGCGCCTCGACGGCGTCCACGTCGGCGGGCGACAGGCCGGCGCCGGCCAGCGCCTGCTGGATGACGCGTTCCTGCGAGGGCCCGTTGGGAGCCGTCAGCCCGTTGCTGGCGCCGTCCTGGTTGACGGCGGAGCCGCGCACCACGGCGAGGACGCGGTGGCCGTTGCGCCGGGCGTCGGACAGCCGCTCCAGGAGCAGCAGGCCGGCGCCCTCCGACCAGGCGGTGCCCGCCGCCGACGCCGCGAACGAGCGGCAGCGCCCGTCGGCGGCGAGGCCGCGCTGGCGGGAGAACTCCACGAAGGTCCCCGGCCCCGACATGACGGTCACGCCGCCGGCCAGCGCCAGATCGCACTCGCCCTGTCGCAGGGAGCCGGCCGCGAGGTGCAGGGAGACGAGCGACGACGAGCACGCGGTGTCGACCGTGACCGCCGGGCCCTCCAGGCCGTACGTGTAGGCGAGGCGGCCCGAGACGACGCTGGACAGGTTGCCCGCCAGCAGGAATCCCTCGAACTCCTGGGGCGCCTTCGCCAGTCGTGAGGCGTAGTCGTCGTACATGGCACCGGTGAACACGCCGGTACGGCTGCCCCTGAGCGTGGCCGGGTCGATGCCCGCGCTCTCCAGGGTCTGCCAGGCGGTCTCCAGAAGCAGCCGCTGCTGCGGGTCCGTCGCCGTCGCCTCACGCGGCGACATGCCGAAGAAGGCGGCGTCGAACTCGTCGGCGTCGTGCAGGAATCCGCCGTGCCGGGTGTACGAGGTGCCCGGCCGCTCGGGATCGGGGTCGTACAGGTTCTCCAGGTCCCAGCCGCGGTTAGCGGGGAACTCGCTGATCGCGTCGACTCCGTCGGCGACCAGCCGCCACAGGTCCTCGGGGGTGGCCACCCCGCCGGGGAACCGGCAGGCCATGCCCACGATCGCGATCGGTTCGTCGGCGGCCGCGCGGGCCACCGGCGCCGGGGCCGTGGCCGCGGGGGTGCCCGAGACCTGCCGGTACAGGAAGGCGCCGAGCGCCGTGGCGGAGGGGTGGTCGAAGACGGCCGTGGCGGGCAGCCTGAGCCCGCTGCGGGCGGCGAGCCGGTTGCGCAGCTCCACGCCGCCCAGCGAGTCCAGGCCCAGTTCCTTGAAGGCCCGGCCGGGGGCGATGGCGCCGGCGTCGGTGTGGCCGAGGACCGAGGCGAGGACGTCCCGGACCAGGTCCACGGCGGCCGCCTGCCGGGCCTCTTCGGCGAGCGACGCGACGGACTCCGCCCACGACGGACCGCTCGACGTCCGGGGGCCGCCGGACGCGGCCCGCCGGGTCCTCGGCGGCAGCAGCCCGCGCAGCAGGGCTGGGGGCTCGTCGGGCAGGGTGCGGTAGCGGCTCAGGTCCAGGGCCGTCGGCACCAGCAGCGGCTCCCCGTCGGTGGCCAGGGCGGCGTCGAACAGCGCGAGACCCTGCGCCGGGGTCAGCGGCACGGAGCCGGAGCGGGTCCAGCGGGCGCGTCCGGCCTCGTCGAGCGTGGCGCCCATGCCGTGCGTGCCGTCCCACAGCCCCCAGGCCAGGGAGGTGGCGGGCAGCCCGGCCGCGGCGCGGTGGGCGGCGAGCGCGTCGAGGTAGGTGTTGGCGGCGGCGTAGTTGGCCTGCCCGGCCGAGCCGGTGAGGCCGGAGACGGAGGAGAACAGGACGAACGCGGCGAGGCCGGCGTCACGCGTCAGCTCGTGCAGGTTCCAGGCGGCGTCCGCCTTGGGACGCAGCACCGCGTCGAGGCGGGCGGCGTCGAGCGACTCGACGGTCGCGTCGTCGAGGACACCGGCCGTGTGCACGACGGCGGTCAGCGGATGCGCCGCGGGGACGCCGTCGAGTACGGCCGCCAGGGCGGCGCGGTCGGCGGCGTCGGCGGCCGCCACGGTGACGTCCGCGCCGAGTCCGGCGAGCTCCGCCACCAGTTCCCGCGCCCCGTCGGCGGCGGCGCCGCGCCGGCTGACCAGGAGCAGACGGCGCACGCCGTGCTCGGTGACCAGGTGCCGGGCGAACAGCCCGCCGAGGCCTCCGGTCCCGCCGGTGATCAGCACGGTGCCCTCGGGGTCCCAGCGGGGGGCGGCCGGTCCACCGCCGGTACCGCCGGTGGCTTCGGTGGCTTCGGTGGCTTCCGTGGCTTCTGTGGCTTCGGCGGCCCGGGCGTTCTCGGCGGCCTGGGCGGCCTGGGCGGACTGGGCGTTCTCGGCGGCCTGGGCGGACTGGGCGTTCTCGGCGGCTTCGGTGTCCACTCGCTCCGCCGTCCTCGTGCGGGCCAGCCGCGGTACGCGCAGCTTTCCGCTCCGTACGGCGAGCTGCGGCTCGCCGGTGGCGAGCGCGGCGGGCAGCAGACCGGGCGCGTGGTCCGGGTCGTCGACGTCGATCAGCACGATGCGGCCCGGGTGTTCGCTCTGCACGGACCGGACGAGGCCCCACACCGGTGCGGCCGCCAGGTCCGTCACGTCGCCGCCGAGCACCGAGACGGCGCCCCGGGTGACGACCGCCAGCCGGGAGTCGGCCGGCCGCTCGTCGTCGGACAGCCACCGCTGGACGAGCTCCAGCGCCTGCCGCGCCACGGCATGGGCGGTCTCCGGTCCACCGGCCCCGCCGTCCGCGCGCTCGCCGTCGCCGTCGCCGATCGTGACGACGGCGACGTCGTGGTCGCCGGCCGGGACCGGCGCGTCCAGGCTCGCCGGGGCGAGCCGTAACGCCGCGGCCTCGGGCACGGCGACCTCGGGCCACGTCACGTGGAACAGCCCGTGGGCGCCGGTGTCGTCGGTCCGGCGCAGCTTCTCCTTGGGAGCCGGACGGAGCACCAGCTCCGCCACGCTCGCCACCGGCGCCCCCGAGGCGTCGCTCGCGGTCAGCGCGTACGTGCCCGGGCCGAGCGGGCGGATGCGGGCGCGCAGCATCGTGGCGGCCGTGGCGTGCACGGCGGCCGAGTGGAAGGAGAACGGCAGCAGGATGGCGTCCGCGGACCCCGCGGCCTCGCCGTCGCCGGTGGCGGCGTCGAGGACGAGCGGATGCAGGACGGCGTCCAGGAGCGCGGGATGCAGGAGGAACCGGGCGGCGGCCTCGTGGTGTTCGCCGTCGAGCCGGACCTCGGCGAGCACGTCGTCGCCGTCCCGCCACAGCGCGGTCACCGCCCGGAACGCGGGCCCGTACCCGTAACCCAGCGCGTCCAGCCGCTCGTACACGCCCTCGGTCGGCAGCGGGACCGCGCCCGACGGCGGCCACGCGGTGGGCGCGCCGTCCACGGCCGCGGCCTCGACGGGGGAGGCGGTGAGCGTCCCGGAGGCGTGCCGGACCCACCCGGCGCCCTCGTCCCCGGCGTCCGGCCGGGAGTGGACGGAGAAGGTGGTACGGCCGGCCGGGTCCGTGGCGCCGAGCACGACCTGGACGCGCCTGGCCCGGTCCTCGGCCAGCGGGAGCGGTGCCTCCACGGTGAGTTCCTCGATGCCTCCGGCACCGAGGTGGTCGCCCGCGGCGACCGCCAGCTCCACGAAACCGGTGGCGGGGAACAGCACGGTGCCCTCGATGGCGTGGTCGGCCAGCCACGGATGGGCCGGCAGCGACAGCAGGCCGGTGAACACCGTCTCCTCCCGCTCGGCGACCTCCACGACCGAGGTCAGCAGCGGGTGCCCGAGCGGGGAGAGGCCGAGGCTCCGGGCGTCGGTCCTCGGCTCCGGGGCCAGCCAGAAACGACGGCGCCGGAACGCGTACGTCGGCAGGTCCACCGGCCGGCCGGCGCCCGGGAAGAACGCCGCCCAGTCCACCTCGGCACCCGCGGCATGGGCGCCGGCGACACCGGTGAGGTACGCGTCGGGCTCGGCGCGCCCGGCCCGCAGCAGCGGTACGGCGGTGGCCGCCCCGTCCAGGGCACCGGCCACCAGCGGGGTGAGCACGGCGTCGGGACCCACCTCGACGAAGACGGTCGCCCCGCGCTCCCGCAGGCAGCGCACCGCGTCGGCGAAGCGGACGGTCTGCCGGATCTGCTGCGCCCAGTAGTCGGGCGAGGTCAGCTCCCGGTCGGCGGCGAGCTCGCCGGTGACGGACGACACCAGCGGGATGACGGGCGGAGCGAACGTCAGGTTCTCGGCGACCTCGCGGAACGCGGCCACCGCCCCGTCCATGTGCGGCGAGTGGAAGGCGTGGCTGACCTGCAGCCGTCGCGTCTTGTGACCCCGCTCCCGCCACAGCGACGCCACCTCCTCGGCGGCGTCCTCGTCGCCGGAGACGACCACCGCGCGCGGACCGTTGACGGCGGCGAGCGTGACCCGGCCCTCGTACGGCGCCAGCGACCCGGCGATCTCCTCCTCCGTGCCCTCGATCGCGATCATCGCCCCACCGGTGCGCGCCGCCTGCATCAGGCGGCCCCGGGCGGCGACGAGCGCGGCGGCGTCCGACAGCGACAGCACACCGGCGACGTGTGCGGCGGCGAGCTCGCCGACCGAGTGCCCGGCCAGCAGGTCGGGGACGAGGCCGTGGTGCTCGACGAGCCGGTACAGCGCCACCTCCAGGGCGAACAGCGCCGGCTGGGTGTACCGGGTCTCGTGCAGCAGGTCGGCCTCGTCGGTGCCGTCCTCGGCGAACACGATCTCGCGCAGCGGGCGTTCGAGGTGCGCGTCCAGCGCCGCGAACACCCGGTCCAGCGCGTCCGCGAACACCGGGTACGCGCGGTACAGCTCACGGCCCATGCCCAGGCGCTGGGCGCCCTGGCCGGTGAACACGAACGCGGACCTGCCCGCCGCGGACGCGTCGCCGGTCACCACCTGCGGCGCGAGCCGGTGCGAGGCGAGGGCGTCGAGGCCGGCCAGGAAGTCGTCCATGCCCCGGCCGACGACCACCGCGCGGCGCTCGAACCGCGTCCGGTGGGTGAGGGCGCGGCCGACGTCCGCCGGTTCCGCCTCGCCCGTCTCCGCGGCGAACGCGCGCAGCCGGGCCGCCTGGGCGCGCAGGGCGTCCTCGTCGGGCGCGGACACCACCCACGGCACGGGGGTGCCCAGCGACGTGTCCGTCACGTCCGCCGTGGCCGTCGTCCCGGCCGTGTCCGTCACGTCCGCCGTGGCCGTCGTCCCGGCCGTGTCCGTCACGTCCTTCGCGTCCACCGCCGCCGTCGAGGACGCCGTCGGCAGCGCGGGCCGGAGCGGCTCGTCCGGACCGGTGGGCCCGGCCTGCTCGATGACCACGTGCGCGTTGGTGCCGCTGATGCCGAAGGACGACACCGCCGCACGACGGGGCCGGCCCGTCTCGGGCCACGGCCGCTCCCGGTCGAGCAGCCGCACCGCGCCCGAGCTCCAGTCCACGTGCGGGGTGGGGACCTCGGCGTGAAGCGTCCGCGGCAGCACCCCGTGGCGCATGGCCTGCACCATCTTCATCACGCCGCCGATGCCCGCGGCGGCCTGGGTGTGTCCGATGTTGGACTTCAACGAGCCCAGGTAGAGCGGCTCCTCCCGGTCCCGCCCGTACGTGGCGAGGATGGCCTCGGCCTCGATCGGGTCTCCCAGACGCGTGCCGGTCCCGTGCGCCTCCACCGCGTCGACCTCGGTCGCGGACAGGCCGGCGTCGGCCAGCGCCTGCCGGATGACACGCTGCTGGGAGGGGCCGTTGGGGGCGGTGAGACCGTTGGAGGCGCCGTCCTGGTTGACGGCCGTGCCACGGATCACCGCCAGCACCCGGTGCCCGTTGCGCACCGCGTCCGACAGCCGCTCCACCAGCACCAGGCCGACGCCCTCCGCCCACGAGGTGCCGTCCGCGTCGGCCGAGAACGCTTTGCTGCGGCCGTCGGCCGCGAGGCCGCGCTGCCGCGAGAACTCCACGAACATGCCCGGCGCCGACATCACGCTCGCCCCGCCGGCCAGCGCCAGCGTCGACTCGCCGGACCGCAGCGAACGCACCGCCATGTGCAGGGCGACCAGCGAGGAGGAGCAGGCGGTGTCGACCGTGACCGCGGGGCCGGTCAGCGCCAGCTGGTAGGCGATCCGCCCGGACATCACACTGGGCGTGGTGCCGGTCAGCACGTGGCCCTCGACGCTCTGCGGAGCGTCGGCCATGCGCGGCCCGTAGTCGCCGGCCGTCGCGCCGACGAACACGCCCGTACGGCTGCCGCCCAGCGACCGCGGGTCGATGCCGGCCCGCTCCACCGCCTCCCACGCGGTCTCGAGCAGCAGCCGCTGCTGCGGGTCCATCGACAGCGCCTCGCGCGGCGAGATGCCGAAGAAGTCCGCGTCGAACTCCGCGGCCTCGTGCAGGAATCCGCCCTCGCGCACGGCGCTCTTGCCCGAGCGCTCGGGATCGCCGTCGTACAGGTCGGTGTCCCAGCCCCGGTCCGTGGGGAAGCCGGATATCGCGTCACGGCCCTCGCTCACCAGCCGCCACAGGTCCTCGGGCGAGAACACCCCGCCCGGGTAGCGGGCGGCCATCCCGATGATCGCGACGGGCTCGTCCGACGCCGTGACGCTCACGTCCTCCGCCCGCGCCGCCGGCCCGGACTCCGCCAGCCGCGCGCGCAGGTGGTCGACGAGCGCGGCGGGCGTCGGATGGTCGAACAGCAGACCGCTGGAGAGCGAGAGGCCCGTCGCCGCACCGAGGGCGTCCCGCAGTTCCACGGCCATCAGGGAGTCGAAGCCCAGGTCCTTGAACGCGGCCCGGAAGTCGACCCGGCGGCCCGGCGCGTACTCCAGGACCGCGGCCACGTGGGCCGCCACCAGGTCGTCGACGTCGAGGCCGGACCCGCCGGCCGGAGCGGGCGCACCGGCCGCGCGCGGCGCGGCGCCGTCGCGGTCGGCCGCACCGGACGCGAGCGCCGCCGGGACGCCGCGCAGGGTGTGGTCGATCCAGTGCCGCTCACGCTGGAACGGATAGGTGGGCAGGTGCGTGCGCCCGCCCCCGCCGGCCGCGTCGTACACCGCCGGCCAGTCCACCGCCGTACCGCGGACGTACGCCGCCGACAGCGCGGCGAGCGCGGTGCGCACCTCGTCCCGGCCGGCCCGCAGCAGCGACACGGCGCTCACCGCGCCCGGGTCGAGCACGGAGGCGGCCGCCATCGCCGAGCAGACCCCGTCCGGCCCGAGTTCGAGGAAGGTGGTGACCCCCTCGGCCTCCATGGCGCGGGCCGCGTCGAGGAAGCGGACCGGCTCGCGGACCTGGTCCACCCAGTACTCCGGCGAGGACCACTCGTCGGTGACCGGACGGCCGGTGACGGTGGAGACCACCGTCAAGCTCGGGGCACGGAAGGTGAGTTCGCGCAGCACCTCCCGGAACGCGTCCCGCATGGGCTCCATCAGCGGCGAATGGAAGGGGTGGCTGACGTCGAGCCGCTTCGTCCTGCGGCCCTCCCGCGCCGCCTCGCCGGCGACCGCGCGGACGGCCTCCTCCTCACCTGCCACGACCACCGCGCGCGGTCCGTTCACCGCGGCCACGCCGACCCGCTCCCGGTGTCCGTCCAGGAGCGGCTCGACCTCCTCCGGCGACGCCTCGACGGCGACCATCGCGCCGCCGGCGGGCAGCGCCGCCATGAGCCGGCCGCGCGCCGCGACCAGACGCGCCGCGTCGGGCAGCGACAGCACCCCGGCCACATGGGCGGCCGCGACCTCCCCGATCGAATGCCCGGCCAGGACGTCGGCCCGCACGCCGAACGACTCCACCAGCCGGTACAGCGCCACCTCGACCGCGAACAGCGCCGGCTGGGTGCGGTCGGTCCGCTCCAGCCCCTCGCCCGAGGCGATGACCTCGCCCAGCGGCACGTCCAGGAGCGGGTCGAGGTGACGGCACACCTCGTCGAAGGCCTCCCGGAACGCCGGGAACGCCTCGTAGAGCTCCCGGCCCATCCCGGTGCGCTGCGCTCCCTGCCCGGTGAACAGCAGGCCCAGCTTCCCGGGCCGCGCCTCACCGGACACCACGCCGGCCGCGGGCGTCCCCCCGGCCAGCGCGTCCAGGCCCGCGAGCAGCTCCTCGCGGCCCGCGCCCAGGACGACGGCGCGGTGCTCGAACGCGGTGCGCGTCGCGGCCAGGGACCAGCCGACGTCCGCCGGGCGGGCGGCGTCGGCGGCCGCGGCGAACGTACGCAGCTGCCGCGCCTGGGCGCGCAGCGCGGCCGGGGAGCGCCCCGACAGCACCCAGGGGAGCACCGGGTGCGCGGAGCCGTCCCGCACCCGGCCCGGCCCGGTGTCCTCACCGGCGCCGGCCCACTCGCCCAGGACGACATGGCAGTTGGTGCCGCCCATGCCGAACGAGCTCACACCGGCGACCAGCGGCCGCTCCGGCCGCGGCCAGCCGGTCAGCTCCCGCTGCACGGCGAGACCGAGGCGCTCCAGGGGGATGAGCGGATGCGGCGACTCGAAGTTGAGGGAGGGCGGCAGCTGGCGGTGCCGCATGCTCAGCAGCACCTTGAGCAGTCCGACGATGCCCGCCGCGCCTTCGAGATGCCCGATGTTGGTCTTCACCGATCCGACCCGCACCGCCGCATCGGCGTCCACCTGCCCGGCGTCCACCTCCCCGGTGCTCTCCGCCCCGGCGCCCGCCGCCTCGTCGCGCCCGGCGGCGTCCCGTCCTCCGGCGGCGAGCGCGGCGCCCAGAGCGGCGGCCTCGGTCGGATCGCCCACCGGCGTGCCCGTGCCGTGCAGTTCGACGTACTGCAGCTCCCCGGCCGTGACGCCGGCCCGCTCCCACGCCGCGCGCAGCACCCGCTCCTGGGCGTGGGCACTCGGCACCGTCAGGCCGGGGGTGGCGCCGTCGTTGTTGACGGCGCTGCCCCGGATGACCCCGTACACGCGGTCGCCGTCCGCGAGCGCCCTCCGCAGCGGCTTGAGGATCAGCACGGCACCGCCCTCACCGGGCACGAAGCCGTTGGCGCGGGCGTCGAAGGTGTAGCTGCGCCCGTCGGGGGACAGGGCGCCGAACCGCTCCTCCGTGAGGGCGTTCTCGGTGAGGATGTTCAGGTTCACACCCGCGGCGATCGCGGTCTCCGACTCGCCCGACCGCAGACTCTCGCAGGCCAGGTGCACGGCCACCAGCGAAGAGGACTGCGCGGCGTCCACGGTCAGGCTGGGGCCGCGCAGACCCAGGTGGTACGAGACCCGGTTGGCGATCACGCCCCGGTTCAGACCGGTCATGGTGTGCTGGGTGACGGCCGCGGCACCGTGCTGGTACAGCAGGGCGGCGTAGTCGTCGCGCAGCGAGCCGACGAACATCGCGGTGCTGCTGTCCCTGAGACGCTCGGGCAGCACGCCCGCGTCCTCGAGCGCCTCCCATACCAGTTCGAGCACCAGCCGCTGCTGCGGGTCCATGGTGGCGGCCTCCCGCGGCGAGACACCGAAGAAGGCGGCGTCGAACGCGTCGACCGCGTCGATGAACCCACCCCGCCGGCCGGCCCGTTCCGCCTCGGACAGCCCTTCCCAGCGGCCTTCGGGAATCGCGGTCACACCACTGGAACCGCTGCGCAGCAACTCCCAGAAATCAGCGGTGCTGTTCGCCTTCGGGAGTCGGCAGGACATTCCGACAACAGCGATTTCTTCAACCCGCTCGTCGATTTCCACGGAGTCGCGTTCGCCTGCCATCACGATCGGCTGCCCCTTCATTTCTGACCCCATCGGGCCCCGTTGTCCGCACGGCTGTCGAATTCGCCCGTCGCGTGCAATCCATGTGTCGGGCAGTCATGTTAGGGAGATTCCGCACTGGCTCTTCAGCGGCCGGTAACGGCCGGGCAACCCGCCGTCTCGGGCAGGCCACGACCAGGGGATTACCGGACGGTTCGCGGATGGTTCGCGGGCGGTTCCGGTGCTGCGCATAACGTGCTCAGCGGTCGCCGCCGGCAGGCCGCGCGACATCCGTACAGGCCCCAGCTCCCGGAGGTTTTCCCGCATGACCGAGACCACGCACACGACCGTCCACGCCGGTGGGGTGGCCGAGCACCTCGAGAACTTCGTGCGCACCTTCAATTCCGGTGACTTCGACGCGACGAACGCGCTCTACGCGGAGGACGCCATCTCCGTGTGGGAGCCGGGAAATCCGCTCAGCGGGCAGGACCGTAAGGACGCGCTCGAGCAGTTCATCGCGATCCGGCCGGTGCTGAACGCGAAGATCCGCGAATCGTACGTGACGGCCGACACCGCCCTGCTCATCACCGACTGGACCCTCGACGTCCCCAACGAGGACGGCGGCGTGGACCACCTGGAGGGCATCGGCACCGACGTCATGCGGCGCGACCCCGCCGGCAAGTGGCGCTACGTCGTGGACGAGCCCTTCGGCGACCCCCGCAACAAGTAACGCGACGCCGTCCCTTTCCGCCCCTCCGTACCCCCCGCCGATCACAAAGGACCCCTCATGACAACTGGCCAGATAGCCGCAGACGACGTCGTCAAGGCGGTGGCCGACATCGTTCCGGTGCTCCGTGACAACGGCCCGAAGGCCGAGCAGCAGCGCTGGATCCCGGACGAGAACATCGCGCTCCTGGAGAAGGCCGACGTCTTCCGCATCGCGACGCCGGCCCGGTTCGGCGGGCTCGACCTGCCGCTGGCCGACCAGGCGAGGGTCCTCGCGGAGATCTCCCGCGGCTGCCCCTCCACCGGATGGCTCGCGATGGTGTGGGCGTCGAACGCCTGGTGCGCCACGCTGTACCCGGACCGCACCCAGGAGGAGGTCTTCGCCGACCCCTCGGTGCGCATCTCCGGCGGGTTCACCCCCTCGGGAACCCTGACCCCGCACGGCGACGGATATCTGCTCAACGGCAGCTGGCGTTTCAACTCCGGCTGCCGCGGCGCCGACTGGAACATCGCCGCGGCGATCCTGGAGCTCCCTGACGGCACGCACGACGAGGTCGTCGCCATCGTGCCCATGTCCGAGTTCACCGTCGCCGACGACTGGCACACCTCCTCCGCCGAGGCCACCGGCAGCTCCACGACCACGGCGCGGAACGTGGCGGTGCCCGCGCACCGCGTCATCAGCTTCGGCGACGCCATCCTCAACAGCACCGCCGGCCGTACGCAGCAGCCGACGCCCGGCCGAGGCTACGGCCTGTTCAGCTTCGTGGTCGCCGAGTGCGCGGCGACGTTCCTGGGCATGGCGCGCGGCGCGTACGAACTGTTCCTGGAGCGGGTTCCGGGACGGCCGATCACGTACACCTCGTGGACCGACCAGCGCGAGCACCCGCTGACCCAGATCCAGGTCGCCACGGCCGCCAACAAGATCGCCGCCGCCGAGGGCCTCGCCGCGACCTGGTGGCCGCTGCTGCAGGGCCGCGCCGACGCCGGCGAGCAGCCGACCGACGAGGAGAAGGCCCTCGTGCGCGGCCAGAGCGCCTACGTCATCCAGCTGGCCAAGGAGGCGGTGGAGATCCTCTACAACGCCAGCGGTGCCTCGGCCATCCAGCGCAGCGTGCCCATCCAGCGCTTCTTCCGCGACACGCAGGGCTTCTCGCTCCACGCGCTGCTGCTGCTCAGCACCAACCTCGAGGTCCAGGGGCGGGTCCTGCTCGGCCTCGACCCCGACACCCCCCTGCTCTGACCCTCTCACCGCCCTGCACGAGCCGACCCGATTCCCGAGGAAGACATGAACCCTGGCACGGCATCGTTCCCCACTGATCCGGAACGGCGGATCGACCGCCGCGGCGTGCTGAAGGCGGCCGCCGCCACGGCGCTGACCGCCGGGGCCGTCGCGGCCGCGACGCCGGTCGCCGCGGCCTCCGCCGACCGTGCGTCCAGCACGCCGCGCGCGGTCGACGCGGTCGTCATCGGAGCCGGATACGCCGGCGTCACCGCTGCTCGGGAGCTCGCGGCCAGGGGGCTGCGCCCCGTCGTGCTGGAGGCCCGCGACCGGATCGGCGGCCGGACCTGGACCTCGCGGTTCGCCGGTGAGCAGATCGAGCTCGGCGGCGCGTGGGTGAGTGAGCTGCACCCGCACGTCATGACCGAGCTCAAGCGCTACGGGATCAGGACGGTCGCCGGCGGCGGCCCGCCCGAGCGCTCCTTCTACCCGACGCCCGCCGGCCCGCGGGTGTTCGACGCCGAGGAGGCCGGCGCACGGCTCGGCGGCCTGATGACAAAGCTCTTCGAGGGCTCCGAGCAGTACTTCGAGCGGCCGTACGAGCCGCTCTACCGCAAGGACCTCCTGGAGACGGTGGACCGTCTGTCGCTGCGCGACCGGCTGACGCAGCTGCGCCTCTCCGCCCAGGACGAGCTCTGGCTGAGCGGCGTGACCGCCTCGCAGTCCGGCGGCTCCAGCTCCTACGGGGCGCTGACGGCGCTCGCACAGTGGTGGGCCCTGTCGGGCTGGACCATGGCGGGCTGGGACGGCCTGGTCCAATACCGCCCCGAGGGCGGCATGGTCCGGCTCTTGGAGGCGATCCTGGGCGACGCCCACGCCGAGCTGCGGCTCGGTTCCCCGGTGGCCCGCGTCGCCGACGAGGGCCGCCGCGTGGTCGTCACCACCAGGTCGGGGGAGCGGTTCTCCGCCGCCACCGTCGTGGTGGCCGTGCCGGTCAACTCCTGGCGGACCATCGACTTCCGGCCCGGTCTGCCGAAGGTGCACCGGCAGGCGACCACGCAGCGCGTGGGCGTGCCCTACGCCACCAAGCTGTGGGTCCGTCTGGACGGCAGCGTCGGGCGGGTCTACGCGGCCGGGGCCGAGGGCTATCCCTTCTCCACCGTGATCCCCCACACCGAACTGCCCGGCGGCGACCAGTTGGTGATCGCCTTCTCGCACGATCCGCTCCTCGATCCGACCAGCAAGCGGCAGGTCGAGACGGGGCTGCGGCAGCTGATCCCCGACGCGAAGGTGGTGGACCTGGTCTCCCAGGACTGGGGCCGCGACCCCTTCTCGCAGGGCGCCTGGGGCATGCGTCAGCCCGGCCAGCTCCTGACACAGCTGCCCGACATCCAGCAGCCGCAGGGCCGCGTCGCGTTCGCCACCGGTGACATCGCGACCGGCTGGAACGGCGGCTTCATCGACGGCGCCATCGAATCCGGGCTGCTGGCGGCCCAGCAGGCGGCCGACGCGGCCTGACGCGTGGGTGACCGGGCCGCACCCGGTGCGGTCACCCCTCCCGTTCCCACACCAAGGGGGTGAGCCATGAGGGACGAGGCATTCGACTACGTGATCGTGGGCGCCGGCTCGGCGGGCTGTGTTCTCGCCGCCCGGCTCTCCGCGTCACCCGGCACGAGGGTCGCGCTCGTCGAAGCGGGCGGAGAGGACGAGGGCGAGGACTTCACGATCCCCTTCGGAGCGGTGAACCTGCTGGGTTCGCCGAGCGACTGGGGCTACAGCACGGTGGAACAGCCCGGGCTGACGGGCCGCAGCGTGTACTGGCCGCGCGGGAAGGTGCTCGGCGGGTCGTCGTCGACCAACTTCCAGATGTGGGTCCCCGGCCACCGCCGGGACTACGCGGCGTGGGAGGAGGCGGCGGGACCGGACTGGTCCTGGGAGGCGGTCCGCCCGTACTACCGCCGGACGGAACGCTGGAGCGGACGCCCGGAGCAGGGGCGGGCGTACGGAACCGGCGGGCCGCTGTGGATATCACCGCCCCGCGACCCCGATCCGTCGACGGCCCGCTTCCTCGAGGCCTGCGCGGAGCTCGGCCTGCCGCCGATCACCGGCGGTCTGGACGGCACCGACGACGCCGGCGCCACGCTCACGCCGCTCAACCAGCTCCGGGGAGCACGCTGGAGCGCCGCCGACGGCTATCTTCGTCCGGCCCGGGACCGCGAGAACCTGAGCGTGTTCACCGGGGAGACCGTCCACCGGGTCCTCCTGGAAGGCGGCCGGGCCACCGGCGTCCAGCTGTCCGACCGGCGCCTCACGGCCCACCGCGAGGTGATCCTCTGCGCCGGCACGGTGGGTTCCCCCCAGCTCCTGATGCTCTCGGGCATCGGCGACCCCGACGAGCTGCGCGGCGCCGGCGTCGAGCCCCGCGTCGCCCTGAGCGGGGTGGGCCGGAACCTGCACGATCACGTCGGTCTGGACGTCGTCGTGAAGGCGGCCCGACCGATGCGCCTGGCGGACGCGGACACCCCCGCCCACCGGCGGATGTACGAGGAGGACAGGCTCGGCCCGCTCACGTCGAACATGACCGAGGCCGTGGCGTTCCTCCGGGCCGACGGCGCGGACGGTCCGCCCGACCTGGAACTCATCTGGGCCCCGGTCGCCTTCACCGACGACAGCCCGCACGGCACGGACGGGCTCACCGTCGCCGTCGTGCTCCTGCAGCCGGACAGCCGCGGCCGCATCACGCTGAACGACGCCGACCCGTCGGGCCCGCCCCTGATCGACCCCGGCTACCTGACGGCACAGGCCGACCTGGACACCTTCGTGGCCGGAGTCCGCTTCGCCGAAAGGCTCTTCGAGACGCGGGCCCTGCGGCCGCTGGTCGACGGCCCGCCGGACACGCTCGACGCCGCCGCGCCGGCCCGCACCGTACGGGAGCGGGCGCAGACGCTGTTCCACCCGGTAGGCACCTGCCGGATGGGCCGCGCCGACGAGGGCGCGGTGGTCGACAGCCGCCTGAGGGTGCACGGAGTCGAGGGCCTGCGCGTGGCCGACGCCTCCGTCATCCCGCGCGTCACCCGCGGCCACACCCACGCGCCGGCCGTGATGATCGGCGAGCGGGCGGCGGAGTTCGTGATGCGGGACGCCCTTTCCCAGCCGTCGCACGGATCCGTGCGCATCCCACCCCTTCCGGAGGACTGAACAAGTGACGAAGTACGCAGGCAAGAAGGCCGTGATCTCCGGCGGGACGCACGGCATGGGGCTGGCGGTCGCCCAGGCGCTCGTCGCGGCCGGCGCCGAGGTGATCGTCACCGGGCGCGACGAGGCGAACCTGGCCGCCGCGCGGGACCTGCTCGGGGCGGGCGCCCACGCCGTACGGTGCGACGTGACGGACCTGGCCGAGATCGAGGCCCTCGGCGGGGTCGTCGAGGAGCGCCTCGGCGGCGTCGACTTCCTCTTCGTCAACGCAGGTTACGCCAAGCTGGAGCCGTTCGAGCTGGTCACCGAGGCGGTCTACGACCGGATCTTCGCCGTCAACACCAAGGGCGCCTACTTCACCGTGCAGCGGCTGGCCCCGCTGCTGCGCGAGGGGGGCGCGGTCGTCCTCACCACGTCGATCGCCCACCACTCCGGCACCGCCGGCATGAGCGCGTACGCCGGGGCCAAGGCGGCCGTCCGGTCCTTCTCGCAGGTGCTCGCCGCCGAGCTGCTCCCGCGGGGGATCCGGGTCAACACGGTCAGCCCCGGCTTCATCAAGACGCCCACCATGGGTGTCGAGGCCTCGGCGGAGGAGCGCGCCGTCTTCGAGAAGATCGGCGACGAGATCACGCCGATGAAGCGGCACGGGTCGGTCGAGGAGATCTCCCGGGCCGTGCTCTTCCTCGCCTTCGAGGCCACGTTCACCACCGGCACCGAGATCACCGTCGACGGCGGTCTCACCGAAGTGCTGAGTCTGCCCGCCCAGTAGCCGTCGCGGCACCGTCGACGCACACCCGCTTCCGGGGCTGCCCGGCCGGATCACCGGCCGGACGGCCCCGGGCCCCCACCGCTGGCCTTGGAGGGCCGATGACAGAGACCCAGTGCCCCTACCGCATGGACCTTTCGGGCCGTGACGTCCACGGCGAGGCCGAGCTGCTGCGCAAGCGCGGCCGGGCCACCCAGGTGGAGCTCCCCGACGGCGTCGTCGTCTGGAACGTCACCGACTACGCGCTGGCCAAACAGCTGCTGACGGACCCCCGGGTGTCGCGGGACGCCTACCAGCACTGGCCGGCCTGGGAGAACGGGGAGGGGGAGCTGGCCGAGAGCTGGCCGCTGGCGATCTGGGTGGCCGACCGGAACATGATGGCCGCCTACGGGGCGGAGCACACCCGGCTGCGCAAGCTCGTGGCGAAGGCCTTCACCGCCCGGCGCTCGGCCGCGCTCCGGCCGCGCATCGAGGCGATCGCGTCCGAGCTCCTGGACGGCCTCGGGGCGACGCCCGCCGGTGAACCGGTCGACCTGCGCGAGCAGTTCGCCTACCCGCTGCCCACGCGGGTGATCTCCGAGCTCCTCGGCATGCCCGACGACGTACGGGACTCCATGCTCGTCTTCGTGCACAAGATCTTCGACACCCAGGCCTCGACCGAGGAGGCCCGGGCCAACGAGGAGGGGCTGTACGCGCTCCTGGCCGAACTCGTCGCCACCAAGCGGGAGTCACCGGCCGACGACCTGATCACCGGCCTGATCCAGGCACGGGACACGGACGACGGCGCGGGTCTGAGCGAGCGGGAACTCGTCGACACCATCCTGCTGATGTTCACCGCCGGCCACGAGACCACGGTGAACCTGCTCGACCACGCGGTGCACTCGCTGCTGCGCCATCCGGAGCAGCTGGCCCGGGTCCGCGGGGGCGACAGCAGCTGGGAAGACGTCATCGAGGAGACGCTCCGCCTGGAGGCGCCCCTGGCCAACATGCCGCTGCGGTTCGCGGTGGAGACCATCGAACTCGAGGACGTGACGATCCCCGCGGGCGACGCGATGATCATCTCCTTCGCGGGGGCCGGCCGGGATCCCCGGCAGCACGGCGACACCGCGGGCGCGTTCGACATCACGCGGGACACGCGCCGGGACCACCTCGCCTTCGGCCACGGCGTCCACCACTGCCTCGGCGCCCCGCTGGCCCGCCTGGAGGCGTCGATCGCGCTGTCCGCCCTGTTCGACCGCTTCCCCGGGCTCGAACTGGCCGTTCCCCCGCAGGAGATCGTTCCGCTCGGATCCTTCATCTCCAACGGGCACGCGTCGCTGCCCGTCCGGCTCGGCGCGTGAGGTGTCCCGGCGGCGATCCCCGGCGGCTGTCGTCGGGGATCGCCGGGGGAGGCGGGTCCAGGTCGTTTCGCCGCCCGCGCGAGGTCAGGTCAGCTGGGCCAGTACGGCGTCGAGCAGGCCGGGAAAACGCGCGTCGAGGTCCTTGCGCCGCAGGCTGACGTAGCGAGTCCGGCCCTCGATCTCGGTCCAGGTCACCCCTGACTCGCGCAGCACCCGGTAGTGATGGGACATCGTCGTCCGGTGGACGTCGATGCTCTCGCCCACCGCGGAACAGCTGTCCCGGCCCTTGTCCGCCAGCTGGGCCACGATCTGCAGGCGCACCGGGTCCGCGAGCGCGTGAAAGACCTCGACGAGCCTGATCTCCTCGGTCGCCGGCTGCGTCACCTCGCGCATCGCCGGTCCCTCCATGACGTCATGCCGCCACCGTAGCTCACGATTGGATACGTGGACAACCATCCACGTATTTGCTACGTTGCCACTCCCGAAGCCATCCCCACACCCCTCAGCAGCGGAAAGAGTGGATCGTGTACAAGCGGTTATTCCCCCTGGCGCTCGCGACGTTCGCCGTCGGCACCGACGGCTTCGTCATCGCCGGCCTGCTCCCCTCCATCGCCGAAGACCTGAACGTCAGCATTCCCGCGGCGGGCCAGCTGGTGACCGCCTTCGCGCTGACCCTCGCCGTCGCCGCCCCCGTCCTCGGCTGGGCCACCAGCTCCATGGACCGCCGCAAGGCCCTGATGATGGCCCTGATCGTCTTCTCGATCGGCAACATCGTCACGGCGGTCGGCACCACCTACGCCGTCGTCCTGGCCGCCCGCATCATCACCGCGGCCGGCGCGGGCATCATCACCTCCACCTCCTCCAGCGCGGCGGCCGTGATCAGCAAGCCCGAACAGCGTGGCCGGGCCCTGGCCTTCGTGCTCGGCGGTCTCACCCTCTCCAGCGCCATCGGCCTGCCGCTCGGCACCCTCATCGGCAGCAGCGACTGGCACGTGACCCTGTGGGCCGTCGCCGGACTGGGCGTCGTGGCCGCGCTCGGCGTCGCCTTCGCCCTGCCGAAGATCATGCTCCCGGCCACGACCTTCCGGGCCCGCCTGGAGCCCCTCAAGGAGCGCTGGGTGCTCGGCACCCTGGCCGTCACCATGCTGGCCCTCACCGGCGCCTACCTGCTGTACACGTACATCGGGGCGGCCCTCGACGACACGGTCGGCGGCTCCGAGACCACGCTGACCTGGGTGCTCTTCGTCTACGGCATCGGCGTCCTGGCGGGCAACCTGCTGGCCGGACGCCTCTCCGACCGCTACCCGGCCGAGCGGCTGCTGCTGGGCGCCCTGGTCGTCTTCACCATCGTCCTGCTCCTCGCCCGCCCCGCCTTCGGGAACCTCGCCACCGCCTTCGTCTGGGCCGCCGTGTGGGGCGTCCTGGTGGGCGTGCCCACCGTGCTCCAGCAGCACCGCCTCGTCGCCCACGCACCCGCCGCCACGCCGGTGCTGCTCGGCCTGAACTCCTCGGCGATCTACCTCGGCGTCGCCCTGGGCGGTGCGCTCGGCGGACTCTTCCAGAACTGGGTCTCGCCGGTGTGGCTGGGCCTCCCTGCGGCCGGGGTCACCGTCCTGGCGTTCCTGCTCACGCTGGTGAGCGCGCAGAGTCGCAAGCGCGTGGCCGCCAAGGAGCCGGGCCTGGTCGCCGGCTGACCGGCCCTGGGCACCGAGCCGGGCCCCGTCCGGCCCCGAACCCGGCACCCCGGGCGTCGGGCCGGACGGGCCCGGCTCGTCGTCGTCACGGCGCCGGAACCCGTATCGGGCCCGCGCCGGAACCCGTACCCGCCCGGCGCAGGACCGTACCCGGCTCCCCCTCGTACACCCGACGCGACCGCACCCGTCGCCCACATCCCCGGAGGACATCCCTTGACCGAGTTCACCATGACGATCGCCGGCGAGCCGGCGGCGTCGGCGAGCACCTTCGGCGTCGTCGACCCCGCCACCGGCCGCACCTTCGCCCAAGCGCCCGACTGCACCCCCGGACAGCTCGACGCCGCCATGACGGCGGCCTCCAGAGCACAGCCCGCCTGGGGCCGCGACGAGCGCGGCCGCCGCGACGCGTTGCGGGAGGCCGCCGACCTCCTCGAGGCGCACACCGACCGGCTGGCCGAGCTGATCACCGCCGAACAGGGCAAGCCCCTCGACCAGGCGCGCGACGAGGTGACGGCCTCCGCCGTCTGGCTGCGCCACTACGCCGGGATGGAGCTGCCGCACGAGATCGTGCAGGACGACGACCAGGGCCGCGCCGAGATCGTGGCCTGCCCGCTGGGCGTCGTGGCCGCCATCGCTCCATGGAACTTCCCCGTCGTCCTCGCCGTGTGGAAGATCGCCCCCGCCCTGCTCGCCGGCAACACCATGGTCCTCAAGCCCTCCCCGTACACCCCGCTCGCCACCCTGTACATGGGCGAACTCCTCCGTAACTGCCTGCCCGCCGGCGTCCTCAACGTCATCAGCGGACAGGATCCGCTGGGGGCCTCGATGGCGGCCCACCCGATACCGCGGAAGATCAGCTTCACCGGCTCGACCGCGACCGGCCGCCGGGTCGCCGCCACCGCGGCCGGCGATCTCAAGCGCGTCACCCTCGAACTCGGCGGCAACGACCCCGCCATCGTGCTCCCGGACGCCGAACCGGAGGAGTTCGCCGCCCCCATAGTCCAGAGCGCGTTCGTCAACAGCGGCCAGGTCTGCTTCGCCGTCAAGCGGCTCTACGTGCCCGCCCGCCGGCACGACGCCTGGGTGCAGGCCCTGGCCACCGAGGCGGCAGCCCTGCGCGTGGGAGCCGGACACGACGACGGGGTCCAGATGGGACCGCTCAGCAACCGGGCCCAGTTCGAGCGCGTGAGCGCCCTGGTGGACGACGCCCGGAGCCGTGGCGCGCTCGTCGCCACCGGGGGCGCCGCCCTCCCGCGTGAGGGGTACTTCTACGCACCGACCGTCCTGGCTTCGGCCGCCGACGGCATGGCCGTCGTCGACGAGGAGCAGTTCGGCCCCGTCCTGCCCGTCGTTCCGTACGGCGAGCCGTCCGACGCGGCCGCCGCCGCCAACGCCTCCGAGTACGGCCTCACCGCCTCCGTGTGGTCGCCCGACACCGATCGCGCCGATGACCTCGCCCGCTCCCTGGAATGCGGCCAGGTCTCGATCAACGCCCACGGCACGGGCGTGCGCCCCGACCTTCCCTTCGGCGGCTTCAAAGCCAGCGGAATAGGGATGGAGAACGGCCGGTGGGGCCTCGAGGAATTCACCCGGCTCCAGGTCTTCACCCGTCCGCCGAAGGAATGAGAAGAGCCTCCCGCGTCGGCGATTACCGGTCAGTGGATATCGAATGGGCCACCCTCCCTACGATGACCGCATGACCACAGAGAACACCCTGGCAGACCTGGATCTGACCCTCACCGACGACCCCATTCAGCAGAGCGACGTGTTCCTGCGCGCCTTCAACACCCATGACGGCGCCATATTCGACCGGCTTTACCGGGACGACTCCATTTCCAATCTCTCCGGCAAGCCGCTGAGCGGGCCCGAGCGCACCGAGGCGATCACCGAACTGCTCGCCCAGAAGCCGCGCATGAAGGCCACCTACAAGCGCTCGTACACCACGAGCGACACGATGCTCGTCGTCGCCGACTACGAGATCGAGGTCCCGACCCCGGACGGCGGTCACACCACCCTGGTCGGCTCCTGCACGGACGTCATGACCAAGGACGCGGACGGCAGGTGGTTCGTGGCGATCGACCGCCCGGTCAACGCCGAGCCGGCCGCCTGACCGACACCACACCCCCGTCCGGAAACGGAAGAAGAGCCATCGTGCGGAGGTCACACGATGGCTCTTCGTCCGTTTCCCGGTGCCGTTACGACACCTGCTGCCGCACTCCCCGGGCATAGCGCCCCGAGAAGAAGACGAGACCGTCCTGCTGCCCCGATCCCAGGCTCGAACCCAGCACTCCGGCCAGGAAGATCGAGTGGTCACCCGACTCGTACGCCCCGGCGATCTCGCACTCCAGCCAGCCGAGCGCCCCCGAGAGCAGCGGCACGCCCGTCCTCGGCCCGGGGAAGGTGTCGACCCCCTCGAACTGCTCGGGGCCCAGCGGACGGTTCTTGTCGGCGAAATACCGCGCGACCTCCTCCTGGCCGGCCTCCATCACCGACACCCCGAACCGGCCCGCCGCGGTGATCGCACCGTGCATGACGGCGCCGTGGGAGACACAGCACAGAACCGTCGGCGGATCCAGCGACACCGACGTGAACGCGTTCGCGGTCATGCCGTGCATCCGCTCACCGCCCACCGTCAGCACGATGACGCCCGTCGCGAACCGCGACATCACCTCCCGCAGCCCGGCCGGCTGCACCGGAGCGTCGACCAGCCCGGAGGGCGATCGCCTGGAACTCGACATGCCAATTCTCCCGTCAAAAGCCCAATTGTCGTCACCCCAAGCTATTCACCCGCCCCTATCCGTCGGCCATGCCGCGGTCACGGGGCGGTAATCGCGCCGGGCCGAAGGTGATTGACGCGCGATTACCCGAGCCGGAAATCCGGTGAACACGCGTCGCTACGATGGCGGCGCATTCAGCCTTCCGTGAAAGGACCAGCATGACTGCCGGGGAAAACGAACTGGAACTCGCCGAACCGCACCTGCGTCAGGTGCTCGCCTCGGTGGGGCTCGACATCGGATACGAATCGGCCGAAGGGGACGTCCTCCACTGCCGGGACGAGAACGGCCGGCGTATACCCGTCCTCGATCTGGTGGGCGGATTCGGATCACTGATCCTGGGACACAACCACCCGGAAATCAACTCCTACGCCAAGGAACTCCTCGACCTCCACACCCCCGTTCACGCGCAGTTCTCCCGCCACCCGCACGCCAACGAGCTCGCCGCCGCCCTCACGCGGATCGTCCAGCGGGAATTCGGCACCGACGAGCCCTACTACGCGATATTCGCGAACAGCGGCGCCGAGGCGATCGAGATCGCCCTCAAGCACGCCGAGCTCGACCGCTCGGCCCGCCTCGCCGCACTGTCCGCGGACCTCACCGCACACCTCGGCACCGCACGCGAACTGGTCCGCGCCGGAAAGGCGGTCGTCTCCCGGGACGCCTACGGCGCCGCCGGCCTCGCACAGGCCGGCGACCCGGGCCCCGGGGCCGGCGGCGACGCCGCACCCGCGGGCGACTCCCGGACGGGCGCCGAGGCCGCCTTCGAGCGGCTGGCCGCCGCCGTCGAGCGCCGCAACACCGAACTGCTGGCGAAGCCCCCGCTGTTCCTCGCCCCCGAGGGCTCCTTCCACGGCAAGCTGGTCGGCAGCGTCCAGCTCACCCACAACCCCGCCGTCCGCACCCCCTTCGCGTCCCTGGCCGCGCAGGCCCGGTTCGTCCCCCTGGACGACCCCGGCGCCATCCGCAAGACCGTCGAGCAGGAACAGCCGGAGCCCCTGCTCGCCCTCACCGTCGTCGACGGCGTCGTCACCGTCACCGAACGCCCCCTGCCGCTCTTCGCCGCGTTCGTCCTCGAACCCCTGCAGGGCGAAGGCGGAATCCGCCCCGTCACCCGGGAGTTCGCCGAAGAGATCCGCCGCGTCGCCGACGAACTCGGCTGCCCGGTGGTCGTCGACGAGATCCAGAGCGGCATGGGCCGCACCGGCGCCTTCTTCGCCGGCTCCCACATCGGCCTGCACGGCGACTACATCACCCTCGCCAAGAGCCTGGGCGGCGGCCTCGCCAAGATCTCCGCCACGCTCATCCGCGCCTCCCGCTACCGCCAGGAGTTCGAGATCGTCCACAGCTCCACCTTCGCCAAGGACGGCTTCTCCACCCTCATCGCGCTCAAGACCCTCAGCCTCCTCGAGGCCGGCGACGGCGCGGCCTACCGCACCGCCGAGGAGCGGGGCACCCGGCTCAAGACGATGCTGCTCGGCATCCAGGCCGACTACCCCGACGTCGTCAAGGAGGTACGGGGCCGAGGCCTGATGCTCGGCGTCGAGTTCCACGACCAGTCCGGGTCCACGTCCGAGGCCCTCCAGGCCACCGCCCGCGCCGGCTTCTTCGGCTTCACGCTCGCCGGCTACCTCCTGCGGGCCCACCAGGTCCGCGCGTTCCCCACCGCCAGCGCCGTCAACACCCTCCGGCTCGAGCCGTCCATCGGCCTCACCGACGCCCAGATCGACCAGGTGGAGACCGCGTTCAGGGCCGCGTGCGCGCTCCTGCGCGCCCAGGACGGCCACCGCCTCACCCAGGGCTGAGGCCGCCCCACGGGAAAGGACCCTGAGGGAACCGGGACCGACGGTCCCCCCTCAGGGTCCTCTCCGCGTTCACGGCGCGCCGCGGTCACGGCCCGCGCCCCCTCCGGGACGGCGCGGGCCGCACCGCCGCCCTACCCGGCGTACGCGTAGAAACCGCGCCCGGACTTCTTCCCCAGCATGCCGCCCTCCACCATCCGGACCAGCAGGGACGGGGGAGCGTACAGCTGCTCCTTGAACTCCTCGTACAGGCAGCGGGCGATCGACTCCACGACGTCCAGGCCGATGTGGTCCACCAGCCGCAGCGGCCCCATCGGGTGCGAGCACCCCTCCCGCATCCCCTGGTCGATGACGTCGGGGGAGGCGAAGCCGGACTCCACCATGCGGACGGCCGACAGCAGGTACGGGATGAGCAGCGCGTTCACGACGAAGCCCGTCCGGTCGGGGGAGCGGATCGCCTGCTTGCCGAGGACGTCGGTCACGAACCGTTCGACGTGCGAGGCGACCGCCTCGTCGGTGAGCAGCGACGCGGTGACCTCCACGAGGGGGAGGACCGGCGCCGGGCTGAAGAAGTGGACGCCGACGACCCGCTCCGGCCGCGTGGTGCGGCGGGCCAGCCGCATGATCGGTATGGAGGAGGTGTTGGACGCGAGCACGGCCAGCGGATCCTCGACGATCTTGTCCAGGCGCTCGAACAGCTCGGTCTTGGCGACCTCGTCCTCACGGACGGACTCGATCACGAGCTGCCGGTCCGCCAGGTCGTCCAGCTCGGCCGTCAGCGTCACCCGGCCGAGGACGGCTTCCGCCTCGGCCTCGGTCAGCTTCCCCTTGGCGACGGCCCGCCCCAGCGAGCGGGCGATGCGGTCCCGGCCCGCTGCGACGGACTCGGGCCGGGACACGACCACCGTCACCTCCAGACCCGCCTTCGCGCACACCTCGGCGATGCCCGACCCCATCAGGCCGCAGCCGACCACACCGACCCGGCGGATCTCGGGCATGGCGTCGTTCCCTGTCGTGATCATGCGGCAGCTCCCCAGCGAATCAGACCGGCCCCCAGAGACATCCCGCCGCCGAAACCGGCGAGGAGCACGAGGTCGCCGTCATGGATACGTCCCTGTCGGTGCGCGGCGTCGAGGGTCACCGCGACCGACGCGCTCCCCGTGTTCCCGTACCGTTCCAACGTGCGGTGCGTCCGAGCCCGGCCGAGGCCGCACTCCTCGACGAGCCGCGAGAGCATCACGCCGTTGGGCTGGTGCGGCACGAAGTGGTCGATCTCCGCCATGGCGACACCGGAGCGCACGCACAGCTTGTCCAGGAACGCGGGCAGCTCGGCCATCACGAAGTCCCGTACGCCCCGGCCCTCCATGCGGAAGAAGTGAGCGCCCTCCTCCACCGTCGCCGCCGACGCCGGACGCCGGCTGCCGCCGGCCTCGACCCGGATCAGATGGTGGGCGTCGCCGCGCGACCCCAGCTCGAAGTCCAGGAAGCCGAGGCCGGGCCGGACCTCGCCGACCACGGCCGCGCCGGCCCCGTCGCCGAGCAGCACCGCCGTGCGGCGGTCGGAGAAGTCGAGGCTGCGCGAGTACAGGTCGGCGCCGATGACCAGGGCGTGGCTGCCCGGCCGCTGGGCGACCAGCGCCCGTGCCAGCGACAGTGCGTAGACGAACCCGCTGCACACCACGTTGACGTCGAGACAGGCGGCGCCGAACGCGCCCAGCCCACGCTGGACGTGGTACGCCGTCGGGGGCTGCGGCGAATCCGGGGTCGACGTCGACACGATCAGGTAGTCGATCTGTCCGGGCGTCAGACCGGCCTGCTCCAGGGCCGCCGCGGCCGCCCGTACGGCGAGGTCCGACGTCGCCTCGTCCTCGGCCGCGTAGCGCCGGCCGAGGATCTGCGTCCGGCTCTCGATCCACTCCTCGGTGGTGCCCGTCCGGGCGGCCACCTCCGCGTTCGTCACCTCCCGCGCCGGCAGGTAGGACCCCGTCCCGAGGATGCCGATGTCCGCCTCGCCCATCACAGGCCCCGGAGCGGATTCAGGGCGGCGGTGCCGATCTTCTCCCGCAGCACCGGGTCGGTGACGCCCAGCCCCTCGGTCGGGGCCTGGCACAGCACCGCGACCTTGCCGATGTGCTGGTTCGTCTGCA
This sequence comes from Streptomyces sp. NPDC053431, assembly GCF_044544925.1. Taxonomy (NCBI): domain Bacteria; kingdom Bacillati; phylum Actinomycetota; class Actinomycetes; order Kitasatosporales; family Streptomycetaceae; genus Streptomyces; species Streptomyces sp. NPDC053431. The sequence goes on along the minus strand of NZ_JBITXX010000024.1, from coordinate 37,792 downwards.
CCAGACGGGCCGCCTCACCCACGTCGTCGAGCCCGTAGACGCTCGACATCACCGGATGGATCCGGCCCTGCGCCACGAGCCGGTTCAGCTCGGACTGCTCCTGCAGGTTGGCGGCGTGACTGCCCACGATGCGCTTGGAGTTCATCCAGAGGTAGCGGTTGTCGTAGAGGTGCTGGTAGCCGGTGCTGGACCCGCAGGTCACCACCGTGCCGCCACGGCGTACGACGAACACCGACAGGCCGAAGGTGGCACGCCCCACGTAGTCGAACGCGACGTGCGGGTCCTCGCCCACCTCCCGCCGGATCGCCCGGCCCAGCCGCTTGCCCTGCTCGATGACGTCGTCCGGCGTCTCCGGTTCCGTCAGCCCGAGCTCCTCCCGGTTGACGATCACGTCGCAGCCCAGCGCCTGCAGGGCCTTCGCCTTGCGCTCCGAACCGACCACACCCACGGGTATCCCGCCCGCCTCGCGCACCAGCTGCACCGCGAACGCCCCGAGGCCGCCGGTGGCGCCCCAGATCAGGACGACGTCGCCCAGCTTGATCCGGGCACCCTTGTCGCTGATCAGCATCCGGTACGAGGTGGCGGCGGTGAGCATGACGCTCGCCGACTCCTCCCACGTCAGGTGGGCGGGCTTCGGGAGCACCTGACTGGCCTTCACCACGGCGTAGTGCGCGAGGCCGCCGAAGTTCGTCTCGTATCCCCAGGCGCGCTGCTCGGCGCCGAGCATGGCGTCCGCGTGCGTGGCGGGCTCGTGGTCGTCCACCTGGATGCAGCTGACGACGACGTGGTCGCCCGTCTTCCACCGCGAGACGCCGGCGCCGGCCCGCACCACGACACCGGAGGCGTCGGAGCCCACCACGTGGTGCGGCTGGTCGTGCCGGGCGGCGAATCCGCCCCGGCGGCCGTAGCGCCGCAGGAAGCCGAACGTGGGCAGCGGCTCGAACGTGGCCGACCAGATGGTGTTGTAGTTGATGGAGCTGGCCATCACGGCCACCAGCACCTCGTCCGGCGCGAGCTCCGGCATCGGCACCTTCCCGACCCGAAGCGACCTGCGCACGTCCTTGTCGTCGACGCCCTCGAACATTCCGACGTCCTGGGCCCGCAGATGCGCGGCGGTGTACTCCTGCGGGACATCGCCCCGCGCCACCTCGGTCGCGCCGGACAGGACAGCCTCGGTCAGAGAATCCATCGTGATCCATTCTCGTTTCGATCGGGGCCGACCCGATGCGCGAACGGCCCGAGAAAAGGGGCGAATTCGACGCCGACAACGGAATGGATTCGACGGTTTCCGCATTCTTGAAAGGTCATCCGTAAGGCGACGAAATCGCCCCCACAACCTAACGAGACGACCCCACCGCCCGGTCATCGCCGAACCCGCGGACGCCGGGGAACGCGCGATGACCGCCCTGTTACCGCCGGACAGCTCCGAAGCGCCGTCCGGTGCGGCCGAGGGTCTCAGGCGGCGTGTGCCGCGCCGTGTCCGGAAGCCATGGACGGGAGGGGCAGCCACTGGGCGGGGACGTCGCGCATGACCAGGGCGCAGTCCAGGGTCGCGGTGCCCGGGGGGAAGCGGTCGGGGTCGTCGAAGAAGGACGACGCGGCGGCGCGCACCCGGCCGGCTTCCACGTGCCAGGCGTCGGTGTGGAGTCTCATGCCGTCCAGGTGGCGTCCGGAGCCGGTGGCCGAGAATCCCTTGGCCCCGCTCTGGAAGAAACGGGAGGCCTCGGCGAGATCGGCGAAGAGCTCGCTGCCGCGCAGTTCGTCCGCCGGCTCGACGGTGACGTCCACGCGGGTGCCGCCGTCCCGGGTCGTGAGTGCGACGCGCAGCCGGTCGGGCGTCTCGGCCACGTCGAAGTCGGCCCGGCCGTGCTCGCCGGGGAAGATCCGCCCGCCGGCCCACGTGTTGAGCAGGGAGGCGGTGTCGCGCCGCGGGATGTAGACGCCGGTCTCGACGCCGTCCGGCCCGTCCCATTCGACGGCGATCCGATGCGCCGCGTTCTCGCTGCGCAGCCCGAACGCCTCGGGTGCCCAGGTGGGCCGCACACCTCCCAGGCGCAGCAGGCAGATGCCCGCCACCGCGTGCCCGCGCACGAGTTGCGGGCGCAGCCGGTCCGGGAGGAGACGCGCCGCGACCTCCGGGTCGACGCGGTAGTTCACCAGCAGCCGCCGCTCGATGACACTGGCCAGACGTGGCTGCCTCATGATCCCTCGCTCTGTGCTCCGGGGCGCCACTTGGTGTGGCGCAGGACGATCTGCTCGGGGCAGACGGCGCTGAGGAAGCGGCCGATGGAGGTGGCCAGGCGGTCCTCGGCCAGCGCGTAGAAGATCCGGTTGCCCTCCCGTCGCTCGGTGACCAGTCCGGCTCCCTTGAGCACGCCGAGATGCCGTGAGATGGAGGGCGCGCTGATCGCGAACCTGGCCGCGATCTCGCCGGCCGCGAGCTCACCGCCCCTGAGGTCCTCGAGGATCTGGCGCCGCGTCGGATCGGCGAGCGCCCGGAAGGCCCCCGCCTCGTCCTGAGCTTCTGTCATGCCCGATGTTTAGCACATTAGCTAATTAGCTAACAACCGAGCTTCGCCCCGGGTGCACCACCTGTGACGGTGCCCCGGCGGGTCCGTTCAGGACCTCCGGGGCACCGTCGCCGTTCGGTCGGTCAGCGCAGGTCGAAGCGGTCTAGGTTCATCACCTTGGTCCAGGCAGCCACGAAGTCGCGGACGAACTTCTCGTGGGCGTCCGCGGCGGCGTAGACCTCGGCGAGGGCGCGCAGTTGGGAGTGCGAGCCGAAGACGAGGTCGACGGCGGTGGCCGTGCCCTTCGGCTCTCCCGTCACCCGGTCCCGGCCCTCGAAGACGTTCTCGTCCGACTCCGACGTCTTCCACTCCGTGCCCATGTCGAGCAGGTTCACGAAGAAGTCCGTGGTCAGCGTCTCGGGGCGCTTGGTGAAGACGCCGTGCGGGGAGTTCCGGTAGCCGGCGTTCAGCACCCGCATGCCGCCCACCAGGACCGTCATCTCGGGCGGCGTCAGCGTCAGCAGGTTCGCCCGGTCCAGCAGCAGGGTCTCCGGCGACAGCTTCTCGCCGCCCCGCAGGTAGTTGCGGAAGCCGTCCGCCCGCGGTTCGAGCACGGCGAACGACTCCACGTCGGTCTGCTCCTGCGAGGCGTCCGTACGCCCCGGCGTGAAGGGGACCGTGACGGGGTGTCCGGCGTTCCGGGCCGCCCGCTCGACCGCCGCGCAGCCGCCCAGCACGATCAGGTCGGCGAGCGAGATCTTCTTGCCGCCGGCCTCCGCACCCCCGAAGTCCCGCTGGATCTCCTCCAGCCGCCGCACCGTCTCGGTCACCTCGGGGACGTCGTTGGCCTCCCAGTCCTTCTGCGGCGCCAGCCGGATCCGCGCCCCGTTGGCGCCACCGCGCTTGTCGGTGCCGCGGAAGCTCGCCGCCGCCGCCCAGGCCGTCGTGACCAGCTGCGGGATGCTCAGCCCCGAGTCGAGGATCCGGTCCTTGAGGGCGGCGATGTCCTCGTCCGCGACCAGTTCGTGGTCGACCTCCGGGACCGGGTCCTGCCACAGCTGCGGCTCGGGCACCCACGGGCCGAGGTAACGGGACACCGGGCCCATGTCGCGGTGCAGCAGCTTGTACCAGGCCTTGGCGAACGCCTCGGCGAGCTGGTCGGGGTTCTCGTGGAAGCGCCGGCAGATCGGCCCGTAGACCGGGTCCTCCCGGAGCGCCAGGTCGGTCGTCAGCATCATCGGGGCGTGCCGCTTCGACGGGTCGTGCGCGTCCGGCACGGTGTCCTGCGCCGCGGGGTCGGTGGGCTTCCACTGGTGGGCCCCGGCCGGGCTGGTGGTCAGCTCCCACTCGTACCGGAACAGGTTGTCCAGGTAGCCGTTGTCCCACTTCGTCGGCTCGTTGGTCCACGCGCCCTCGAGCCCGCTGGTGATCGTGTGGACGCCCTTGCCGGTGCCGTACCTGTTGTGCCAGCCCAGACCCTGCTGCTCCAGCGGAGCGGCCTCCGGTTCCGGGCCGACGTGCTGCGGGTCGACGGCGCCGTGGCACTTGCCGAAGGTGTGGCCGCCGACGATGAGCGCGACCGTCTCCTCGTCGTTCATGGCCATCCGCCCGAAGGTCTCCCGGATGTCGCGGGCGGCGGACAGCGGGTCCGGATTGCCGTTCGGGCCCTCCGGGTTGACGTAGATCAGTCCCATCTGCACGGCGCCGAACGGTTTGGCGAGCTCGCGGTCGCCGCTGTAGCGCTCGTCGCCGAGCCAGGTGTCCTCGGGACCCCAGAAGATCTCCTCGGGCTCCCAGATGTCCTCGCGCCCGAAGCCGAAGCCGAACGTCCGGAACCCCATGGACTCCATGGCGCAGTTGCCGGCGAACACCAGGAGGTCGGCCCAGGAGATCTTCCGGCCGTACTTCTGCTTGACCGGCCACAGCAGCCGCCGCGCCTTGTCCAGGCTCGCGTTGTCCGGCCAGCTGTTGAGCGGCGCGAAGCGCTGGGCGCCGCTGCCGCCGCCGCCCCGGCCGTCCGCGATCCGGTACGTGCCGGCGGCGTGCCAGCTCATCCGGATGAACAGCGGTCCGTAGTGGCCGTAGTCGGCGGGCCACCAGTCCTGCGACTTCGTCATCAGCTCGATGACGTCCCGCTTCAGCGCGTCGACGTCGAGGGTGGCGAACTCCGCCGCGTAGTCGAAGTCCTCGTCCATCGGATCGAAACGGGGCGAGTGCTGGGCCAGCACCTGGAGGTCCAGCTGGTTGGGCCACCAGTCCCGGTTGCTCCTGGGGCGGGACGGCGTGGGGGTGGGGGAGGGGATTGCTGGGTTCTCGCTCTCGCTGCCGGACACGTCCGCCCCTTCTTCCTTACTAGGCTTTTCCAACCTTTCGTCCGTATGGTCCCGCACCGTGGCACCGCACGGCGCGAAGAACACGCAGAACGTCGTCGCTCGCGGTGCGGCTCACGGGGCCCACGGAGAGCTGGTCCGGGGCCGTCCCCGGTCATTCCGGGGTCGGCGTCAGGACGACGAAGTCGGCGCTGGACGGGTCGAGACAGACGGCGAGGCGGCCCACGCCCTCGGCGTCGTCCGGGCCCATCTGGACGCTGCCGCCGTTCTCCGTGACCTTGGCGATCGCGGCGTCGCAGTCCACGACGTCGAACACGGGGTGCCAGTACGGGCGGCCGCCCGCGAGGGCGAGGTGCTCCGCGGGAAGCTCCATCAAACCGCCCTGCATGCGCTCCTGGGGCAGACCGGCGGGGGTGATCAGGGTGTACGTGCCTCCGCCGCCGGGCATCTCCATGTCGGAGTACTGCCAGCCGAAGACGCTGCCGTAGAAGTCCCGGGCGGCCGCGGCGTCGGTCGTGTAGAGCTCCGTCCAGGACAGCGAGCCGGGCGCGTCCACCAGGTCGACGCCCTTGTTGCCGCCGGGCTGCCAGACGGCGAACTGGCCTCCCAGCGGGTCGCTGTACTGGGCCATGCGTCCCCACTCCTCGAGGTCCCTCGGCGCGACCCGCACGGTGCCCCCGGCGCGTTCGACGGCCTCGGTCGTGGCGTCCGCGTCGGCGACGCTGTAGTAGATCATCCAGGCGGACCGGGCGCCCTCCTCGGTCAGCTTGCCCAGGCCGGCGACGATCTTGCCGTCCTTGCGGAACATGCCGCCTTCCATGTCCTCCCCGCCGCCGGTCATGGGCTCGTAGTCCCAGCCGAGGACAGCGCCGTAGAAGGCCGCCGCGGCCGGGACGTCGGGAGCACCGAGGTCGAGCCAGCAGGGGGAGCCGGGGGCGAAGTCGGTGGTGATCATGGATAGTCCCTTTCGCAGATCCCGTACCGGCCCAGCCTCCCACCGGGGACGGGCCTGCGCCCCTCGGCCGCGCGGGAGGTCGCGCGGGGCGCCCGCGCGAAGCGGGGGGCAGGGATCAGCGAAGGCCCGCGGTCAGCGGGGGCCGGCGATCAGCGAGGGCGCCAGGGTCAGCGACGGCGCGGGCGGTCAGCGACGGCGCGGGCGGCCCGGCCCGTCCACCGGGCTCCTCGGGGGCAGCCGGTGCAGGACGACTTCTCCGAGTACGCCGTTCGAGACGTCCACGGTCATGTAGGTGCAGTGGGGCTGACGGCGGCGGTCGGTGGGTGAGCCGGGATTGAGCAGGCGCAGCCCGCCGGGGGCCGTGGAGTCCCAGGGGATGTGGCTGTGGCCGAACACGAGGACGTCGAGGTCGGGGAAGCGGCGGGCGCAGCGCTGCTCCCGGCCCGCCGCCGCCCCCGTCTCGTGCACCACCCCGAACAGCAGCCCGCCCAGTTCCGCTCGGGCGACCTCGGTGAGCCTCCGCCTCAGGGCCGGGCCGTCGTTGTTCCCGTACACCCCGATCAGGCGGCGGGCGCGGCCCTCCAGCAGGTCCAGGGCGGCCTCGTCGGTCCAGTCCCCGGCGTGGATGACGGCGTCGGCCCGGTCGACGGCCGCGAGCAACTCCTCCGGCAGCTGCCTGGCACGCGACGGGAGATGGGTGTCCGAGGTCAGCAGCAGCCGCATGACGTCACGATAGGCGCCTTCGGACCGGGCGGCAGGTGGCGGAGGACGGCTGCGGGTGGCACAGGCAGGGCGGAAGGAGGCGGGGGAGGCGGCACGGCGGCGGAAAGATGCCCGGCCCTCGCGCGGCAGGACCGTCAGTGGCGGGGGAGGCGGCAAGGCGGGGGAGGGATGCCCGGCCGTCGTGCGGCAGGAACTTCAGTGGCGGGCGAGCGGCCCCCAGGAGCCCTTCTGCCGCGCGACCTCCTCCTCCGCCTGGGCGATGACCTGCTCGTCGACCCAGCCGAGAGGCCGGACGTCCGTCAGGAGCGGTTCGTTGTCGGGACCCCGGCCCGTCTCCGTGCCGGACAGCAGCCACGGACGGACCTGGCCGTCCCTGATGTGCGGCAGGTGCGAGTAGTCGTACAGGCGGCGCGCCGCCCAGGTGCGCAGGGACCGCTCGCCCCACCAGTCCTCGACGTCCAGCGGGTTCGCGGACAGGCCGGGCAGCTCGACGCCGGTCAGTCCGTCCCGGCTCGTGGGGGCCGAGAGGTCCGTCTGCGGGCCGAGCGACCACCGCAGGTACAGGTGGCGCCGTTTGGCGATCAGTTCGGTCAGCTCGTCCAGGGATCGGATCGTGGTCGCCATCCCGGCCTGGCCCTGGTTCTCGTGCATGTCGGCCGACTACCCCGGTCCTGCCGGACCCACGCGGGGACGAGGGAGCGGCATGAGAAGCGGCGCCTCCCGTCCCGCGACTGAATGCGGGCGGGACGGGTAGCGGCGGGGAATCGGTACGTCCCGACGGACGCGGGGAGGCGCGGCATGGTGACCGGATCGGAGCCGGGGCGGCTGCCGCGTGCCGTCCTCGGCGGCGTGAGCCGTCTCGTCGAGTGGGGAGCCGCCCACCGCGGCGCACCGGCGCTGCATCCCCACGGCGTCAGCTGTGACGCGCTGCTGCGGATACGGCCCGAGGCGGGGCGCCCGTGGGGCGTGCCGTGGCTCGACGGGGGTGCCGACCACCCGGTGCGGATGAGGTGGTCGCGCGCGCTCGGCCTGCCCGGGAGCCTGCCCGACGGCCTGGGCATCGCGCTGCGGGTCCGCGACGCCGGAGGGCCGGACCGCCCCCTGGACCTGCTGTTCACCAGCAGCGGCCGGGGCCGCCGTACCCGGCACCTGCCGCTGCTGCGCCGGGACGCGCTCGGGGGCCCGTACTCGTCCCTGCTCTCCTACCGGGTCGGCGAGCGGACCGTCCTGCTGACCCTGTGGCCCGAACCGGCGCGCACGCGTCTGCCGGGCCGTCCCGAAGCACTACGGCGGGCCCTGGCGGCCGGCCCGATCGCCTTCACCCTCTGCGCGGCCGAGCCCGGCCGCGTCACGCCGCGCCCGCTGGGCACCCTGACCACGGGACCGCCGCAGGCTCCGGCGCCCCAGGACCGCGAGGCGTACGACCCCTACCGGCACCGCCTCCCGGACCTGCACCCGACCGCTCGTCTGAGCCGGCTGCGTGAGGTCGCGTACACGGCCTCCCGGGCGGGGCGGGGAGCCGCCGCCGAGGCCGGGACCGCCGCTCCCGCGGCCGAGGAGCCCGTCACCGGGCGGCGAAGCCCCTGAGGACGGCCTGTTCACGTCGGTGACACCCGAGCGGCGGAGTTTGCGGCCGGAAGGACGGGACAGTCGCGGGGTGCGCCCCGGCGCACGCGGTGCGAGCCGCCGCGACGCACACCTCCCCGCTCCGCACGCCGACCGCCCCGAAAGGTGATCATGATCGAATCCGTGTCCGTCTCCGTGTCCGCGGCCGCCCCCGTGCTGGCGTCCTCCGGATCCAACGCCGTGATCTTCGCGATCGTCATCGGCGCGGTGATCGTCGCCGTACTCCTCGCCGCGTTCTGGTGGGGCAGCCGACGCGTCGCACGGCGGCGCCGTCCTGTCGGCGACCCCACCCAGGCCCACGGCCGCCACCGGCGCGACGACTCCTGGAGCACCCCGGACGAGCCCCGCGGCTGACGGCGCCCGCGGCCAGGACGAGCACCGCGACCGTCGGCCAGGTACCCAGGCCGGCGGCCGTCAGCGCGACGTGCCGACCACTCCACCTCGCCGCTCAGTCGCGCGCTCACTCGCGCGCTCAGTCCCGCGAGGCCTCAGGGTCGCCCGCTCGGCGCCGCGCGTCCTTTGGGGCACTGGGGTCGCCCGCTCGGCGCCGTGCGTCCTCCTGGGCGCTCTCGCTCGGCGTGAGGGCGTCGGTCGCCGGGGTGCGGCCGGGCGAGTCGCCGTCGTCCCGGACGTCCGTCTCCGCCTCCTCGACCTCGTGCAGGACCTCCTCCACGGCGGTGTCGGGGTGCTCCCCGCTCTTGCCGGACTCGTGCTGGTGCCGGGACATCGTGTGCTCCTCCTCGTGGACGTCTCAGGTACGCACTCCCGCTACCCCCGGTCGCGCGCTTCACCCGCGCCGGCGCACCTCCACGACGACCGCCCCCACGGCCGGTCCGCGCGACGTACCGCGGGGCACGCACCCATACTGAGGAGGGACGGCAGCCCGTCCAGGGGTGGGCGGCTACGGGAATCGCGGTGGCGATGCAGCAGGTGCCCTTCGACGAAGTGACCACCAGTGCCGCCCGGGACGCGGGCGGATGGCTGGGGGCGCTGCCGGTCGCCGTGGTCGCCACCAGCGCGGACGGGGCGATCGTCCGCTGGGACCACGCCGCGGAGGACCTGCTCGGCTACACCCCGCACGAGGTGCTCGGCCTGCACATCGCCGATCTGCTCCACCCGGGCGCCGACCGCAGCCTCGGCCGGTCGCTGTGGGAGGGCGCGGCCACCGGCCGAGGGGTCATGGGCACGGTGACCGTCTGGCACAAGGAGGGGCGCCCGCTGGACCTGGAGATCTGGGCGTGCCCGGTCCCGGCCCGGCACCGGGGCGGGACGACGGTGCTGGTGTTCGCCGCCGAGGCGCAGGCCGCACGACGGATCCGCGGTTCCTCGGCGGTGTGGGACGGACTGTTCTCCCGCTCCCCGGTCGGCATCGCGATCCTGGACACCCAGCTGCGGTTCCTCCGCGTCAATCCCGCCCTGGAGGCCATGAACGGCCTCCCGCAGGCCGCTCACATCGGGCGCCGCCTGGTCGAGATCCTGCCCGACGTCAACGCCGCGGAGATGGAGCGCTCGATGCGCCGGGCCCTGGACGAGGGCAGACCCGTCCTGGACTCCCGCCGCACGGGCCGCACGCCGGCCGACCCGGACCGCGACCACGTGTGGTCGGGGTCGTACGTCCGGCTGGAGGACGCCGACGGACGCCCGATCGGCCTGGCCGCCACCCTGATCGACATCACCGCACAGCAGCAGGCGCAGCTCGAGGCCGACGCGAGCAGGCGCCACCTGGCCCTCGTCAACGAGGCCACCCTCAAGATAGGCACCAGCCTGGACCTGGAACGCACGGCACAGGAACTCGCCGACGTCGCCGTGCCCGACCTCGCGGACGCCGTCACCGTCGACGTCCTGGAGACCCTCGCCGCCGGGGGCGACCTCGGCGCCGGCCTGGTCGGCGGCACCACCCTGCGCCGGCTGGCCAAGGCGCCGCTGACCGGATCGCCCATCACCAGCGCCCTCGCCCCGTTGGGCCGCACGCTGATCTTCCCCGCCAACGCGCCCTACACCCGGGCGCTCGGCGCGCGCCGCCCGTTCGTCGTCCCGGAGTTCGACGAGGAGGCCATCGCCCCCGCGGCCGCCCACTCCACCGCCCCCGCAGCGGTGCTCGGCCTGGGGGTGCACTCGTTCATGATGACCCCGCTGCTCGCCCGGGGCGTGGTGCTCGGCCTGGCCACCTTCTACCGGACCCGCCCCATGGGCCCCTTCACCGAAGACGACGTCGCGCTCGCCGGTGAACTGGCGGCCCGCGCCGCGGTGTGTGTCGACAACGCACGCCTCTACCGGCGTGAACACGACACCGCCGCCGTGCTGCAGCGCAGCATGCTGCCGCAGCACATCAGCCCGCCGCCGGGGATCGAGGTCGCCCACCGCTACCTCCCGGCCAGCGACGTGAACGAGGTCGGCGGCGACTGGTACGACGTCATCGCCCTCGACGGCGGCCGGGCCGCCCTCGTCATCGGCGACGTCATGGGCCACGGAACCGCGGCCGCGGCGGTGATGGGCCGGCTCTCCGCGAGCGTCAGGGCCCTCGCCCGGCTGGACCTCTCTCCCGAGGAGTTGCTGTATCAGCTGGAGGAGGCGCTGCACGACCTCGCCGAGCCCATGCTCGCGACGTTCCTGTGCGTCGTCGTCGACCCGGCGACCGGCCTCTGCCGCGTCACCCGGGCAGGACACCCGCCCCCGGCGGCCGTCACCCCCGACGGCGTCGTCCGCCTGCTCGACGTACCGCCGGCCTTGCCGCTGGGCGTCGGTGGAGTCCCCTTCACGACCACCGATCTCACCCTGCCCCAGGGCAGTCTGCTCGTCCTGTACACCGACGGCCTCGTGGAGGCCCGCAACAGCGACATCGACGCGCGCCTCGGCGAACTGACCGAGCTGCTCGCCAAGCCCGTTCCGTCGCTGTCCGCCCTCTGCGACCGGCTGCTCACCCACCTCGTCCCGGCCTCCTCGGACGACGACATCGCTCTCCTCATCGCCCGTGTCGGCAGCGGCACCTGAGCCGCCGTCACCGGCGCGGAGAGGGAGGACTCCCGCACCCGCGTCGGAGGGAGGACGGCGTTCTCCCCACGACGCGGTCGGGTCGGCTCGGGTCGGGTCGGCTCGGGTCGGGTCGGGTTCGGCGTCCGTCAGCCGGCGACGGTGACGACCTGCGAGGCGGCCAGGGTCTCCAGGACCTCCAGCACGTCGCTCGTGGCCGTCTCCGCGTCGATGTCGTACGTCTCGGCGAGCTTCCGGCCGATCTCCGCGACCGTGCGCCTGCCGTCCAGCAGGGTCCAGATCTCGGCGGCGGTCTCGGTCAGTTCGAAGGCCTGGTCCGGGCCCGCGATCAGCATGCCCGTGCGCGTACGGCGGGTGCGCGCGTCCAGGCGGCGGCTCGGCACCGAAGCCTCCGAGAGGGGCGCGGCGGTCTGTTCCGTGGTCATCAGATGGACACCTCCAGGGAGATTCGCTGGCAGATCTCAAGGGCTTCCTCCACCCACGCACGCGGGTTCGAGGGGTCGTAGCGGTGCATGTTCTCGACGGACCAGTACTCCTCGAAGGTGAGCAGTCCGGGCGCCGCGGCGCGGAAGCGGCGGGCCCGCCACTTCGGGTTCAGGCCGTACTCACCCGCCGCGGCGACCAGCGCGTCGACGGCGTGCCCGAACGCGATCTTGGTCGACAGGACCGCGCTCTCCACGTCCCCGGCCTCGAGCTGGCCGATGACGTCCTGGGTGTACGTGTCCGCGTTGTTGAGGGAGCGCGCCACGAGGACGGACCGCATGGCCGACTTCTCCAGCTGCTCCTTGCGCGCCCGCAGCCAGTCGTCGCCGGAGACGGCGGCGGCGTACGACAGGCGCTCCAGGAAGTACAGCTCGTCGGAGGACAGCCGGTTGCCGGCGGCCTTCGAGCCGTCGAGCACCGACCAGTCGACCTTCGCGAGGACCTGGTCGATCTGGGTCTCGCGCCAGTACTCGATGTCCCAGCGCCGCCCGTCGACGTAGCGGATCTCCACCGGGAGGGTGTCGGGTTCCAGGGCGACGTGCCCCTGTTCGGCGGTCGGGCTGCTCCAGTCCTCGTCCGTGATGACGTACACGTCGACGTCGCTGAGCGCGTTGCCCCAGCCGCGCACCAGCGAGCCGCTCAGGTAGACGCAGTGGTGCGAGGAGGGCAGGGCACCCTGGTCGCGCAGTGCCGCGAGGGACACTCCGTGGATCTCTGTCATGGTTCCTTCCTTTCGGCGGGCCGCTCCCGCTGGAGCTCGAAGACGACGGACGGGGCGTTGTTGAGCGCGTGGGCCAGCAGGGCGGGCCAGACGGACCCGGAGGCGGCGACCAGCGCGAGGAGGAGACCGGCGGCGGTGACCTCGGCCAGCAGGGCACGGGAGGAACCACGGCGGTTCTGACCGGCCGGCAGGTGGTGGCGGGCCACGAAGGCGATCGCCGCGAGCAGGCCGAGGGGCCAGGCCGCGCCCCCGGCGCCCGTGCCGCCGGCGGCGGCCGCGGCGAGGACGACTCCTCGGAAGACGACCTCCTCGCCCAGCGGGGAGACGGTGCTCGCCGTCACCCGCGCCAGCGCGTGGGACCGCGGCGTGGGACCGTACACGAAGGCGAGGTCGCCCGAGACGAGCGCCTTGAGGTTCATCCCGCCGGTCAGCACCAGCACCGCCCCCACGGCGACGGCGACCGCGTACCACCACCAGGCGGCCGCCCCGGTGCCCCAGTCGAGGCCGCCGAGGAGGGCCGCGACGCCCGCACCCGCGGGCACGGCGATCCCGCACAGCGTCTCCGCCCAGAAGCTCGGTCCGCTCCGGCCCGCGCGCGGAGTCCGCCAGGGCAGCGCCGCGAGCAGCCCGTCGAGAACGAGGGCCGCCGCGACCCACCGGGCGGCGCCGCCCTGCGCGAACAGCGCCGCGCAGAAGGCCAGGACGCAGGCCGCGGCCGTGGTGCGCTCCCGGTCCAGCGACCACGCGGACCCGTCGAACGATCCGGCGGCGAGCCGGCGCAACGGGGTGCCGCGGGAGCCTGCCACGGCGGTGACGGGGACCGCGCTCACCCGGCTGCCGGCTGCCGCATCGGTGGTCGCCGTAGCGCCGCCGGCGGCTGCGGCTCCGTTGGTTGCCGTAGCGCCCTGGCCGGCTGCCGCTTCGGTGGTCGCCGCAGCCCCGCTGCCCGCCGTCACCCCCGTGGTCCCCCCGGTCTCCGCGGGGCCGGCGCCCCCCGCCGTCACCGGTCGGCGTTCCGGCGCGCTCGTCATGCCGGCTCCGTCACGGGCGCGGCGCCGGTCGCCGCCGCGGCGCCCGTGGCGTCCGCGGCGGCCGGTGTGAGGGTGACGAGCCCGCTGCCGATGACGTCGAGCAGGACGTCCCGTACCGCCTCCAGGGGCCGGCCGGCCCGGTCCAGGACCTCCTTCAGGCGCCGTCCCTCGCCCATCGACCGTACGAAGGCGAGCCACGCGGGATCCTCCTCCTCGTCCAGGACGTACTCCACGGCGCCGTCGACCAGGAGCAGCCAGGGCGTGTCGAGGGCCGCCGCGTGGACGAGCAGGACGTCCTCCCGGAACGCCGGGACGAGGTCCAGGTCGAGCGACGGGCGGGGCGCGACCCGTTCGGCGATCTCCTCGGCCGCCGCGTCCCAGTCCGCGACGGACACCGTCTCGGGAAGCGCGAGCTCCGGCGGACGGAGCGGCGCGGGCCGGAACTCCGCGGCCATCGTCTCCAGCAGGCCCAGATTCACCAGCCGGAGCAGGAACTCCACGTGGGTCGCCTCGGGATCGGCCTCCAGCGCCCGCAGGGTCGCCCGCGCGGCGTCGGCGTCGAGCAACTCGCGGGCGCCCGGCGCCGCGAGGGCCTCCTCCAGGAGGGCGTCGCCGTCGTGGGCGAGCGCCGCGATCACGGTACGGAAGGCGTGCCGACGGCCCTCGCCGTGGAAGAAGGGCACCTTGGGGCGTTCGGCGATGTCGGGGGCGAGGATGCCGGAGGCGGCCGCGCGCAGGATCCGCTTGTCGGTCAGCAGCGGTTCGCGCAGTCCGGCCGGGATCCGCGCCAGGAGTTCGACGATCCGGTGGTCCAGGAAGGGCACCCGGGTCTCCGTGCCGCTGCCGGCCGCCGTCCGGTCCTCGTGCCAGCAGTTGTACTGCTGGAGGTCGCGGTACTTTCCGCGCACGTATCCGGCGTACGGGTCGGCGAACAGACCGGGGACGGCGTCGCCGAGGACGTGGGGCGAGAGCAGGGGCGGGCCGCCGTGCTCCCACCAGGCGCCGAGCGCCGGCCGGGCCTGCAGCGCGCGCCGCCGCGCCATCTGGTCGAGGCCCCCGAGGAAGTCCTGCCAGTCCCCGCCGCCGATGCCCACCGAGTAGCCGCCGTTGAACTCGTCGCTGCCCTGCCCGACCAGAATCACCTTCAGATCGGGGTGGGTGGCGCGGGCGTAGCGGTGGAGCTCGGCCTTGTACCACTGCTCGGGACCGCACAGCGGCGTCTCGGTGAGCCACAGCAGGCGCTTCCACTCCTCGGCGTCCGGGACCCGCTCGGGGCCGAACACGACCTGGTGGTGCGGGAGCCCGAGCCGGCCGGCGACCCGGTGGGCGTGCTCGGCGTCGCCGTTGGCGAGCGTGCTGCCGCTGAGCACGGTGAACGTGTGCACGGGCGAGGTGCGGGCGGCGATCGCCGCCACCAGGGCCGAGTCGATGCCGCCGCTGAGGAACACGCCCACCTCGGCGTCCGCGGCCATGCACTCGGTGACCGAGGACTCCAGCAGCTCGCGGTAGCCGGCGACGAGCGCGGCGGGATCGTGTTCCACCGCGTCCGCGTCCGCTCCGGGCTCGGGCAGGCTCCAGTAGCGGTGCTCGCGGACCTCGCCGCTCGCCGGGACGATCTCGACGAGGGTGCCCGGGGCGACCTGCTCGATGTCCCGGAACCAGCTGGTGGGCGGCGCGTCGGTGAGGACGGGCGTCGCCGACAGGAGGGGGTCGGCGAGCGCGCCGTACCAGTCGACCGAGCGGGGCGTGGCCGGATCGACGAACAGCGCCTTCAGTTCGGAGGCGAAGGCGATCCGCTCGCCGTCGCGGTGGAGGAAGAGGGGCTTGACGCCGAACCGGTCGCGGCCCAGCAGCACCCGGCCGCGCCGCCGGTCCCACAGGGCCAGGGCGAACATGCCGCGGACGTCCTCGAGGAACCGCGTGCCGTGGGCCCGGTAGAGGTGCAGCAGCACCTCGCAGTCCGAGCGGGCGCGCGACCGGACCCCGGGCAGGCGCGCGGCGAGCTCCCGGTGGTTGTAGATCTCCCCGTTGACGACGAGGACGAGGTCGCCGTCCTCGCTGACCAGAGGTTGGGCACCGGTCGCCGGCTCGACGACCGCGAGGCGCCGGAAGGCGAACCCGACCGGGCCGAGCAGGGCGAGGCGCTCGTCGTCGGGACCCCGGTGGGCGAGCACCGCGGCCATGTCACCCAGGACGACGGACGCGCCGGGGGCCAGGTCGGAGCCGTTCGTACGCACGAGTCCGGCGATGCCGCACATGGGAAAACCTCTCTGTCGTGCCAGGGCCTTGCCGTGGGCCGGGTCGAAGGGGCGGGGGCGCGCCTGCCGGGCGCGGGGCGGGCGCCTCAGTCGCCGTCGTCGGCGGTGGCCGTGCGCACCGGGCTGAGCCCCGCGAGGAGGAAGACGAGGAGGGAACCGGCGCTCCCGACGAACAGCGCGGTCTGGGCCGAGGTGGCCCCGGCCAGGAGGCCGCCGCCGAGCCCGCCGAGGACACCGCCGCTGAAGGACGCGGTGCGCAGCGCGCTGCGCAGGCGGCCGAGCATGTCGGCCGGGGTGCGGCTCTGCCGGAGCGTGGTCGCCGCGGTGTTGTAGACCACCTCGCCGGCTCCGATGGAGAAGAAGGCGAAGCCCGCGCAGAGGACCGCGACCGCGCCGTGCCCCCACGGCACGGCGAGCCCGCCGGTGAGGGCGAGGGTGGGGAAGGTCCACAGGCTGGTGCCGAGCGTCTTCCCGCCGAGCCGGCCGACGAGCACCGCGCCCACCACCCCGCCGAGTCCGGCGGCGGCGAAGACCAGGCCGACGGCGGTGGAGTCGAGGCCCCGGTCACGGACGAGGTGGGGGACGAGGGCGGCGAGGACGACGGTCGCGAAGACGTTGTACAGGCAGGACAGGACCGAGAGGTGGAGCAGCAGCCGCTCGCCGCGCAGGAAACGCAGCCCGTCGAGGATGTCCCGGCGCATGGGCCGGCGGGGCTGCCCGTCGGCGGCGCGGGGCCTCGGCTCCTCCCGCACGGGGACGAGGCGCACGCCCAGCGCGCTGACGAGGTAGCCGACCGCGCTGATGGCGAGCGCGACCGGGGCGCCGGTGAACCGGATCAGGGCACCGGCCGCTGCGGGCCCGGCGGCCCGCGCCACCGAATCCGTCCCGTTCAGGCGGGAGTTGCCCCAGGTGAGCAGCGCCCGGGGCAGGACGAGCGGGACGAAGGCGAAGAGGGCCAGGTCGAAGACCATGGTGAGCGCGGCGAGCGCGAAGGAGAGCGCGATGAGCAGCGGCATGCTCAGGACGTCGAGGGCGAGCGTGACCGGGATGAGCGCGAGCAGTGCCGCCCTCGCCAGGCTGGTGGCGACGAGCACCGGCCGGCGCCGTCGGCGGTCCACCCAGGCCCCGGCGTGCAGGCCGAGCAGCAGATAGCAGGCCCCTTCGGTGGCGACCATGGCGCCGACCTGCCAGTCGGGCGCGTTCAGGGTGTTCACGGCGAGGATCGGGACGGCGACGGTGGTGATGCGGGCGCCGACGGCGCTGACCCCCTCGCCGATCCACATGCTGGTGAAGCGGCGCTTGGCGGTGGCGTGTTCGGTGGAGCGCTCGATGGCGGACCCGGCGGATCCGGCGGATCCCGTGGTGTCTGCGGACCCGGCGATGTCGGCGGACCCGGCGGTGCTGGCCGCCTGCCCCGTACCCGTACCCGTACCGCCGCCCGTACGCGTACCCGTCACGGCACCCGTCGTTTCATCGGCGCCCGTCACGGAACCCGTCGTCCCCGCGTCCGTCCCGGCGTCAGCCGTCCCCGCTCCCGTCCCGGCGTCCGCGTTCACGCGAGGCACTCCGTCCGCAGCGGGCCGAAGGCCGTCCGGAGTCCGTCCCGTTCGTCGGGCGCGATGGCGCAGCCGGCGCCGGACGGCACGGCATGAGGTGCGGCGTTCGGCGCGAGGACGGCGCAGGCGAGGTCGGCCACCTCCGTGGCGATCCGGGCCACCGGTGCGGCGGCCGTGACGCCCGTCCAGCCGAGCTCGGCCCCCCAGACGTCCAACCGGTCGGCGATCGCGCGCTGATGGGTGAGGAACGCGGCGCGGCTCGTCGACGGGTCCATGCCGCACTCGTACGGCACCAGGTCGCCCTGCTTGCGCGCCCAGGCGTCCTCCAGCGGGAGGCGCAGGCGGACGGTGACGTCCGGTACCGGCAGGGCCGAGACCACCTCCCGGACCCACGACTCGTCCAGACCGTAGGCGGTCTCGGCCGCCGCGTGCTTCATCCAGTAACCGTCGAGGACGAGCACCTCGTCGCCGGCGGCGGGCCGGCCGGCCTGGAGCGCCATGCCCATGGACCACATGAGGAAGAGGAAACGGGGGACGACCGGCATGTCGGCCACGCGGGAGCGGATGCCGGGTACGTCGTCGGGAAGGAAGGAGGCGGAGGGGAAGTCCGGGCCGGCGACGATGTCCCAGCGATCCACCACACGGGCGCGGTACCCTCGGGCGCGCAGGGTGGAGACGACCGCTCGGGTGACCGTGGACTTGCCTGTCCCGTCGGTACCGGTCAGTGCGAGCAACACGGTGGGGGTTTCCTTTCCGCCTCGGACATGAGCCGGTGCCGTGCCCGGAACACTGGTCGTTTCGGGCACGGCACCCTTGGACTGCTCGCGGTCATACGTCTCAGAGGACGTTCGCGAGGACGGCGCCGAAGCTGACCTTCTTCGCCTGCGGCTTGATGTACTTCTTCATGGTGATCCACCTCCTTTCGTCGGGGAATTTCCGGGTCCGGCTCACTCGGCCGAGTGTCGTGCGGTCCCGAAGTATTTCGCGGGGAGATCGCTGCGATCTCGCTCCGCCGAGAACTCTAGGGGATTCTTCGGGGGCCTGGTCAATGCTTTTTCCGGAGAAATTCGAAGAATTGTCTCCGACTGTTTCCGGGCATGCCGGAAAAGCCTTTGTGCTTTTCGTGCGAGAAAGCTTTTCCGGCGAATGAGGCCGGGGCGGGTCAGCCGGCCGGCGCCGCGACGGCGTCGCGCTGCTCGATCGCCGGGTAGAGCACCTCGACGACATGGCGGTAGTCCTCCGGGAAGTCGCACTCGGAGAACAGCAGCCGGCCGGAGAGCCGCGCCACCCCGAGCCGCCGCAGCCCGAACAGGTACTGCCACACCTCCTCGTGCTCCGACAGCCGCCGGCTGTAGCCGTACGGGGGCGCGGCCGGCGGGTCCCCGACGATCCACCGGGTCAGCGCGGCACAGGCGCGCAGGTCCGCGGCGGCGACATGGATGATCCCCAGGCTCTCGCCGAGCAGTTCCAGCCCGTGGGACACCTCGCCGCCCATGCCCTTGCCGATGAGCGCGGGCGTCCCGTCCGGCGCGCCGTAGACCCGGACCTCCTCGCCGTCGCCGGTGACCCGGTCCACGGTGAACAGCCGGGAGGCGTCGCAGCGCGCGACCACCTGCTCCAGCAGGGCCCGTTCGTACACCACGTCGGCGTCGGTCACGAGCGTGTCGGCGCCGTCGGGATGGTGCCGCAGGACGGCGTCGAGGCCGGCCAGCATGCTGACGCTCGACCCGCTCGGGGCGCCGTCGTCCGCGACCACCACGAGTTCCACCCCGTCGTCCGCGTACGGGGCGAAATGACGGGCCGTCGCCGCGCTCACCACGACGAGCACGCGATCCGCTCCGGTGGCCCGGAACAATGCGACGGCGCGGCCCAGAAAGGTGGGCGATTCCTTTTCCTCCGGGGAGAGCGGCAGCAGCGCTTTCGGTACGGGAGTGAAATCGCCCATACGTCGATTGGCGCCGGCGGCCAGAATGACGACGGACCGGGTCATGTGAGCACCTCGCTCGGTCGGGCGGAATCCAGCGGCCGGCCGGAGCGGACCGCCCAGGACTTCCAGAAATCGTCGAGCCAGGTCAGCACGTCCTGCATGACGTGATGGTCCTGGTGCGGCCGGAGCGCGCCCAGCTGGAAGAACATGACGCCCTCGGACGGCGGGCCGAGGACGGTGATCCGCTCCTCGGTCGTGCCGTCGCCGCGCACCGGGTGGAAGCGGGCCGTCAGGTCGAGCCCGCCCGGCGCGAACGACGAACCGTCGTCGGCGTCGTTCCGCCACAGCCGCACGAGCCCGCCGGCCAGCAGGTTCCGGTAGAGCGGCAGCACGTCACGGTGGGGCGAGAAGGCGTGGACGCGGGCGTCCACCAGGGTGTCGACCAGCGCGACGGAGCCCGTCGCCGGGCCCTCCACGCGGAAGCGTTCGCGTGCGGCGTCCGGTTCCACCCGGGCGCCGGGCCCGGTGCCCACGTCCAGCAGCCCGTGCTCCACGAGCGCCCGCATCTTCTCCATCACCTCCAGGGCGGCGCCGTTCGCGAGCTTGTTGTGGTGGCGCATGTAGCGGTCGAGGAACAGCCGGTGGGAGTCCGGCGTCAGCCCCGCGTGGTCGATCGCCCGGCCGATCACCCCGCGCAGGTCGCGCCACACGCCGTCGGCCGCGGCCTTGTGCGGGTTGTCGAGGTTGCCCTGGGCGGCCCACAGGTGGTCGCGGGCCATGAACTCCAGGACTGCCGCGCGGTACGAGGAACGGTCCCGGTAGGTGCCGGCCGGGACCGGGTCGATCAGGGCCTCCCAGCTGAAGACGTTGCCGTGCGGGGTGGTGTCCAGCAGCCAGGGGGAGGTCCGGTCCCGCAACGCCGCGGCGAGTGCCCCGGGCGTGTCCACCAGGCCCGCCGCCTCGGCGGCGGCCTCGGGTCCGTGGACCACGTGGATCCAGCGCAGCAGGGTGTCGCGCACCGGCCACGGCCGCTCGCCGACCGCCTCGGGGCCCTTCGCCAGGGCGGCCTCCAGACCGTCGGCGATCTCCCGGACCGCCGCGCGCAGCGGGGCGAGCAGCGGCTCGTCGTCCTCGCGCGGCCGGCCGTGGACGAAGTCCCGCCAGGCGGGCTCGGCGCAGGCGGCCAGGTAGGCCGCCGCCCCCGGCCCGTACAGCGTGGCGTAGTGCACGTAGGCCATCTCCAGGACGACGACCGGCAGAACGTGCCGTTCGAAGTCGAGCTGGTGACGGGGGGATCCGTGCAGCCGGGCCGGGACGCCCACGGAGGCGCGGAGCCGGTCCACGGCCTCCTCCGTGAGGAACACCCCGCGGTGCTCCAGCCGTTCCGGATCCCGCTCCTTGTGGTTGTGCGGCCGGGCGTAGGTGAACAGACCGGTGTCGCTGAAGGCCACGACGAGCAGCGGTTCGCGGCCGCTCGGCCGGTAGCGGGTCCGGCCGTCCGGATCCGTGTGGAAGACTCCGCCCCGGCCCTCGGTGAGATGCAGGATCTCGTCGATCGCGGTGAGTCCGAGGCCGGCGCAGCCCACGACCGAGTCCGGCCCCGAGACCGTCGCCGGCAGCGTGGCGTCGAGCGGATAGGCGTACGGCACGTACGTGGCCCGCGTCCGCTCGGCGAAGGCGGCGAGCCGCTTCGTCCGCGGGTCGCTGTCGGCCCGGTTGTGCGAGTGGCCGGTCAGCAGCAGCACATGGTCGGCCGGGAAGCGGGCGCCGTCGGCGGTGACGGCCTCCAGGGCGTCACCGGACCGCCGGACGTCGGTGACCTCGGCGGCGTGCAGACTGACGCTGACCCCGGGGTGGGCGCGCAGCTCGGCCACGTACGACGCGAACATCTCCTGGAGCGCCAGGCCGTGGACGTAGCGTTTGGGCCAGTCCTCGGGGCGCAGGTCGAAGTCCGGGTCGCCGGTCTCCTCGTACTTGCGCCGGCACCACTCGTACAGCGTGGGGCGGGCCGCGCGCTCGCGCAGCGGACCGGCGCCGGTCACCGACTCGTCGGCCGCGAAGGCGACCTGGCCGGTGATGCGGTTGAGGAAGCTGGTGGCCGGCTGCGACCAGCTGTGCACCCGGCCGGCCCCGAACTCGCCGCCCCGCTCGAAGACATGGACGTCGAGCCGGCCGTCGGCGCCGAGTCGGCCCACCGTCGCGGAGAGCCGTTCCAGGCAGTACGTGGCACTGGGCCCGCCGCCGACCACGACGAGGCGGAAGGGTGCCTCCGACGATCCCGGAGGGCCGGCCGGGTCGCCACCGGGGGTCTCAGGAAGGAACAACGTCGCCCGCCTCGATGATCTTGGAGGTGATGGCCGAGGCGCGTCCCACGCAGATCCTCGCCATGCGCTCGCGGTGTTCGGCGTACTTGCGCTCCCACGCCTCGGGGTCACGCCGGTAGATGGCCTTGTTGTAGCGCGCCAGGAAGTCCTCCACGAGCGTCTCCAGGCGGTCGGGCGCGATCGACGCGAGGCGCAGCGTGGAGCGCGCCGTGTCGATGTGCAGGGCGCCCTCGTAGGTGATGGTCCCGTTGCTCACCGCCCGCTCGAACAGCTCCGAGCCGGGGATGGCCTGGGCGATGAAGACGTTGATCGAGTGGAAGGGCAGCGACTCCACGTAGGCGAAGCCCTCCTGGATCTGCTCCTCCGTCTCCCCGGGCATGCCCACCACCAGGGTGCCGTGCATGAGGACGTCCAGGTCCTTGACGTACGCCATCAGGTCGGGGACGCGGGTGAGGTCGACGGGCTTGCGGTGGTGCTGCCGGAGGGTCTCGGCGCTGCCGCTGTCGAGGGACAGCGTGATCTGGTAGAGACCGGACTCGACCATCCTGTCCACGAGGGGCGGACTGAGGGTGTTCACCATGATCCCGTTGGGCGTGCACCACGGAAGCCCCAACGGGACCATCCGCTCGAAGAGTTCGGTGGCCCGCTTCTTGTCGAAGGTCAGGTTGTCGTCCGCGAACTGGATCTCGTCGGCGCCGTACACGTCCTTGTAGTGCTGCATCTCCGCGATGACGTTGTCGACCGAGCGGGCGATGTACGCCTTCGAGAAGTTGGTGCTGGAGCAGAAGGTGCACCCGACCGGGCAGCCCCGCGAGGTGTAGATCTGCATGACCCGCTTGCCCCGCGGATACGGCGAGAAGGGCACGTTGTGCGCGAAGTACCGCTCCATCGGCACCTTGTGGTACGCGGGGAACGGCAGGGCGTCGAGGTCCGTGATCCGGGCGAGCTGCGGGTTGGTGAAGATCTTCCCCTCGTGGCGGCCGGCCAGGCCGTCGGCGTTGCGGTCGAACCGCCCCTCGCCCAGGTGCCGGAGGAACTCGCCGAGCCGGATCTCGCCCTCCCCGCGCAGCACGAAGTCGATGGTGGGCACCCCGTCGGCGACCGCGTCCTCGAGGAAGCGGCGGGCGTAGATGCTGGCGTGCAGCCCGCCGGCGACGACCACGGTCTCGGGGCGCACCTCCTTGACGATCCGCGCGTAGTCGTACAGGTTCTGCAGATCGGAGGAGTAGATCATGGTGAAGCCGACGACGTCGTACTCGTGCTCGGCGATGTGGGCGCGGAACCGCTCCTCGGACATGCCGAGACGCCATACGCCCTCGGCGACCGGCACCTCCTCGTCGATGCCCTCGACGATGCAGTCAAGGATGTCGACGTCGATGCCCTCCTGCTCCAGGGCGGCGGCGATGTAGCACAGGCCCAGGGGCGGGATCACCCGCTTGACGGCTCCCTCGTACACGCACATCGGCGGCTGGACCAGCAGCGTGCGGGGCGTCCTGCCCAGTGGCGCGCGGAAGTCGACGAGCGAGGGTCCCTTGCGGTCCCGCTTCACACGGGCGGTCTCGTCCTTCTTCGCCAGGTACAGGCGCAGATCGCTGTCGAGCGGCAGGTTGTCGTCCAACTTGTTCTGGCGGACGCGCAGTTCGGGCCGGTCCTGGCGGGACGGCTCCGGCGGTGAGGTCTGCTCGGGTCGCTCGGGTCGCTCGGGCGGCTCACGTCGCTCGGTCTGCTCAGATCGCTCTGTCTGCTCTGTCTGCTCGGTCCGCTCTGCCTGTTCGGGTCGCTCGGGTCGGCCGTCGGCCGTGGGCCGGCTCATCGGGTGCCTCCTTCACGCTCGCGTGCGGCGACGGCCGGCACCCGGGCCAGCGCGTCGAGGAATCCGCTGATGTCCTCGGTGGTCAGGGCACCCAGGGTGGAAAGCCGGAAGTGACGGTCCGCCAGGGCGCCCTGGGCGGCGTAGATGACGAAGCCCGCGGCCTTGAGCGGGCCGTGCAGCTGCTCGTACGAGATCCCGTCCGGCAGTACGACCGCGGTCAGGCCCACCGCGCGGTGCTCCGGCGGCAGCAGCAGGGCGAAGCCGAGGTCCGTGAGACCCGCGCGCAGCTGGGCGGCCAGCCGCCCGTACCGGGCCGCCCGCCCCGCGACGCCCTCCGCCAGCGCGAGTTCCAGCGCCGCGTCGAAGGCGTAGAAGGCGGGCACGGCCGGCGTGAACGCCGGCACCCGCGCCGTCTCCTGGGCGGCGAAGTGCCGGCCGAGGTCGAGGGAGTACGAGCGCGGCGGGCGCCCCGTGATCCGCGCGAACGCCGCCCGCCGCGCGGTGACGAAGCTCAGGCCCGGCATGCCCTCCAGACACTTGTTGGCGGAGCCGGCGAGCCAGTCGACCCCGTCCCGCTCGACGTCGACGTCCTCCGCGCCGACGCTGCTGACCGCGTCCACGACGACCTCGCGGCCGTGCCGGTGGGCGATCCGGGCGACCGCGGCGATGTCGTTGAGCATGCCGGTGCTCGTCTCGTGGTGGACGACCGCGACATGGCTGAGGGCCGGGTCCGCGACGAGGGCGCGCTCCACGGCGGCGAGGTCCAGGGGGGTGCCCCAGCCGAACGCCAGGCGCTGCCGGCGCAGCCCGTAGGTACCCGCGATCTCGTACATCCGCTCGCCGTAGTGCCCGTTGTCGACGGCCAGCAGACCGCCGTCGGCGGGGACGGCGGAGGCGATCGTCGCCTCCACGGCCGCCGTGCCCGACCCGGTGAGGACCAGGGACGTGTGCTCGGGGCCCCCGCCGCAGATCCGGGTCACCCGGTCGCGCACCCGGGTCATCAAGGCCGTGAACTCCGGCTCCCGGTGGCACAGGTCGGGCCCGCCGAGCGCGGCGCGCACCCGCTCGTCGGCCACCACCGGGCCCGGGTTCATCAGCACCACCCGTGGCGGCGCCACGGGCCCGGCTGCCGCCACGGACGGACGGAGGGTTGGGGTCATCGGGCGAGCTCCTTCTGGAAACGGACGGCCGACTCCGGCGGGCGGAGGGCGGGACGGCCCAGGCGGGGGTCGGAGCCCGGCGCGATGCGCATCCGGACCAGCCGCGGACCGTCGGCGGCGGCCAGTGCCGCCGCGACGGCGCCGCGCAGCCCCGGACCGTCGTCCACGTCCTCGGCGGCGCGGTAGCCGCAGGCCAGGGCGATCCGGGCGAAGTCCACGCCGGGCGAGGAGGTCGGTTGTCCGCCCGTCGACTCGTACGCGGCGTTGTCGAGCACGACGTGCAGCAGCCGGGCGGGGGAGTGGTGGCCGATGCCCGCGATCGCCTCCAGGCGCATCAGGGCCGCGCCGTCCCCGTCCAGGACCACGACGGGGCGGTCCGGCGGCGCGTGGAGGGCGACACCGAGGGCGACGCTGGACGCGCAGCCCATCGAGCCGACGACGTACAGATTGCCCGGTCGGTCCCAGTCACGCTCCAGCTCACGGGCGGTCTTTCCGGTCGTCGCGACGACCAGCGCGCGGTCGTCGAGCACCCGCATGACCTCCCCGATCGCCGCCGCGCGCGACAGGAGACCCAAGTCCCGGGCCCCCTCGCCGGCCGCGTCCCCGATCCCGTCGCTCGCCGCGTCCCCGAGCCCCTCGCCGACCGCGTCCCCGATCCCCTCGCCGGCTGCGTGCTCCCTCCCGGCGCCGGCCGCGTCGCCGGCCGCGTCGCCGACCGGCTTCCGGCCGGCCGGACCGGCGTACGGCGCCACGGCACGCTGGGGTACGACGAAGGCGAACGACAGCCCCGTGCGGTCCATGTGCTCCGCGGCGACCGCCAGCCGCGCGCGGAGTCGGGCGGGGTCGGCCGGCAGCGGCTCGTGCCGGACCTCCATCTCGTCCAGCAGCCGCGGTGTGATCCGGCCCATCAGCTCGTGCTGGGGCTCGTCGGGGCGACCGGGTCGGCCTCGCCAGGTGACGAGGAGCAGCACCGGGACGCGCAGGGTGTGGCTCAGCGACGTCAGCGGGTTGACCGTGTTGCCGAGCCCGGAGTTCTGGAGGATGACGACGGGCCGACGGCCCGCCAGCCGTGCGCCGGTGGCGAGGGCCACCGCCTCGCCCTCGTTGTTCGCGAGCAGGTACGACTCCGGATGCTCCTGCTCCAGGCAGCTGATGACCGGTCCGAGGAAGGAGCACGGCACCCCGGTGAAGGGGCCGAAGCCCGCGTCCCGGAAGGCGTCCACCACGTCCGCCGGGTCGAGTCCGCAGGCGCTCGCGGGACCGGCGGCCGACCCGCTCACGCGTCGGCTCCCGCGCGCTGCGGGGCCCTCGCACCGGTGACCTCCCGCGCCGCCGTGCGCGTGCCCGGCGACGTCGCCGTCCCCGAAGTCGCCCCTGCGGGCCGGGAGGACGGGCGCGGCACCGCCGCCCCGCCACTCCCGTCCGTGGCCTCGGCTCCCCCGCTGTCCTCCGTTCCCTCCGCGGCCTCGACGACCGTCCAGCCGAGCCCCCGCAGGTCCTCGACGAGCACGGCGAGCGAGGTGTCCGGGCGCCCGTCGGCGATCCGCTTGGCGGCGGCCTCGCGCAGCGCCGCGTACGCGTCGGGGGAGAAGACGGCGCAGCAGGCGCCGGGTCGACCGTCCACGACGGCGATCTCGTCCCTCCCGGCGAGCGCGGCGCGCAGACGCCGGTCGTCGGGTGCTCCCGCGCCGCCGAGCACCACCGTGCGCGACGCGCCGGGGTCGGCCCCCAGCAGCGCGTGGGCGTCGTGGCCCGGCTCGCCGGACGGGAGCAGCACCGTGCCCACGCGCGCGGCGCGGACGGCCCGTACCCGGGGATCGGCGCCGGGACCCGTGCGCTCCGGCGAGGGCGGCGCGACCGGGGCCGGCAGGACGACCGCGCTGTGCCGCCCGGCCGACTCCGGGACGAAGCGCGCCTCGTCCGCCTTGAGACGGTCCATGCCCTGCAGGTCGAAGACGGTCGCGAGCGGCGCGATCCGGTCCTCGAAGCCGGTGGTGCGGCCCTCGCTGAGGATCGCCTCGAACACCTCGCTGACCGCGGAGATCCCCGCGCGCAGACCGTGGTTGGCGTAGATCACCAACTTGGCTCCGGCCGCGCGCAGTTCGTCGAAGGTGATGGTGTGGTACGTGGTCGGCACCACGACCACCGGGAGCCGGCCCCGCCAGCGCTCCAGGAACTCGAGCACCGGGTCGGGCGAGGCGCCCTTGGCGTGGATGAGCACGGCGTCGGCGCCGGCCGCCGCGTAGGCGTCGGCCCGCAGCAGCGCCTCGTCCATGCCCCAGCCGGCGATCAGCGACTCCGTACGGGCGATCACCATGAGGTCCGGGTCGCGCTGGGCGGCCTTCGCCGCGGCGATCTTCCCGGCGAACACCTCCACCGGTTCCAGCTCCTGACGCCCCGGCACGAAGCTGTTCACCTTGGGGAACCGCTTGTCCTCGACGCAGACCGCGGCCACCCCGGCGGCCTCGTAACGCCGCACCATGTGCATCACGTTGAGCGCGTTGCCGTAGCCCGCGTCGCAGTCCGCGACCACCGGGACGTCCACGGCCGCCGCCATGGAGCCGGCCACCGCGAGCAGCTCACTCATCGTCAGCAGGTCGGTGTCGGGCATGCCCTGGGAGGCCGAGACCTCCAGACCGCTGGACCAGACCCCGTCGAAGCCCGCGCGTTCGGCGAGGCGGGCGCCGAGGGGGTTGTGGGCGCCGACGATCCGCAGCGCCCCGGGCCGGTCGAACAGCGCTCTCAGCCGCGCGGAACCGGTCGGCCTTTCCACGTTCCGGAAATCCGGAGCGGTCGCGGAAGCATTCCGGAATTCCCGCTCGGCGAATTCCTCGGCCGTGTCTTCGATGACGCCCACACGAACTCCCCGGAGGTCGAGGGTGGCAGATACCAGCATGCCGCCTTTGGCCGGCCGGTCGAGATGTCGAGGTGCCGCGTCGCCCTTTCCGCAGAGGTGCGGAGGGCTTTCTTTCCGCGGCTCCTGAGGGACGATAGACGTCCTCTTCCACGGGGCACCAGGAAATGTCTCACGTGGTGCCGGGGCCGCCCCCGGCACTCCCTCAGGCGGGCACGCCGTCCGCGACGACCGTGGTGCGGGGCAGGGCCTCCGGCCACCGCGACAAGGGCTCCAGCAGGAAGGGCGCGGCCGCCTCGGCGCGGGCGCCGTTGAGGATCACGCACTCCGCCCCGTCGCCCGCGTGGCCGAGCAGCGCCTTCAGCTTGCCCACCATGCTGCCCGTCGTGTCCCATCGCGGGGCCTCGCGCAGCACGCCCAGGGCGGAGCCGGCCGTCGCCGGGGTGAGGCGCGGAACGACCGCGGGCCCGTCCATGACGCCGTCCACGTCCGTGAGCATGACGATCCGGGTGGCCCGCGGGGCCAGAGCGATCAGGGCGCCCGGGACCAGGTCGCTGCCCACCACGACCAGCCGGCCGCCGTGCCCCGGCAGGCAGTCGCCGCTGAGCACCGGCAGGATCCCCGTGGCGAGCAGCCGCGGCACGGCCTCGCCGCACAAGGCGGGCGTCCCGTCGGCGCCCAGGACCGCCGTCGCGGCGAACTGCACGGGGAAGGCGGGCACACCCGCCTCGCGCAGGGCCTCGGTCCACACCCAGCGCAGCTCCGCGTTGACTCCCGTCAGCGGCAGCGCGGCGAACGGGTCGGCGGGGTCGAGGTCCCGGACCGCGCCGTGGCCGTACGACCCGCCGCCGGAGACCAGGACCACCCGCCCCGGCGCCGTCCGGTGCAGCGCGGCCGCCACCCGCGCGTAGTGCCGCACCGCGGCCCCGTCCAGGTGCCGGTCACGGCGCTTGTCGGAGAAGAGACTGCCGCCGATCTTCAGCACGAGCAGGCGCGGTCCGTCGGGCGTCGGCATCGTTCACACCGTTCTCTCGGCGGCGCGCCGCGCGGCGCGCCGGTGATGGGCCCGCACCCGCGCGGCCGAGGCGTCGAGCGATCGCCGCCGCGCGGGGTCGGGAGCGAGGTCGTGCAGCTCGCCCGGATCGGCGACCCGGTCGAACAGGAGCGGGGGGAGCGTCGGGAACTCGACGTACGTGTGCGCGGCGTCCCGGACGACGGTGAGCCGGCAGGTGCCGGCGGTCAGCCCGAGCGCGTCGCGCTGCGCGCCGGACAGGGCGGCGTGGAAGTCGTACTCGCACACGGCGTGGGTCCGGGGCCAGGGGTCCGGAGCGCCGTCCAGGAGCGGGCCCAGCGAACGGCCGTCGAGGTGCGGCAGGGGAGGCGCGCCGAGCCGGTCGAGGAGCGTGGGCAGGACGTCGACCGACTCGGTGAAGCGGCGGATCCGCCGCGGTCCCGGCCGGCGCGCCCCGTGGGCCGCGCCGGCGGGCCCGGGCGGGCGGGTCGGGTCGGCGACGATCAGCGGCACGCGGTAGGCGGTCGCGGCGAAACCGCCGGTGCCCAGGGTCCAGTGGTCGCCCAGGGCGTCCCCGTGGTCGGCGGTGAACACGACCAGCGTGTCCTCGGCCTGCCCCGTCGCGGCCAGTGCTGCCAGGATCCGCCCGACGTGGTGGTCGACCTCGGTGACGAGCCCGGCGTAGACGGCGCGCGCCCGGGCGACGGCCTCCCCGGTCAGGGACTCCGGGACGGTGTCGAGCCCCGGGCGCCGGGCCCACTGGAGGAGGAACGGATGCGCCGCCCCGTGCTGCTCCCGGGTGGGGGCGCGCCGGGGCGGCGCCATGGCGGCCGGGGCGTGCAGCGTGTCGTACGGGGCCGGGGCGACCCACGGGGGGTGCGGCCGGAGGAACGTGGCGAGGATCAGCCAGGGTTCGTCGCGGTGCTCGGTCAGACAGTCGATCGTGCGGTCGGCGACGTAGGCGGTGTCGCTGTCGGCGGCGCCGTAGCGCGCCCGGTGCGCGGTCCCGGCGGCCGGCGCGAAGACGTCCATGGGCCGCTCGGGCACCGGGTGGCCGCGGGCCCGCAGCACGTCGAGCCAGCCGCGCAGGCCGTGGTCGTTGAGGTTGAAGTGGGTGTGCCACCGGAAGCCCGGCAGCAGGCCCTCGACACCGCCGACGTACGGCTCCGCCACGCTGTCCGTGTAGCCCACGACATGGCTCGGGATGCCGGCGCCCCGCAGCGCGGTGGCGAGATTGGGCCGCGAGGTGTCGGCGGGCGTGGTGTTGGACCGTACGCCGTGCGACGACTGGTACAGGCCGGTCAGCAGCGACGTACGGGCCGGTCCGCAGGGCGCCGTCGCGGAGTAGTGCTCCTCGAAGAGGGTGCCGCGGGCCGCGAGGGCGTCGAGGTGCGGCGTGAGCGCGGCCGGGGCGCCGTACGCGCCGAGGGCGTCGGCCCGTAACTGGTCGGCGACGACGAGCAGGACCTTGCGGGGCCGCTCGTTCCCCTCGGACGCGCGCGTTCCGCTCAGGGCCACAGCAGCTCGTGGCGCCAGGGAGCGCCGGCGGCGTCCCTGCGGTAGACCACGCGGTGATGGACCCGGTCGGTGCTGGCCTCCCAGAACTCGACCTCGGTGGGGGCGAGGGCGTACAGGGTCCAGCTGGGCGGGCACGGCACCTCGTCCGGGTGGACCGTGCCGAGCCGCTCGAACTCGTCGAGCGCGGCCTGCCGTCCGGGCAGCGGCCCCGGGCGGTGCAGATGGGCCGAGAGCCGGGATCCCCGTCCGCGCTCGGCGAAGTCGCTCTCGGAGGCGGCCCGGCCCTGGTCGACGGCGACGCCGACCAGCCGGACCTGGCGGCCGACCGCGGGCCAGTAGAAGTGCGCGGCCACCCGCGGATCGGCGGCGATCTCCAGTCCCTTGCGGCTGTCCGCCGGCGTCGCGAAGAAGAGGGCGTCCTCGTCGACGTCCTTGACGAGCAGGACCCGGCTGGACGGCGTGCCGTCGGCCGAGACCGTGCAGATGCTCATGGCGTGGGGCTCCGGCTGACCGGCGGCCTCGGCCGAGAGAATCCATTCCGCGATCCGCGGCACGGGATTCTCCGGAAGGTCTTTCTCGGTGAACGCCGCCGTGCCGACGTTCGCGAATACCGGAATCGACCTGAGTCTGTCGCGCATTGTCTCGTTCACTTTCCCGAACCTACCCGTCCCGCGTCTTCTCTCCAAGAAGACGTCCACGCTTCAAGACCCCGCCCGCCGCGGGCGCATGCCTTTTCGGGCGTGCGCGGCACACGCCGGGCGATTTCGCGCCGAATCGCCGCGCGTGACGCCGCGTCACGCCTCCCGGTCCCCGTACGCGGAGAGGGCGGCGAGCCACCGGGCGACCGCGGTCGCCCCGGGATCGGGGTGCCCGAGCGCCCG
The DNA here is from genome assembly GCF_044544925.1 of Streptomyces sp. NPDC053431. NCBI lineage: Bacteria > Bacillati > Actinomycetota > Actinomycetes > Kitasatosporales > Streptomycetaceae > Streptomyces > Streptomyces sp. NPDC053431. Next base: position 7,119 of record NZ_JBITXX010000024.1, on the reverse strand, counting down.
TTCCCCGAGGTAGGAGGAGCGTCCCAGCCGTGGCGTCAGCGAGGCCGTCGCGGCCGCGCCCTTCTCGGCCGCCTCCGCCGCGAGCCGCAGTGCGGACCAGGGCGGCGTTCCCGCGGTCAGGGCGGTACGGAAGGCCTCCGCCGCCGGCACCAGCGCGTCCAGCATCGTGCGGTCGCCCAAGGACGCCCCGCCGAGCCGCCCGACCTCCGCCGCGCCCTCGGTGAGCGCCCGCGCCCACACCCGGGCCGGGGGCCGTGCCGAACCGCCGGCCTCCCGCTCCAGCACGGCGGCCGCCCGGAGCAGCAGCACCGCGTACAGCGGCCCGGACGTGCCCCCCACGGCCGTGCGTACGGAGGCGGCCATGCCGCGCAGCACCTCGGCCGGGGCCGCTCCGTACCCCGGGTGGTCACGCCGTATCGCCTCGGCGGCGCGCAGCAGGCTCTGCCCGAGGTCGCCGTCGCCCACGGCGGCGTCCTGTGCGGTGAGTTCGGGCTCGGCGGCTACCAGGGCACGGCACACCGCCTCGACGGGCTGGCCCAGCGCCGGCGGGGAACCGGGACCGGCTCCGGTGCCGGACGTCCCAACATCGGACGCCCCGACGTCGGACGACTCGAGGTCGGACGACTCGAGGTCGGACGTACCGGTGTCGGACGTCCCGGCGCCGGACGACCCGGCGCCGGACGACCCCGCGCCGGTCGCCGGCCGACTCACCCGGCGGATCTCGCCGGCGGGGCGGCCCAGGTGCGCGGCGGGCCAGGCCGGCGCGAGGGCAGGGGCGTCGAGCCTGTCGAGCGTGGCGTCGTCGACCCGTAGCAGCGACACCGAACACCCGGGCATCTCCAGCGCGGTGAGGAACGCGCCCGTCCACAGCCGCTCGAGCACGAACCCCTCGGCGGCGAGCCACCGCACGCAGGCGCGCGTGACGATCGACAGCTCCATCGGGGGCGTCCCGCCCAGGCCGTTGACCAGGAGGGCGACCCGGTCGCCACGGGTGAGACCGCGGTCGGCGACGACGTGTTCGAGCAGCTTGCGGGCCAGCTCGTCGGCGGATTCCAGCGGCGCCCGGCGGATGCCCGGCTCCCCGTGGATGCCGAGGCCCCACTCGATCTCGCCGTCGCCGAGCTCGAAGGTGGGGCGGCCGTTGGCCGGTACGGTGCACGATCCGAGCGCCACGCCCATGGTCCCGACGGCCTGCGCGACGGCACCGGCCTCCGCCGCCACCTCGTCGAGGGAGGCCCCCGCCTCGGCGGCGGCTCCGGCGACCTTGTGGACCAGGACCGTGCCCGCGAGGCCCCGGCGGCCGGTGGCCGTGGGGCCGGCGCCGAGGGCGACGTCGTCGGCCACCAGGACGGTCCGGGTCTCGATGCCCTCGGCCCGGGCGAGCTCCGACGCCAGGCCGAAGTTGAGCCTGTCACCGGTGTAGTTCTTGACGATCAGCAGCGTCCCGGCGTCGGTGCGCGTCGCGCGCAGGGCGTCCAGCACGGCGTCGACGGACGGCGAGGTGAAGGTGTCGCCGCACACCGCGGCCGTGAGCATGCCCGGGCCGACGTAGCCGGCGTGCGCGGGCTCGTGCCCCGACCCTCCGCCGGACACCACGGCGACCCGGTCCGGCCGGCGGCCGTCACGGACCACCGTGGTGGAGCCGTCGAGGAGGGCGAGGCCGGGATGGGACAGGGCGAGGCCCTCCACCATGTCGTGAACGGCGTTCCGCGGTTGGTTGATCAGCTTCTTCATCGGGGCCTCCGTCGCTCTGGGGGCTCGTGGGAACAGGCGTCATCCTGCCCCGAGGCCCTGTCCGCGGAGCCGGATCGCGGGGGTCGCCTTTCCGCAAGGCGGATATGCGAGGGGTATCTCACTCCTTCCCGTCCCGATTTGCCCTTGCCTGACAGGAGCGTTCGGCCACTATGCTCGCCATCCCGGAACACGGTTCGACATGAGCGAATAGAGGCACGCGGATGGTCCAGGCGGTGCATCGTGCGATGCGTACACTCCGGGAACTCATGGGCAACCCCCGGGGGCTCGGCGTCACGGAACTCGCCGACCGCCTCGGCATGGCCAAGCCCACCGTCCACGCCCTGCTCCGGACGCTGGAGGCCGAACAGGCCGTCACCCAGGACGCGGAGAGCGGCAAGTACCGGCTGGGGCCCGTCCTGGTGGCGCTCGGCAACTCCTATCTGGACTCCCACGAGTTGCGCAACCGGGCGCACACCTGGGCCAACCTGCTCGCCGACCGCACCGGCGAGGCCGTGTGGGTCGGCGTGCTGGTGGACCGTCAGGTCCTCGTCGTGCACCACGCGTTCCGGCCCGGCGGCATCGCGCGCGTCCGGGAGGCCGGCGCCACGCTGCCGTGGAACGCGACCGCCCTGGGCAAGGCCATCGCGGCCTTCAGCCAGGAGGAGGTGCGTGCCGGGCTGCTGGCCGGCGCGCATCCGGCGCCGACCGGCCGCACCGTCACGGAGGCCGGGGAGCTCGCCCGGCAGCTCGACCGGGTACGCGAGACCGGTCATGCCACCGAGGAGCACGAACTCACCCTGGGCGACGCCGGCATCGCCGCTCCCGTGCTCGACCAGGCGGGCCGGCCCCTGGGGGCCGTCGGCGTCGTGGGGCCGGTCGAACGGCTCTGCGCCGTCGAGCGCGCGGCGGAACTGGCCATCTCCGTACGGGAGACGGCGCGTTCCGTCTCCTTCGAGTTCGGGGCCTTCCGCACCGTCCTGCGCTGAGGCCCCGCGGTCTTCGCGCACTTCGCTCACCCGCGCGCCCGCCTGCACCTCTGAGCCCCAACGGCCGCTCCCCGAGCGGCCGTTGGGGCTTCGTGCGACCTTTCCGTGACCGGTGCGTCATCTCCTTGACACGTCATGGCTCTGCCGTCGTAGGGTGAAGTCGTTCAGTGATGCGGAACAGCGTTCCTGAATCCGGGCGCCGGCACTGATCCGATCCGTAGGAACCCGCGCACGCAATGACGCGAGCCGGGAGATTTCCTGTGCGACGGCATCGGTGCACCGACATTTCCAGGGAGTGTCAGTGGAAGGCGAGCTGGTCCTCGAGTGGATGCGACGGACGGCCGAGCGCGTGCAGCGTGAGGCGGCCCGGCTCGACACCCTCGACGGAGCCATCGGGGACGGAGACCACGGCAACAACGTGCGACGCGGCTTCACCTACGTCGCCGGCTGCCTGTCCTTCCCGACCGGTGAGCGCCCCGACCCGGGGCGACTGCTGAGCAGAACGGGGGATGTCTTGATCAACACTGTCGGCGGCGCGTCCGGTCCCTTGCTCGGGGGCGCCTTCCGCGCCATGGGCCACGAGTTGACCGCGGCCGGTGGCCGTCCCGAGGGGCTGGCGGCCGCGCTGGACGCGGGAGCCGCCGCGATCCAGCGGCTCGGTGCCGCCCGGCCGGGCGACAAGACCATGTACGACGCCTTCGTGGCCGCCGCGGCCTCGTGCGGGTCGGCCGTGGGCTCCGGGGCGGAGCTGCCCGAGGTGGCACGCGCCGTGGCGCGGGCCGCGCAGGAGGGAATGCGCGCCACCGTTCCCATGCAGGCCAGAAAGGGCCGGGCCTCCTATCTCGGGCTGCGCAGCGTGGGGCACCAGGACCCCGGCGCGACCACGATCTTCCTGATCTTCGACGCACTGAAGGAAGCGGTGGAACCGGCATGACCTTACGCAGCCCCCTGTTCCGCCCCGCGCAGCCGCGCGACGGCGCCGCCGGCCTCGTGCGCCCCGTGCCCGCCTCGGCGCCGTCCCCGACGGGCCGGTTCGCCTGGCTCACCCCCATGCTCCTGTGGCCGCTGGCCCGCCGGCACCTTCCCCGGCCGGCCGTACGGCCGCAGGGCGGCGGCACCCGGCGCTCCGACGACGAGGCGATGTTCGCCGCCATCGTCTACGTCCTCGTCAGCGGCGTCGCCTGGCGATCCCTGCCGAAGACCTTCGGCATCTCCTGGCAGACCGCGCACCGGCGCTTCACCCAGTGGAGCGAGGCGGGCCTGTGGCAGCGGCTCCACGAGGTCTCCGAGGCCCCCACCGTCCCGCCCCACGTGCGCAGATGGGCCTCCGAGATCGGCGTACGGGCGGAGGAACGCCGTGAGCCGGCTGCCTGAGGTGCTCCGTGACCTCCCCGCGCGCCCGGCCCCGGCGACGCGCCCGTCCGACCTCCTGCCGGGCCGCCCGGCGGGCGCGCCCGGGCTCAGCGGGACCGCCCGCCACCTGTACGGCCAGGCGCTCAGCCGCCCCGTACCCCTCGAACGGCTGCCTGCCAGGGCCGGGAGCCGGACCGCCGGAGACCCGCCGGAGTCCGCCGCCGACGAACCGTCCCAGCTCGCCGGACCACCACCTCACCCCGTCGAGGAACTGCTCCGGCTCGGCCTCATCCGTCCCTCCCCGCACGATCCCGCCGCCTTCACCGCCGTGCCGCCCGACACCGCACGGCTGCGCACCCTCGCCCCGGTGATCCGTGAACTGGAGCGCCTGCACCGGCAGCTCGACCGGGCCAATCGGGTGTACGACGACCTCGCCGCCGCCCACCGCCACGAACTGGCGGCGACGGCGCGCGGCGACGGGCCGGAGGCCCTGCACGGCGAACACGCCGTACGGACGGCCGTGTCCGAACTCCTCGAAGAGGGAGCGGGGGAGCTGCTCAGCTCCCAGCCCGGCGGAGCGCAGGGCGGCGACACCCTCTGGCAGGGCCTCTTCGACGCCGACGACCTGCGCGCCGGGGGCACGGCGGCGCGGATCCTGATCCAGCACACCGCCCGGTTCCATCCGGCCAGCGTGAGCCGCGCGCGACGCCTCACCCTCGGCGGCGCCGAGGTGCGCAGCCGTACCGACGCCTTCATGCCGGTGCTCGTCCTCGACGGCAGGGCCGCGCTCATCGAGCTGCGCGGCGGGCGCCGGGGCGCCCTCCTGATCCGGGACGAGACCGTCGTCGCCTTCGTCCGCGAGGCCTTCGAGCAGGCCTGGCTGCGGGCCGAGGCCTTCCCGGCGGAGTACGACCCCGAGTCGGTCGAGGCCTGCGTCGACGAGGTGAGGCGGGACATCGCCCGACTGCTCGTCGAAGGCGTCGAGGACAAGGTGATCGCCCGCCGGATGGGCCTCTCCCTGCGCACCTGTCAGCGTCACGTCTCCGACCTGATGCGCCGCATCGGCGCCCGCAACCGCCTGCACGCCGGCTACCTTTTGGCCCGCGCGGGCCTGTGAGGCAGGCCCGTGGTCCTGCGACGCCCCTGCGAGGTGCCGGGGAGTCGCCCTCGGCGACCGGGCCGACGCGGCCCCCCGGCCCCGCGATCAGGTGTTCAGGCGGCTGTTGGTGCCGTCGTGGTGGTCGGCCGTCTCGTCGTCGAACCAGTGGTCCCCGCCGGCGAGGTAGCGGAAGGCGTGGCTGGAGTGCGCCGGGAGGACGACCGTGGCGGCCCGGGTGCCGTCACCGCGCGGCGCCAGGGGGTGGGCGTACGGGTTCCAGTGGTTGAAGTCCCCGACGACGCTGACGGGCCCTTCCGGGGTGTGGTCCGGCAGTACGAAGGTGATCTGGGTACGGCCTTTGAGCTTCTTGCGTTCGAGCACGTCGAGACTCCCGTCGGAAGGGCACGGCTGTGGTGGACGCATCCTCGGCCGTGACGCCCCCGACCGGACGCGTACGCGCCCGACGTCCGTGCGCGGTCACCCGGTCCGGTGGCGGGGCGTCGGCTGTGTGGACGGACAGAACCCCGAGTGGTGATGCGCCGACCTCGCCACGCACATCTGCATCGGCGTGTCGGTCAGCACAGCTGGAAGGCGCGCCGGGCCGCCCGTTCGACGGGCCTGCCCGCATCCGCACGTGAAGCGGTCACCGGTACCTCCTGCACGGCGCTGACCGGACCGCCCGCGGGCTACGAAGTCGCGCTGTCACGCGGCGGCATCGTGCCGACAGAGACATGACAGCGGAAGGACATCGGCTCTCCGTAGCGTCGGCGTCACCTGGTCACGAGGGCCAGGAACGGTCACCCCAGTCACAGGAGAGACTCGTGCACCCGAACACCCCGACCCAGATCGGCCACCACCTGTCGGCAGCCGAGGCCCGCGTCATGTGGGACCTGGCCGAGCGGTCGGCGACCCGCCGGCCGGAGCACTCGACCGGCCTCGACCACAGCGACCTGCTGCTCGACATACCCGGCGAGCTGCGGAGCCGACTGCTCGACTTCGCCACCGGCACCTCGCGGGAGGGCTTCTTCCTGCTCCGCGGTCTGCCGGTCGGCGACCTGCCCGCCACGCCCGCCGCACACGGCGCCGGCGCCCTCCCGGAGCAGCACGGCACCGCCGGCCTGCTCACCCTGGTGGCGGACCTGCTCGGCACCCTCGTCGGCTACGAGGACGAGAAGGACGGCGCGCTGATCCACGAGGTCCACCCCGTGCCCGGCGAGGAGGAGCGCATCGAGAACAGCGGCTCGGTCGCCTTCGACTTCCACACCGAGAACGTCCACCACCCCCTCCGCCCGGACTTCCTCGGCCTGCTGTGCCTGCGCCAGGACCACGAGGGGACGGCCGCCACCCGGGTGGCCTCGGTGCGCGAGGCGTACGGGCTGCTGTCGGACAGCCACCGGGAGATCCTCGCCCAGCCCGTCTTCCGCAGCGCCTACCCGACCTCCTTCTCGCGGAACCTGGCCGGCCCGCGGCCCTCCTCCGGTGTCCACCCGGTGCTCTTCGGGGCCGAACCGTACGTCTTCATGCGCTTCAACTCGCACACCACGACCAGCGACGACCCGCGCGGGACCGAGGCGCTGCGGGCCCTGACGGAGGCGCTCGAGGAGACCTGCCACGAGGTGCTCCTGACCCCCGGCGACCTCGTCGTCGTGGACAACCACATCGCGGCGCACGGCCGGTCCGCGTTCACCCCGCGGTTCGACGGCAACGACCGGTGGCTGCGCCGGTGCTACTCGCTGCGCTCCGTGCCGCGCTGGGCCGAGAGCATGATGCCGCGGCCGCGCGTTCTGCCGGCGCTCTCGAAGATCACCGGGGTGCTCTGAGTGGACGTCGAGGTTGTCGCCGGTCTCCTCTTCGCGGCGGCCGCCGCGGGCTGGGTCGACGCCGTCGTCGGCGGGGGAGGGCTCATCCTCATCCCCGCCCTCCTGATGGCGTTCCCCCACCTGCCGC
>NZ_JBITXX010000023.1:0-82298 GCF_044544925.1 Streptomyces sp. NPDC053431 | reverse complement strand
TAGGCGGTGTCCAGGTCACGAAGGGACTGCTGGAGGATCACCGACGACACCTCACCGAGCCAAACCCGCTCCGGCGTCTTCTTCGACGCCGTGAGTCGCTTGGACAGCTCGCCGGAGGTGACGAACGCCAGCCCAGCCTCACGGGCGTCCTCACGGGCGCGAAGCGCGTCGTTGAAGACCACCCGAGCGCACCCGAACGCCCCGGCCAGCGAACGACCCTGACCAGCGCTCGGGTACAGACGGAACCCGTATCTGAGTTGCATAGCGATCAGCATACATATTTGGTTCATGCCACCACGCTGGAACCCAAATCCCGACGTACGCACAACCGTCGAGTCGTCTATAACCTGCACGCTCGCTTGGTCTTCATCAAGAAATACCGGCGCAAGGCTATGACCGACGCCGTGCTGACGCGCTGTGAAGACATCTGGCGCGAGGGAATGAAGGGTGCCTTCGCGTATGGCGGTTTCCCTACCAGCTCTCGTGTTCCTCCTGCCTTAGCTCAGCAACGAGGTCGGCCTCGGCCAAGGTGAAGTCTTTGAAGCCTTGGCCGAGGCCGACCGTGTCCCTGACCGCATGGGTAGGGTCGAGGCATACCGTCCAAGGAGGAGCAGCCGCATGGCGACCGAGATCGTGATCGCGCAGACGACCATCGACGACGAGGAGAAGGCGAAGGCCCTGGCGCTGGGGGCCGTTGAGGCTCGAGTGGCTGCCTGTGCGCACATCGACCCGGCCTTCACCGCGGTCTACCGCTGGAAGGGCAGCATCGAGACCGCTCAGGAGTGGCGTATCTCGTACAAGACGACGACGAATCGGCTCCCCGAGCTGGCCGTGTGGGTGGCCGAGAAGCACTCGTACGAGGTCCCGGAGTGGATCACCCTCCCCGTGAGCGGTGGGTCGGAGGCGTACCTGTCCTGGGTGGTCGAGGAGACCACGCCGGCCTGACGAGTGAGGTTCGAGCCCTGGGCCTGTCGGCGTGCCGGAGGCCCGAGGGCTCAGGCCGCGAGTTGTCGCAGGTGGTGGGCCAGATCCCGTTGATCGCTGGGGAGCGATCCTGCGATGGCGAGTGCGCGTTCCCTGCCCATCGTGGTGGACTTGGCTTGGGCGGCGGCCGCGAACTTCCGAGCCACGTCAACAGCTTGGTCCACGTCGCCTCCGCGTAGTAGAGCCATGGCGAGGTCGCCGAGGACGACGACACCGCCGTCTGGCAGGTCATCCCCTAGCCGGGCGAGTGCGCCGTCCGCCGTGGTGGTCAGCTCCGACCGCTGCAGCTGGCCGTACACCGAGAGGGCCAGCGAATCCATTCGGTAAGGGGTTACGAAGCGGACCCACGCCTGTTCGCTGGTGTGGTCCGCGAAATCGTAGGCGAACTTAGCCCGTTCCAAGGCATGGAGGGCCTGGGTGTCATCGCCGAGCTGTGCCGCCTCTTCGGCGTATCTCCCGTGTACCCACGCGGCGGCAGCGGCGTTGCCGCGGCCCCGTACATCTTGAGCTGCTTGCCCCAAGTACCTCAGCTTGTTCACGGGAGCGTGATCGCCGTAGCTGGCATACGCGAGTGCCAGGGCACGCAGTGGCGGGTGGCCAGCAGTTGTCGCGCACTTCTCGGTGACCTTGTAGTAGGCGTCCGCCTTCGCGTGCTCACCCAGGTCCCACGCTACCCAGCCGGCGAGAGCCGCTGTTTCTCCGGCGGCGATGGTGAGGGCGCGTTCGTGCCGACCAGCTTGGGAGAGGACCGCAGTGATCGCGTCGAGGTGCGTTTCGACCTTGTACTGGAGGTGGCGTGGGCTCAGGTTGAGCTCCTGGAGATGCAGATCGGCGGCACGGTCGATCAGAGTGGCCGCGGACGCCTCGTCGACTCTGCTTCCTCGCTCGAGAACAGCGGCCAGCCGCTGCCAGGGTTCGGCAGCCGCGCTCGCGCCGATGAGGGCGCCCTCCAGCACTGTGCGGCGCTTCATGTCATCCGGATCCTCTTCGTCATGGCGGCGTGCCTTCCTCCGCCGAGCACGGGCGGCCTTGGCCTCCCGCTGTAACTCATCGAAGGGGACACCGCAGACCACCGCTATGTGTCCGAGCGTGTGGTTCGTAGGGATGTTCTCGGACTGCTCCCAGCGGCTGATCTCGCGGCGGGTCACAGTGGGTCGGCCAGAGGCCGCGTTGATCGCATCAGCCTCCTGGTCCTGGGTCAGGCCAGCCTTCTTGCGGAGCTGACGGAGCCGTAAGGCAAACGGATCTACTCGCATGAGTGTGACCTCTGTTCGGGGGTGGAAGCCAATCATGGCCCCATCTCCCCCTTCAATTTCCCCCCTTGACAGATTTTTCCCCCGTTAGTTTCCCCTGGTGGATGCCTTCCCATCGCGATGCGATAGGGGACATGACCAGGCTCCAGGAGGCACCCCCGCCCGGCGGGGACATGGATAGCTCCAAGGCCGCGACTCGCGCGGCGACGGTGGCTTCGGCGCAGGACGATCGCCAGGGAACAAACCCTCGCGATGCTCTGCCCACGATGCCCAGTACCTTCCAGGCGACGTTCCTCCCGGCGCCGGAGCGGGTGTCGGGCATCCGCCAGTCGGCGGCAATCTTCCTGCGGACGTCGGGTGTTCCCGATCAGACGGTTGACGACGTGGTTCTTCTTGTCTCGGAGCTGGTCACCAACGCCGTGACCCACGGTCGTGGCGAGGTCTCTCTCCGCGCTCTGGCGGCGAACGGCCGGGTCGCGATCACGGTCTCTACCGAGAGCAAGGAGCGAGCGGTCGTCCGGGAGGCCGGCCTGGAGGATGAGTCCGGGCGCGGGATGTTCCTTGTGGCCGCGCTGGCGGACACGTGGGGCATCGCCTCCGGGATGACCTGGTGCGTCCTTCGGTACGAGCCGGCGGATAGCGGATCGGTGGCGGCATGAGCACGGGATTAACACCGACCGCATTCGCTGCTGGGGCGCGAGACGTCATCACCTCGCTGGAGACTCGTTTCGTCCATGACGAGGACTTGGCGAATGACCTGGACGCGGTTCTCGGTGCACCGTCTGGCCCGGTGAATCTAATCGTTAGGCGGCGGGGGCGCAGGCTACTCGGATTCATGCACCGCCGCTCCCCGGGACCGACATCTCGCGAGGTGGCCGAGGTTAGCCGTGCCATCACGTGTCTGGACCGGACGGTCGCCCGCCTGATCACCATCGCCAAGAGGCGCGAATGGCTGCCGCCGTACCCGGACATCGCGGACGTCGTCGCTCTCGCCGAGGCGGTCAGAAAGCAGCGCGGGATCCCCGTCGGCGACTTCATCACCGATCGCGCACACCTGCGGCATCTGGCGATGGCGGCCGCTGACCTGCTGGCTGCGTTGGACGTGACCGACACAGCCCCTCCTCACTCCCGCTCTCGGTCTGCTGCCGGGCCGTGCTCCCCGCGTGGACCGTACGCGTAGCCCGGGGGCGGGTCCCACTCTCCAGTACGGCACCGCCAGGCGACCCGCCTCAGGGAATGGCAGCGGCGCCGAATTGGACTCCAACCTCGTTCCCCACCACTTCTCAGACACCGAGGAAACTGCACATGTCGCTCTTCGAGAGTGTGCTCACCGCCGCGGTCGCTATCGCCATCGCGGTCCTCGTCGTGGCCGGTGAGCGCGTCGCCCGCGGCAGGGTGCGCTCGCGCACACCGTCGGACACCGAGCCCGTCGCCGTGGCCACCACGGACGAGAGGCACACGTCGTGACGGTACGCGGCGACGTCTTCGTGGCTCCGCGTGACGGTGAGCTTCCGGCCGCGATCGAAGTCGTCTTCGACGGCGACGGCCGGATCGGGTACGACGGCCACAGGCCTCCTGATCGAGCGGTGGAGTGGCCACCGTACGGGCCCCGTGATCTGGGGCGACCACCACTCTCCACGCCAGATCCACACCATGTCCGAACCGATGCGGTGCGCAGGTTGCGGCCAGGCACCCGACACCGACGACCAGGGCACCCTGTGGGTCCTCAACACGCGGCCCGACGTGCTGACCGCCCACCGAGGGGAGCCGATTCGGACGACGGTTCCTCCGATGTGCGTGACGGATGCCGGCCGCGCACTCTCCAGCTGCGTGCCCTTGCGCGGGGCCGCCACCGTCCTGCGGGTCCGCGAGGCCCCGCTCGTCGGGGTGCGCGGCACCCTCTATTCCCAGTCCGGCCACATCCTGCTCGACCAGCACTTCGCGTTGCTCAGCGACCCGTGTGTCCACCAGATGGTGGTGTAACAGCTCGTGCGTGAGCTCGTCGACTACGAGATCGACACGACCACCATCCCCCGTGCATCGCCGCCCGCGATCGTCTTACCGAACTCCAGCTAGGAGCCAGAGCTTCCCGACGCGACTCCGCGTCGGGTCAGCCAGGTCCTGAGCGGCCGCGTAGCCCTTCGTCTCCGCTCCGCCGGTCAGAACCCTGGCAGCAACTGCAAGTCCGAACAGTCGCCTGAAAAGGAGAAGTTGTCATGACGCGCAACGTCGCCCAGAGCACCACCCAGGCCCAGGAGGCCGCACCCCAGGAGGACGGGTTCACCCTGAACGTCGGCCTGCTGGAGGTGTCCGACGCCGCCGGGCTGACCAACCTGACCGACGACAACTGCGGCAGCACCTGCGGCGCCTGCACCACGGGTGTCGCCTGATCCACTGCCGCCCGGCCTGAATCTGGCCGCCCGGCCTGACTGGCTGAGGCCGTCACGTCGATGGCGTGGCGGCCCCAGCCGCCCCTTCCCCTGTCCGGCTCAAGGAGGTACCCGTGACCGCACCACCGGCATTCCGGGCGAGCGCGATCGCTGTCGTTCGCGCCGTCGCGCGGCCGGCCATGGCCGAGCTCTTCTTCCCGAGCTTCGACGACCGTTCCCTCACCGCTGCCGGGGAGCAAGAGACCACGGCTGACCGTCTCGCCTGGGTGCGCACCGTCTGGAGCGAGTCCGCTCTGGCCGAGGCCGTGCGGCACGCCAGCCCGGACCTGGGGGCCCAGGTCGAGGCACTGTGCACGTCTACGGCGCCTTCCGGGCGCGAGGTACGGCGCATCGGGCTCTCCCTGGCCCGCTATCTCCTTCGAGCAGGGCGCAGGCCCACCCCGTTCGGTCTGTTCGCCGGCGTCACCACCGCCACCTTCGGCGATCGGACGGATGCCGTCTGGGGCGAGGACCATGTGGTCGTCGCGCGAGCCGGCGCCGAGTGGCTGTCCCGGCTGGTCGAGCAGCTGGAGAAGAGCGGGGAGCTGCTGCCGCTCCTGTCCGTCGTGGTCAACAGCACGGCCTTCGTACGGGACGGCCACCTGATCGTCCCGTACCAGCACGACGGGCGGCCCGGCCGGCGCCGGGCGGTGGAGGCGGCGATCGAGCTGTCTGCCCCGGTACGCAGTGTCCTCGCCGCAGCGGAAGCGCCGATCAGGTTCGAGGCCCTGGCCGAGAAGCTTGAGGCGGAGTTCCCCGGCGTGATGCCCGAGCGGGTACACGGGCTACTGGCAGGGCTCATCCGGCGAGACGCGCTCATCACCAACCTCCAGGCGCCGGCCACCGAGACCGATGCCCTGGCGCACGTCCTTGCGCAGCTCGACGAGGCCCAGGGCGATGCCCTCGCTTTATTGACCCAGACGATCCGGGACCTGCGCGCTGTCCATGCGGGGCTGCGGCAGTGCAACTCGGCGGCCGACCGTGAAGCGGTAGCGGAACTGATGCGGGAGATGGTGCCGGGCCTTCGCCGTCACCCCCTGGCTCTCGACCTCCGCCTCGATGCGCAGCTTCAAATTCCGGGTGAGGTGGCGCGCGAAGTCGAGCGTGCCGCGACCGTGCTCACGCGTCTCAGCGCCCGCCCGTACGGAACCCAGGGGTGGGGGGAGTATCACCAGCGGTTTTACGAGCGTTACGGCATCGGCACGATGGTGTCGTTGCTCGACGTCGTCGCCGACAGCGGGATCGGATACCCCGGCGGGTACCCGGGCTCCCCGGCGGGTGCCCGCCGCCGGCGTGTCTCCCCTCGCGACGACGTGCTGATCGGGCTCGCCCAGACCGCCGCGCTGGATGGACGCGACGAGGTGGTGCTGACCGACGAGCTGGTGACCGCCCTGGACGTAGGGCCTGAGGAATCGAGGGTGCCGCCGCACCTGGAGGTCGGCGTGCGACTGCACGCGACAAGCGTCGAGGAGGTGCGAAGTGGCCGATTCACCTTGGAGGTCATGAGCGTGTCCCGTGGCGTCGGGGTGGGTGCCGGCCGCTTCGCCAGCGTCCTTGATCCCTCCGCACGCGAGGCGCTGTGCGCAGAACTGGCCGATCTGCCCACGGCCGATGCCGGTACCGATCCCGCCCAGCTCTCCTTTCCTCCACTCCTGCCCGACACCGCGCACGTCACCCGGACTCCTCGCGTCCTGCCGCTCCTCATCAGCCTGCAGGAGCACCGGGAACCCGCTCCCGGCGTGCTCACCCCGACCGATCTCGCGGTGGGCTGCGACGGCCGCCGAATGTACCTGGCCGCCCCCGTTCTCGGCCGCCGTATCGAGGCGGTGGGGATGCACGCGCTGAACCTCACCGAGCACACCCCGCCCCTGGCCCGGCTGCTCACCGAGATCTCCCGTGCCCAGTGCGCCCAGGTCACGGTCTTCGACTGGGGCGCCGCCGCGGCCATGCCGTTCCTCCCGCGCCTGCGCTACGGCCGAACCGTGATCGCCCCGGCCCGGTGGCGGCTGGACGCGGCCGACCTGCCCGGCCGGGACCGTTCCACCGCAGAATGGAGCCTCGCCCTTGCCGGGTGGCGCAACCGCTGGCGCCTGCCCAAGCACGTACAGATCGTTCAGGACGACCGGCAGCTCCCCCTCGATCTCGCCCAGCCCTCCCACCGGAGCCTGCTGCGCCGACATCTCGACCGCACGTCCTCCGCGGTGCTCATCGAGGCGCCCCGACCGGAGGCATACGGCTGGAGCCAGGGGCGGGCCCACGACATCATCGTCCCCCTCAAGGCGACCCGACCCACCGCGTGGCCGCCACTGCCCCAGCCCAGCCCGGCCCGCACGCTCACACCCGCCCAGACGCAGATGCCAGGAACGTGCTCGGTGCTGCTGGCCTCCCTGTACGGGGACCTGCGCCGTCAGGACGCCATCCTGGCCTCGCATGTCCCCGACCTTATCCGCCGACTCGGCGCGCCGCCGTGGTGGTTCGTCCGCTTCCGCGACCCCGACCAGCACCTCCGGCTGCGCATCGCGTTGACGGACCCGGACGATTTCGCCGACACCGCCCGTACGGTGAGCACCTGGGCCGCCGAACTGCAGGCGGCCGGACTGCTGGCGGACCTGCGATACCCCACCTCCTACCGGGAGATGGGCCGCTGGGGTTCCGGGCCGGCGTGGGACGCCGCCGAGAAGGTGTTCCAGGCGGACTCGCGCGCCGTGGCCGCCCAGCTCCTCCAGCCCCGGCGCCCACAGCAGCGCACGCTGGTGGCCGCGCACACGCTCGCGATCACCTCGGCGTTCCTCGGCAGCCCGCAGGCCGGCGCGCGCTGGCTGATCGACCACATCCCGCACCAGGCGCCGGCTCCGGTCCCCCGGCCCCAGTTCGCCGAAGCCGTCCGCCTCGCCGACCCGCGCGACGACTGGGCGGCGCTCCGCGCCGTCCCCGGCGGCGAGGCGATCGTAGCGGGATGGGCCGACCGCGCCACCGCTCTTGCCGCATACCGGGCCCATCTGCCGGGCCCGCACACCGAAGGCGTCGCTCTGGACGATGCCCTGACCTCGCTCCTGCACACCCACTTCGTAAGGCACGTCGCGGTGAACTTCCCCGAGGAGGAGATCTGTCTCTACCTCGCCCGCGCTGCCGCTCTGGCCTTCAAGGCGCGGTCAGGGAGGCCGTAGTGAATGACCCCACGTCTCTGGCACTATCCACGGGCATCGCGGACCTCCTCGCCCACCCCGAGACCGCACCTGCCGCAACGACCGTCGAGGGCACCCGGCAGCATCTGGCTCTCGGCCCGATCGGCATCGCCCTGCTCCACATCGAACGGGCCGCGCGCAGCCTCGGTCCCTGGCAGCGCGCCCACGACTGGCTGGCGGCCGCCGCCCATCGGCCGTTCACCAGCGGCGCTGACAGCCACCCCTTCTACGGTGCTCCCGCACTCGCTCATGTCCTGGCCTGCGCTGCCGAAGGCCTGCCCGGCGCCTACAAGCGCGATCTCGACCTGCTGGACAGGCAGGTGCTCGCCGACGTCCGTGTGCGCCTGGACGCCGCGTACCGCAGGATCGACGCCGGCCAGCTCCCGAAGCTTGCCGAGTTCGACGCCATCCGCGGCCTGGCTGGCTTCGGCCGCTACCTCCTGCGCCGCGACCCCGAAGGCCCGGTGCTGCGCTCGGTCCTCGACTACTGCGTGCGCCTGGTCGAACCGCTCACCCACGACGGGGACGTCCTCCCGGGATGGTGGACGCTCACCGGGCCCTCCGGGCGGCGGAACGATCGCTTCCCCGGTGGCCACGGCAACACCGGCATGGCCCACGGCATCGGTTCCGTCCTGGCCCTGCTCGCGCTCTCCGCCTGCCGCGGCGCCACCGTGAACGGCCACCACGAGGCCATGCGCGCCATCCTGTCGTGGCTCGACCGCTGGGAGAGGAACACCCCGCAGGGCCGGACATGGCCGTACTGGGTCACCCGCGACGAGCTACGCACCGGTCGGCTCACCCCCACGGTGCCCCGGCGCCCCTCCTGGTGCTACGGCGCCGCAGGTCTGGCGCGCGCCCAGCAGCTCACCGCCCTGGCACTCGGGGACCCCTCCCGGCGGGCGGCCGCCGAGGATGCCCTCCTGGACGCCCTCACCGACCCTGCACAACTGCGGGCCACCACGGACGCCGGTCTCTGCCACGGCTTCGCCGGGCTCGCCCACCTCGCCGCTCGTACGGCCGCCGACGCCACCCCCGAGACCGCCACACAGCTCCGCGCCGCCCTGCCCGCCCTGCTCTCCACGCTGCTGCCGCCAGACGCAGGCCCCGAGGAAGCGAGCTCAGCCCTCGTGAACGGCCCCGCCGGTCCCGGTCTCCTGGACGGCGCCGCCGGCATCGCGCTGGGAGCCCTCGCCGCTTCCAGCACCACGCCGCCCCACACCAGCTGGGATGCCTTCCTGCTCATCGCCTGACCCCGAGAGGACCCGGATGCCCGCCGACCACTGGCACCAGCACCAGATCACCTTCCCCGACCGGGAGAGGGCACGAGCCGCCATCGCCGAACGCCTCGCCCCCACGATGCGCGAGGCGGAAACCGACCAGCAACTCAGCGGCTGGTGGTTCATGAACAAGCAGCCCTGGCCGCTCCGATACCTGGCCGAACGCCCCGCACCTGCCGTAGAGACGCTGCTGGACGACCTGGTCGCCGATGGCATCGCGAGCTCCTGGACGACCGGGATCTACGAGCCGGAGACAGACGCCTTCGGGGGCCAGTCCGCCATGACGGCCGCGCACCACCTCTTCCACGAGGACAGCCACCACCTCCTCACCCACCAACTAGGCCCCGGGCGCCTGGGACGGGCCGAGGAGAGCATCCTGCTGCTGAGCAGCATGATGCGCGCCGCAAACCTCGACTGGTTCGAGCAAGCCGACGTGTGGAGCAAGGCCGCTGAACTGCGCCCCCTCCCCGGCGGGCCAGCCCCCGAACGGCCCGCTGCCCTCCTGCCGGCGATGCGAAAGCTGATGTCCACCGAGGCGCGAAGCCTGTGCCGCGCGGGCGGTCCGCTCGACGGCCACGCGGAGTGGATCGCCGCGTTCGAACGGGTGGGCACAACCCTCGCCTACCTGGCCGCCCAGGGCGAGTTGACTCGCGGCCTGCGCGCCGTCATCGCCCACCACGTGATCTTTCACGCCAACCGCGCCGGCCTGCCCTCCGCAGATCAGCACACCCTGTTCCACATCGCACGAGAGGTAGTCATGGGATCGAGTGACAACACCGCGTCCACCCGGGCGAACAGCTCCGCCGCCGATAGCGTCAGCGCGGTGAACACCGACACGCTCACCACACCCGACGCCGAGGCCACGCGCCTGCGCAACGCCCTGGTCGACCAAATCAAGGCCGAGGGCCACGCCCGAACCCCCGAGGTCGAAAACGCCCTGCGTACCGTCCCGAGGCACCGGTTCGTCCCCGACGCGCCGCTCCCCGACGCCTACGCCAACGCGCCGGTGAACATCAAGTACGACTCCGACGGCACGTCGATCTCCTGCGCCTCCCAGCCCAGCGTCGTCGCTCTCATGCTGGACCAGCTCCAGGCCCAGCCCGGCGAGCGCATCCTCGAACTCGGCGCCGGCACCGGCTACAACGCCGCCCTGATCGGCCACCTCGTCGGCCCCGGCGGGCACGTCACCACCCTCGACGTCGACGACGACCTGGTCGAAGGCGCCCGCGCCCGCCTCGCCAACGCCGGATTCATCAACGTCGAGGCCCTGACCCGCGACGGAGCCCTCGGACACGCCGAGGGAGCACCGTACGACCGGATCATCGCCACGGTCGGCGCACACGGCATCCCCCGCCCCTGGCTCGACCAGCTCGCCCCCGGCGGCCGGCTCGTCACCCCGCAGCGGCTCAAGGGCAGCGTCTCGCGCTCCATCGTCTACGAGGAGCGCGATGGCCGCTGGATCTCGTCCGGCTCACAGATGAACACCTTCATGCCGCTGCGACGCGGCATCGCCGACGACGACCGCCGCGTCATTCCCCTCTCCCCGCAGAGCAACGTGCGCCTCCAAGCCCCCGCCGGACAGCAGATCGACGCCGACGCCCTCGCCGGCGTCTTGGAGCAGCCCCGTGTCGAGGAGTGGACTGGGATGAAGGTCCGCGCCATGGAGAGCCCGGAGTGGATGGAGCTGTTCGTCTCCTGCTCCGTGCCCTCCGGCCTGATCCGGATGCTGTTCCCGCAGGCCGCCAAGGGCACCGTCCTCACCGAAGACCCCTACCCGTCGGCCACGGCCGCCGTGGACAAGGGCGCGCTCACCTACCTGGCCCGGCGCCTGCTGGACGAGAAGACACCCGACGGCGGCAAGCTCTGGGAGTTCGGCGTCATCGGCCACGGCCCCGGCAGCGACGAGCTGACCTCCAAGGTGGCCGACGCCATCCGTACCTGGGACCGCGAGTACTGCGGCCGGGAAGCCACGTTCGAGCTCCTTCCGCTCAACGCACCCCCGGTCGAGCAGCGGCCCGGCGTGTTCGTCCTCAACACGCCGCTAAACCGCGTCCTCGTCACCTGGCAGTAGACCGCGGTGCGGGGCCCGCCACTGGGCGGCGGGCCCCGTCGCGCCTACTCGTACCGTTCCCTCTCAGGGAGACCCCATGGACCCGTATGACCCCAAAGCCCGGCGCTTCCCCCTTATCTCCCGCTTCCGCCCCGCCTGCCTGCCACTGCCCCAGCGCATCCGTGCCCTGGTCGAACTCTCCACCACCGCCGAAGTGAAGGCGGACCAGGGACTGGCGTCTGCGGTCTACAACCAGGCGGCGCTCCTCGCCTCCGACCTCGGCCTCCCCGAATTCGCACGGGAATGGTGCCACCAGCACGCCGCCGCCTACCTCCACGCCGCGCCCCTCCCCGGCATGACCGCCATTCGGGCCCTCGAACCGGTGGTCAACCTCGCCCGCCTCCAGATCCGCGCCGGCAACATCGACGACGGCCGCCACCGCCTCCTCGCCCTCTTCGACGCCGTCAGCAACGCCACCGCCGCCCAGTTCGAGGGCGTCCACATCCCCGCAGACCTGACCACCAGCGATGCCGACCGCGACGAGGTACGCGCCTGGCTGTGGCGGGTGATCCTGGCCGACGGCACCCGCACCCTCACCGCCGCCGGCCGCTGGAACGAAGCCCTGGCCCACATCGAAAAGCACAACGGCATCGGACTGCGGATGCTGGACGGTCGACAGGTCGCCGTACTCGCCGCCCTTGGCAGCGACCCCGACCACGCCCTCAGCCTCGTCGCCCAGACGGCTCCCGGGGAGTCCTGGGAGAATGCCATCACCTCCTGCCTGACAGTGATGTGTCACCGAGCCGTACACCGCCCCGTCGACGGACTGCTCGTCGAACTGGCGGACACCTACATACAGCGCGAGCCCGAGATCGGCATGACCGTCTTCGACACTCGGCTCGGGCTGACCGTTCTGGACCTCTGCGACCAACCCGACAGCCACGCGACGCACTGTGTCGTCGCGGAGCTGTACAGCCGAACCATCAACTCCGCCGACGGGTACGCCGCCCGCGAGTGTCTGGCGAACGCCCGCTTCGTTACTCTGGTGTCCCCCGAGAAGGAAAGGCATGCGCGCGGTCTTCTTCACGCGTGTGCATTGGAGAGCGGTGAACTGCCAACGTCCTCGGCTGCCCCTCTGCGGCGGGCTCTCCGGGTCAGCAACAGAGTGATTCAGAAGAGCATGGTGCAACCGCACTAACGAGTTCGTGCACGGCAGGCATCGGATGGCGGCGGGGCACGGCTTCCCATGTGCTGTGCCGAGGACAGGTCCGCGTGGCCAAGGCGGACAACGCGCCCCCTTTCGGTTCCAGCGGTCATCGCAACACCCCAGTTCAGGGAGAGCGATGACCTTCAAGCCCCGCAAGAACCGGCAGCACACCGGGGGCTACAAGCTGCGTGCCGAGCGGGATGAATACTTGCGCCTCATGCAACTCGGATATGGCAACCGCGAGGCCAGCCGCCTCGTCGGCATCAACCCCCGGACCGGTCGTGAGTGCCGAAACGGCCGGCCCTCCGGAGGCAAAAAGCGCCCTGTTGCAGCTTGTGCGGGAGCAACAGGGCGCCTCTTTGTGTTTACGCGAGGAGGAACGGATCCACATCGCCGACCGGCTGCGGGAGAAGGCGAGCATCCGGACGATCGCCGCCGAGCTGGGCCGCAGCCCGTCGACCATCAGCCGGGAGATCCACCGCAACCGGACGGTACTGCCCGACTACAACCGCTGGTACTACCGGCCCCACGCAGCTCAGCGGCGGACCGACGCCCGAAGGCCAGGAAGATTGGGAGCAACCTGCCGTTGCGCGGGTATATACAGGACCGGCTGGAAAGGCGCTGGAGCCCGGAGCAGATAGCGAATCAGCTGCGGCGCGACTTCCCCGGTGACCCTCAGATGCACGTAGTGCACGAGACGATCTACCAAGCCCTTTACGACCAGGGCCAGGGCAAGCTCCGCCGCGAGGTGGCCCCGTGCTTGCGGACCGGCCGGGCCCGACGGAAACCTCACCGCCAGGCCAACAGCCGCCGAAAGCGCTTCGCGATGCCCATGGTCATGATCGGCGAGCGGCCGACCGAGGTGAACGACCGAGCGGTGCCGGGCCACTGGGAAGGAGACTTGATAGTCGGCACCGCCCACAAGCCGGCGATCGGCACACTCGTGGAGCGGTCTACCCGGTTCACGATGCTCATCCATATGCCCGACGGGCACCGGGCTGAGCAATTCCAGCGGGCGCTGACCGACACCACACGCAGGCTTCCGCCCCAGCTGCGACGGTCCCTGTCATGGGACCAGGCAACGAGATCGCCGGCCATGCCGCCTTCACGCTCGCCGCCGGCATGCCGGTCTACTTCTGCGAGCCCCCAGCCCCTGGCAGCGCGGCTCGAACGAGAACACGAACGGCCTGCTGCGGCAGTACTTCTCCAAGCACACTGTCCTCTCCCGCTACAGCCGAGATCACCTAGTGCCGCATCAGAGAACCTTCGCCCTGTTTCCCGGTTCTTCCCGCACCCGCCGGGCCCGCACAGGACGTGGACCGTTCCGTCGGACGGACCGGAGAGCAGCCGGGTCAGACGGTCGAGTTCCTCGTGCCGGCCGCGCAGGGGCCGCGCGGGGTCCCGCAGCCCGAACGGCGGCGCGGTGCTCACCACGGGCTCGGGTGGCAGGACCGGGCCGTCCGGGTTCTCGAAATGGACGGTGACGTCACCGCCGGCCTGGACCACCGGCATGTGGAACGAGCCACCGTGGATGCCGTTCTGGCGCTCCGCCGGTCCGTCGGACCTCATGCCTCACCCCCCTCCCGCGCCCTTCCCGGAAGTAGACACCCTGGGGGCCTCCCCGTCGAGGAGTTGCGCCCCCGCGGCGGGGTCGTCGTGGTTGCCGTGATCACTTCGCGGCGGGGGCCCTTGTGGGGGCGGCCGTGGCCCGCGGGTCCTGCTGGTAGAAGATGTCGATGTCCACCTCTTCGCCCCCGACGATCAGGGTGTCCCACGCCCCGCTCTCCAGCAGGGTGCGCAGGGTGGCGGAGTCGAGTGATTCGATGTGGTTCCGGAGAGTCGAGTCGTCGGGCATTCCGGGAACGCGTGATGCCAGCCGGTCACGGATTGCCCTGAGCCGTTCCATGAGCGCGTCGATGTCCGCGTCCCGTTCCAGGTCGTCCCTCCCCTGAGACTCCTCGATGCTCTGTGCGATCTTCTCCTTGATGGCGCGGCTGACGCCGTTCTCGTCGGTGGTGATCATCGTGTTCCAGGCCCGGCTCTTGTGCCGGTACTGGAGCATGGACATGGCCGCCTCATGGCGAGCGAAATCGGCGTCCCGGAATGCCCTGCCGGTCCACGCCCCGTTGAGGGACCGGGCCAGTGAGATGGCGGAGCCCAGCCCGCTGTTGAGCCCGCGTCCGGGCCAGAAGTGGATGGCGTTGGCGGCGTCGCCGAGCAGGAACCCGTAGGTGCCCGGCGTGGTCGAGGTGGCCGGGCGCAGCCGGGTGGTGAACCGGGGCCGCTGGACCATGTCGAGCCGGAAGGCCGTGACGGCGCTCAGGTCCCTCTCTTCGACACCGAACAGCGCCAGCCCCTGTAGCACGCGCTTCCACAGGGCCGAGCCCCTGACCATGGCGGGCAGGAAGAGCGTGCTGTGCGTCGAGCAGTGGAAGTCGCCGTGGTCGTCGCGTCCCATGACGCACGGGCGTGAGGCGATGCATTCCTCGAAGACATGCCGGACCGGATCGATGCCGATCACTTCCGCGGCCTCGGCATCGGTGAGTCGCATGTTGAGAAATCCCTCGCCGCGAAGGGCGTTCAGGAGGAATCGGTTCTGAGCCACGGTCAGCAGGACGGTCATGGGGTCCGTCAGATTCGATTTGACCCGCAGGCCCAGGACTACATCCTGAATGTGCTCACCGTGCAGGGAGTAGATGGACTTGTCGGCGTTGCCGAACTTGTCGGTGAAATACTCCCGCGTGCGGGAGCGCCCTCCCTCGCAGACGGCGAGTACATGGTCCTTGCCCTCGGCCTGGTGATACTCGGCCGGGTCGAAGACTTCGGGAACAAGTCGGATCCGGTCCGGCTTTTCGTTGGCCAATTCGAGGAGAGTGTCCTCGATGTAGGCGATCCGGAGGTTCCTCGGTTTGTAGCCGCGCAGCGAATCGGGGCCCACCGGCCACATCTCGGAGTACGCGTCGCCACGAAACAGGCGTCCCTGCACTTCTTCGGGGAGGTTCAGGTATTGGCGACTCTGCACGGTGACGACCTGCTGCCGCCTGACGTTGCCCTGCCCCTCGCTCTTCCAGACGACCTTCTCCCCCTCCTGGACCCACCGTCCGTCGTACACGGTGACGGCCACCCGCGGCCCCATGAGATGTTCGAGAAGCAGGGCGAAACCCAGGCCGACCGGACCACCGCCGGACACCGTGACCTGCAGCACGGGCCCTGCCGCCAGGGTCGCCCTGGAGGGAGCGAGCGGCCCCAGAACGGAGAGGTCGAGGATGGTCTCCATCGCGTCCGCCGCTTCGAAGCGGAAGGTCTCGGTTCCTATCTCGACGAGGTCTCCGGGCTGCAGTTCATGCGAGGTCACACGCACCCCGTTGACTCGCGTTCCGTTACTGCTGCCACTGTCGTACAACACGAATCCGTGGCGTTCCCGACGCACCTCGGCATGGAAGCGCGAAACGTTCCCCACCGTGATCACCACACTGTTGTCACTGCTGCGGCCCAGGGTTACCGGTGTGGCGCCGATCGGGAACTGCTGTCCTGCCAGAGAGCCTTTGTGGCCGACGAGCCGAGGAGGCATGGGTCACCCAATTCCATGAGTCACGGATCCGATGACGAAATGCGCGACCGGCCACCGGACAACAACACCCCCTGTGTCACACACCGCGAGTCGACCGGCACGCAGAGCAATACTATTCCGGACACGAGGCGGATGAGAAGCACGCGAACCGACTGATCATCACACCGTGGCCATCACGTAAAGATGTAACAGCGGAGGTCCGATCGGGAATGCCGGGTCGCACGTGAACAATGCGACGGGAGTAACTCCATGTGCTGTCCCATACGGGGCTGGGGCGGACTGTCCGGACTGTCGAGGGCGCCTTCGTCCCGGGAGTGTCACCGCCGACCGTCACAGAACGACGAGCTACGCACCTCACCCAGGTCTCGCTTCAGGCATCCTTCTCGCGCAGGCCCCTCTTGCCCACGAACTGGCGCAGCCTCGTCAGCGGCCAGGTGTTGATGACGTCGTCCTTCGTCAGCCAGCCGCGCTGGGCCGTGGCCACGCCGTAGCGCATGTACGAGAGATGGGTGGTGGCGTGCGCATCCGAGTTCACGGCGAACCTCACGCCGTACCGCTTCGCGCGCGGGATGTCCTCGTCGCACAGGTCGAGTCGCTCGGGATGCGCGTTGACCTCCAGAGCGGTGCCCGTCCGCGCGCAGGCCTCGAAGACCGCGTCGAAGTCGGCGTCGATGCCGGGGCGTTTGCCGATCCGGCGGGTGGTGGGATGACCGATGACGGCGACATAGGGGTTCTCGCAGGCGCGGACGAGGCGGCGGGTGAGCTCCCACCTGCTCTGGTTGAAGTGGGAGTGGACCGAGGCCACACAGATGTCGAAGCCCGCGAGGAACTCGTCGGGCCAGTCCAGGGAGCCGTCCGGGCCGATGTTGAGTTCCGTGCCGTGCAGGAGCCGCATCCTGTGGTGCGTGCCGTCGAGCGCGCGTACGCGCTCGCGCTGGGCGAGGACCTTCTCCTCGGTCATGCGCTGCATGTACAGGTTCGGGGCGTGGTCGGTGACGGCGTAGTAGGCGTATCCGCGTGCGGCGGCGGCACCGATCATGTCCTCCAGCGAGGCCAGGCCGTCGGTGAGGTCGGTGTGGGTGTGCAGATCGCCGCGGATGTCCTTCTCCGTGAGAAGCGCGGGGAGTTCGCCGCGCAGGCCGGCCGCGATCTCGCCGCGGTCCTCGCGCAGCGTCGGCGGGATCCAGGGCAGTCCGAGCCTGGCGTAGATCGCTTCTTCCGTCTCGGACGTAATGGTCTCGCCGCTCTCGGCGTCGAAGAGTCCGTACTCGGACAGCTTGAGGCCGTGGCGCACCGCCAGTTCGCGCGTGCGGATGTTGTGCGCCTTGGAGCCGGTGAAGTACTGCAGTCCCGCGCCCCAGGAAGCCGGGGGGAGGACGCGTAGGTCCACCTGGAGGCCCGTGACGGTCCGTACGGAGGTCTTCTTCTCCCCGTGCGCGATCACCTCTGCCGTGACCGGAAGGGCGACGAGGGCATCCATGAACGGGGCGGACCGGCGCGCCGCCACGAGGATGTCGAGGTCGCCGATGGTCTCCTTCATACGGCGCAGGGATCCCGCGTACGCGCACCGGAGGCAGCCCCGGATGTCCGACAGCTCCCCGACGAGCTGCTCGGCCATGTCCATGGCGGCGCTGACGAGGATCCGGCCCTCGCCCGCCTTCTGCAGGACGGCGATGCCGTGCAGGATGTTCTCCTCGGTCCGTTCCCCGAAGCCCGGCAGGTCGCGCAGCCGTTCCTGACGGACGGCGTCGATCAGCTGCTCGACGGTGGTGACGCCCAGCTCCTCGTAGAGGACCATGGCCTTGCGGGGGCCCAGCCCCGGAATCGCGATCAGCTCGCGCACACCGGCCGGCACGAACGTCCGGGCCTCGTCGACGACGGACATCCGGCCGGTCCGCAGGTACTCCAGGATCTTGTCGGCAACGGACCTGCCGACGTTCGGGATCTCGAGGAGCCCTTTCGCGTCCAGTCCGGAGATGTCCTGCGGGTAGCCCCCGACGGCACGTGCGGCCTTCTCGTAGGCGCGCGCCTTGAAGGCCTCCCCGCCCCGGATCGCGATGAGGTCGGCGTACTCCTGCAGCAGCGCCTCGACCTCGTCGTTGGCTCGTGCCATACCTCCAGGGTCCCTCGCGTGTGCCGGGCAGGCACGCCGACGCTGCCGAGGTGGGTACGGCAGGCCGATGGCGAGACAGAGGGTGACCAGCGGATACCCGAGGGCCGCCCCGAAGGGCGGCTCCCGGCCGCGGCCCCTCTCGCCCCCTGGTCAGGCCTGATCGGTCTCGAAGCGGCTGATGCGGCCGTCGGAGACCGTGAACCGCCAAGCGGTGCGCATCTCGCCCCAGGTGTCGTTCCGGTAGTCGACGATGAGGGATCGGCCGTCTTCGGTCTGCTTCTCGACCGACATGTGACCGCGGGAGGAGAAGATCTCGCGGTCCGCCCAGTCGGTCAGATCGCGGTCGGAGCCGTCGTCGGACATGGTCGCGTCGGGGGTCAGAACGGCGCGGAAGGCCTCCTGGTCACCGGAATTGACGGCGTTGACGAAGGAGCGGACGGCGGGGTCGACGAGCTGGTCCGGCTTGATCATGGGGTCTCCCGGTCGTGGTCGTGGTGCGCGTGCGACCAGAGAACACCCTCGGGAGGGTCCGCAGGCCGACCCTCACCCGTTCGCGCCGGGTGGCGTGTCAGGAGGAAACCGCACTTTCCGTTCACCTCCGGTTACGCGATCGAAGGGGCCGGGGTCATCCGGCAGCAGCTCGCCGCATGGGGTTGTCGCCTGGGGTGCTCTCATCGCCCGGTGTGTGCGCCGGCCGGGTGCGCTCGGCGCCATTCCAGCCGCGCACCGACGGCGCACAGGACGGCGACGAGGGCCGTGAGCGCCACGACGAGCCACTCCAGGGCTCCGCTTCCGGCGTCCGGTTCGACGTCGAAGAGGAGCTCGATCCAGTCGCGCCGGACGAGGGTGAGGACAAAGAGCAGGGCGGCGACGGATCCCAGGACCACTTCGGCCCAGAAGCGGGGGCGGAGCGTGGTGCGCTCGGGGTGGTGGGCTGGCTGATGGGACATCACGGGGCCTGTTCTGTCTGTGCGTCCTGCGAGCCCGCGGGGTCGGGGTGGGTGGGCCGGACGACGTAGGTGCTGCCGCCCAGCAGTTGGTCCTGGAACTCCTGCAGGACGTGGAACTCCACCGGGCGGTCGGCCACGCCCTCGGGCAGCCGGACGTTGACGGCGAGACCGCGCGAGCCGCGGTCAGGGTCGATGTGCACGCCTTTCAGCACGTTCTTGCGGTTCTCGTCCGGCTTCATCACGAACGAGCGCGCGAAGTCGAACTTGCGTACCAGCCCGTTGCGGTCGGTGAAGGTGGCGGGGAGGAACTGCTCCGCGTTCTGGAGCTGCTCCACCCCATGGCCGGGCTGCGGCCCCTGAGCGTTCCCGAGCTTCTCGAAGGTGATGTAGAGCTGCGTCCCGGCGGGCAGGTTCGCCCAGTCGAACCGTACGGTGAACGGCTGGGCGGTCTGCTTGAAGTTGTTGAGCATGACGACGAAGGCCCTGGACGGTGCGACACCACCGGGCAGCGCGTTCTCCACCTGGAGGTTCTTCAGCGCGGCATGCTTCCGGGAGGTCACCAGCGTCCCCACGTCGCGGGTCTGGACGGCCTGGACGGGATCCTCGTCGCACGTGGCGACGGCGAGGATGCAGGAGTGCGCGGCGGCTGTGGACGGGATGAGGAAGTCCCACTCGGCCACGCCCGGCTCCGCCGCCTCCAGCCGCGCGAACGTCCTCGCCGGGCCGAGGGGCGTGTAGTCGGTGGCGTCGGGGTCGGCGTCGAAGGGCCTGCCGCCGGACCAGAAGTCCGTGGGCAGCAGCGGCAGGCCGGCGGAGGCGCTGGCCAGGAACGCCCGTACGCGCACGTTCGTCGCCGCGCTCACGCCCCGGTTGTGGACCTGGACGTAGAAGCGGTTCAGGCGGTCCCGGCGCGCGGTGCGGTGGGCGATCGTGGTCAGCGCGACGTAGTCGCCGACCGGGGTGGCCGTCTGGTAGGTCGGTTCCGGGGCGTCCACGACGATGTCGGGACTCTGCCACCACCACATCACGCCGGGCGTGGCGCTCGGGTCGAAGGGGTCCGCGACGCCGGAGGGGCCGGGCTGGACCCGTCCGGAGTCGAGAACCGTGTCGCGCAGATACAGGTCGACCGTCTTCGCCTGCGCCGCGTCGACGGGCCGCTCCCAGACGCTGCGGCCGTGGGTGGCCGCGCGCAGCAGCCGGCTCTTGGCGTGCAGGACGAGGTCGAACACCGGGGAGTTGGGCAGCCCCTCGTCCCACGCGGTCCAGGTCAGGCCGGCGTTCTCGGTCCGGAAGACGCCGATGTCACCGCCGCAGAAGAGCCGGTTGCTGTCGGTGGGGTCGATGACGATCGAATTGATGGGATTGGCCTGCAGCAGGCCGCCGGAGCGCGAGGTCCACACGCCGTCGGTCGCGGCGCACCGGTAGACGTGGTCGCTGCTGAACTCTCCGGACTCCTCGGTCTTCTGCAGGGCTGCGATCGTCACCCAGACGGTGCCCGCGGTGTCGACGGCGATGTCCGAAATACACAGCGCAGGCAGGGGTGGGGCGGTCAGCTCGGTGCGGGACACGTCGGCGGGGTTCCATGTCGCTCCGGTGCGCCGGAACCGGTAGACGTGGCCGTCCTTCGTCGCGGCGTACACGGTGGTGCTGTCGGTCGGGTGGACGGCGATCGCCGTGATCGCCTTGACCGGCGCCGCCGAGATGGCCGACCAGGTGTCCCCGCTGTTCGCGCTGCGCCAGAGCATACCGCCGCCGTAGTAGCAGGTCGTGGGGGTGGCCGGGTCCAGGGCGAAGGGGCCGTAGAACTCGACGTCGTTGTCGGCGATCCCGCTGTTCTTCATGTTCCAGACGGCGCCGGCGTCGTCGGACCGCAGGATGGTCGCGTGGGTGTACTGCATGAACATACGGGTGGGCTTGGAGGGGTCGATGGCGGTGAATCCGCCGTCCCCGCCCCTCGACAGGGTCCAGGCCGGAGTCCCCGCGTAGCGCTGGACGCCGTTGTCCTGGGTGCCGCCCAGCATGACGTTCTCCCATTCGGGATGCAGGGAGAGCGATTCGAACTGCAGCGTCGCCAGGTCGCGGTTGCGGTGGCTCCACGTCACGCCCGTGTCGGTGGAGATCTGCACACCGCCGTCGTTGGCCTCCCAGCAGGTGGAGGGGTTGACGGGATCGAAGACGAGAGCGTGGTGGTCGTCGTGGACGTTCGCGACGTAGTCGAAGACGCCGCCACCCGTGGTCGAGCGCCACAGGCTGCGCTCGGCCACGAACACGATGTCGGGATCGGTCGGGTGCACGGCCACGTCGAGGGCCCACCAGCTCTGGTTGGTGAAGCCGAAGGTGGCCGTGTGGGTGTGACCGGAGAAGTCGCTGGTGGTCAAGGTCACCTGTCCGCCGCCGGCCAGACGGGCGAACTGCTGCGCCGTGAACGACACGGTGTGTGCGTGGGTGGGGACTCCGGTCGACGAGCTCGTGTACGTGTGGGGAGCCGTCGGTGCCGTCATGTCCGAGGCGGGCACGGTGAACTTGTGGTCGTGGCCCGCACTCGGGGATGTCGTCGGCCCGGCAGGAGAGTTGAGGCGCATCGGAACCGCCGACCACGTGGCGCCCGCGTCCGTCGTCCTGGCGAGCGCGACGAAGCCCGGGTACCAGGCGAACAGGGCCAGAATCAGGCTGGGGTTCTCCGCCTGCTGCGCCAGCGCCACCCGGTCGAACGTGCCGGCCGCGGGCAGCTCCGTGCTGTTGATCACCGTCCAGGCGGACCACGCCCCGTTGGTCCGCGTGCTCGTCCACAGCGCCTGGCCGAAGGCGGCAGTGATGACCTTGATGGTCCCCTGCGGGCCCGGCATGCGCAGGACCACCATGTCGGTGAACAGGCCGGGGCCCGTGCGGAGCATCCAGTTCACGCCGCCGTCGGTGCTCTCGAAGACACCGATGCTGGAGGACAGCAGCAGGCCCTTGCCGGTCGAGTCCGTCGGATCGAACACAAGGCGGGTGATCTCCGCCCGTTCGAAGCGCGCCGTCGCCAGCTCCGTCCAGGTGTTGCCGCCGTCGGAGGAACTCAGCAGCCCGTTGCCGTAGTACGTGTCGGCCGAGGACTGGAGCTCCCCCGTTCCCGCGACGATGTGGAGGTGGTCGTTCGGGTCGATGGCGAGGGCGCCGATCGCCAGGCTGCGCTGGAAGTCCGACTTCGGCGTCCACGTCTGCCCGCGGTCCGTGCTCTTCCACACGCCGCCGTTCGCCGTGCCCAGGTACACCGTCTTGGGGTCGGTGGGGTCGATGGCGATCGCGAGGGCGCGGCCGCTGTAGCCGGTGCCGAAGGACACGACCGGGCCGGGACCCACCGGCGTCCAGTTGGTGCCGCCCGTGACCGGCGGCGCCGGGAAGGTGCCCGGGCCTTGGTCCGCCGTGGCCCGAAGGGCCGCTTCCCTTCCGGCCCGACGCTCCCGAAGCGCCCTGATCTGCGAAATCTGCTTCTCCCGCACGCCGGGCGGGATGCGGCCGAGGTGGCCGAAGCGGCGCTCCCAGTGGAATCGCTCGCGCTCGAAGGCGCTGTCGCTCGCCTCCCGCTCCTGAGCGGGCCCGTTCCCCTGTCCGTCGTCGGGACCCGTCGGCGGGACGTCGCCGCCGCGCGCCTGCTCGCCACGCGCCCTGACCACCACCCGGGTGTGGGCGCTGCCCTCGTACCCGTCCTGCGCGTACCCCTCCCCCGTCTCGGCGTAGGTGGCCCCGATGTGGTGCTCGCCCGGCTCCATCCGGAGCGTCGAGAGCCGGCACAGGAAGACCCCGGTACCGTCCGGCCGGATCGCCTCGCCCTTGTCCCGGGCGGGATCGGCCAGGGTCAGCCCCTGCAGTACACGCTCCGGCAGGACCGCCTGACCGTCGACCGACAGCCGGACCGGCCAGCTCTGCCAGCCCGTCCCGCGGATCTCGAGCGGCATGCCCCGCCTGCATTCGGGGAGGCTCACTTCGAGCTGAGGGGTGGCGGCCGCTCCCCCGTCGGACCGGCCGGTGCTGCTTCCGTAGCCGTCCATGAATCTCACGATAGGCGCAGGTCAGGGGCAGTGCCCTGTGCAAGCTTCAATGTTTGAACGGGGGTCGATGCCGGGGCTTCGCGGTGGGGGGGGGAGCCGGGGAGAGAGGTTGGGGAGGGGGGTTGGGGAGGGGGTTGGGGTAGGGCTCGATGCCCGGGTTCTACGGATGGGGGAATGCCGGGGCGCGGGTGGCGATGGTGTGGGTGTTCCCGGCTCCGTCGGTGACCTGGGCGGTGGTGTCGCGCGGCGGATGGTCCGATGCGAGGCCGATGGTGAAGCTGCTGTGGGCGGCCGCGACGCCGGGGGCGGCGAAGGCGATGGTGAGGCGGTTGTCCCGCTGTGTGACGGATGCGGGCCGGACCGTTCCGGGTCCGCCTTGGGTGATGACGAAGAGGTCCGCGCCGCCGGTTCCGTCGTAGTTGATGCGGCTGACGGGGCCGAAGTCGAAGCTGAGCGTACGGACGGCGGATGCCGGAAGTGGCCCGGTGACCGGTGTCATGTCGACGCGGTACTCGTACGGGTAGCAGCCCGCGCCGACCGAGCCGGCGACGCCGCGCGGGTACAGGCGCGACTGGAGCGAACCCGATCCCGTGGCGCCGGCGATCTGGATGGCGGGGGCGATGTCGTTCGGCGCGGGCTCGCCGGAGGGGGCGAACGCACACTCGACGATGGTGGACGTCACGTCCACGGCGCGCAGGGCCCACTCGAAGGGGTTCAGCGTACGGCGGATCGCCTGCCGGCAGACGGCGCAGAAGGGGGTGAGGTTGCGCATCATGCAGTTGAACGCCGGCCGGAACAGACCGCAGTGGTAGTAGCCCGCGCCTTCGAAGGCGCCGATCGTGCCCGCGGCCGCGGGGTTGGTTTGCGGGTCGCACACCGCGCAGTTGGCGTTCCGGGACGTGGGCATCACCGTGGCCGCCTGGACCAGCGCCGCCCATTTGATGGTGGTGCGGCCGGAGTCGAGGGTGACGTTCGGTGCGGTCGGTTCGATGCCGCTGTACGAGTCGTGTCCGCTCTCGCCGCTGGTACAGCCGGCCCAGGACTCGTACTCGTCGGCGAGCTTGAACGCGGAGTGTCCCAGTTCGTGCACGGCGACCGTGACCCAGTTGGTGGCCGTCGAGGTCACGGCGATGGTGCCGCCCGAGCCTCCGTACTTGGCACTGTTGACCACCACGATCCCCTGGTGCCAGGACGGGACCTGGGCCTTGAGCACGCCCTCCACGATCGACGTGTTCGCCGTCAGCAGGCGCTCGAGCCCGCCGGTGCAGTACGTGGCGTCGAAGTAGGTCTTCGCCGTCACTCCCGTTCCGCCGCAGGGCGCGGGGTCGTCGGCGCCGCTGTCGGTGGAGGTGACGTCCACGCGGTAGATGTTGATCCTGCCCTGCATCGCCGCCTCGTCGAACGGCGGCATGGCGAAGAGCTGGCCGACGAAGAACTGCGCGTCCGCGTGCCACTGGGTCATCTCGCTGCTCTTGTAGCCCTCCGAGAGCAGGACGAGGTTCCACCGCGAGGCGGCCGGGCCGCTGTTGTGGAGCAGCGTCGTGCCGAGGACGGTGCCGTCGCCCGTACCCATCAGGATCCGCTCCCCTCGGCGCCGTGCCCCAGTGCGTACCGGGCGACCGTGTGCGTCTTCACGGTGATGCGCAGCAGCGCCACCTCCTTCGCCTCCGCCAACGCGGGCACCAGGACGTAGAAGCGTCCCTTGGCCTGGGAGACCGGCTGGTGCGTGAAGGGCCGGTCCGGATCGGCGGAAGGAACCTCGGCCTCTTCGATGACGGGGTTGTCCAGCGGATGGCTGTGGAGCCGCTGTCCCCGTGCGTTCAGCAGGTCCACCCGGTAGCTGACCGAGACGCCCGGCTCTTCGTTGGGGCCCGCCGGGGCCAGGCCGACCGCCAAGCCCTGCTGAACCCCCTGACCGCCCGGAAGCACCAGGTCGACGTGCTCGCTGGCGATCAGTTCGATGTGGTGGCCTTGGTACTCGAAGGTGAGCCGTATCGCACCGCTACCACTCATCAGGTACGCCTCCTCGGATCCGGTCACCCGGACGCGGTCGTCACGTCCACCGGACCACCATCGAACGCGGCGCGCCACCACGCGCGCCCCTCTCCGCAGTGCTTGGCGGGGGCGGACAGCGACGCGCCGACCGGTGGGCAGGAGACGGTCGGGCTACGCCGAACGAGTGACGATGCGGGCGGTCGCGCCCCGGCGGTAGCCCCATCCCGTGCTCCGCGGCAGGTCCGGCGGCGCGGCCGTCGGTACTGAAAGATCGGACAGTGCCCGCTGCCCGTGCTTGCTCCTCGCCGGGCTGGCCGGCTGGCCGGCTGGCCCGGCGGCCAGCCCGGCCCAGTGACGGTTTCGCCGACCCGCTCCCGGCCGTGCGGGGGCTGCGGGGTCGCCTCGACCAGGTCGAGGGCCACGCGCTCGGCCTCCGTGCCGCCGATCGAGAGTGTGACCGGAAACGGGAGATGCGTTCAGCGGCGGAGCCTGGGCCTTGTTGCGGCCTCGGCGGCACCCCTGTGGGTGGCAGGCCGACGTGGGCCGTGCCCTTCGTCGTAGCAGCGCGTTGGTGGCAGTGATGCATGCGCGGGTTGTTTCGACCCCACGGGACTCGCACAGCCCGTGGCCTCCGTAGGCCCGGCGCGGGGGCCGCAACCGCACCGTCGTCAGCACGCGATTCGCCCGGTGCACCATCCACGCGGTGGACACCGCTCCGGTACCGGCTGCGGCACCCGGGCCGGCGACACCGCTCCCGGCTCGACCCTCCTTGCCCGACTCACCCGTTGAGCCACCCGGCCGACCTGTCCACACCCAGAACCGAAAGGCGAGCCGACATGTCGCTCCCCCAGACCGAGCCCCAGCCGGCCCCTGCTGACTCCTCAGCCCCGAAGGCCCGCATCTACGCGATGCTGGACACGGACGGAGACGGAGTCGCCTCCAAGCACGACTACTTCGTCCGCATCGAACGAGCTCGTCGGGCAACCGGACGCAGCCAGGACGACCCGCTCGTGGTCGTCGCCCTCGCCGCCGGCGAGCGGGCCTGGGCCGCGATGGATGCCAACGGCGACGGCGTGATGACCTACCAGGAGTACGTCGCCTGGGTGGACGCTGACAAGTTCGACAACATCTGCCAGTACGCCCTGGGCGCACTGTTCGACCTCGCCGACGCCGATCAGGACGGCGCCCTGGACCGCTCGGAGTTCACCCTGCTGCGCCAGGCACTGGGCAACCCTGCGGACAACGCCGACGCGGCTTTCGACGCCCTGGACAGCGACGGTGACGAGCGCGTCGGACGTGCGGAGTACCTGGCATCGATCCGCGCCTACGTCACGGGCGAGGACTCGCCCATGGGAGACGCCCTGTACTGACAGTTCCTGCCCGAGAGGCCGATCGGCCTCTCGGGCAGGAACCTGGGTACAGCGAAATCTGTGCCTCGCTGCGGCCCAGGGTTCGCCGCATCTGGCGACCCTCTGCGAGCGGCTGCCAGGCGGGGGTTGCGCGTCCCACAGCGGCTCGTGTGTCGGGCCAGGGACCGGCGACAGGCGTGTTACCTGCCGTAGAGGAACGCCCGTGCGGGGACGAAGACTTCGTGCCCCTTCGGGAAGCGGACCCGTACGCCTTCACGCGTCCACTCCGTCGACTCCACCCCCTGCCGGCCGAGGGCGGCGTCGACGTCGAGCCAGTGCCCGTAGGCGGGCGTGGGCTGGCTGCCGATGAACAACCGGAAGGTGTCGCTCCCCGACAGGGTGCTGCTGCGGACCAGGGCCAGGTGGTGTGGCGCCTCGTCCGGGTAGATCAGCGAAGGCGGGGGATCGCTGCGGTAGGTCACTTCGTCGTGCGGCCAGCGCAGAACGGTGACCAAGCAGCCGGTCAGCACGATGCCGCACACGACGCCCAACAGGGCGGGCCTCAGCCAGGGCCTGCGGCGGGGCCGTGTCTGCGGTGGGTTGGGGCCGGTCACGGGCATACGGACGGGAACCTCCGGGGTCGTGCGGCTCGGGACCGGCCGCGAGAGTCGGCTCACAAAAGGACGCGGGGACGCGGAGGGGGTTGCGGCCTCATGCCCGCGGTCCCGCGGTCTGCCTCTCGCACGTTCGCATGCCCGCGGTCCCGCGGTCTGCCTGTCGTACGTTCGGAGGAGCTGACCGCCGGCCGGGACTGGTGAACGGGGAGGGGGAGACTCCACGGGTGCGAGAGCACTGATCCCGACAGCTCAGCGGAGCGTGATCCACTCGGCAGGGCAGCCGACCAGGGCAGTCGCCCACGGCTCGCTGAGAAAGCGGGGCGGAGCTGGGCTAACGTGAAGAGAGACGCACCGCCGCGTCCGCCCTCGGACGATTCCGCCAGGCGGTGTGCTCGATCCGGCAGGTGAGGTCCATGACCAGCTCGGCCGGCGCGTCCGGTGCCGAAACCCAGCGCTACGACGTGATCGTCGTAGGAGCACGGTGCGCAGGAGCCCCGACCGCCATGCTCCTGTCCCGGCTCGGTCACCGGGTCCTCCTCGTGGACCGGGCGACGTTCCCGAGCGACACGATCTCCACCCACCTGATCCATCCGCCCGGCCTGGCCGCGCTCGACCGCTGGGGACTGCTGGACCGCGTGGTCGCAACCGGCTGCCCCGCCATCCATACGTATGCGTTCGATCTGGGCCCCTTCGTCATCACGGGCTCTCCTGCCGGTGAGGGCTTCGACGTCTCCTACGCCCCGCGCCGCACGGTCCTGGACAAGATCCTGGTCGACGCCGCCGCGGAGTCCGGCGCCGAGGTACGAGAGGGATTCACCGTCGAGGAGATTCTGTTCGACGGTGGGACGGTCACCGGCATCAAGGGTCACGGCAAGGACGGCAGGACGGCCACCGACCACGCCCGGATCGTCGTCGGCGCAGACGGACTCCACTCCTCCGTCGCGAGGGCGACCGACGCCACGGCCTACGCGGAGAAGCCGAAGATCAACGCCTACTACTACACCTACTGGGCCGGTCTGCCGCTGAACGGGACGTTCGAGGCGTACGACCGTGAGGACCGCGCCTTCGCCGCATGGCCCACCAATGACGACCAGACGTTGGTCATCTGCGCCTGGCCCATGCGCGACTTCGAGGCCAACCGCGACGACGTCGAAGGCAATTACCACGCCGTACTGGCCCGCGCGCCGGGCTTCGCCGAACGGGTCTCGAAAGCCACTCGGGCCGAGCGGTTCGTCGGCATGGCCATCCCCAACTACTTCCGCAAGCCCTACGGTCCCGGCTGGATCCTCGTCGGAGACGCCGGATACCTCAAGGACCCCATCACCGCGCAGGGCATCCAGGACGCCTTCCGGGACGCGGAGCGGTGCACCCGGGCACTCGACGACGTGCTCGTCGGCCGGCGGCCCTTCGACGAAGCCATGCGTGCCTGCCAGGAGACGAGGGACTCCGAGGTCATGAGCATGTACGAGTTCACGGCCGACTTCGCCACGCTGGGACCACCGCCTCCCGAAATGCAGGAACTCCTCCTCGCCGTCTCCCGCAGCCGCTCGGCACAGGACGAGTTCGCCCGGGTGACGGCCGGCGTGACGCGACCGGAGGAGTTCTTCGGACACATGCAGGAACGCATGGAACATCAGGCGCCTGACGCCGCCTGATCGTTCAGAGAAGTGACCAGACCGCCGTTGCCCAGCCGAACCCCTCGCAGCCACACGCTGTTCCAACGCCAACACCTTGATCGACCGGACAGGTCCTAGCCGATACCGGCCTGGTCGGCCAGCAGTTCGGACCTGACGAGTTCCAGGAGGCGCCCCGTCCAGTTCCGGCCCCGGCCTCCGTTGTCGCCCCAGAAGCCCGAGTCCGCGTCGTCGTAGAGCAAGGTCGCGTCGCCCGTGGCCAGGAGGACCGCGGCAAGGTCGGAGTGCTGCTGGTACTTGGCGCGCAGCAACCGAGCCATGACTGCGGTGCGGGTCAGCTCCCAGCCCTCACGTCGCGTCGCCTTGGCCGCGAGGGTGCGGGCCTTCGGCCCCCTCTCCGCGGTGACGACCGAGGCGCGCGCCTCCGGTTCGGCGACGGACCGGGCCCAGTAGGCGTGCGTCACCGACGGATAGGTGACGCCGTCCAGGGTGATGGGTGCGGGGTAGTCGTTGCGCAGGCCCCGCTTGTCCGGGTGCTCGAGCGCGCGCTGCGGATACGACTCGTACAGCTTCACCGCGGGGGCGAAGGAGTTCACCGCCCCGTCCGCCGGCACTCGCGAAGGGGCCTCGGCCAGCCATCGGCCCCGCTCCTCGAAGTAGGCGACGGCCTCGTCGTACTCTTCCTGCGAAACCCGTACGTCAGGCCAGCGGGGAAAGCGGCCGCCCGGCCCCATCACCAGGGCCTGCAAAGGACGGTCCTTGCGGTCCATGTCGCCGAGAGCGTAGTGACGCACGGTCTTGGGGATGGCCAGGTAGGCGGCCCTGGCGGCGGACCGGTTCTCCTCCGTCCGGTCGGCGAGGAACACATCCACCGCCGCCAGGCAGCGACCGGTCGAATCGGGGCGACCGTTCAGCTCGTCGATGGTGTCGCGGACTTCTGCGAGCAGCAGCTCCGGGGTCAGCCAGGTGTCCGGCTCACCAAAGGTCCACGAGGCCAGGTGGTGTGCGGACGCCAGACCGCCGTCGGGAAGGCTGGTGGCCACCCAACCGCTGCGGAGCTTCTTCTCGAACTCGTCGAGCGTGACCAGTTCCCAGCAGTCGACGAGCCCGTCAGCGTAGATGAAGAGGTCTGTGAGTAAGTAGGTTCCGCCGTTGCATATGAACGCGTGGCGCCACGTTCCCGGGACACGGGCGCCGTCCGCCATGCGAGAGGTGATCCGATTGCCGATCATCCCGTGATGATGCCCGACCG
Source organism: Streptomyces sp. NPDC053431 (assembly GCF_044544925.1). Taxonomy (NCBI): domain Bacteria; kingdom Bacillati; phylum Actinomycetota; class Actinomycetes; order Kitasatosporales; family Streptomycetaceae; genus Streptomyces; species Streptomyces sp. NPDC053431. The sequence continues at coordinate 52,401 of NZ_JBITXX010000023.1, read as the reverse complement.
GACTGTCTCGCAGCACGCCGATTAGTTCGTTGCCGCAGATCAGAGCCTCCACGGCATGTCCTTGGGTTCCCCACGCGGGCGGTCGCTCCCGGCAGCGGCCCGAGGCGGCCGTTTTCGTCGTCTCCCCGTCCCTGCGGGTCCGGTTGTGGAACTCATCCGGCCGGACGTCGAGCCACGCGGGAGGGCGAACCGGCGGTCGCGCAGGCAGTGCGCACGTGCACTCGTGCTGGTGTCGAGCAGTGATGAAGGCCCCCGGGCGACGTGACTATCACAGCGGGGGCCTTCGTGCGGCTGCCCCGAAGGGGCGCCTGGAAGCAGCCTGTCACAGCGGCGTCCGAGGAAACGGCAGGAGGCCGGAGTCCGGTGTGAGGAATCACCCGATCGGCAGCGCCGCTCCCCTTCCTGGCAGTGCGGTCCGCGTCCATGGTGACGCGTACGCGAGCGGGAAGCCGCCACCCTTGTGTGATGCAGCGCACATCGGTGGGAGCGATGACTCTGCTCCTTGCCGTCGGTCATATCGGCGAACACCATCGAAGCGAGGAAGGCCCCGCCATGACCGACATGCTCACCGTGCCCACCGCGCCCCGCCACGTCCATTCCGCCGCGCCCGCGTCGCGATCTGCCGCGCGGTGGGCTGCGGTCGGTGGTGTGGTGGCGGGACCGCTGTTCCTGGCGGTGGGACTCGCCCAGGGATTCACGCGTGACGGCTTCGACTTCACGCGGAACGCCATCAGCCAGCTCGCCCTCGGCGAGGCGGGCTGGATCCAGGCGGCGAGTTTCGTGCTCGCCGGGGCGCTTCTGATCGCGGGCGCGACGGGATTGCGGCGGGCGCTGCGCGGGGGCCCCGGTGGAACGTGGGGGCCGGTCCTCGTCGGCGTCTTCGGTGTCTCCTTCTGGGTCGCGGCGGCGTTCCCGGCCGATGCCGGTGCGGGTTTTCCGGTCGGGGCGCCCGATGCGACGGTGATGAGCGGGCACGGCGCCGTCCACATGTTCGGCGGAATGATCGGCTACCTCGCCCTGTGCGCCGCGTTCGTGGTGCTGGCCCGTCCACTCGCCGCCCGAGGCCTGCGGGGCTGGGCCGTCGCGTCCCGGGTGGTGCCCGCGGCCGTCCTCGCCGGGTTCATGGCTTCGGCCGCCTCGGTCCTGGCGTTCACCCTCGGCGCCGGCCTCGGCCTGCTGTGGCTGAGCACGGTGACCGCCCGCCTGGCCGGCACCCCGGCCAACCGCTAGCAGGCCGCCGTTCCCTCCGGCATCATCGACACCAACCAAGATCATCACGAAACGAAAGGGGCCACCATGACCGCCTCGGTGAAGGGTCCTGCCAGCTACTTCCCGTCCATCGAGAAGAAGTACGGCCGCCCGATCAGCGAGTGGAAGGAGCTCATCCACTCCTCCCCGCTGACCAAGCACATGGAACTGGTCAACTGGCTCAAGACCGAGCACGGCCTCGGTCACGGCCACGCCAACGCCCTCGTCGCCCACACCCTCGCCGAAGACAGCGGCATGTGATCGTGCAGGGACACCGACGTCTATGCGCTGAGGTTCCTGCACGTGTCGGCGTACCTACGCCTCCGCTCCCCGGTCGCGTACGGATGAGCGTCGCCGGCTCCATCGCGGCCAGGAGCTGGGCTGCGGAAGCTGGTCGAGATCGACGGGCCGGCCGGAGACACTCGCACGGTGAGTCACATCGCCTCGGTTGATGACGTACGTCACATCGCCCGGTGTCACGTCCTCGTCGGTCGCCGGTGTCTTGAGGGCATGAGCGAACACAACAGCCCCAGCAAGGTCGTCGTCATCGGCGGCGGGTACGCCGGAACGCTCGCGGCCAATCGTCTGCGGGCGCGCCCCGACCTCGACATCACGCTGATCAATCCCCGGCCCGACTTCGTCGAGCGCATCCGACTGCACCAGTACGTGGCCCGTTCCGGCGAGGCCACGATCGACTACGACACCCTCCTCGGCAGCGGCATCAAGCTGGTGGTGGACCGTGCCACGCGCATCGACACCACCGCCCGCGAAGTACGACTCGCGTCGGGACGGGCGCTGGACTACGACTACGTGATCTATGCGGTCGGCAGCACCGGCGCGGCGCCCGCAGCGGTGCCCGGCGCGGCCGGACACGCCTGCGACGTCGCGGAGTGGGAGTCCGCGCGGCGGCTGCGCGCCAGGCTGGACGAACTGCCCCTCGATGCTCCGGTCACGGTGGTGGGCGGCGGTCTGACCGGCATCGAGACGGCCGCGGAGCTGGCCGAGCAGGGACGCGGGATCACTCTGGTGTGCGGCAGCGCCCTGGCGCCGACGTTCAGCGCAGCCGGCCGCCGCTACATCGCCGCATGGCTCACCCGGCACGGCGTCGCCGTACTCGAAGGCGTGTCGGTCACGGAGGTGCGGCAGGACGCGGTGGTCCTTGCCGACGGCGGGGTGCGGCCCAGTGCGCTGACCGTCTGGACGGCAGGATTCGGCGTACCGGATCTCGCGGCGGCGAGCGGACTGCGCACCGACGGGATCGGCCGGCTCCTGACCGATGAGACGCTGACCAGCATCGACGACGACCGCGTCATCGCGGCCGGCGACGCGGCCGCGCCCTCGGGCCGGCCGCTGCGGATGAGCGGCTACGCGGCCGGCCCGCTCGGGGCACAGGCGGCCGACACCGTGCTGAGCCGACTGGCAGGGACCGAACCGGCGGTGATCGAACTGGCCTTCAGCGGAGCGTGTGTCAGCCTCGGCCGGCGTGCCGGCATCCGGCAGCTCGCCCGGAAGGACGACACCGCGCTCAACCTCTACATCGGCGGCCGTGCGGGCGCGGCGATCAAGGAGTTGACCTGCAAGTTCGTGGTCGCGAAGCGGATCCGTCGCGAGGCGGCCCGACCGGGTTCCATGGGCTGGCCCAAGGGCGGCCCGCGTCCGGTCGGAGCGGCCCCTGGCGTGCGGGGGGTCACGTCCGCGTGAGCACCGACGAGCATGCCGAGCGGTTCACTGTGCTGCGACCGCTGCTTTTCACGATCGTCTACGAGATCCTCGGCTCGGCGACCGAATCCGACGACGTCCTGCAGAACAGCTATCTGCGGTGGGCCGACGTGGACCTCGCGACCGTGCGCGACACCAAGTCGTACCTGGCACAGCTGGTGACCCGTCAGGCGCTCAACGCCCTGCGGACGAGCGCGCGGCGCCGCGAGGACTACGTCGGCCCGTGGCTGCCCGAGCCACTCCTGCTCGACGAGAACGACGCCTCGGCCGACGTGCTGCTCGCCGAGTCGGTGTCGATGGCCATGCTCGTGCTGCTCGAATCGCTCACCCCCGATGAACGGGCGGTGTTCGTGCTGCGCGAGGTGTTCGGCTTCGAGTTCCGCGACATCGCCACGGCGGTCGGCAAGCCCGTGGCGACGGCACGCCAGGTGGCGCACCGCGCGCGCGAACACGTACGGGCGCGACGCAAGCGCTTCGAACCCACCGACGCCGCCACGACAGCGCGCATCACCGAGCAGTTCATGACCGCGGCGACCACAGGAGACCTGCACGGACTGCTTTCCCTGCTCGCCCCGGACGTCACCTGGACCGCCGACAGCGGCGGAAAGACCACCGCGGCACGCCGGCCGGTGGTGGGCGCCGAGAAGGTGGCCGCAATCCTCACCCGCCTGTTCCGCCCGGACCGGTTGGCAGACCTGCGGGTGGAACGGGCCAACTGCAACAACGCTCCCGCCCTCCTGCTGAGCAGCGAGCGCCTGGAAGGCGTCTTCCTGATCGAAGTCGCCGACGGGCGGATCACCCACGTCTACGCCATACGCAACCCCGACAAGCTCCGCGCCATGGCAGTCCCGCGCCAGATCGGCCGATAGGGCGTCGTCTCGTGACTGACTGTCAGAGCGGGGTGAGAGTCTGCGGGCATGAGCTACGACCTTGCTGTCTGGGAAGGCGAGCGGCCGGCCGATGACAAGACCGCCGCCCGGGTCTGCGAGCGCCCTGGGCGGCTACCTGCCCTGTCTGTTGCCGGGGGTGTCGCACAACGCGCGGTCGACGAGGTCGCTGGCGGTCTTCTGCTGGCGGAGTGTTTTCCGGAGGTCGTTGAAGCTGGTGGACATGGAGACGGTGACGGTGCGGCTGCCGTCGTCGGTGGCGCCGTTCAGGGTGATGTAGCCGGCCTCGCCCCCTTCGTGGCTCCAGTAGCTGCCGCCGCAGCTCAGGGGGCGGCTGACCAGGCCGAGGCCGTAGCGTCCGCCGGGCCAGAACACGTCGAACGGCTTGGGGACCGGAACGGTGTCCCGCATCTCGGCCATGCGCGCCGCGGACAGCAGCTCGCCGCCCAGCAGTGCTTGGAAGAAGCGGTTGACGTCCGCCGTGGTGGAGACGTAGCCGCCGAGGTCGGGGACGATCTGTTCGGTGACGTCCGTGCGTTCGCCGGCGGCGAAGACCTGGTAGCCGGCCGCGTGCGGGCGGCGGAGGGTGGACGTGGTGCCGGGCAGGTAGGTGTGGTTCATTCCGAGCGGTTTCAGGATCCGGCTTTCGACCTCCTCCTGCCAGGGGCGCCCGGCGGCCTTCTCGACGATCATGCCGAGGACGACGTAGCCGGTGTTGGAGTAGCTCCAGCCGGTGCCGGGCGGGAAGTCCGGGTGGTGCTTCATCGCCCGGGCGACGATCTGTTCGGCGGTGTAGGTGTCGTAGCGGTGCTCGTAGTACTGCTGCGGCGTGTCGAAGCCGGGAAGGTCGTCATGGAGCCCACTGGTGTTCTGCAGCAGCTGGTGCACGGTGATCTGCCGTCCGTCATTGCCGTTGGCGTCGATCAGACCGGGCAGCCAGCGGTCCACCGTGTCGTCCAGGGACAACGTGCCGTCCTCGACCAGCTGGAGGATCACCGTGGCCATGAGTGCCTTGCCGGTGCTGGCTATCCGGAAGTAGCCGTCGCGGGGCACCGGGCGGTTCGTGCCCGCCACGGCTACGCCTGCGGTTGCCACCAGATCCCTGCCGGAGGCGGTGGTCACCCGCGCCTGGACACCGGTGATCCCCAGCGCCCGGAGGGCATCGGCGTCCCGGCGCAGGTCGTCCTGCTGGTAGCCGGACTGCGCGAACGTCGGGGTCGCGCCGTTCGAGGACGGGATGGCCATGGCCGCACTCGCCGTGCCGAGGACGGCCGCGGCGACGGCCGGCCACCGTCGGCCGGCTCGGCGGTGACGTTGCGGGGACGGGCGGTTCTGCGGCGCGGAGGCCGGGGATGTCAGTCTCATGGGCCTCACGCTAGGTAGGTGTCGAGTTGTGCGTCGGTACCCAGGGCGGCCGTTGGAAACCTACAGCCGGCTGTAGTGCCGCCGGCGCTCCCGGCACGTACTGTGGCGCGACCGAGGGCCGCTCCCGGTCCCCCTACGACAGACGAGGGCGAACCAGTGCACGGCGTGATCGGCGAGGCTCGCGCACGGTTGGCCCGGACCGGGCGCAGCGGACGCTACCTGCTCGGCACCCTCATGACCGCGACGGTGACGCTCGCGGCGGCGCCACTGCTGTGCATACCGTCGCTGGCGGCACCCTGGGCTGAGCGCCACCGCCGAAGCGCCGGGACGCTGTTGGGCCGACCGGTGGAGCCGCGCCCGCGCGCCCTGCGCCGCGAGCTCGCGTGGCTCGTGACGCAGGTGGCCACCGGCCTTCCCGCGGGCACGATCGCCCTGCTGTGCCTGGGCAACCTGCTCCTCACCCTCGTCGTCGCCGTCGGGTGGTGGGCCTTCCCCACGTCGGATCCGCCACGGCTGCTGCTGTTCGGTGTCCGTATCGACAGCTGGGCCTCCGCGCTGACCGTCAACCTGGCGCAACTCCTGCTCCTTGCGGTCTTGGCGGCCATCGCCCTGCCGCCGCTCGCCCGGGCGCACGCGCGGTGCTGCCTGGCCGTCCTGGCGCCGTCTCCCGCCCAACGACTGGCCGCGCGCGTCACCGAACTCACCCGGACGCGCACGGACGTCCTCCAGGCGCACGGCGCCGAACTCCGCCGGATCGAACGCGACCTGCACGACGGCACCCAGGCCCGGCTGGTGGCCATCGCCATACGGCTTGCCGTGGCCGGGGACATCCTGCCCCAGGATCCGGACACGGCCGCCACGCTCGTACGGCAGGCCCGGGCCGAGACCGAGGAGGCCATGACCGAGCTGCGCTCCGTCATCCGCACCATCTACCCGCCGGTCCTGGCCGACCAGGGCCTGGTCGGCGCGCTCGCCTCCCTCGCCGACAGGGCCGGCGTGCCGACCCGCATCGACATCGGCGACCTCGGTGACGTCCCCGCCGCGGTCGAGGCGGTCGCCTACTTCGCCGTCACCGAGGCGCTGGCGAACATCGCCCGGCACAGCCGGGCCACCAAGGCCGCCGTCCACGTCCTGCGCGACGGCGCGATGCTGTCCGCCGAGATCACCGACGACGGGAGCGGCGGGGCGGACGCGTCCCGGGGCAGCGGCCTGGACGGAATCCGCCGCCGCGCCGCGGCCCTGGACGGCACCATGGAGATCAGCAGCCCGCCCGGCGGGCCGACCACCGTCACCGTGGAGCTGCCGTGCGTGTAGTCATCGCCGAGGACAACGTCCTGTTGTCCTCCGGACTCGAACTCCTGCTCAACTCCCAGGGCTTCGAGGTCGCCGCGATCACAGAGGACGCCCCCGGCTTCCTCGCCGCCGTCGAGACCCACCGCCCGGACCTCACCATCGTCGACGTGCGGCTGCCCCCGACCTTCCGCGACGAGGGCATCCGCGCCGCTCTCCAAGCCCGCCGCGACCACCCCGGGCTTCCCGTCCTGGTCCTGTCCCAGTACGTCGAGCAGGAGTACGCCGGCCGTCTCCTCTCCGACACCCGCGGCGCCATCGGCTATCTGCTCAAGGACCGGGTGAGCCGCATCACCGAGTTCACCGAGGCACTGCGCCGCGTGGCCGCGGGCGGAACCGCCATGGATCCCGAAGTCATCGCGCAGCTCCTCGCCGTCCGCAGCGATCCCGTCGACGCCCTCACCCCGCGCGAACGCGAGGTCCTGGCTCTGATGGCCGAAGGGCATGACAACGCCACGATCGCCCAACGGTTGTTCGTCACCGACAACGCCGTCCACAAACACATCGGGAGCGTCTTCCTCAAACTCGGCCTGTCGGCCGGTGACAGCGGCCACCGCCGGGTCCGCGCCGTCCTGGCCTACCTCCGCCGCCACGGCCGCACCGAGGCCGGCACGGTCGAGTAGTCGGCCCGTCTTGGGGGGACGGAGGACCAGGTGGGACGTCGTGCCCGCGACCCGCTCGGCCACGTCCACCCGCCCGCCGGGACCACGAGGGCAGGCGCGAGTGGTTCGGATCGCTGGTCGCGCCAGTGGTGGACGATCGGGGCGTCGTGAGGCGACCGGGTTGGGTTGGTGGGGTTGGGTTGGTGGGGTTGGGTCGGGTCGGGCCGGGTCGCGTTGAGTCTGGTCCCGGCCCCGGCGTGGGCCTCGACGACAGGTCATGCGCGCGGCAGCCGAACAGGTCGCGCCACCGTGGTGGAGGTCGGCTGGAGCCGGGCGGGGAGAAGGGGCGCGGTGAGGTCAGTCGGCGTCGCGAGGGTCGAAGGAGTCGGTGTCGACGGTCAGCGGCTCGGGAAAGGCTCCGGCGACGGCGTCCCAGCGGACGAACTTGAAGTCGGTGTCCACCCGGTCGCCGTCGGCGGGGATCGCCTCGCCGTCGTGGGTGATCGGCAGGCCCTTGGGGAAGTTGCGGCGAGCGGAACGTTGACCACGGTGGAGCCGTCGGAGTGCTGCACGCCGTCGACCGTGCCGTCGCCGACGCGGAAGGAGCCGACGTAGTCGTTGTCGCCGTAGCGCTCGTAGACCGCGAAGATGTTGTCGCCCTGGCTGGAGGCGAGGACGTATCCGCAGCGGGCACGCAAGGCAGTCGCCGCCGTCCACGACTCGGGGGGTTCCGTGGACGGCGGCGCTCCCGCTCGCCTGCCCGCGGAATGGTGCCCGAAACCAGGTCGTTCGGGGGCTGGATGTCGTGCATGGCGGCCAGGTTCGCGGGCAGATGGGGGTGGAGCGGATGGGGCCGCTCGATATCGGGCCTGCGGCCTACCCCGTTCGCAGGGCCCGAGAGGGTGGAGACCGGCCCGCACCAGTGGTGTGTGCGGGCCGGTCACCCTCCCGAGCATCACGGACGTGTCCGTCGGGCGGCAGGCGGCCGGCCTCGGCGGCGGTGACGGGCCCGCGCCTCTCTGCCGGGTGTCGAATCGTCACCCGGCAGTCCCTGGTCGCGTCGATTACGTCGTACGCACCACCACCTCCGCCTCGGGGCGCGGGGCGGCTACGCGTCGTCAGCAGGGGGCAGTGCGTCGGCGTAAAGGGTGAACAGGCGCAAAGGGGTGGTCTCGCCGGTGGGCGGGCGTTGGCGCAGGTGGTGCCAGCAGGTGGCCGTCAGGTGGCGGGCGCGGGCTCCTGGCCAGGGTTGCGGGAGGAGCTGGGGCGGCAGGAGGGGGTCGGGTTGCATCGCCGCGGTGAAGTGGGCGGCTAGTTCGACAGCCATGCAGAGCCGCTCGGCCTGCGACAGCGTGGAGTCCTGGGTCAGACGGGCGAGGCAGGTCTCGGCGAAGGCGGCGAGGTGTTCGTGCCGTTCGGCGATCTCGTCGAGCGGCCACAGGGTTGCGGCCAGCGTGCACGGGTCGGCGACCGCGCCGATGCGCAGGTCCGTGGTGGACAGGCGGGTGAGTGCATCGGCGACGCCGAGGTGCCGGGCTTGGGCGTCGACGAGTTCGGCGACGGGGTTGGCCGTGACGTACAGGCCGCTCTGGACGGGTGCGGCGCCGAGGTGGAGCAGGTGCTCGCGCAGGGTGTCACGGGCGGTGCGGCGGGATTCGGGGATGGCGAAGGCGAACAGGTGCCAGGTGCCGTCCCACGGGGCGAGTCCGGCGTCCTGCCGGTAGGCGTGGCGGACGTAGGCGGCGTCGGGAGCCAGGGAGCCGGTGGCGTCGGCCACGGCGCGGAGCGTGGCCTTGCGGCCGCGGCCTTCCTGGGTGAAGCGGCCCTCTCCGACCAGGCGTTTGACGCAGAGCCTGATCTGCGTCTCGCTCATGCCGAGCAGATCGGCGACGGCGTAGAGCTCGCCGGCGTCTACGGTGCCGTCCTCGCGGACCAGGGCGGTCACGACCAGCCGGGTGGGGATCTCGGGGCGTCCGGCCTGGCCGGCGTCCGAAGCGGCGGTGGTGTTCATCGCGCCTCCCGCCGGCTCGTCGCGTCCGCGTCGGTGACGGGGCGGTGCATGGCGGTGACGGCGCCGAAGCCCATCAGGCGCCGCAGGTAGGGGGTCTGCTCGGTGCGGTGGGCAGCGAAGCCGTGCCGCTCGTACAGCGCCCGGGCCCGGGGGTTGGTGTCGATGACGTCCAGGCGGACGCGGTGGCAGCCGTGCTCGGCGGCGACGGCCGCGATCTCCGTGAGGAGAAGGCCGCCGATGCCGCGGCCGCGGTGCGCGGCGTCGACGGCGATCCCGTCCATGACGAGTTCCCCGGGCGCAGGGGTGCGTTCGAAGAGGGCCAGCAGGGCGAGCCTCGGCAGGCCGCGCACGGGGCCGTAGGCGGACAGGACGTCGCCGGCGCCGCCGCCGGTCAACGCCCTGCCGTCAAGCCGGTAGCCGGCGACGGCGACCACCCGGTCGTCGACCAGCGCCGTGACGCCCCGGTCGTGGTGGAGGTGGGTCGCGATGAACGCGCGCCCTTTCTCGGGCGGGTTCAGCGCCGGCGCCAGCTTGCGGCCGAACGCCTCCCAGTACAGCGCCGCCACCCGGTGCTCGCTGCCCTCGGGGACCCCTCTGCGCACCACGAGCCCGCCGCCCTCGTCCATGTGTATGCCCTTCCTCGTCCGTTCACGGAAGCAGGTTGCGCTATCGATTCTAGTACGTTCATTATCGATACGACCGTTTCTCATTCGATCGATTCTGGAGTTGATGATGTCACGAACGGGGGGCGCGCCCGCTCGGCGCTGGTGGCGGTGGATGGCGTGGGCCCTGGTAGGGCTGCTGCTGACGGCCGCTGGGCTCGGTGGGGTGACGGTGTGGCAGAACACGTACGCGCTACGGGAGGAGAAGGTGTCGCTGCGACATGACGGCGCGCTGCTCGAGGGCGTACTGGCGCTGCCGGAGCGCGGCGAGGGGCCGTTCGGGCTCGTCGTCTTCGTGCACGGCGACGGCCCCGTCGACGCCACCCACGAGACGTACTACCGGCCGCTGTGGGAGTCCTTCGCCCGGGCCGGGTACGCCTCGTTGTCGTTCAGCAAGCCCGGCGTCGGCGGTTCGGAAGGGGATTGGCTGGAGCAGAGCATGGACGACCGGGCCGAGGAGACGCTCGCCGCCGTGGCCTGGGCCCGAGGCCGCCCGGATATCGACGGCCGGCGCGTCGGGCTGTGGGGAGCGAGCCAGGCCGGCTGGGTGCTCCCCAAGGTCGCCGCCCGCGACGGGCGCCTGCAGTTCGTCATCGCCGTCTCTCCGGCGGTCAACTGGCTGCGGCAGGGCCGCTACAACCTGCTCGCGGAACTCGACCGGGACGGCGCGAGCGCCCAGGACAAGGAGGCGGCGCTGCGCAGGCGGGAGACGGTACTCGACCTGTTGAAGCATGGCGGGACGTTCGCACGGTACCGCGCCGTGGTCGGCGACGGGGACGGTATGACCGCGGGGCGGTGGGCGTTCATCGCACGCAACTACCGCGCGGACGCGACGGGCGACCTGGCCGCCATGCGGGGCACCCCACTGCTGCTGGTGCTGGCAGGCCACGACGTCAACGTGGACGTCGCCGAGACCGAAGCGGTCTACCGCGCCACCCTTCCCGCGGCCTCCCTGACCGTCGTCCACTACCCCGCCGCCACCCACTCCCTGGTCGACCACGACCTGGAGAGCTCCTCCTGGCGCCTGGCGGCGACCGCCGTCCTCACGCCCCGCCGGCTCTACGCCGACGGCTTCCTCGCGGACCAGGCCCGATTCGTCCAGCAGATCGCCTCCGGCTGAGGGGCCCGTGTCTCCGCCGGAGGCACCCGCGCCTCTCCCGTGGAGGGGCCCGTGACCGGGCCGCTGGTGTGCAGCTCCGTCCCTTCGAGTCCGTCCTTTCGCGCGAGCTGCTTTCAGCCCGCGTCGAGGGGTAAACGGCCGCCATGACTTTCCTTTTGTTGGTCTTCGTCCCTCTTGGCGTGGCGCTCGCGTTGGTACTCGGAGGGGGCTCCGGCAAACGGCACGGTCGCCACCGGGCGACGCCGTGGTAGTGAGGGCCTCCCAGTCGCTGGGATCCTTCCGCTGACGCGTCGCGTGGCACTGGGGAGGGCCATGACCGGGCACCGGAGGTAGGCGCGTGATGCCCGCTCGCCGGCGCGTCGGGTCCTCGACCGTGCCTCGTTCACATCGTTAGCGTCGCGTCTGTCCTTGGGCGGGACGCCCTGTGAGGTCTGTTGATCTGCTCGCGCCCCGTCCCTTGGTGTGAGCGGTTCCAACGGGTCCCGTGGGAGGGAGCGCACCACGATGCGTGAGCGAACAGCCAAGCCGGCACGGGGCAGCGGGACACGCCTGCGGGAACACACTCCTTGTCGTCCGGAAATCGGCGTCGCCGGCCTGGCGGCCGCACCAATCCCCAGACATGACTGAAAGAAGGAACGTCACATGATGCGCCTACGCGCGCTCATCGTTGCTCTGCTCGCGTCGGCGATGCTGGGCGGCGGCCTCGTCTCCCCGGCGGCCGCGGATACCGTCTCGCCGAAGTCGGCCCCAGCGCTGCGCTTCCTCACCTACAACATCTGCGGGGGCAACGACGACCTCAACACCCCCTGCGGCACCGCCGCCGAAAGGGACGCGGTCCAGGTGCGCGTCGACCTGGTCAAAAGGCATGTGACCGAGTGGGATCCAGACATCCTCTTCCTCCAGGAGGTCTGCAAGTCCCAGTACGACGAGCTGCTCAAGGCGCTCAAGCCGCTGGGCTACGGCGGCGGCTCGTTCGCCACGCTGATCTCCGTCGATCAGGACGGAACGAACGACCTGTGCAAGTCGAACGGCGAGACGGCCTTCAACAGGGAGTACCCCCTCGGCAACGCGGTCATCGCCAAGGGACCGGTGACGGTCCTGGACAATCTCAACCTGATGACCGGAGACGAGGCACCGGGAAAGACCTGGCAGTCTTCGTGCATCGAGGCCCCGCTCCAGGGCCGGAAGACGCGGGCATGCTCCGTGCACCTGTACGCGTACAACGACGCCATCCGGATCAATCAGGCCAACAAGCTCGCCGGCCTCGTCCAGCCGTGGATCGAGGCGGACACCCCGGTCGTTCTCGGCGGTGACTTCAACGCCCAGCACTGGGGGCAGAAGGAGAACGGGGACTGGTACACCGATCCGCGCCTCAGCCCCATGACCTCCCTGTTGGACCCCTTCTACAGCCACTCGGGCGGCAAGGGCCAGTTCCTGGAGACGGACGAGACCGACGCCCAGAACTTCACGCCCGAGTGCCAGGCCTTGAACCCGCCGGCCGGCCACTGCCGCTCGGGGGCCAACACGGTTCTCAGGTCCAGCGCGCCCCTCACCGAGTCGAAGTACGACTACATCTTCGTGAGCAAGGCGCACTTCAAGAACGTCGCCGCCGACGCTCGACCGCGCGAGACCCTCTCCGACCACTACCCCTACCGCGGCGCCGCCACCTGGACGCATTGCAACAACCCCGCCGACGGCTATGGCGACATGCTGCGCCGCGGCGCGGACGGCAGCCTGTACCGCCACTTCGGGGGCCACTCGACCTCTGTGCTGCACTCTCTCCACTGCAAGGTCGGCGCAGGCTGGAACGCCGACTGGAGCAGCATGCGTCACCTCGCCCGAGCGGGTGACGCGGACGCGGACGGCGGCGAAGACCTCTACGCCGTCGACAGCACGGGAAACCTCCGCTTCTTCCCCGGCGACGCTCCGACCGAGACGTTCTTCCGGTGGCCCCGCACCGTCGGCACGGGCTACGGCACGGTCGACCAGATGGCCGTGAGCCCGGACATGGACGGCGACGGCCGCCGCGACATGGTGGTCCGGCGGACCGACGGGACACTGACGCGTCAGTCCGTCCAGCCCGACGGCACCCTCGGCACCGCCGTCTCCCTCACGGGGGACGTCCCGTGGTCGGACTACAACACCGTTCTCGCCCCCGGTGACCTGACGGGCGACGGCCGGCCTGACCTCCTGGCCCGCACTCCCGCCGGAGATCTCTTCCTCTACCCGCTCGGTCCCAACGGCACGGTCACGCCCCGCGTCAAGATCGGCTGGAGCTGGAACCAGTACGACGCGGTGGCCGCCCCCGGCGACCTCAACGGTGACGGCAAGGCCGACCTCGTGGCCCGCGACACCAACGGCGACGTCTGGTTCTACGCCGGGCTCGGCACGTTGAACGGCACCATCGCCTTCGCCGAGCGGTTCCGCAGCGGCTGGGGCTTCCCCACCGGCGAGACCCTGCTCTAGCCGTCGCCCCCAGGGGCCTTCGGGCGGCACGCCCGAAGGCCCTCGTCGCGGGAGGGAGGAGAGGAGGAGGAGAACGAGGGAGTGGTGCGGGGCGGGCGGGGTAGGCGGAGGAGCCCGGCGCCTTCGGAGGTGCCCCGGCGAGGGAAGCTCCGCCACACCGATGTCCGGGCGTGGTGTTCCGAGCGCTCGATGAAGGAAGTAGGCATGGACATCTCGGGTCTTGTCAGTGCTTTGCTGATCGGTGTGGTGGTCGGCTCGCTAGGGCGTCTCGTGCTTCCCGGGCATCATCACATCGGAGTCCTGTGGACGCTGGTCGTCGGGGTCGCGGCGGCGTTGTCGGGATCGCTGGTGGCCGACCTCGTCGGGGTCAGCGAGGCAGCGGCCGGTGACTGGCTCGAAGCCGGCATCCAGATCGTTCTCGCCTCGCTGGGCGTGGCAGGCCTCTGCAGGTGGTTCGCGAAGAGCATGGACGCTCGCTAGCCCGTGCCTCAAGCTCCTTCGCCCAGGGCGTCTCTCGCGGTCGAAGGCCGACCTGACCTGCTCCCCCGCCGCTTCCCGAGCCGGCCGCAGGTGGTTGTCGGCCGGGCGTGCACAACGCGAGGTCCGGGCGAGGTGTACGGGAACAGGGAGTTCCCGTACACCTCGCCCGGACCGACTGCGACCCACTGCGACTCACTGCTGTCGCGGCTCACTGCTGTCGCAGCACGTGCGGGTCCTGGGCCGTACCGGCCGGGGCTCAGATCCGTCCGTTCGCCAGACGTGTCAGGGGGCCCGTCGGCGGCTTGGCCGTGGTCCGGCCGATCGCGAAGGCAGCGCTCGCCACGCCGACGACTCCGGCCGCGGCGCCGACGGCGATCATCTTGCGGTTCTTGACCACCGTCCAGGCGGTGCCGGCCGCCGAAGCGAGCTTGGCGGCGTTGGCCGTGACCGCCTCCTGTCCGCTCTGCAGGGCGCCGGCGGCTATGCGCGTGCCGCGCTGCCCGGCCTCACCCGCTGCCTGCGCGCCGGAGGCGGCCGACTTCTTCGCCTGCCGCACGCCGTTCTTGGCGTTGTCGGCCGAGGCACGCGCCGTGGAGGTCCGCGACGTCACCGTCTTCTTCGCGGTGCCGGCCGCGGCCTTGGTACTTCTCGATCCGCCGCCGCTGCTGCTCTTGGTGCGGGGACCGGCCGCGGCGGTGTCCTTCTCGTTCTTCTCTTCGGTACTCATATGGCCCCTTCTGTCCGGTGTTGCGAAAACCAAACGGTCCGTCATGTCGGTCATTGCGGAGGGGGAAGGAGGGATCCCAGGGGACCGAGATCGAGGTTGAGGTCGTCCATGGTCAACCCGTAGCGCTCACACAGCTCTTCCATGCGTTCCTCGAGAAGCATCAGCGTCATCCCGATGCGTTCCTCTTGGTCGCCGTCGAGGTCACCCTCGTCCACGCGGTGGAGGGCGGTGCGCTCCATCAGCTGCCGCAGCAGCTCCACGATGGTCAGGACCAGTTTGATGAGATCACGTTCCACGGTGTCGGGGTCGGTCCGGATGCGCTGATCCAGGCGCCGGCATGCCGCCGGTGTCGTGCCGTGGCTGCTCTCAACGGCCATCGTGCGTCACCCCCGCTGCCGACCGGCCGGCCACGCCGCTGTCCTGGCCGGGGGCGCGGGCCGGCAGAGACAGCGGCGCCGGCTCGTCGTGCGTGAGGGAGCGGATGACGGCGCGCAGTTCGATGTGCACCAGGTCCACGTCCGCGATGCTCAACACCAGGTCGCCGGTGAGGACCGCGCCGCCGTGGAGAAGCCGGTCGAGGAGGTCGATGAGGGCGACCTGGCGGCCGTATCCGGGTTCCTGGTCGTCGGTGTGGCGGGTCACGTCTCCACCTCTGCGGCTACGGCGTCCTGGCCGGCGAACGAGTACGGAGCCCACGGGCCGGTGACCTCGATCCTGACGCCCGACTCGGGATCGTCCAGCGCGACGATGTCGGCACGGAAGGCTTCCACGAGCGCCGCGGGGACGAGGTAGGCGTCATTGGCCACGTTCTCGCCGCGCCCCGCCGACCACTCGTTTTGCTGGGGGCGGTGGACCGCGTGGGCGGAAGAATGCCGTTCCGCCTGCCGGACGACGGCTTCCGCCGCCGCGGACGCTGCCTGGTAGACCTCGTCAGCGGCCCGGCGCTGCGCCCGTCGGCGCTGCAGGTAGGCACGACCGGGGCTGTCGGAGCCCTCCACGGCGGCTACGGCCCTGCGATCGGTCGCCGCCCGGGCGAGGGCGTACACCTTCACACCCATCTCCACGTGAGCGTGGAGCTTGCGCAGCAGGGCGTCGAAGGAGACCTGGCCCTCGGTGAGCATCCCGACGACGCGTTCCTCGTCGTGGTACACCGTGGCCAGGCGCAGGGGCAGCACGGTCGCGCGGGAGAACGCCGCGTCGACGACGGCGTGATGCGCACGGGCGATCGCTTCGAGCCGTTCGAGGTCCTCCAGTTGGGCCGGGAGGGCTTCCTCGGCGAAGCGGTCGCCGTCGACGGGGGAAACGAGCGCGGTGAGGCCACTCCGACCCGCGACGCAACGCACGGGCGCCCCGTCGATGCCGGCGACCTGGGAGGCCACGTCGTCGAGCGCGGCCCTGTCGGCACCGATCGCATACACGTAAAGCAGCACTCGGTCGGGCATCAGCGCTCACCTCGGTCACGGCCGTTCGCCGCCTGGGGCGCCTTGGCGTCGGTCTCGGCGCCGTCCGGGCCTGCCGGCAGGCCGGCCGCAGCACGCAACTGCGCTATCTCGGCCCGTAGGCGCTCGTTCTCCTCGCTGAGCGACACACGTTTGTCAGGGGCCGGCACCGCCGCCCTCGACGACAGCGAGGGATCGTGCTCCCACCAGTCGATCCCCATCTCCTTCGCCTTGTCGACGGAGGCGACCAGGAGACGGAGCTTGATGGTGAGCAGCTCGATGTCCAGCAGGTTGATCTGGATGTCACCTGCGATCACGATGCCCTTGTCGAGCACCCGCTCCAGAATGTCGGCCAGGTTGGCGCTGGAGCCGTGCCCCGTGTACGCCGCTGTGTTTCGTGCGGTCGGCTGTCGGCCGGCGAAGGAATCGGACACGTCTCAACCCTGTCTTTCAGCTGGCCGCTCGCTCACGCGCGTGCGGTGCGGCGGCGGGAAGCACGGCGAGCGGGCTTGTGTTGGTCCTCGTTCTCGGCTTCGTCGTCGTTCTCGGCCTCGTCGTCGTTCTCGGCCTCGTCGCCGTACTCGTTCTCCTCTTCGTCCTCGACTGCGTCCTCGGGCTCGGGCTCGTCTTCGTCCTCGGGCTCCTGCTCGCCGAGCTCGTCTTCCGGGCTCTCGTCGTAGGCGTCCCGTTGCGTGTCCGAGTCGTCCTCGTAGGCCTCCTCATCGGCCCCGACCTCGGCCTCGTCCCCGTCCTCGGCCTCGGCCTCGGCCCCGTCCCCGTCCTCGTACGCCTCTTCGGCGTCGTACGGCTGCTCGCCGTCCTCGGCGGGTTCTTCGTACTCGGACTCGGCGCCGTACTGCTCGTCGTCCTCGGTCTGCTCTCGCTCGAGGGCCTCCTCATGACCTACGACGACGTCACCGTCGCGGATCTCGCCCCGCCAGCCGTCAGTGGCCTCGCCGCGCATCATGATGAACTTGCGGTAGAGCTTCAGGTCGAGCCGGGCCCGGCGGCCCTGGGCGCGCCAGATGTTGCCGGTCTTCTCGAAGAGGCCTTTGGGGAAGTACTCCAGGACCAGCAGCACCCGGGTCAGGTCGTCGGTCACGGCGTGGAACGTCACGACGCCCTTGACCGTGCCCTTGGCGCCTTCCGTGGTCCAGGAGATCCGCTCGTCGGGGACCTGTTCGGTGACGTTCGCTCTCCAACTCCGGGTGGACTTGGCGACCTTGACCTTCCAGTTGCTGGTGGTGTCGTCCGCCTGCTCCACGCTCACCACGCCCTTGGCGAAGGTGCTGAATTCCTGGAACTGGGTCCACTGGTCGTACGCCTCGCGAACCGGCACGCCGACATCGATGTCCTCGACGATCGTCACGCTCTTCGACTTGCCGGCGCCCGGCGTGCGGCCGTTGCCGAACAGACCCTTGACCCTGTCCTTCACCGACTCCTTCAGATGCGTGACAGCGCCGGTGACGGCGGCCTGCGCGGGCGACTTGCCTTCGGCGAGCGCCTGCCCGCTCCTGGACAGGCCCTTCATACCCCCGCCCAGCGTCGCTCCGGGCTCGCCGAGCTTCGCGATGCCTTCGCCCAGCCGGGATCCGAGCTGGGTAAGGGTGTGCTCCGCGCGGGCGCGCAGGTACTGCTGAAGTTCTTCCTTCAGCCGCTCGGTCGCCGGGCTGGCGAGCACATCGCTCTTGACCTTGCCGAAGGCGGACTCAGGCATGGTCGTCCCTCCTCTTGCGCGTGGTCGGCGTGGTCCGCTTCTTCGTCGCGGCGGTCCGTGTGCCGGCTGACTTGGCCGCGCCGGAGGTACTCGAACTCGTTCGGCTCCGGGCGGGCGCGCCCTGGCGGCCGCTCTTGCCGGCGGCGGAGGTGGCCTTCTTCGCCGTGGCGGCGCGCGGGCTGTTTGCCCCCGACGTGCGCCGCTTGGTGCCGCCTTCGCGCGCCGGGGTGCGGCTTGCGGACTTACGCGGCTTGGCGTCACCGGCGTCCTGCGGCTCCTCACCGTCCTGCGGCTCGTCGCCGTCCTGCGCTTCCTCGGTGTCGTCGACGTCGGTCTCGTCGACATCTCCGGCGTCCCCGGCGCCCCCGGCGTCGTCACTCCGGTCCGAGCGTGGTTCCTCCAGGGCGCGGGTGCGCTCGGCGAGAGATTCGGCCAGGCCGGTAGCGCGCTGTGTCAGAGCCTTGGTGGCGGCCGACTTCGTCGCTTCCACCAGCTCTCGGCGGACCTGGTCGCTCAGTCCACCCAGGGCGGGCGTGTTCGCGATCAGCTTGCCGATCTGCCGCGGGTCGAAGTCGAGCTTCTTGCCGGCCAGGAACATGCCCAGCCCCGCGGCCACCTTGGCCTTCTTCGTGCGGCCGAGCAGATACCCGCCTATCAGGGCGACGGCTATCTTCGCGTTCTTCGTCATGGCGTGTACACCTCTGTCTCTCCCCTCGTGGTCGCGTGGGTGGTCGTGGTCATGCGTCATGCGTCATGCCTCGTGCCTCGTACGGGATGCGAGATGCGAGATCCGTCATGCGCCGGTGCCTTCGCCGAGCCGGCGGAATCTCTCGATCTCCTCCAGCCGGTCGAGGAGCTCGTCCTCCCGGCGGTCGTACTCGTCCTCGCCGATCTCCCCGCTGGTCAGCCGGCGCTCGAGGTCCTTCAGCTCCCGCATCACCGGCTCCGGGTCGTAGTACTCGCGCTCCGCCGCTGTCACGACCTGGTCGACGACCCAGAGAGTGCCGCGCAAAGGAGCCAGCGGAAAGGTCACGAGGCTGGTGATGAGTCCCATGGATCGCCTCCCTCAAGGGCCCGCTCGCCGTGCGACGCGTCAGACGAAGCTGTAGGGCGGCAGCGGGCCGTTGAGCACGAAGGTGTACGCGTCGCCCCGGCGGTCGGCCTGCTCCTGCACGGCCTGCACGAAGGACTCGATGTCCTGGGAGGGCACGAGGAAGGAGACGCTGAGCAGCGACGACGCGGTCGGCTCACCGATCGACACGCGCTTCGCCCTGGTCGCGAGCTCTTCGGCCAGGCGCTGGGCCTCGGCGTCACGGCGGTTGGCGACCTCGTTGGAGACGATCTCGCCCAGCTCCAGGCGCTCCTCGTGCGTGCCGGCGCCGTCGCGGGTCCGCTCGCGCAGTTCACGGACGCGCTCGGACTCCCTGACGACTTCCCGCAGCAGGTCGTCCTCCTCGCGCGACACCTTCAGGTTGTACTCGACGTGCCCTTCCAGGTCCTCGAGCCGCGCCAGGTAGCTCTCACCTTCCGCGTCCAGCGCGGAGGCGACCTCCGAGTCGTCGGAGGCGAGAAGACCGAAACGCATCGGCAGGGTCGCACCGCCCATCATGAGCGCCTCGATCACGCCCTGGTGGGCCTGGACGTCACGGCGCTTGGCCCTGAGACCGGGCGGAGCATCGCTGACGACCGCGGTGAGGTTGCCGCTGCGCACCGCACGCAGTGGGGCCCCGGGTTCGCCGACACCGGACACTCCGTCGAGACGCAGCGGGTGATCGGCGGCGGTGATTCCGTAGACGTAGGTGGACATGCACTACTCCTCTCGCCGCTGGGCGGACTGACGGCTGGACGTGGACTTGCGGACGGCGCGCTTGCGCGGCTGCTCTTCTTCCGGCTCGTCGCGCTTGGCTTGCAGTGAGTCGGTGAAAGCCTCGACGGCGCCGCTCAGCGCTCCTTTCGACTTGCCCTTCGCGCCGCTCTCGGTCATGTCGCCGACGATGTCGGTGAGCTGGCTGGGAGCCTTGCGGCCGGCTTCCAGGTCGAGGCGGTTGCACGCCTCGGCGAATCGCAGGTAGGTGTCCACGCTCGCGACGACGACCCGGACGTCGATCTTCAGAATCTCGATGCCGACGAGCGACACGCGGACGAACGCATCGATGACGAGGCCGCGGTCGAGGATGAGTTCGAGAACGTCGTACAGATTTCCGGAACCGCTGCCGCCCCGTGCGGCTGTGCTGCCTTGCTGCTGAACGATGGTCACGTCGATCTCCTTCCGTGGATCCGGCCCGGACGCCGGCGTACCGCACCTGCGTCCGTCTGATTCAGCGGCGGTCGATCTGGCCTCGGGCATACCGGCGGCCTCGCTCGTAGGCGACGATCTCGCCGTCCGAGTCGAGTTCCACGTGGTAGAGGGCCATCACGCTCATGGTGTCGGGAACCTTCTCCAGTTCGACGACCTCCACGTCCGCTGTCCACCCGTTGTCGGTGGCCCTGATGGCGGAGACCGCCCCCGCCTGCTTTTGCAGCAGGTCACCGAGCTGTTCCCGTGCCTCGCGCATCACAGCGGTCAAAGGCAGGCGCTTCTCCGGTGCGTCGCCGCCGCGCTTTCCTTCGTCGTTTTCGTCTGTTGAGCTCATGCTCTCCACCTGCCACACCGGGGATAGGGGGAAGACCTGCCGATCCGTCATCGGCCACTTGCGTTCGCCTGCCCGGGTGTCTGATACGTATGCGTGTGCGACCGAACTCCGTCACCACAACGCCCCCCTCGCCCCGGCGCAGCGGTACATCGGTGCTTGCGCGCCGCCGCCGCGGTACGACGGCTGCGAGCGCGGTTGGCTGTCGGCTGCTCGCTCTCGTCGCCTCAGGTCGCGTCAGGGACGTTCGTAGTGCTGGAGGACGCCGCCCGCGGAGAAGCAGAGGGCGCCGGCGAGAGTGCCCCAGTTGGCGATGTCGGCGTTGATCAGGCTGCCCGTGGCGGGGCGGGTGTAGGCGGCGAGTGCCGAGACCATGAAGAGGACGGAGCCCAACTGGTTCACGGCGACGATCCACCAGCCGAGGTCGCGTCGTCGGATGCAAGGCCGGCCGTGGCAGATCTCGACGAGGGCGAGGTGGCCGGAGATCAGGAAGAGCACGCAGCCGACCACGTCGGGGGCCCAGATGAGCCGGTTGATCTGCTGGACGGTCAGACCCTGCAGGAAGGAGTCGAGCAGGTTGACGGCGAACACCAGGGTGCCGGCGAACAGGAGGAAGGCGCTCAGCCAGTCGACCCGCGTCGGCTCGTAGCTCCACCACCGCCACGGGGGGATGACCAGAGCGCCGTCGCCACCGGGCACGTGGCGCGGGGCGTTGATGACCTGGAGCAGGGACACGTAGCCGCCGGTGTTGAAGAACAGGCCGCCGACGAAGTAGACCGAGGCGCAGGTGACCGCGTCACCGGAGCCGAACTGCGCGACGGCGGCGCCGACCGCGAAGAGCGCTCCGCCGATGACGAAGCAGGTGGCGGCGATGGCGTTCAGCCTGCGCAGCCGGGCGAGGGCGGTGTCGCCGGCGCTGTCGTGACGGGTGGCGGGGGCACCGGGCGGACGGACGGCGATGAGTCCTCGGCGCCGGGCGGGCCGGGATTCCCAGATGACGGTGCCGCCGCCGGGCGGGTGCCAGGTGAGGCGGGTGGTGAACGGTCCAGCGCCCTCGGCGCGCTGGTCGGGCTGTCCCACGGGCCGAGCCTAGACGGCCCGCCGGGTCTCCGGGCGAGCGCAACGCCGCCGACGGGGCCACGCCGTTCCGGAAGGACCGACTGCGCGTGCGGATGCGGTGCCTGATCGACCGGGGCAGCTCCGGCCGGACCGAACCTGGTCAGCCGGTCCTAGGAATCCGACGCCGCGCCGACCGGGTCCGCCGACAGCCGACTCGGACAGGACCGGAACTCCTCTTGACAGCCGGCGATCCGAAGCGCGGCTGTGAGCGAGGAAAACGCCATGGCCGATCGCGGAGGGGGCCCGGTAGGGTTGTGATCTTCGGTCGGCGGAAGCCGACTGGAGTCCCTTCGAGGCTGTGCCGAGACGATGAACCACGATGACACACCCTCGCGGCTGCGCCTCGAGCGGGCTCTGGACCGCTTGGGCTTCGCCTTCCGCGGGATGACCGCCCGCAGCGACGAGATCCAATGCGCATGCCACTGGGGCAGCGAAGAAGAGCTTGCGCGATTGAAGGTCCCGGACGTGGTCCTTGCCCCAGGCCTCCTGGGCCGCGCCTGGGCTACCCCCGACTGGAACGACCACGGCGCCGTGCTGCGCCGAATCCTGCCGCAATTCGCCAGAGCGCTGGTCGGCGGTCTGGTGGAGCCCGTGTCCGGCATGGCCGAGGTCGGGCGTTCGTTCGCTCGCGGCCACTGGCGGCAGTGGCCGGCACGCCAGGGCGCGGCGGTGTGGGAGTTCCTGCGCGCCTGGTGGGCGCACACGCTCGCCGAGCCGGATCCCGCTGTGCCCGCGTACGAGGTCCTCGCGCTGTGTGCCGAGGCGTCCGGCGCGCTCGGCCCATGGCTCGCAGCCTGGGAGGCAGCCGATCACCCCGCTGCCGACCAGTGGGACGCGTGGGACGACGAAGACGCCTTGCGCGCCGAGCTCACGGCCTGGTTGCTCCGTCACGCCGCCGTACGGCTTGCAGCCTACGGCGCTCCGGAGGAGCTCCTTCACCGCATACGGCTCATCGGACTGACCGGCCCCGCCCGCTGGGAGGACCCCCACTGGCCCGACCATCGCTACTGAGGGCCGACTTCACGCCGCCGGCTCCACAGCCTCCTCCCCCGTCGCAAGGATCCGGCTCACGTATGGCGGCGGATGGCCGGGCGGTTCGCCGATGAGTTCGGCGTCCTCGACCGGTCTACCCGGCGACACGACCGTTCTCGACAGGGGTGCCATGTCCACCATCCAGCCGGTGATCATCACTGCCGATCCGGACCTCCTGATCGGGTTCTACACGGAGTTGTTCGGCGCCGAGGAGATCTTCCGGGTGCCGGAGGCAGGACCGCTCCAGCTCTTCTACCTCGGCCTACGCATCGGCGACAGCGACTTAGGCCTGGTGGCCAAGGCGGACCCGGGGACCGGGGCGGCGCCGGGGACCGGGGAGGCGCCGGGGACCGGGGAGGCGACGCCAGGGACCGGGGCGGCGCCGCGGATCCTGCTCAGTATCGGTGTC
Organism: Streptomyces sp. NPDC053431; assembly: GCF_044544925.1. Classification (NCBI taxonomy): domain Bacteria; kingdom Bacillati; phylum Actinomycetota; class Actinomycetes; order Kitasatosporales; family Streptomycetaceae; genus Streptomyces; species Streptomyces sp. NPDC053431. The sequence goes on along the minus strand of NZ_JBITXX010000023.1, from coordinate 29,418 downwards.
GACGACGTCGACGAGACGCTCGGCCGGGTGACGGCACTGGGCGGTTCGGTCCGCAGCGGCCCCAACGACATGCCGTGGGGACAGCGCGTCGCCCACATCCAGGACCCCGACGGGAACCCGGTGAACCTCACCCAGCCGATCCCGGCCTCGTGACGCCGGTCCGGGGTGTTTGTGCTGGTCGCCCGGCCTGGCCTCTTGGGCATGGCGCGGCCTCGCGGCCGGACCGGAGCCTCGTTACCTGCATCGGCGCAGGTCGCCGCACGCTGCAGCACAAAAAGGTGCTGCAAGCGGTATCGCGCGCGGTTGTCTCCCTCCGCGGAATCGGCCGGCGGCCTGTGTCGCCTGCATCGAATCGCACTGCGCCGCACACAACCGTGCCGTTCATGGCATGTGGGCGCGAGAGGGGGCGGTCGGCGTTGCATCGGCCCCGGAAGGGGATGGGAGGGCGGGCGGCTCGATCGCCGGGGAGCTATGTCCGCATTGCGTGGATATTCTGGTCGATGTGATCGAGTCAGGACGGCCGCGGCTCCCTCGGCGCTACGGCCGGGGAAGGCTCGTGCGGCTGTCGCCGGTCATTCTGACCGTGGTGATCGCCAGCTTGGCCTACGCCACTCCGCCGGAACTGGCGTTCAGCCGCCTCCTGCCTGCGGCACCAGCTCTGGCCGCCTCCATGTGGCCAGTCCTCCCCACCGTCCTGCTCGGAACGATCTGCCTGATTCTCATGATCGGCCTCGGTCTCGTCTTCCCCGATCTGGGAACGTGGTGGACCGCCGCGGGGATCATCGCCGTCACCGTCGCCGCCGCCTACGGAAGCCACGTCCGGCTCCAGCGGGAGCGCACCCTCTTCCAGGTACGACTCGTCGCCGACGCGGCGCAGCAGGTGGTGCTGAGCCCGATGCCGCGCCGCTTCCGGAACGTGGAGATCGAATCGCTGTACCTCGCCGCCGCGGCGGAGGCCCGCATCGGTGGAGACTTCTACGAGGTGGTCGATACGCCGTACGGTGTCAGGCTGCTCATCGGTGACGTGCGCGGCAAGGGCCTGCCGGCAGTCGGAGCGGCCGCCGCGATCGTCAACGCCTTCCGGGAGGCGGCCTACAGCGAGCGCGACCTGGTCGAGGTCGCACGCAGGCTCGACGCCAGCAGCACCCGCTACAACGCCGCCTTTCCCCCGGACGGGCCGATGGAGCGCTTCGCCACCGCTCTCGTGGCCGAGATCCCGCACGAGGGCAGCCGCATCGACATCCTCAACTGCGGACACCCCCCGCCGCTACTCCTCAGCGGCCAGAAGCTGCGCGCCCTCGAGCCCTCCACCCCCTCGCCCCTACTCAGCCTCGCGGAGCTGATCGGCCAGCACTACAGCATCGACAGCTTCGCCTTCACCCCCGGCGACCTTCTGCTCCTCTACACCGACGGGATCGCGGAGACCCGCGCCCGCGACGGCGAGTTCTTCCCGCTGGCCACCTGGATGCGCGGACAACCCGCCACACCACCCCGCGATCTGCTCACCGCTCTGCACCGCGACCTCCTGCATTACAGCAGAGGGCGCCTGGACGACGACATCGCCGCCCTCGCCATACGCCTGCGCGAGCCCTCAGTCCCGGAGTCCCCGTGAGCGACCCACGCGTACTCAGCGGTCGAGCAGGAGGACAGGGAGACAGGAAGAGCAGTCATACACTCGTCTTACACATAAGTCTTGTACATGCGTATAGATGTCGTCTACGGTGAACGCATGAACAACGACGACGCCAAGCGTTCCGCGCTCACCATTGACGGCCGCACCCTGTCCTACGTGGACTTCGGCGGGCCGGGTCGCCCGCTGCTCGCCCTGCACGGGCACATGTCCGAGGGCATGTCGTACGCCGATCTCGCCGCCCGCCTCGCCCCGGACTGGCGGGTCATAGCGCCGGACCAGCGCGGTCACGGCGACTCCGACCGGGCGGCCGACTACAGCCGGGAGGGCTACCTCGCCGACGTGGAGGCCCTCATGGACCACCTGGGACTGGACCGCGTGGCCCTCCTCGGCCACTCGCTCGGCGCGATCAACGCCTACCAGTTCGCCGCCCGCCACCCCGAACGCGTGACCGCGCTGGTCAACGGCGAGGGCTGTGCCGAGCTCGGCCTGGACGGCGGCAACCCGCTGGCGTTCGTGCTGAACCTTCCGGAAGGCACCTGCGCCGACCGCGAGGCGTTCGTGGCGCAGCTGGGCCCGTTCGCCCCCTTCCTCGAATCGGCGGTTCGCGAGCGACCGGACGGAAGCTGGGGCCTGCACTTCCATCCCAAGGACATCTACGCCTCCGAGGATCAGGTCCACGGCGACCACTGGGCCGACTGGACCGGCTCCACCTGCCCGGCACTGCTGATACGCGGCGCCGAAGGCGGTGTGCTGTCGGCGGAGCAGGCAGCACAGATGACCGCCCGGCGGCCCGGCACCCGTCTCGTCGAACTGAGGACGGACCACTTCTTGTACGCCAACGACCCGGCCGGCTTCGCGGACGCGGTCCGTGACTTCCTCGCCTCGGCATAGCCATGCGCCCATCCACGCGACGATCGTTCACGAGATCCGCCCGTGAGCCGGCCCTCGGGTCCGCCCCGGAAGCCGTCGCCGGAGGCGATCGCTGAACTCACAGCCTTCCGCGTCCGGCCGCCCCCGGCCGTCTGTTGGCCGGTGATGCAGATGATGGGCGGCCGGCAAGCGCCGCCTTCCTGCCTGGTCGGGCCAACCGAGACGGATGCGTGCTCGCCGACGGCCGCGGCTGCGCGGTGGGGGTGAGCGGGGTGGAGTCGGTCTGGTGTACGTGGGGGCGGCGCCGTCTCTCCTGCAGGTCGGCCAGCCGTCGCACGGGAGGAGCGGGCGCGGTCGGGCCGGAGTGTGGACGGGTGGACACCGCCGCTCGGGCCGCACACCATACTGGTCGGGCCCTGATCACCCACTGGACGGTTACATGGCCAAGAACAACTCATCATCGACCGCTGTCCCCGACACCGCGTGGCTCGGGCGTGGGCGTCATCTCGGACCCGAGGCCGAGCGGGACGTCCGGCGCAACCTGATCGCCCTCAAGGCGGCCGGGGTGATCGACGACTTCCTGGACCTCGACCCCGTCGAGGCCGCGCGCTCCACCGACATGTTCCCCCGGGACGAGTCCGCCGACCCCGGGCCGTTGGCCCGCCGCCTCTTCGAGGCCCGCTGGCGCGTCGCGGACGGCGTCACGGTGCGCGCGCAACTCACCACGTACGACCCCGAGTCCCGCCGCACCGAGAGCGAGGGCGTCCACTGGGTCCTCGCCGCCGAGGCGGAGCGTGCGTGGGAGATCAGCTGGCCCTCGCCCGCCACCGTGTTCTGGCCCGACAGCGACCAGGTCGACTGGGATCACGAGAAGGTGCCGGGCGTCCGTCTGCGGTCGACGAACCACCTGCCGAAGGACGACGACGAATTGCGGCGCCTGCTGCGGGACTGCACGCGGCAGAGCTGGTTCGTCCATGTCGTGGTGCATGAGGCGATGACGCCGGACGCGCTGGGCCGGCGGCCGATCACGGCGTTCCTGCCGCCGAGCCTGCGGCACCGGGTGGTCGAGCACCGGGCCACGCCGGACCAGGCGCTGATCGCCGACTTCGCGATGAAGCGTGAGGTGGGCGTGGGGCTACCGCGCGGTGGCGCCGTCGTCCTGCCCCCGACGCCGCAGATCCCGGGTTACGACGCGGAGCGCTTCACCGTACGCAATGTCTTTCTGGACGGCTCGGAACCGACCGAACTCCTCGCGAAAATCGTGGAGTTCGCGGCACTCCCCCAGCCGCTGCCCTCCGACGCCGAGCAGGCCCTGACCCGGCTGCGCCAAGGCTGGCACCTGCTCACCCCGGACGAGGAGCTGGTCCACGCGCGGGTCATGGTCACGAGGTACGCGAAGGCACTCGAATCGATGACGGCGTCCTGCGACCTCTACCGGGAGGCGGCCGAGTCCGCGCTCGCCGCGCTCGCCGAGGCGAGCGGCGGCGACGCACCGGCCCGGACGCCGACGGCCGCGGCGGCCGCGGCCGACTCCTCGCCGTTGAAGAGCCTCACGAAGGGACTCGGCCTCTTCCGGCGACCGAACCGATAGAGGCCGCGCGGAGCTGCGGGGCCCGGCACACAGCGATCCTGTGGTGCCGGGCCTCGACCACGTCCGGACCCTGCGTTACGGGTGGCCGTACCTCACGCACTTCAGGTACACGACCTGCGGGCCGTCCGCCCCGTTGTCCAGACACACCCGCACCACCGCGGCTCCACCCGGAGCGTCGGCCGGCACGAGAATGGAGAACGTGTCGCTCGCCCCGCACACGCTGCCGGACAGGCCCACGCCCATCTGAACGTTCTGCGAGTTGAGCGTGAACGCCGTGGTGCCGCGACAGCTGTTCAGGTCCACCGACTTGTGCTCACCGGCCACCACCACCGACCGCGCGTACCAGGTGATGGTGCCCCGCGTGTACGTCTGGCCGTAGGTGACATCGAAGCTGCTGACCGGGTAGTCGGCCGCACCCGCTGGTGGAGCGGCCAGCAGGGCGCCGGACGTCAGCGTGGCGGAACCGAGGGCGACAGCAAGGCGGGTGCGCACGTCGTCTCCAAGGGGTCGGGACACACGGTCAACGGCCAGTATTCAGCGCCCTGTTGGCCAGGTCCATGCCGCCCCATCGCATTCCGGGCCTCTGGATAGGGCCCGGTCGGTCCTGGTCCGCCCCGGTCGGCCAGGGGCTCCAAGGGCTCCAGGGGCTCCAGGGGCCGAAAACGTACGGACTCGGTGCCAGGCACGCGCGTACGCCTCTGCGCACTGGTCACTCACGCCCCGCCGCACCCCGGACCGTCGAGCCGACACGGTTCAGTCCTTGCGCCCCGTCGCCGCGACGGTGACACCGAGTCCGATCATGGCCAGTCCGCCGATTCCACCGACCAGCGAGAGCCGCCGCGGTGAGCGCGCGAACCAGTCCCGGGCAGTGGCCGCGGCCAGCCCCCACACCATGTCGGACGCGACGGCGATGACGTTGAAGACCAGGCCCAACAGCAGCATCTGCGCGGCCACGTGTCCCTGGTCACGGTCGACGAACTGCGGCAACACGGCGGCGAAGAACACGATGGTCTTGGGATTGGTCACTCCGACGGCGAATCCCTCTCCGAACGTCCGCAGGCCGCCTTGGGCGGCGCCGACCCCGGTGACCGCTGCCTGAAACGTCCCGCGCTCACGCCAGGCCTTGATGCCGAGGAACACCAGATAGGCCGCACCCGCCAGCTTGAGCAACGTGAAGACGAGAACCGAGCGCTCCACCACCGCGCCGATCCCTAGTGCCACGGCCACGATCAGCACGTAGGAGCCGAACGTGTTGCCGATCACCGTGGTCAACGCGGCGCGGCGCCCTTGCGCCAGCGCCCGGCCGATCACGAACAGCACGCTGGGACCCGGTATCACAATGAGCAGGGACGACATGGCCGCGAAGGCGAGCAAACGGTCGAGAGACACCATGCGGCTCATGCAAGCACGGGGAGGGACCGGGCTGCCAGCCGTTTGCCCGTCGGGGCGGGTGGCGGCCGGCGATCGAGTCGAGCGCCGGCCGCCGCCCGTGGGCCGCGGGACAACGGCCTGTTCACACCTGCAGTAGGACCCCGCGAAGTCCTCCCCGCGTGGGGAGACCCTCGGGTGGGGGCGGTGTGCGCCTAGCTGAGCGTCTTCAGCGCAGCCGCGTCGTACGGCTTCAGCTCGTCGACCCGACCCGCCAGGACCTTCGCGGCCCACTCCGGGTCCTGGAGCAGGGCGCGGCCGACGGCGACCAGGTCGAACTCGTCGCGCTCCAGGCGATCGAGGAGGTTGTCGAGGCTGCCGAGCTCGGCGCCCTTGCCCATGAAGGCGTGGATGAAGTCGCCGTCCAGGCCGACCGAGCCGACGGTGATCGTGGGCCTGCCGGTGAGCTTCTTGGTCCAGCCGGCGAGGTTCAGGTCCGAGTCCTCGAACTCCGGGAGCCAGTAGCGGCGGGTGGAGGCGTGGAAGGCGTCGACGCCGGCCGCGGCGAGCGGGGCCAGGATCGCCTCCAGTTCCTGCGGGGTCTCGGCGAGCCGCGCGTCGTAGGCCTCCTGCTTCCACTGCGAGAAGCGGAAGATCACCGGGAAGTCGAGCGAGACGGCCGCGCGGACGGCGGTCACGATCTCCGCCGCGAACTTCGTCCGGGCCACGGCGTCGCCACCGTAGGCGTCGGTACGGCGGTTCGTCCGCTCCCACAGGAACTGGTCGAGGAGGTAGCCATGGGCGCCGTGCAGTTCGACGCCGTCGAAGCCGATGCGCTCGGCGTCCGCGGCCGCCTGGGCGAAGGCGCCGATGACGTCGTCCAGGTCAGCGCGGGTCATCGCCTTGCCTTCGCCCTCGGTGCCGTCGACCCGGATGCCGGAGGGGCCCACAGCGGGGGCGTCGGCGTACGGTGCCTGGCCCTGCTTGCGCACCATGCCGATGTGCCACAGCTGCGGCACGATCGTGCCGCCCTCCGCGTGCACGGCCTCGGCGACCTTCGCCCACTCCGCGAGCTGCTCCTCACCGTGGAAGCGCGGCACACGATCGCTCTGGCCGGCCGACTCGTGGCCGACGTACGTCCCCTCGGTGACGATCAGACCCACGCCGGCGGCAGCGCGGCGGGCGTAGTACGACCGCACGTCCTCACCCGGAACGCCGCCCGGGGAGAACATGCGCGTCATCGGCGCCATCACGATGCGGTTCGGGACGGTCAGGCCGTTCAGCGCGACGGGCCGGGACAGGATCTCGGCCGCACGGGAGGCGGAAGACGCGGTGACGGTCACAGGGACGCTCCTCTAGCTGTTACTTCATGACCTTGATGCTTGAGAACTTCATGCAACGGGACGACGGTAGAGGCAGATATTTGAGATAGTCAAGCTTCTCCCGATAGGGTGGTCCGCATGACAAAGGCCCCTCGCGCAGAAGCGCCCGGCGTCGACACGGCCCAGCTCATGGAGCTGTTCTCGGTGTCGCTCGGCGTCTACTACGGCGACTTCACCGTCGCGGCCGCCAGTGAGAACCTCACCGCGAGCCAGGGCAAGGCACTGACCGTGCTGCGCCGGGGCCCCGCCGCGATGCGCACCCTGGCCGACGTCATGACCTGCGACGCCTCCAACATGACCGGAATCATCGACCGGCTGGAGAAGCGCGGGCTCGTCCGCCGCGAAGCCAGCCCGTCCGACCGGCGCGTCAAGAACGTCATCCTCACGCCCGAGGGCGAGCGGGTCACCGACGCGATCCGCTCGAAGATGCACACGACGCAGGAGGGCCTGGACAGGCTCAGCGCCGAGGACCGGAGCTCTCTGTACGCCCTGCTGGAACGCGTCTTCGTCGCCCGGCCCGACGCCTGACCAGGGCGACTGACGGCGGACGGCTTCAGAGCCACTCGTCACGCCCGAACACAGCGCCCAGCCAGCGTTTCGTCGCTCTGTGAACTCCCTCGGTTACTTACGGCTAGGATCACGGGCGTTGCCGCGGCCGACGCGGCGGACCGAGACAGGGGCATCCCACATGGCCATCATCGTCACCTTCGACTTCCCGAACGCGGGACAGGAGCTCTACGACGCGGTCATCGACCGCGTGACCGATGGGCGAGGCTTCACGCGGTTCGCGGACCTCCCGAACGCCGGTCTCATCTCGCACGCGGCCGGGCCTGTCGACGGCGGGTTCCGTGTGACCGAGATCTGGGAGAGCCAGGAGGCCCTCGAGACCCACGCGGAAACCTTCGGCCCGGTCCTGGCCGACCTCGGACACTCCGACGTGCAGCCCACGATCATCCCGGCGCACAACGTCGTCGTCCGGTAGCGACGGTTCCGGCTGCGTCCGACTCCGCCGGTGCCCCGGAGCCGCCAGGTCCGGGGCACTCTTCTGCGAGCCGAGGGCACGCCACGCCCCGGCCTTGGACGTCATCTCATTTGGCAGGGTCGGTAGGCTGCGGGCTGTGGTGGGGATCGTTGAACGGCTGGTGCCGGACGAGCTGTGGGAACTGTTCCAGCGAGTGGTGCCGGAGGCTCCAATCGCGACCCCCGGGGCGGTGGCCGGCGTCGACATGGCGACCGAGAGGTGCTGGCCGCGATCGTGTTCGTGGCCACGTCCGGCTGCACCTGGCAGCAGTTGCCGTCCGCGTCGTTCGGGCCATCGGGAGCGACAGCCCACCGGCGCTTCTCGGAATGGACGAAGGCCCGCGTGTGGGCCAGACTCTCCCGCCTGGTCCTCGACGAACTCGGCTCACGAGGCGAGCTGGACTCCCGCTGCGCGATCGACTCGGTGAACTTGCGGGCCATGAAAAGGGGGACCTGACAGGCCCGAATCCTGTCGACCGAGGCAAGGACGGCTCGAAGATCCACCTGCTCACCGAGCGCACCGGCCTGCCCATCTCTGTCGGAATCTCGGCAGCCAACCTGCACGACAGCCAGGCGCTCGTCCCACTGGTGAAGGGCATACCGCCGATCCGCTCCCGCCGCGGGCCCCGGCGGCGCAAGCCCGGAAAGCTTCACGGCGATAAGGGTTACGACTGCTCCCACCTGCGGCGATGGTTACGCCAGCGCGGTACCACCCACCGCACCGCCCGCAGGGGCGTCGAGTCCTCGCAGCGGCTGGGCCGCCATCGCTGGACCATTGAACGCACCATGGCCTGGCTCGCCGGCTGCCGCCGTCTCCACCCCCGCTACGAACGCAAGGCCGACCACTTCCTCGCCTTCACCAGCATCGCCTGCACCCTCATCTGCTACCGCAGACTCGGTGGCTTTCCGGGCAGCGGGACCGGATGACGTGGATCTTCTCTGTACCAACGGCTCGTTGATGGTCAGGTCAATTGGTTGCGTGGGTCGATGACCCAGTGATTGGTGTTCAGAACGCGGCCGGCGAATGTCAAGCTCTGCTCTCCGAGGAACGTGAAGCCGACAGCGCGGCAGATGCCGTTGGAAGGCAGGTTGCTGGTTGCGGGGAAGGCGTGGATGAGTCCCCAGCGGCCGTCCTCCCTGGCCGTCTCAAGCAGTGCCCGCACAGCTCGCTTGCCGTAGCCCTGACCTTGGAAGGCGGGCAGAACCATCCAACCGATCTCGGAGATCTGCCGGTCGTCGGCTTCGTGAGACCACAGCGAGACGGTTCCGGCGACGACCGAGGGGGCAGCCGCTTCCGGGATGATCATTTTGGTCCAAGCGGTGTCCTCGGCAGCCCGGCGGACATCGCGCCGCACCTTCTCATCCATGCCTTCTCGCGGCAGTGGACCCCCGAGATCCTTCATCATGTCGGGATCGCATCGCATCCGGATGTAAGCGTCGACATCCTCAAGCACCACATTGCGCAACAGCATTCTGGACCTCCAGGTCGGCAGCGATTGTCCAATGTGATCACGCAGCCCGTACTGCTGGCGTCCGTACTCCTCTCACCCCCCTGTGATCTGGGACTTCTGATGTAGGACGACAGGAAGCCCGAGCGAAACCTGGTCACGCCGCTGGAATCGGCGGGTCTGCTCGCGCTTGCTACGCAGGGAGGTGAGGGTGAGATCAAGTCCCTCGATCTCACCCCGCCAGCCCTCAGTTTCGAGCTGCCGGCTGATGTTGTCGACGACGGCCCGCTCGGGGCGGCCGAGGGTGACGAGGGCCTTGTCGGCGGCGTAACGCCACCCGCATTCCACCGCGCGGCCGGACCAATTGAGATGACCTCTTAGCGCCCCAACCTTCGCGCCCCGGCCTTCGCGTCACGGTGTTCGGGACACGCCGATTAGGACGACGCCGCCGAGGAAGAGGCCGACGCTCACCGCCACGAGCCAAGGAAGAGCATTACCTGACAGGGTGAGGGCGCTCACGCCGAAGAAGCAGCCGAGGCCCGCTCCCGTCAGCACCTGCCCGATGCCATGGGGTACGGGACGGAGGACCCGGGCTCGCTCCAATGGGTGAATCCACCCGGTGAGAAGCTCGACCACGCCACTCGTCGCGACAGCCAGCGCAACCGCGAAGAGTGCCCCCAGCCCCACGTACCGCATCACGCCACGCCCCCTCGGCCGCCCTGAACGCCCCGCCCCTCAGATGATCGCCCGGACGGCGCCCGGCTGACCAGCGGTCGGCGGAGCGGGAGCGGCGGCGTCCCCTCCGGACCCCGCCGGCGCTCGAGCGGCCCGGGCCGGCCGTCGGGCCTCCTCGCCGTCGAGGGCCGCCGCGTCCCCGAGGGCCCGCGCGGCGGCGAGGATCCGGGCGCAGCGTCGGGTCATGGCGTCGGGCGACTGCTCCGGGCGACCGATCCACCAGCGGACCAGGGACGTACAGAGGCCGCGCCACGCGTACTTGAGGGCGTCGGCGTCGAGCGGGTCGCCGGATCCTGCCGTGCGCAGGAGATCCGCGGTGCCCGTCGCGGCCAGGTCGTCGATGGCGCCGCGGTAGTGAGCCGCGCGGCGGGCGGCGTCGCTGTCCGGCGGCAGCGTGGGGTCGTAGAGGACGAACCAGGCCTCGCGCTGCCCGTCGAGGGCGTGGAACAGTGCGTCCAGTACGCGCAGGGGCGTGGGCCGCGCCGCGGCGGAGGGTTCGGCCATCGCGGTACGGACGGCTCCCAGCAGCCGTTCGCCGACGGGATTCAGGCAGGCCAGGTAGAGGTCCTGTTTCCCGCCGAAGTACTGGTGCAGCAGGGGTTTGGTGACGCCGACGCGGGCGGCGACGGCGGCCACGGTGGTGGCCTCGTAGCCGTTCCGGCCGAACTCCTCGGTGGCGGCGGCCAGGACCTGCCGTTCGCGTTCGGCCCTCGGCACGCCCTTGGTGCCCGCCTTGGAGGGAGGTGTTGTCATGCTCACTATCTTACCCTAGGGTAATTTACCGTTGGGTAAATTCAACGGACCCCGCCGGGAGCTCCCTCATGCCTGCGACCGCGATCGACCGCCCCCGCCCCTCCCGCCCGCGCTCCTGGTGGGGCTGGGGGCATGCCGACGCCCACCCCGACGACGCCGAATGCGTCGCGCTGGGCGCCCTGCTGCCGGGCACCCTGGCGCGCCCGCTGCCGCTGCCGCGCGTCGCGGACCTCCCCGTCGGCCGGCCGGGCGTGACACCCCCGCCCTCCCTCGCCCACCTGGTGACCGCCGACCCCGAAGCGCGGGCCGCCCACGCCATGGGCAAGGCCTATCGAGACGTCATCCGCGCCCTGCGCGGCCGACCCGGCCGCATCCCCGACCTGGTCGCCCGCCCGACCGGTGACCAGGAGGTGGCCGACCTGCTCGAATGGGCCGGCGAGAACGCCGTCGCGGTCATCCCCTTCGGCGGTGGTTCGTCCGTGGTCGGCGGAGTGGAGTACCGCGGCGACGCCCACCGCGCCGTGCTGTCCCTCGACCTGACCGCGATGGACCGGGTGGTGGAGATCGACACCACCGGCCGGTCCGCCCTGATCCAGGCCGGCGCCCTCGGACCCGTACTGGAAGGCCGGCTACGTCCGCACGGCCTGACCCTGCGTCACTTCCCGCAGAGCTTCGAGTTCTCCACCCTCGGCGGCTGGCTCGCCACGCGGGCCGGCGGCCACTACGCCACCGTCCACACACACATCGACGACTTCGTGCAGTCCCTGCGCGTGGTCACCCCCGCCGGCACCGGCACGTCATGGCGGCTCCCAGCCTCCGGCGCGGGGCCGTCGCCCGACCGGCTGTTCCTCGGCTCCGAAGGCTCGCTCGGTGTCATCACGGAGGCATGGATGCGTCTGCAGGAACGCCCCCGGCACAAGGCCTCGGCATCGGTGGCCTTCGCCGACTTCCGCCGCGCACTGGACGCTGTCCGGGCCATCGCCCAGTCCGACCTCGCCCCGGCCAACTGCCGTCTGCTCGACCCCGGCGAGGCACTTCTGTCAGGTGCCTCGCACGACGGCTCGACCGTGCTCGTCCTGGGCTTCGAATCCGCCACCGCCCCGGTGGACGACCGCCTCGCGACCGCTCTGGACCTGGCCCGGGCCCACGGCGGGCGCGGCGAGGCACCGTCGGCCGGCGCGGGAGCCGACGCGGCCGTCACGGCATGGCGCTCGGCGTTCCTTCGCATGCCCTACCTGCGTGACGGTCTGGCCCGCATGGGAGCGGTCGTCGACACCTTCGAGACCGCCGCCACCTGGGACCGGATCCCGGCGCTGATCGACGCCGTGCGCACCGAGGTCGGCGCCGCCGCCCTGAAGGCCACCGGCCACCAGGCGACCGTCAACTGCCGCCTGACCCACGTCTATCCCGACGGCGCCGCCCCGTACTTCACCGTGGCCGTGGCCGGCCGCCCCGGCGACGAGGTCCAGGTCTGGGACGACATCAAGGCCGCCGCGACCGACGTCCTGCACCGCCACCGCGCGACCATCACCCACCATCACGCCGTGGGCCGCGATCACCGTCCCGGCTACGACCGCCAGCGCCCGGAACCCTTCGCGCTGGCGCTCCGAGCCGCCAAGAACAGCCTGGACCCGCACCACATCCTCAACCCGGGCGTCCTGCTCGACTGACGGGCCGGAGAGCGCCGAGCGAGGCTCGCCAGGCGCGTGGCGGAGAGGGCGGGATCGTCGTGCCATCGGCACGCCGACGGCCGAGGTCAGGGGCGCGGATCGACACCCGCCCCCGCCCGCCCGCCCGCTCGCCCGCTCGCTCGCTCGCCGATGACAGGATCTGCGGCCCCCACGCCCGTGGCTACTTGCGGCCGACTCCCGCGAACATCGCCACGTCCGGCGCGGGCGTCTCCGGCCGCCAGGCGGAGCAGGAGACCACCCCGGGGCTCGAGCAGCGCAGCCGGCTGCGAGAGGTCGAGCGTCTTCGCCGCGCGGCCACGCTCGTGTCGGCATCCCGCAGGTCGGCCTCCAGGTAGTCGGTGCGGCCCTCGGGCGTCCCGATCAGGGCACGGGCGTATGCCAGCACGAGCGGATCGTTGTCCACGTACACGACGCGCGCGTCCGGGGCCACGCGCTGGGCGACCTCGTGCGTGTCGTCGGCGCTCGGCAGCCCCGTGCCGAGGTCCAAGAACTGCCTTGCATGGATACCCCCTTAGCCGGAAGGCGCACCGACGCGCCGGCTTCGGGCTCCTGCGCGAGGGGCTGGTGGCCGCCCCGTCCCCCGGGGTGACCGTGAATGATCACTGTGGCAGCAGCTTCGAAAGCCTCGCTCGGGCGGACGTGACCAGCCGCTACCTGTGCTCCACCCTGTTGCCCCGATCCTGCCTGTTCAAGGAGTCCTGAGAATGAAGCGAGTACACCATGTCGCGGCTCTGGTTGTAGCTGGGCGTGATGGCCACCCTTTCGCCCACCGCCGAGATAGCCACTGATACCGCGACACAGGCCGCTGTTGGCCGTATGCCGCTGGGGCCTGACGACTTGGTGACCGTCGCCAAGCCCGCTCAGGTGGTTTCGCCGGGGATCACCTACGAGAAGTACATCCAGGGCCAGGCCACGGACACGTGGTCGGTCGAGCTCCTCATCACGGGCTCTTCCTGGTCGGTCGGCACCAGGGACTACGCCGACCGCCTTGGTCGCCAAGCTGGTGGCCAAGGGGTACACGGAGCGGGTGGACATTCGGGAGCTTCCGGCGGGACCGGGTGTGGGGCAGGTCTGCTGCGGCAGCACATGGTGCAGGTCGATCCCTTCGGCCCTGATCAGCCCGCGCAGGCCGACGAATTGCTGCGGCCGCTGCAGGCGGCGGTATTCACCGAACGCACCGTCTACACGGCACAGGTCGGCAACCGGAGCACGGGCCCGTGGGAGGTGAGGGTGGTGCGGATCGACCTCGGCCGCCCTCACGTTCAAGGCTGTCCACGGAAGCGACATCCCTCGGCGCAGACGGTACGGGAGCTGGGCGCGGCGGCCGGCGCGCTCGTCGCGGTGAACGGCTCCGACTTCGACATCGACTCGCCGAACAACCCGTCGTTCGCCGGCTTCGACGGTGATCCGCAGGGCCTGTACGTCCAGGGCAACAGCCTGATCAGCAAGGCCAACAACGGCCGGACAGCGCTGCTGCTCGAGGGGGCGGGGTCACGGGTCCGGGTCGACGAGGTTAGTTCGCGCACGCAGGTGACCGCACACGACGGCGCGGTCCGGGCGATCGACGGATCAACCGCGTAGCGGGGCGCAATCTCGGCTGCGGTGGTATCGGCGACGACGCGCGCAAGGACATTGGGGGCCGGCTAGTCCCCGAACTGCGGCCACAGCGCGACGTCTTGTGCGTCGACGACAACGAGGTCGTCGTCTTGCGTCCGGAGTGGGGCGGCGAGACGCCCTCGCCCCGAACAGGGGTGAACAAGAGGGTGGACGTCTCTCATGGACGGAAACAGGGTCGTGAAGAGCGTCCGCGACCCTACCGGCGGCCCCATCCCCGCATGCAGCCGCGTCTTGCAGGGCATCGGCACCGGCGCGGACCAAGCCGTTCAAGCCGGGTACGAGCATCAGGGACTCCCATGGTGTGCCGGTGACCAACCCCACCCTTTCCGCTGCGGCGGGCAAGGGTCCGCCCTGGTCCGCGACGGCGAAGTAATGATCAACGCCGACGCCAACGGCTTGCTCAACCCTGACAGCGACGCCGTCACCAACGCCGTCGTGCATCGCCACCCGCGCACTCTCGCCGGCGTCACCGCTGCGGGGAAACTGCTGCTGGTGACCGTGGACGGCAGGCTGCCGCAGACCAGCGCCGGCGTCACCCTGCACGAAGCCGCGGCCCTCATGCAATGGATCAGTCCCGGCAGCCGTATGCGGCGGCCACCTCCGCCAGTCCCTCCAGGCCCCGGTCCGCGTCACCGCCTTCGCCCAGGCGTGCGATCAGGAGCACCCGGGCCGGCACGGCGGTCTTCGCGTAGGCGGTGAGCCGGTGATGGCCGTCCAGTACAACGCCGACGAGCCACCGTTCCTCGTGCCGGGCCTCGACGTAGCGGTCGTCGATCCAGCCGAGGACGACTGCGGCGGGCCGCTCCCCAGCCGCTATGGCCGCCGCATGCTGGGCAACGGTCGCCGGGGCGAGCGCCTCTGGCGGTTGCGAGGGCAGGACGGCGCCGTAAGTGAACGGTAACCGGCCAGCCGGGACGGGTGAGGTGAGCTGGAAATGCGCGACGCCGGGCCAGTAGTCCTCGGGCCGGTCGTCGCCGCACTCGCAGTCGTCGCCCTCCTGCTGTGCTCGGGCCTCCGCACGGCGGTACCACCACGAATGGGCCGGCTCGCTCACCCGCTCCAGAGGGAGGTCGAGCAGGAGGACGCGGTAGTGACCGGTCTCCAGCTCGCCGAGCACGGGACTCCATTCGGCGAGCAGCGTTGCGTCGAGCCGGTCCAGGTGGGCGAGCCGCCCGCGCATGCGGGCCGCGATCCGGGTCGCCTCGTCGTCGGGCCAGTTCAGCAACGTCAGGACCAGCTCGCACGTGCCGCACGACGAGCCGACGCCGTACAGCGGCTTTCGGTCGAACATCAGCGACCGGCCCCAGCGCGGCCAGGTGGAGCCGGGTGACGGCGGGTCGAAGGCGACCCGGATCCGGCCAGCGCCACCGTCGACGGAAAACCGGGCCCGGGAGCGGGACTCCACAACGATGTTCCGCACGTTAACGGGAGCGCGCTCGGTGCGGCCGTCGGCCCAGGCGGCACGCACGGCCGCCGCGTAAGCCGCCCCATCCGCCCCTTCCGGCAGGAGCGGGTCGCGTCCGGTGAGCCGTATGAGTGCGTGGTGGACGTCGTACACCCGATCCTGCCCGCTCTCGGCGAGCCATCGAACCAGGTACGGTACGGCGGCGGGGTCGCCCATCAGCTCCAGGGCGACGGCGAACGCGGTATGGTCGAGGCCGGTCACCTCCGGCAATCGCTCGGCGATCGGTGCCGTCCATTCGCGGGCGCCGAGGCGGGCCAGGGCGAGCGCGGCGCGACCGCGCGGGGCGGCAGTGTCCCCGAGGAGGGCGCCGAGGCGCGGCGCGAAAGACGTGTCGCCGGAGAGCCCCATAGCGTCAATAAGTTCGGGGACCGGCGGGTCACCGGCGCGTGCCTCGTCCGCGAACGCCCGCAGCAGCTCGGCAGGCAGCCGCAGCCCACGCGCCACGGCGGCCCTCAGCAGGTCTTGGCGCTCGTCGGCGGTGAACGCTGGCTCGGCGAACAAGCGCAGCAACACCTCGTCGCCGGGATCGCCAAGGCTCCGCAAGAACCAGCTGAGATACGGGCGGAACGCCGCCCGGTCCGCGTCGGACCGGTACAACTTTGTGACCGCCTCGGCGAGGCGGCCGGGCCCGTCGTCTTTCAGCGCGTCCAGCGCGGTCCACGGGTCGTCGGCGCAAAGGGCGGCGAGCAGTTCCTGCATGGTGTCGAGATCCTCCATGCAGGCAGTATCGGCCACAGTGACGGCGGGCAGGACGCTTCCCGACAGGCAGCGAACCCAATTCGTGTAACGGTACGTCCGGGTTCACCACCGGCCCGGCCGCGCGTGGGTCGACGTCTCCATCCCTGCCGGGAGGCGGGGCCCGGCCGTGAAAGGCGGCGCCGGACCTGGCAGTGTGTCCGCGTGGATGACGCACTCGTGGGTACCCAGGTGCCGCAAAGACGACTGACCGACCCCGACGCGGCAGTGCAGCCGTGGCGGCATCAGCAGGCGCCGGCGGTTCAGGCGCGGCGCCTCGCGGCGGCCAGGGCGTCCTTGACCTCCTGCGCCACGCGGGCCGCGTCGTCGGGGTTCTTCACCACGTCGGTGCGATTCATGTCGATGACGAGGACGTCGCTGGCCGAGTAGTGCTTGTGCACCCAGTCGTCGTAGCCGGACCACAGCGTCCGGTAGTACTCGACGAGTGCCTCGTCCTGCTCGAAGTCCCGGCCGCGCAACCCGATGCGCTTGAGCACCGTCTCGAAGTCCGCCTTGAGGTAGACCA
The DNA here is from genome assembly GCF_044544925.1 of Streptomyces sp. NPDC053431. Taxonomy (NCBI): domain Bacteria; kingdom Bacillati; phylum Actinomycetota; class Actinomycetes; order Kitasatosporales; family Streptomycetaceae; genus Streptomyces; species Streptomyces sp. NPDC053431. Next base: position 12,584 of record NZ_JBITXX010000023.1, on the reverse strand, counting down.
TGAGGTCGGGTGCCTTCCGGTACGGGAGGCTGTCGATCTCCCGCATCATCTCGTTCAGCAGCCCCTCGTACACCTGCATCTCGAGGGAGCTGATGCGGCCCAGGTCGTGGTTGACCTTGGCGAAGTACCAGTCCTCGTAGATGGAACGGTCGAGGACGTTGTCGCCCTGCTTGTACGCCTCCTTGATCGAGGCGAACCGCGTCTGGAGGAAGTAGAGCTGGAGCAGGAAGGGGTAGCGCTTGGCCTGGACCTCCTCGGGGCTCGCCGTGTAGAAGAGCGGCAGGATCGGGTTGTCGTCCACGCTCTCGTAGAAGACGTCGCTGCCCAGCTCCTTGGCGAGCAGCTCGGCGACACTCGTCTTGCCGATCCCGATCATGCCTCCGACGCAGATCACTGACATACCTCACTTCTCCCTGGGGGCTTCCGTTCGCGGGCGGGGCCGGGCCGACCCACATCCACTGGGACGCGTGGCGGCAGTCCCTCGATTCCCAGGATCTTCATGATCAGTGTCACGTGGTTCCCGCCCCCGGCCGAGCCGTGGGCGGGTCATGGCCGTCGCCGCGGGCCTGGTGCACGGATACGCGCACCACATGGCCACGCATCACACCGGCAGCGCCGCCGTCCGCTGGAAACGCCTGATCACCGCGCTGGGGGACGAGTGGCCCTTGGTCGTCGCCGTTCTGCCCACCGTGGCGCTGCTGTTGCTGGCCGGCGCGGCGGACTGGGACGAGGGGCCGGTCACGACGGTCGGCCTGACCCTCAACACCCTGCTGCTGGGCGCCTGGGGCACCTTCGCAGCGCTGAGGTCCGGCTACCGGCGCCGCTCGGCCGTGCTGGTGGGGCTCGCGGACGCGACGATCGGGCTGGTGATCGCGGTCGCCAACGCGTTGATCAAGTAGGGGCTCGGACGCGGGTCTGCCGTGCGAGTCCGACCGATCCCGGCGCATCGACCGGTCCGGGCGCATCGACCGGTCCCGGCGCATCGACCGGTCCCGGCGTACCGGCTCCCCTTCTCCCTCGCGGAGGGCGCCGTGATCAGATGCCGGAGAGCCGAGCCGTCTCAGGGGTGGTGATGCGGGGTTCGCGGTCGGGGGCGGGAGGCGCCGCCGGCCGGCCGACCGCGGTCAGCAGCGTTGCGGCGAGCGCCCCGGCGCTGACGAGTGCGGCGGCGGTGAGGCGCCCGGACCTCTGCGGGGACGCGGGAGCCGGGAGGCGGCGGTGTCTAGACATCGTGGAAGTCCTCACTGTGGATACGGCCGGCCGGCACCCCGGCCCGGATCAGGGACGCGGTCGCCGCCCGCGCCATCCCCGGCGGCCCGCACAGGTAGACGTCGTGCGCGGCGAGATCCGGCACCAGACCCCGCAACGCACGCGGCGCGAGCGGGTCGAAGACGTCGTCGGAGGGCCCCAGGAGGTAGTGCAGCGCGGCCTGCCGCTCGCGGGCGATGGCCTCCAACTCCTCGCGCAGGACCAGACCGGTCGTGTCGGACGCCCGATAGAGCAGGGTGAGGTCGCCCGGACCGCCGGGCAGCGTCTCGAACAGCGCCCGCAGCGGGGTGATGCCGACACCGCCGGCGAGCAGCAGCACCTTGCGACGGGTACGCCGGTGGGCGGTGAGCGCGCCGAACGGGCCGGTGGCCACCACCCGGGTCCCGGGCCGCAGCCTGCGGATCCGCCGGGTGTGGTCGCCGAGCGCCTTCACCGTGATGCGCAGGGTGTCGTCGTGAACGGGCGCGGAGAGCGAGAAGGGCAGGGCGGTGAAGCGCAGGCCGGGGCGCAGGAACCGCCAACGGAAGAACTGCCCGGGCTCGGCCCGCAGCTCCGCCAGTCCCGTGCCCCGCACGAGCACGGAGACCGTGTCGGGCGCCTCGTCGACGACCCCGACGACCCGCAGGTCGTGCCGGAACGCCTGCCGGAGGGGGACGACGATCCGGTACCAGAGGAGGACGACGGCCACGGAGGCGTGGGCCATCGACCACAGCCAGACGGTGAGCAGGTTGCCGGCGACGTCGGGCCCGGCGAGTTGGTGGACGAACCCGAAGGCGGCGGCGAGGTGGCTGAGCAGGTGCAGCCGGCGCCAGGTCTCGTGCCGGACCCGGCGGCGTACGGCCGGGGCGGAGCTGACGCCGACGGCGACGAACAGCACCGTGCCGGCACACGCCGCGGCGATCCACGGGTAGCCGAGCAGCCGGCCTGTGGCGGTCACCAGGTCGGTGCCGGTATGAGCGGCGTAACCGCACAGGGCCAGCGCCCCGTGGGCGCCGACGAGACCGAGGACGTGGCGCCCGCCCCGGGCGTGCCAACGGGCGAGCCGGTCTGCGCCGACGCCGTGCTCGACGGCCGGTATCCGGGCCATCAGGAGCAGCATGACCAGGACGCCGTACCCCGCGAGCAACCCGGTCAGGTGGGCGCCGCTCGCGAAGAGCGCGTCGAGCCGGGCGGACGGCCGCGCCTGGAGGCCCCAGGCGAGCGCGACCACGCCGGCGCCCGCGACGACGGCGGTACGCAGCCGGACGGGATCGAGGCGCGGTGAGGCGGCACCGCCCCGTTTCGGCGGCGCGGACGGGACGGCGGCAGGGCGTACCGGTGCCGCCACCCGCACGGTGAGCGGGGTGTAGAGGGGGTGCGGAGGCTGGGTGGTCACGTTCGGCACCCTAGGGCGGCCGGATGCGGAGACCACCTGTTCAGAGCCCTGCGCCGCCACCCTTAAGGCGGCCTTGAGCAGGCCCTCACGAGTGGTTAAGGGAACGGACGGGGAGGGGCGGAAGGAGGCGGGGAGGACAGGGGACGAGCCGGCAGGCGGTCAGCGCCGCCCGCCGCGCCTGCGCCGTATCCACACCCCGGCGCCGGCTCCCGCGAGCGAGGCGACCACCAGCCCGACCGTGGTCGGACCGATGGCCCAGCTCTCCTTGTCCCTGTCCTCGGGCGCGGAGCGCGACGCGGACGAAGACCGCGAACCGCCGGAAGTCGACGCCGACTTCTGCGCCGCCGCAGATGCGGGGGCACGGGTGGGCGTGGGGGTGGGCGCGGCCGCGGTCCCGCCCGGAACCGAGGAGACGCCGGGCGACGACGGCACGGCGGCGACCGTCAACTGCCGCTCGGCGTGCCCGAGTCCGGGCTCGCCGGCCGCGACCGTGACCGTCCAGGTGCCGGCCGGCAGGGCTTCGGCGGTGGTCCAGTCGGCCGGGCGGGCGCCGCGGACGAGTTTCCAGGGGCCGACCGTACGCCGGCCGTCCACGCTGACGGCGCTGACCACCGCGGCGACCTGCTCGTCGACGGGGTCTCCGTCGTTCTGCCAGGTCACCTGGGTGAGGACGTGGCCGTCCCGGTGGCCGGTGACGACCACCTCCAGGGTGTCGCCGTGGGCCACGGCGACCTGCGGCAGGGCGAGGCCGAGGGCGAGCGCTGTGCCGAGGACGAGTACGGGGCGGGTGACGGTGTGCATGGCGGTGCTCCGGTCCGGCGGTGGAGGGAAGTCGTGGGGCTGGGGGCGGGCCGCCGATCGGCGGCCCGCCCGATGTGCGATGCGGTCGGATCCTCCGGCCCGGCTCAGCCGGCCCGGCGGACCGTCCAGATCTGCGCCGGCCGTCCGTCGACGCGCTGGAGGTCGAGCAGCCAGGCCCCGTAGTAGGGACGGCTGCTGACGGTCAGGGCGTAGGACCCGCTCCGGTCGGCGAGCGTGACCACGCCGTTCGCGACCGTCATCCGCCACTGCTGGGCCGCGGAGCCGGAGGCGCAGGGCTGCTGGGCCACCCACATGCCGGGGGCAGGCGTGCCGCCGGGCTGCAGGCACTTGCCCGAGGCCGCGGACCGGACCCGCACGAGACCGCTCCCCGCGTCGTCGAAGTACCACTGCTGCTGCTCGTACCCGTTGCTCTGGGCACCGACCAGCACCGTGCCGTCGGCGCTGCGGCCGCCCCACAGCTGGGCGCTCAGCCCGGTGCTGCCGTTGGAGAGCAGGTAACGGGTGGCGGGGGCGGTGGTGCCGCCCGCCTCGGCGGTGCGGAAGCTCGTCGCGCGGCCCGGCCCGCTGTCGCGGCCCTGGCTGTCGCGGACGGAGACGGCGACGGTGTGCGAGGTGCCCGGCCGCAGGTTGTAGATCCGCAGCGCGGTGCTCTGGACCCACGTCAGGTGCCGGCCGTCGAGGAGCACCTGGTACCAGGACGCGTCGGTGACCCGCGGCCAGCTCACCACGACGGAGTCAGCCTGGATCTGGCCGGCCGTCACGTCCGGTCCGGCGCCGGGCCGCGGCCCGGTCGGGGTGGGCGTCGGGGTGGGCGTGGGCGTGGGGCTCGGAGTCGGGTCCGGTCCGGTGCCGCCGCCCTGGGCGCGCATCAGGAACTGGTTGTCGGCGATGTTCCAGTGCGTGGCGAGATAGCTGCCGGGCCGGGGGCTGGTGTGGAAGTAGTCGTCGTGGTTGCAGTCGAGGACGTTCTCGGAGGCCCGGTTGGTGCAGACGTTGCGCATCTGCGGGTAGTACGGGCTGTCCGAGTAGCACATCACGTCCCACTCGTCCGTACAGTGCGCGCCACGGCTGGTGTTGGGCGCGCTGTTGTTGACCGCGCCGAGGTTGTGGCCGAGTTCGTGGGCCGCGGTGTGCCCGCCCCAGCAGCCGCTGTCGGTACGGCCGTACGAGGGACCGAAGTTGCTCAGGTTGGACTGGCCGGGCCGCTCGTCCCCGGCGAAGGTGCCGATGCCGCAGTACACCTGCGCGTCGGCGAAGATCATGTACTTGCGGTCGCGCCGGTCGAGGCCCTTGGCGGCGAGCGCCCGGTTGGTGGCGCTGAACTCGGACAGGGCGGAGTCGGGGAGTTCGATGTCGAGCACGGTGGGCGTGCAGTCCGCGGCCGTCACGTACCGGATGTGGCGGACGCCGCCGGTCTCCTGCGCGCTGACCGAGTAGATGACGTCGGCGTCGGCGGCCCACTTGCGGAAGGAGGCGAGGTACTCGGAGTACCGGTCGCGGCCGGGGCCGTGGACGTACACGACCTGGACCCGGTTGCCGGTGCTGCCGTCGCCGTCGCACTGGACGGTCTGTCCGGCGGGCCCGGCGGCGGTGGTGGTGGTGCCCGTGACGGCCGGGGCGGTGGGGCTCGGCGCGGCGGCGGCCGCGGTACGCGGGGCCCGCGCGTCGACGGCGGGCGCGTCCTGCGAGGGCCCCTGGCTCTTACGGGGCGCGGGCTGCTGAGCGGCCGGTTCGGCCGGATCGGCGGCGAGGGCCGCGGACTTGACCGCGGGCGGAGTGTCCTTCTTGATGTCGACGCCCGTCGGCGGGGCGTCGGGGCCGTGGGTGCAGTGGCCGGTGGCGGTGGCGTAGACGCCTGCGCAGCGGTCTCCCTCGGGGGCCACCTTGAGACCGTCGTAGACCATGCCCCGGGCCGGCTGGTTGGCCGGCTTCTTCTGGATCGGCTCCGGCTCTTCGTCCCTGGCCGGCGCGGCGGCGGGGACGGCGATGTCGGTGGCGGGGGTCTCGAGGCGGGCGAGTGGCGTCGTGCCCCCGTCCGCCCGCCCCGCCTGGTAGGCGATCCCCCCGGCCACGACCGCCGCGAGCGCCATGGCGGTGGTGACGCCTATGAAGCGTCTGCGAGGCCGGACCTCGCGTGCCTGAGTCTGCTTCGGCTTCCGATGTCTAGACATGCACACCTCAACTCTTTGGTCAGAAGACTGGGTGCGCGGAAGCCTGTCAGAACCTCCCGGTGAAGAATTCGGACAAAGGGGAGAGTGTTCAAAGAATCCATTCCGTTACCTACGGTGCCGTATCTGATGAACACTCAACTCGCTTTAAAATTAGGGGAATTACGCGCGTCGCAGAGTATTGGTCCAGGCCTTTCCGGCGATCCTGTTATGTAATCGAAATAAACGCCGACGACTATTGACGGGAATTCAGTAAAGGATTCACCTAATTTCTCACCTCGTGAATCCCCCCGATCACCACCCGTGAGCGCGTGCCCCAACTCGCCCGCCCCACAACGCCCTTCCGCCCCACCGAACGACGGCCGCCCCCGCCGAAAGCCGGCCTCAGGGCCTGGTGGTCAGGAGATCGAGGAGCATCAGGACCTCGTCGCGGGTGTCGTCGGGCGCGAAGCGCAGGGCTCCGGGCCAGCGGCCCGTCTCCCGCCACCCGAGACGCCCGTAGAAGTCCTCGAGACCCATCCCGCCCCGAGCCGCCAGCCGGAGCTGTTCGAGCCCCAGCTCGTCACGGGCGACCTTCCGCAGTTCTCGCATGAGGGCGGATCCGACACCGCGCCCGCGGAAGCTCGGGTGCGTCTGGAGGTGGTGAACCGTGCCCCAGTGCGCGACCAGCCGAAAGGGATCACGCCTGAGGACCACCCATCCGGCAAGCGCCCCGTCGTATTCGGCGACGACGAGTCGGCTGCACGACGGGTCGAGACTGCCCAGGAGCTCGTCCGCGACCGGGACGACGTCGTCTTCCCGGACCGGAGGAAAAGGGAATCCGGCCGCACCACCCGCGTTCGTGACCGCGACCCAGCAGTCGACGAGCTGACGCCTCAGGTCGGGACCGACCTCGTGCGCCCGGGTGATCTGGGTGAGGGTGGGCATGATCTTCTGCTTCATGCGCAGGAGCCTCCCAGGCGGCACTGACATTGATGCTGATACTCAGCGGCATGACATCAGCGGTCGCAGCGGACACCGCAGACCAGTACGTGTTCGGCGGGGTCGACTCCCAACCCCGGCCTGCGGGCCGCCTACGGGGTCGGCCCCGACACCGCCGATCGCTCGCCAGACCGACGCCGGTCGGACAAAGAAGGAGATCATCCGGCTCCTGAAACGAGCCATCGTCCGGAAGATGTTCCGCTGCCTCACCACCACGGCCACCGTCCCGGACATCGCGGACTGCGGCCGCTGCGGCAGTCCAAGAACATCACGCTCACCGCCGCCGCCCGCCAAGTCGGAGTCTGGCCGACCGCCATCTCCAACCTCGAACGCCGGCTCCGCCGCGACGACGAACTCGCCAGCGCCTACCGAGACCGGCTCAGCGCCGCTTGATCACACGCGAGGTCAGGCACCATCCGGCACTGTCGGCCACTTCCGACCATCGGCGGAGACACCCGCTGGCCGACCAGCGCGAACGAAGTCGCCGTACTCGTCCTGGACGACGCCCTCGTTGACCCACCGGCCCCGCTCGGCTCCAACGCGCTGCTCGGCAACCTTTAGCGCAGCCAGCGGGTCTTCAGCCATGCCCAGGAGCAGGCCGAACTCGCTGACCTCGTCATCCGGATCGAACGGCGGGAACTCCCCCAGGTCCAAGAAGCTCTCGCTGCCGACGTCCTCGACTGCGTGGAGGTAGACCTCAAACGGCCCCTTCGTCGCACGGACCTCGACATAGCGCACACCAGGGTGCTCGGCCGAGCCGCACGGTCCAAGGAACTGCTCGACCGAACGGCCCCGCCGCAAGGCCCCAAGAACGAATGACTCCGCCAAGTACCGCACCCGGCCACAATACGGCTCGCTCAAGTCACAGGGCTTGACGACCAACAGGAGCATCATCGCGGTGGGGCAGGCGTCGCTCAGTCCCACCACAGCGACCAGACCGTCGAACGAACCATGCCGTCGCCGGCGGTCCGCGGGTCCTGCACGGTGTCGGAGCAGTAGCCCAGCAACTCCGTCGCTGCCTGCGCCGCCGCCCGGGGAGCCAACGGCGGTCTGTCCACCACCAGCTCCAGATACGCGCCCTGGGCGAGGAAGAGCTCGGCGCCCCACTGCTCCTGCCAGCGCCTGAGCAGCGCCGCGTCGTCGGCGGGAGTGAGGATCCGGTCGCCGTACCCGAACCAGTTGCCCGTCCCGATCAGGTGGGGCAGGACCACGGGCACCTCGTAACCTCCACGCACCGGCACGAAGGTGAGCCACCGGGGTCCCCGACCCCAGGTGTCCCGATCCCCGGACCCCCAGCGCGACACCCCCGGCAGCGGCTGGACGAGCTCAGGTCCCAGGCGCGGTGCGAGCCGATCGGGCTCGTAGTCGTCTCTCCAGCCCTCGCGATCCTCCTCGTCCCCACCGACGCACTCCATCGACCACCGGAAGCTGGACACCCCCACGGAGGCCGCACGCGCGTCGTGGTCCTGGCACACCACCTCGGCCCTCAGGTTCTCCAGGGCAGCGGCATCGACGCCGTCGTGAAGACTGGCTCGGGCCACGTCGTCCGGCGACATCCGGCCGACGTAGGGCCACCAACCGGTCTCACCGTGCTGTCCGCGCCATTCGTCCCAGACGTCACGGATCCTCTCCCGCGGCACGGACACTCCGATGACCTCAATGCCTGCGGCTGTAGTGAGTCGCTCCGGAGGCGACTGGGGAGAGCGGGCACGCAGGACGTGAAGGAGCTCGTCAGCGCAGAGGCGTGGCTGATACCTGGTCATAGTGCCCGGACCCTACGGTCCACCCACTCACCGCGCACTCCGATATACCCGCAGCGGGAAACGCCACGGGGCTGCGTGCTCGTCGAAGAGACAGGGCCGGCCCTGCGTACGGCGACCAGCGCGTTGCCGGCGCGGCCCAGGCCCTCGGTTCGGAGGATGAGATCCGCGACGGGGAAGACTCCGGCGGTGACCGTCCGACGTGGGGGCGCAGTACCGCTGTGAGCTACCGAGCGTCGACGTTCCCCAGTTGGACGGCCGACGCAGCCATGTCCCGCAGGTGTGCGTAGTACTCGCTCGCGCCGTCCTCGTCACGGATCGACGGCAGGACCTTCTCCACGGCCGCGAGGCAGACGAGCAGGACCTCGCGACGCTTCTCGTCCAGCGGACCTCGCAGCGACGAGAGGACACAGCCCGCGATGTCCGCGTCGAGCAACACCATGTCCTCGCCTTCGATCACTCGACCGCGCATGCGCGGGGGGAACGGCGCGCTCATGTGCTTGTCCCACATCCGGGAGAGCAGCTCCCGGTTCGATCCGCTCATGTTTGCGATCATGCCTTACGGCCTCGCCCTGCGGGAAAGCGTCCCTCAGTGCTGATGGACGACTGCTCGACCGGATCGCGCCGCGCCGGTGTCCTCGCCGGCCGACCCGTGACGCGCGACTCCGTCCCGCGACCCGGCCCGGACGTCTCGGGAGTCACGTCCCCCGTAGGCTCTTCCTGTGCCAGCCCCCCGCCTTCACCGTGTCGCCGTCCTCGTGCTCGACGGTGCGAAGCCGCTCGATGTCGGCATTCCCGCGCAGGTGTTCACGACCCGCGCGAGCATGCCCTACGAGGTACGGGTGTGCGGGGCGACACCCGGGCTCGTGACGGGGGGCGACGGCCTCGCGTACTACGTCGCCCACGGCCTCGAAGCGCTCGCGTGGGCCGACATCGTGTTCGTCCCCGGTTACCGTTTCCCCGACCGCGACGACCCGCCGCGGGCCGTCGTCGACGCGCTGGTCGCCGCCCACGACCGGGGCGCGCGGCTCGCCGCCATCTCGACGGGAGCCTTCGCGCTCGCCGCCACGGGCCTGCTCGACGGCAGGCGCGCCACGACGCACTGGCACTACACACGGGCCCTGATGGCCCGCTATCCGCTCGTCCAGGTCGACGAGAACGTGCTGTTCGTCGACGAGGGCAGCGTGCTGACCTCGGCCGGCGCCGCCTCCGGCATCGACCTGTGCCTGCACATCCTGCGCGGCGACCTCGGAGTGGCCGCGTCCAACCACGCGGCCCGGCGTCTGGTCGCCGCCCCCTATCGCAGCGGCGGCCAGGCCCAGTACGTGCCGCGCAGTGTCCCCGAGCCGCTCGGCGAGCGGTTCGCCACCACCCGCGAGTGGGCGCTGCACCGGCTCGGCGAGCCCCTCTCCCTCGACACCCTCGCCCGGCAGGCCGGGGTCTCGCCGCGCACGTTCTCGCGGCGTTTCGTCGAAGAGACCGGCTACACGCCGATGCAGTGGGTGATGCGCGCCCGCGTCGACCTCGCGCGCGAACTGCTCGAGCGCTCGGAGCGCAGCGTCGAACAGATCGCCGCGGACGTCGGTCTCGGCACCGGCGCGAACCTGCGTCTGCACTTTCAGCGGATCCTCGGCACCACACCGAGCGAGTACCGGCGCACCTTCACCCGCGGCGAGTAACCTGCCCCTACCTCGCGGTGGCGAGATCCTTTTGAACCGTGGCGATCCCGCCACTGTCAGCGGCGTCGGCCGCGGGCGAGCCTGGTGGCCAAGGGAAAGGGACATCACTCATGACTCGCATCGCCATCAACGGATTCGGCCGCATCGGACGCAACGTGCTGCGTGCCCTGCTGGAACGCGACAGCGCCCTCGAGGTCGTCGCCGTCAACGACCTGACGGAGCCCGCCACCCTCGCCCGGCTCCTCGCGTACGACAGCACGGCCGGCCGGCTCGGGCGCCCGGTGACCGTCGACGGAGACGCCCTCGTCGTCGACGGCCGTCGGATCAAGGTGCTCGCCGAGCGTGAGCCCGCGCAGCTGCCGTGGGCCGAGCTCGGCGTCGACATCGTCCTGGAGGCCACCGGTCGCTTCACCTCGGCCAAGGCCGCCCGCGCCCACCTCGACGCCGGCGCGAAGAAGGTGCTCGTCAGCGCCCCGTCGGACGGCGCCGACGTCACGCTCGCGTTCGGTGTCAACAACGACGCCTACGACCCGGACGTGCACACGATCGTCTCGAACGCCTCCTGCACCACCAACGCGCTCGCGCCGCTGGCCGCGGTCCTCGACGAACTGGCCGGTATCGAGCACGGGTTCATGACCACCGTGCACGCGTACACGCAGGAGCAGAACCTGCAGGACGGTCCGCACCGCGATGCCCGTCGTGCCCGGGCCGCCGGCGTCAACATCGTGCCGACCACGACCGGCGCCGCCAAGGCGATCGGCCTCGTGCTGCCGAACCTCGACGGCAAGCTGTCGGGCGACTCGATCCGCGTACCGGTGCCGGTGGGCTCGATCGTCGAGCTCAACACGACCGTCGCCCGCGACGTGACGCGCGACGACGTGCTGGCGGCCTACCGCGCCGCGGCGGACGGGCCGCTCGCCGGCGTCCTCGAGTACTCCGACGACCCGCTCGTCTCGTCCGACATCACGGGCAACCCCGCCTCTTCCATCTTCGACTCGGCCCTCACCCGCGTCGACGGCCGCCACGTCAAGGTGGTCGCCTGGTACGACAACGAGTGGGGCTTCTCCAACCGTGTGATCGACACGCTCGAGTTCCTCACCACCGGCTGACCGGCCACCGGGTCGCACCCGCCTCCGGCGGCGACCACGCCGGCAGGCACTTCCCTTGGGCGCTCCGCTCGACCGGTCCGGTCGACCGGAGCGCCTCGGCATGTCAACGGGTCCCCGGCCTCCTGGGGGAGCCCGAGCGCCCACGACCGGTCCGGTGGCTGTTCCCGGCATCGGAGAGTGACGTACCGTGGGTGCCGCCGCCGCGCCGACCTGGATGAGTCCTCATCCATGCCTCGAAGCGGCCGCGAGGCGATGGCTCGTCCCTGTGGGCGGCAACCGTGCAGCGACCGGCCAGGCCGGCCGAACGGCTGCGAGCGTCGGTCGGGTCGGGATCCACAGCGCGTCTTGACATCCTCGCCCGCCTAATGGAGGGCGATTCCCGTCTGTCGCGCCGTTGTCGGGCGCGGCTGCGGGTGGGTTCCTGCTTCATCGCGCTGTGCGGGGATGAGTCCCCGTCTTACCTGCGCTCCACGGGCTGACACGGCCAGTCCGGCCGCCTTCGCGACGTTGACCGCCGCGTTGATGTCTCGGTCAAGGACGGCCCCGCACTCCTTGCACTGCCACACGCGGACGTGCAGGGGCTTCGGGCCGTCCTTGACACCGCAGGCCGAGCAGACCTGAGAGGTCGGCTCGAACCGGCCGACGCGCACGAAAGTGCGCCCGTACCGGCTCGCCTTGTACGCGAGCATGGTCGTGAACTGTGACCATCCAGCATCGTGCACGGACTTGGCAAGGCGTGTGCGGGCGAGTCCCTTGACCGCCAGGTCTTCCACCGCGATGGCTTGGTTCTCGCGGATCAGCTTGGTGGAGAGCTGGTGGTGGAACTCACGCCGCGCGTCGGCGACCCGTGCGTGAGCGCGGGCCACCTTGACGCGGGCCTTGGTCCGGTTGGCGCTGCCCTTCTCCTTGCGGGACAAGGAGCGCTGACTCTTCTTCAGGTGCTTCTCAGCCCTGCGCAGGAAGCGCGGGCTGTCGATCTTCCGACCGTCGGACAGGACGGCGAAGTGCCCCAGCCCGAGGTCTACACCGACCTCCGACATGACCGGGGTCAAGACTTCTTCGGGGCCGGTCTCCACGACGAACGACGCGAAGTACCTACCGGCGGAGTCCTTGATCACGGTCACGGTGGTGGGGGTGGACGGCAGGGTGCGTGACCACTTCACCGCCACGTCGCCGACCTTGGGCAGACGGAGCTTTCCGCCGGGAGTGATCTTCCATCCGGCGTTCCCGGTGAAACGGATCGCCTGCCGGGTATCCCGCTTCGACTTGAACCGGGGCGGCCCCATCTTGGGCCGCTTTCCCTTGAGGGAGTCGAAGAAGTTCCGGTAGGCGGTGTCCAGGTCACGAAGGGACTGCTGGAGGATCACCGACGACACCTCACCGAGCCAAACCCGCTCCGGCGTCTTCTTCGACGCCGTGAG
>NZ_JBITXX010000022.1:19931-92977 GCF_044544925.1 Streptomyces sp. NPDC053431 | reverse complement strand
CGAGAGCATGATGCCGCGGCCGCGCGTTCTGCCGGCGCTCTCGAAGATCACCGGGGTGCTCTGAGTGGACGTCGAGGTTGTCGCCGGTCTCCTCTTCGCGGCGGCCGCCGCGGGCTGGGTCGACGCCGTCGTCGGCGGGGGAGGGCTCATCCTCATCCCCGCCCTCCTGATGGCGTTCCCCCACCTGCCGCCCGCGGCCGCGCTCGGCACGAACAAGCTCACCGCCATCACCGGGACGACCGTGGCGGCCGCCACGTACGCGCGGCGGACCAAGCTGGACAGGTCCGTCGCCCTGCCGGCCGCCCTGCTGGCCGTCCCGGCGGCCGGGTTCGGCGCCCTGTCGGCCTCGAGCCTTCCGGCGAGCTGGTTCCGGCCGGTCATCATGGCCCTGCTGATCGCGGTGGCGGTGTTCGTCGTGCTGCGCCCGCAGTTCGGTTCCGTCGTCGAGGACGCGGACGCCGTGGGGAGCCGCCGCCGGCTCCTCGCCGTGGCCTTGGCGGGATGCGGCATCGGCTTCTACGACGGTGTGTTCGGCCCGGGCACCGGGACGTTCCTCATCATGATCTTCACGAGCATGCTGGCCCTGGAGTTCCTCCAGAGCTCGGCGCTCGCGAAGGTCGTGAACGTCGGCACCAACCTCGGGGCGCTGACCGTCTTCGCCTACCAGGGGCAGGTGCTGTGGCTGCTCGGCGCGGCCATGGCGCTGTGCAACATCGCGGGCGCCACGCTCGGGGCGCGGACCGCCCTCAAGCGCGGTTCCGGCTTCGTGCGCGTGGTGCTGCTCGTGGTGGTGAGCGTGCTGGTCCTGAAGCTCGCGTTCGACCAGTTCGGGTGAGACCGTGACCGGACTCCAGCGCATCCACGACCCGCAGGGACGGTCACTGCCGAACGCCGTCGACCTCGGCCCCGCGACCGGTCTCGGCCCCGCCGTCGACCTCGCCGCGATGCGCGACGAGGTCGAGGCCCTCTCCGGCAGCGGCGCGCCCCTCGCCGTCGCCGAAGGGCGGCGCGTCCTGCCGCTGCGCAGCCCCGGCGGCGACCCCCACCGGACCGACCCCGCGGGCCCCGGCCTGGAGGCCTTCGCACCGACCCCCTGGTGCGAGCGGCTTCCCGCGCTGGGCGCGTTCCTCGCCGCGCTCCCCGCCCCGCTCCGCGCCGTACGGCTGATCGCCCTCGCACCCGGCGCCGTCTTCAAGGGCCTGCGGTCCGTGAAGAACGGGCCGCCGTGGGGCCTGTGCCGCCTGCACCTCCCGATCGTGAGCGGAGCGAGGACGAAGGTCGTCTTCCCGGACGGCAGCCACCGCTGGACCGCCGGCGGCCTGTGGTTCTCCGCCGCGTGGCGCCAGCACGCCCTGGTGAACGACCACGCCACGGACCTCGTCCACCTGGTCGTCGACCTGCACCACACCTCAGGCGTGACCGAGCTCTTCCCCGAGGAGCTGCGCCCCCGGCTGAGGCCGCCCGCGGCCCTCGAACGGCGCCGCGAGATCCCGCTCCGACCGGCCGACCTGGCCCGCCACGCCTGCCGTTTCGCCCTGCCGGAGTCCTTCGCGAACTGGGAGCAGCCGGGCCACTTCCTGCCCCACCGGCTCCTGCGGGGCGTGGTCGCGGCGCAGCTGGTCCCGCGCCGCGACACGCTCCTCCTCGTCATGGACGGCCGGCCCTTCTGCGCCCTGGAACACATCGGTCACGGCGAGTTCCGGATGCGCGGCTGGAGCGACGAGCGCACGCTCCAGGTCACCCTGGACGCCGGACGGCCGACCGGCGTGGTGGTGCGGGCACGGGAAGGCGCCAACACCTACGTCACGTCCCTGCCCGCGGTCCCGCCGGACTGAGCGGACAGCGCCGCCGTGAACCGTTCGAGCCGGGACGCGGCGCCGATCCGACGGCACAGCTCCGCTCCCTGCGTCAGCAGGGAACGGGCCTCGCCCGGCTCCCCGTCCCGCTCCCGCGCGTCGGCCAGGCTCAACAGGACCTCCAGCTCGAGCAGCGGGTCCTGGATGGCCCGCGCGTCGGCCCGCGCCTTCTCCAGCCGCTCCCGGCCCCGAGCCGTACGACCCGACCGGACGTCGACGGTGCCGAGCCCCAGCAGCGCCGCGCAGCTCCCGCTCCGGTCACCCAGCCGGTCGGTCACCTCCAGGGCCCGGCGGTAGTTCTCGTGCGCCGCGGCGAGCTCGTCACGGGCCAGCGCGAGATCGCCGCGGGCCAGCCGCACCTGACCGGCGCTGCGCCCCGCGAAGGACGCGGCCATGCTCTCCGCGGCGAGCAGCGACGTCTCCGCCTCGTCGGCGCGTCCCAGCTCCAGCAGGGTCTGCGCGGTCCAGCGCAGGACCTGCGCCTGCGCCTCGAGGTCGCCGGCCTCCGCCAGGACCGGCAGGCACCGCCGCCAGCTCTCCAGCGCCTCGGCGGTGCGTCCCTGGACCCGGTCGGCGCACGCCGCCTTGCGCTGGGCGAGGGCGCGCCCGTGGTGCTCGCCCACCTCCCCGAAGAGCTCCTGCGACCGTCGCAAGAGGGGCAGCGCCTCGTCGTACGCACGCCGCGTCAGGTAGAGGTCACCGAGCCCCAGCAGCACGCTCGCCTCACCGCGTTTGTTGCCCTGTTGCCGTGCGGCGTCCAGCGAGACCTCGTGGGTGCGCTGCCAGTCGTCGAAGTGGAAGCGGATGCTGAACAGACAACGGGACGTGGCCGCCAGGTCCCAGGCGAGCTCGTCCTCGTCGTGCTCCGCCGCCTGGACGCACATGGAGGTGACGGTCGTCCGGTCGGCCTCGTACCACCCCAGCGGGTCGGCGGCCACGCGCCCGACGATGTCCGGGTCCACGGCCGGGCGGACGTTGCGGCTGTGGATCACGGTGAAGTCGCCGCCGCAGACCTTGCGGTGCGCCAGATCGGTCAGGGCCAGCGTGGTGGCGGCGGTCCGCCGTAACGCCGCCGTCCGCGCGGCCTGCGGCTCGCCCTCCTCCAGGCACTCCAGCGAGAAGAGCCGGACCAGATCGTGCATGCGGTAACGCGTGCGGTTGCTGCCCGGCGGCGAGACGACGTCGACGAGGCGGGCGTCCACCAGCTCTTCGAGCACTTCCTCCGCCTCGTCGACGGGGAGGTCCAGCAGCGGCCCGCACACCCACTCGGCGAAGTCCCCGGCCCTGAGCATGGCCAGCCGGCGGAACAGCCGACGCGCCTGCGGCTCCAGTCCCTGGTGCGACAGTTCGAGGCTGCTGCGGACCTCGAGCCCCTCGTGCGCGAGCTCGTCCAGCCGGCGGCGCTCGTCCGCCAGCCGCGCCGCCGCCTTCCGCAGCGACCAGTGCGGCTTCGACGCCAGCTTGGCCGCCACGATGCGTACGGCGAGGGGCAGCCGGCCGCAGTACTCGGCCAGGGCGCCCGCCGCCTCGGGCTCGGCGGACACCCGGTCGGCGCCGAGGATGCGACTGAACAGCTGCCGGGCCTGGTCAGGGCCGAGCACGTCCAGTTCGAGGACCCGGGCGTGGGGTACGGACGTCAGGCGCACGCGACTGGTGACCAGCACGGCGCAGCTTCCGGTGCCGGGCAGCAGCGGGCGCAGCTGCCCGGCGTCGCCCGCGTTGTCCAGCACCAGCAGGATCCGGCGCTTGGCCAGCAGGCTGCGGAACAGCGCGGACCGGTCGTCGAGCGAGTCCGGCACCGCCGACCCGGCGACTCCCAGATCCCGTAGGAACCGCCCCAGGGCCTCGTGCGGCGACAGCGGGTTCCCGCTCATCCCGCCCAGGTTCACGTACAGCTGCCCGTCCGGGTACACGTCGCGCAGTCGGTGGGCGATGTGGACGGCGAGCGTCGTCTTCCCGGTGCCGCCCGGCCCGACGACCACGGCCACGGGCGCGGCCCGGACTGCTTCCGACTGTGCCAGGTGGGCGACCGCCGTCTCGAACTCGCCGTCCCTTCCGACGAATTCGGGAAGATCCCCGGGGAGCTGGCACAGCGAAGGAATGCCCTGACCCTGCCCGCCGTGCTCCGGCCCGCCGTGCTCCCGACCGCCGGAGCCCGAAACGCGGAAGGAGACCGGCGGTTTCCTCGACGTCTCCGCGGGACCGGACAACACCGATTCCAGCATGCGCTGGAGCTCGTTTCCCGGGACCACTCCGAGTTCCTCCCGCAGGAGATCGGAGGTGGAATGGTAAAGCTCCAGGGCGTCGGCCCGGCGTCCGGACTCGAACAGCGCCTGCATGAGCTGGGCGCGGGGTCTTTCCAGCAGAGGATGCTCCTCGACGAACGCCGAAAGCCCGACGATCATCTCCTCGTGCATGCCGAGGCCGAGCTGGATGTCGGAGCAGCTTTCGCGCAGGGCGATGTACTCCTCTTCCAGCCGTCGTGTCTCGGGCTGCCACACCTGACTGCCCAGCCCGGAGAGCACGGGCCCCCGCCAGAGCCTCAGGCCCGCCTCCATCAGGGGCAGGGCCCGCTGGAGATCACCGGACTCGACGAAACCGCGCGCTTCGCGGTGGGCCGCGCGGAATTCCACGGCGTCCACCCGGACTCCGTGCGCGACATCGAGCTCGTAGCCGGGTCGCCGGGTGGCGATGATCTCCTGCGGGGCCCCGACCCGGCGAAGGGTGCCGCGGAGCGCGGACACGATCGAGGCGATTTGATTGGTCGGATCGGAGGGAAGCGCGTCTTCCCAGATGCTGTCGGCCAGATACTGAATTCCGACCCTCTTCCCGGCATTGAGCGCGAGCGCCCCGAGCATGGCGCGCTGCCGAGTGGCCGGCACTTCCAGGACACGCCCGTCGATTCTCACTTCGAGCGGCCCCAGTATGCGAACGTCCAGGAGTATCCGCTGCGGCGCGGTATCCATCGCCCTCCCCCGTGGGCTTGATCATTTCCGAACTCCCCAAGACGTACCACGCCCGTCCGTCACCCGCAGAGCGGTCACGCGGCAGCACGCGCGCGAACCACGGACCCGGTCCGCGCACTTGCGGCGGTCCGGCGCCGGGAGCCAGGCCGGGATCCGTCGCCGAGTCCGTCAGGTCGGGCGACTCCCTCCCTCAGCAGGGAAAGCACGCATCCCGCGTCGGGGACCCCAGGCGCCGGTCGAACTCCGGCAGCCGTGCAGGAGCTCGTTCGTACGGCGGTGTCGTCGCCCGTCGGGCGTCCGCTCCCGGAGAGTATGGGGGCATGGGCGTCGTCCTGCCGGTTCTCTTCGCGCTGTGTGCCGCGTTCAGCAACGCGCTGGCCACCGTGCTCCAGCGGCGTGCCGCGCTGACCGTCCCCCGGTCGGACTCCTTCCGGCCCGGGCTGATCCTGGACCTGGTGCGGCGTCCTCTCTGGCTCGCCGGGATCCTCGCCGTGATCGTCGCGGGGGTGGGGCAGGCGGCGGCGCTGGCGACGGGCGCGCTGTCCCTCGTGCAACCGCTGTTCGTGCTCGAACTGCCCCTGGCCCTGCTGATCGCTTCGGTGATGGCCCGCGAACGGTTGTCCGGCCGGCTGTGGGCGGCCGTCGCCGCCGTCGTGTGCGGGCTGGGCGTGGCCCTGCTGGCCGCCTCGCCCGCCGGAAACCGCACCCGGGTCGAGCTGGACCGCTGGCTGCCGACGCTCGTCGTCTGCGCCGTCGCCGTGGTGGCACTGGCGGCGGCGGGGCTGCGTCGGCCGTCCGGCCGGGCCCGCGCGGGCTGCCTCGGCGCGGCGACGGCGATCTGTTACGCGCTGACCGCCGCCCTGATGAAGACCTCCATGCACATCCTCGGAGGGGACGGGTTCGTCGCCTTCCTGACGTCCTGGCAGACCTACGCGTTCTGCGTGGCCGGGATCGCGGCCGTGCTGCTGCTGGAGCACGCCATGCAAGGCGGCCCCCTCGTCGCCTCGCAGCCCGCCCTCACCCTCGGCGACGCCACGGTGAGCCTGACCCTCGGCGTACTGCTCTACGAGGAGCACGTCCGGACCGGCTGGTGGCTGCTGCCCCAGCTGGCCGGCATCGCGCTGATCGTCGTCGGGGTGTTCGCCCTCGCCCGCAGCGGCGTCAGCTCGGCCTGAGCCGGCCCGGTGGCGGTGACGTAGCTGCCGCCGGAGTCTCCGAGTGCGGAGCACGCGCTGCATTCGGAACTGCCGACCCGGGTGCCGTCCTTGCCACCGCTCTGGGGGCGCGGGGCGTCGGCCGACGCCGTGACGTGGACGAGACCGCCGTACGAGTCAAAGGTGTGCAGGAACGCGGAGGTGGCCTCGGTGGCGCGGCTCGGGTGAGCGGTGACCTCGATCCGCGTTCGCCGAGCGCGGCGGTCTCCACCCCAGGGCGTCAGGAACCGGCTCCTCAGGCGGCCGTCGCCAAGACCGGGCAGCGGGCGACGACACGGGTGCCGCCCGGCGTGACGTCCGCGGCCCACCAGCTCGTGCAGGCCGTGACCAGCGCCAGGCCCCGGCCGAACGCGGCACCGTCGTCCTCGGGCACCTGTCGAGGGGAGTGACGGTCCAGCCAGCGCCCCTGGTCCCTGACCTCCACGGTCAGCCCCGCCCCGTCGAACGAGACCAGCACCGCCACCTCGGCGCTGCTGCTGTGGAGCACCACGTTGGTGACCAGCTCGCTGACGACGAGGAGCGACGCGTCGGCCGTATCGGCGGGCACCGCCCATCGTCGGACCGCGTCGCGGACGAAGTGCCGCACGGTCGGAACGGTCGCGGGTGTCACCGGCAGCGCGCACAGTGCCACCGCTGGAGTGGGTGCGCCAGAGGCGTCACCGCGCCGGTCGCGGTCGGCCAGGAGGAGGGTGTGGTGCTCGGTGGTGATCACGTCAGCTCCCGAGGTGTCCCGCATGTGGCGGTCGGTGGTGCACTTCCACGTGCCGGTCGCCGACGGGCCACAGCCATGCCGGGCACGAACGTGCGGATATGCAGGGATCCGGTGCCGATCCCCGTGATGTCACCTGACCGCTCTCTCGCAGCGGGCCGATCGTCATGCAGTCATGTTCTCCACCGGCAGCCCTCAGAGGCATCGGGGGAATCCCTTGTCGTCCCCTCTTGTACGGGGACGGTGCGGGGAGGGGCGGGTACGTGGAGGCGATGCTCAGCCACGTGAGCCACTGCCCGCCGCCGAACGCGGGTTCGGCGGCCGGAGCAGCTGCGAGGTTGCGCAGGCGCTTGACCTGCGCAACCCGGCAACGTGAGGCCGGATGCGGCCTCGTGCCGCATCACCGGGGGAGTGCTCGGAGTGCGGTGGTGGCGAAGGAGTGGTCCTGTTCGGGGGCGCCGCCGCCGACGCCGATGGCGCCGATGAGGGTGCCGTCGCGGTGGATCGGCAGACCGCCGGCGATGAAGAGCAGCGGCCGGTCGAGGGCGGTGGTCAGCGAGTGGAACGGGCCGTCGGGCTTGACGAGGTCAACCAGGTCGGCGGTGGCGGCGTTGAGCTGGAGGGCGGTGTAGGCCTTGCGGGTGCTGGTCTCGCCCGCGATGAGGACCGAGCGGTCGTCGCGTCGGAAGGCGAGCAGGTGTCCGCCGGCGTCGAGCACGGTGATGCTGACGGTGGCCTCGGCGGCCTCGGCGGCGCGGCGGGCGGCGGCGATCAGGACCTCGGCGTCGTCGGTGGTCAGCGGGGTGACGGTGGTGGTGCTCATGGCGCATCTCCTGCAGGGGTGAGGGGGGAGGGGTGAGGGGGGAGGGTGGATTCAGTGGTGGACGGTGGTGGCGGCCACAGGGGCTGCCTCGGCCACCGCGGCCCGCGCCGCGGGCGTGGGGGCCCGCCGTTCCAGCGCGGCGGACCAGAAGGCGAGGCCGAGCGCGGCGGCGGCGAGGACGGCACCGACCCAGTTCGGGGACGTGTAGCCGAAGCCGGCGGCGATGACGACGCCGCCGAGCCAGGCGGCGAGCGCGTTGCCGAGGTTGAAGGCGCCGATGTTGACGGCGGAGGCCAGGGTCGGCGCGCCGTGCGCCTGGTCGAGGACGCGCTTCTGCAGCGGGGGCACGGTGGCGAAGCCGAGCGCCCCGACGAGGAGGATGGCGACCGCGGCGAGGATCTTGTCGTGGGCGGCCACGGTGAACAGCGCGAGAACGATCGCGAGCCCGCTCAGCGTGACGTACAGCAGGGGCATCAGCGCACGGTCGGCGTACCGGCCGCCGAGCAGGTTGCCCAGGAACATGCCGACGCCGAAGAGGACCAGCAGCCAGGTGACGGCGCCGTCGGAGTAGCCGGCTACCTCGGTCATCATCGGCGTGATGTAGGTGATCGCGGCGAAGACGCCGCCGAAGCCGAGGACGGTCATCGCCATCGCGAGCAGCACCTGCGGGTTGCGGAAGGCCTTGAGCTCCCCGCGCAGCCGGGCGCCTTCGGGGCGGGGCATGGCGGGGACGAGCTTCGCGACGCCGAGCAGTCCGGCGACGCCGAGGGTGGCCACGATCGCGAAGGTGGAGCGCCAGCCGACGGACTGCCCGATGAAGGTGCCGAGTGGCACGCCCACGATGTTCGCCACGGTCAGCCCGGTGAACATGGTGGCGATGGCGCCGGCCTTCTTGTCCGGGGCGACGAGATCGGCCGCGACGACGGACCCGATGCCGAAGAACGAGCCGTGGGCGAGCGAGGCGACGACGCGGCCGGCCAGCATCAGCCCGAAGCTCGGCGCGAAGGCGGAGAGCAGGTTTCCGGCCACGAACAGGCCCATGAGCATCATGAGCATCCGCTTGTGGCTCACTCGGTTGCCCAGGACGGTCAGCAGCGGCGCACCCAGGACGACGCCGAGGGCGTACCCGGTGACCAGCAGGCCTGCGGTGGGTATGGAGACGCCGTAGTCGGCGGCGATCTCGGGCAGCAGCCCCATGATCACGAACTCGGTCGTACCGATACCGAAGGCCCCGACGGTGAGCGCGAGCAGAGCGAGGGGGGTGGCTCGCCCCGGCCCGGAATTACTTGAACGATCCCTTTGCATGCGTCCACAATAGTTGCATGCGCGCTATACATGCAAACGCGGGTATGGGGGGCCTGGAAGCGCCCCGCGGTGTCTTCGTTGCAGTGCAGCGGGCTGTGCACGCGGGGTGGGCGAGCCTGCGCCCCCGGCTCCCCCTGTCCGGTGCCGGCGGTCAGCCGCGCACGTGCAGCCCGAAACCGGTGCGGCCCGCGGCCTCCAATCCCGCCTTCAGGTGCAGCGAGGGGATCTCGTAGTCGCCGAAGTTCTGCCGCCGGAACGGGATCGGCTCAGTCGACTTCAGCGTGAGCAGGCGCTGTTCCCAGGCCTTGGCGATGTCCTGGTAGTCGTCGTCGGTCAACCGGTCGGTGCCGTACAGCACGAACGGCGGCAGGACCTCGATGCCGGGGTAGTAGAGGATGCCGTGGTGGATCGGGAAGAGGAGGTCGTCGATGGGGCCGTTGATCCCCCTGGCCGCGTAGTGCGCCTCCGGGCCGCCGGCGGTCACCGAGAGCAGCGCCCTCTTCCCCGCGAGGGTCCCTTCGCCGAAGCGCTCGCCGTACTTGGTGTCGCTGTGCTCGCCGACGCCGTACGCGAAGTGGTAGGTGAACACCCGGTCCACCCAGCCCTTGAGGATGGCGGGCATCGTGTACCACCACAGCGGGAACTGGAAGATGATCGTGTCGGCCCACAGCAGCTTCTCCTGCTCGGCGCGAACGTCCGGGGAGAGCGTCCCGGCGTCGAAGGCCCGGCCCGAGTCCAGGGCGACCTTCAGCGGGCTCGAGGCGGCGGGGCCGTAGTCCGCGGCGTCCACGACCGCCTTCCAGTTCATCGCGTACAGGTCGCTCACCCGTACCTCGTGCCCGGCGGCCTCGAGCGTGGCGACCGCCAGGTCCTTCAGCGAGCCGTTGAGCGACCGGGGCTCCGGGTGGGCGTAAACGATCAGCGTCTTCATGGGAACTCCTTCGGATCGGATGCCTTCGATCCTGGGCGTCGCGACGCCCGGCGTTCAGGGACGCCTCGTCCGGCGGACCGGACTTCCTGGGAACGACAGGACCACCTTCGCGGGCGCGGCCGAGGCGATACTGGGAGCCATGGACGATCTTGCAGGGTTCCTGCGGACCCGCCGTGCCCGGGTCGACCCGGCGGCCGTCGGCATTCCCACCGACAGCCGCCGACGGGTCGAAGGACTGCGCCGCGAAGAGGTCGCGCACTTGTCGGGGGTCAGCGTCGACTACTACGTGCGCCTGGAGCAGGGCCGCGCGAGGCAGCCCTCCGAGCAGGTGCTCGACGCACTCGCCCGCGTCCTCGCGCTCGACGAGACCGAACGCGGGCACCTCCACCGGCTCGCCCGGCAGCGCCGCCGCGCGAAGGCGCCGAGCGGCCGGGTCCGTCCGGAGCTGCTGCGCGTCCTCGGCCTGGTCGCCGACGCGCCCGCGCTGATCATGGACCACCGTCTGGAGGCGCTCGCGGGGAACCGCCTCGCCGGGCTCCTCTTCGGCCGGCCGATGCCGGGCCTGAACATCGCCCGCCACGTCTTTCTGGAGGAGGGCGAGCGCGGCCTCTACGCGGAATGGGAGCAGTGCACCGTCGACGTGGTCGGGCACCTGCGTCTGGCCGTCGGCAAGTTCCCCGACGATCCCCGCCTGGCCTCCCTCATCGGAGAGCTGGCGATGGGCAGCGAGCGCTTCCGCTGCCTCTGGGCGCGGGCGGACGTGCGCGCCCGCACCCATGGACGCAAGACGTACCGGCACCCGCTGGTCGGCACGCTGGAACTGCACCAGGAGAACTTCGCCCTGCCGAACGGATCAGGCATGGAGCTGGTGGTGCTGTCCGCGCCTCCCGACAGCTCCGCCGAGGACGGACTGCGCCTGCTCGCGAGCCTGGGCCCGGCCAGTGGTGACGTCCGTCCTGCGGTGAAGGCCCGGACCCACGAGTAACAGCAGCGTCCGCCCGTATTGCCCAGCGCTGGTGGAAGCGGTCTGCGTGGGCTGATACGGCTGACACGCGGGTCAAGTTCAGGCTGCTTCGGAGTGTTTGCCCTGTCTCAGGAGTAGTTGCTGGAAATATCCCAGTACAAGTCCGTGGGTGAAGAGGAGGAGCTATGTCGGTGATCATGACGCTGGAGGTAGCCGGCGATCCGAAGGCGTTGGAGGAGTACGCCCAGGACAACGCGGAGAAGATGCGGGATGTCCTCGAAGCGGCGAAGCGTCATGGCCTCATCGCGCACCGCTTCTACGGCTCTGACGAGGGCAGCAGCGTGATGGTCGCGGACGAGTGGCCTGACCGGCAGAGCTTCGAGTCGTTCTTCCAGGAGCAGGAGTCCGAGATCCGGCCGATGTTCGAAGCCGCAGGAGTAACGGCGGACATCCAGCCGACGTTCTGGCGGGAGCTCTCGACGCGCGACGCCCACGGTTGGGGCGCCTGATCCCGGCGGCACCGCGCAGGCCCGACTGAACAGGCTGAGACCGCCCGTGGTCGGGAGGGCCGCATCAGGCCGAACCCGGGCAGGTCACGACAGCCGCACAGTCGATGAGCAACCACGCTCGGGGCTGAGGGCACGTCCGTTCCCGCCGCCCCCCGGGCCGGGCCCGGATGATGTCATGGTTGAACTCCCGGGCCCGTAGGCATCCCGGTGCGATCAGCGGACTTCGGTCTTTCCGGCCGCCGTGGCGGTGACCCGTACGGCGCTTCCGCGTAGGTCATGAGCACTGCCTGGCCGCGTGGGCGCCGCCGTCCTGGACGACGCGACGCGGCCCGGAGCGGGCTGCCTTGGGGACGGGGCCGAACGGTTTGCGGGCGCCTGGCTGAGGCGGTCGACTGTGGCGGCGGGTCGGTCGTAGATGACGTGGATACGTGGCCTCGTGCCCTCGTACAGAACGGCCTCGAGGCGGTCGTGGTGCTTCGGGAGCAGTTCACCGCCCGCCTCACGGCACGCCGATTGCGCCGTCAAGTTTCGCGCCGGTGAGGTTCGCTCCGGTCAGGTCGACGGAGAGGAGGGTTGCTTTCGACAGGTCGGCGTTCGTCAGATTCGCGCCGGCCAGCTTGGCCTCGAAGCAGTTCGCGCCGCTGAGGTCCGCGCCACTGAGGTTGGCGCCGGTCATGTCGGCGGCCGCCAGATCCGCGCCGCTGAAGTCGGCCCGAGATGCGGCCACACCGCGCAGGTCGGCCTTCCACAGGCTGGCGCCGGACAGGCGGGCCTCCGTGAGGTTCGCCTGCGGCAGGTCGGCGCCGTACAGGCCGGCGGACGACAGGTCGGCGCCCGCGAGAACGGCGCCGGTGAGATTCGCAGCGGTCACATCCGCCTCGGTCAGGTCGGCGTTGCGAAGGTCCGCGCCGTGTAGGTCCACACCGCTGAGGGCCGCCTCGATGAGAGTGGCGCCGCCGAGGTAGGTGCCGACCATGCTCGTGGTGCGCTCAAGGCGCGTGCGGGTCAGGTCGGCGTTCGGGAGCCTCGCTCGATCCAGGGCGACATCGGAGAGGTGGGCGTCGGCGAGCTTCGTTCCGACACCGGAGGCAGCGGTGAGATCCACGCCCGCGAGGTTCGCCTTCCGCAGGTCCGTCCGCGTGAGCTTCGCCTGGTGCAGGAGAAGGCGGTCGGCCGAGGCATCCTCGCGGATCAACTCCAGAGCCCGCAGGTCCGCGCCGGTCCAGTCGACCTTCGCCGCGCCGTCCTGGCCTCGCGGGCGGCTGGCGAGGACCCGCGCGACGGCCTGCACGTCCTCCGCCGCGGCGGGTGTGCCGTTCGGCCGGGGCGCGGTGGCGTGCGTGCGCACATACGCGGAGAGCACCGAGATGACACGCGGCTGATCACGGGCGGAGTCCTGCATGATGCGCTCCAGAGCGTAGATCCCTCCGAACCGAACGTCCCGTGATGCCGACCCCAGGTGCGCGATTGCCGCGTTGAACCGGTCGGTGATCTGGCCCTGCTCATTGATCCGCAGCTCTTCACGCGTCTGTACGACGGACATCCAGGTGAAGAGCAGCGCGATCAGCGCCGTCAGCCCGGGCAGGCTGGCAAGGACGAGCCCCCACGGACCGGCCCGGCCGCCGGTACGACTCTCACGAGCGTTCCGAATCTGGCGACCTCGGACAGTCCGCCGCGCCGGCCTTCGACTTCGAATCCTCACCCGTCCATCGCACGTGAAGGAACCGCATCCCGCACGTCTCCGCGCGCCGGTGGGGTGAGGTCGGCTGTCTATCACTCGCGGACGCGCCTCTGTTCCGGAGACCGTGCGCAGACCACTTCGGGCGTTGTCCGTCAGCTTTGTGAGGTGGTCCGCGAGGCCCTCCCGGAGATCGATCCGACACCTCAGGGGAGGCGGTGGAGCAGGGCGGTGAAGTGTTCGTCGGGGTGTCCCGGGGCGAGAACGAGCGGCATGTCGGCGGCATCGGATGGTGACCGCTCCGGAGAATGGAAAGGGCGGAGACGGTACGGGCGAGCTCCTGATGCCGGCCGAAGTCCTCGTGGCCAACGGGTGTCGGCGCACACGTGAACGTGCCTGGTCACGTACGGATGATCGTGCTCGGTTTGCTGACGTACTCGGGGTGTGTGGTGGGCACTCTGCCGCCGGCCTGTCGGAGTGGTGGAGGACGGCTGACCCTGGTGCTGGATCCGCAACGGTGGAGGGAGCGCGGCCCAGGCCGTACGTGCCGGGCGCCCAGTGGCTGGTGAACGGGTGGAGGGCACGCAGTGCCGGCTCGGCGTATGCCGCCTCGATCAGGGCTTGGTACGGCTCCTTCCAGGCGTACTCCAGTTCAGCCGCTTCCTGGCGCACGCTCTGCCACTCGGACTCCGTAAGAAGCGCGGGATGGTGGTCCGGCATCTCGACCCTGCTGGTCAGGTGGACGAAAGGGACCGCCCGGCGAATGTCATCCAGGGCTATCCCGTCGTGCCATGCCCGGCAGCTATGGCGACCTCGGTCAGATCCTCTGTCCTGCCGTCGAGGAGTGTCAGGCCCTGGAAGGGCTCCGTGCCGTGAATCGACCACCGACGTGCGTGGGACCACGCGCTGATCTTCAGCGGCTCGCGGTCGGCAGGGTGCTGGCGGCGGTCGGATGGAGCAGTGGATCGGAATCCGAGGGTGTGACCGGGGCGGCGTCGAGGCAGCCCTCCGCCTCGGCCCGAAACGCGGCAGCGAGGCTTCCGAAGGCTGCGACATCTGGGTACAGAGCTGAGAGATCAGGAGGGGTAGGCACGGCTCGATCGTGCCTGAGCCTCACTCGGGCAGGAGCTGGGATCCCAAAGCGCTTCGGCGGAAACGGACGCGACCCGGAAGGACGCGCGCGGGAACGGGGCCGCACCGGGTTCAGCGGCGTGCGGCCCAAGCGGGACCACAAGCGGCTGGTGCGTGCCCCGCCCGCCGGGAACGCCGGACGTCCCACCATGCGCGAAGGGCCATGCCCCAGCCCCTCCACCGTCCTCCGCGAGACGGGGAGGCGGCGCTCCCGACCGTGTCCGTGGCGGTATGAGACGGGACAAGCATCCGAGGAGGGTCCGGCCCTTCCGCCCCATGTCTGAAGCCGCCTCCACCGAGAGGTAGCCGGTCGGATCCGCCTCGCGGGTCAGCCCGCGTCCGGGGCGTCGATGATCTTGCCGTTCTTGTCGATCGTGTGGGTGTCCCAGTACACGTCCCACTTGTCGCCGACCTGCTGCGGCACCTTGCCCTCCGGGTATCGCACGAAACCGGCGGGGGGCTCCTGCTTGTCCGAGACGCAAGCGGATCCGGTGCCTCCCACGGCCAGGACGGGGTACTCCCCGCTGCTGCAGATGTCTTCCTGGTACTCGAAGCCGGCGCACCCGGTGAGGGCCACGACCGCGGCCACGCTCGCGACAGCAGCGCCTACGAGACGGCGGCCCTTTCCGGGACGCAAGGCAGTGGCGGATCGGTTCAGGCTTCGGGGCGTGTGCACGGCGCTCTCCATTTCGCTTGGTCTGGCACCACTCTCTCCGTCTGAAGCTGCCGTGCCGTGAGTACGCGTACTCAGAGATGTGCGGCTGGATGCTCAACGGGCCGTAGCCCGGGGGGACATATCAGAGTCGGTGGTGCGTCGAGCGGCTGCGGACCTTCGACCGTTACGACCTAGGCCGACGGTACGTTCAGCCTCGTTTGGAAGGGAAGGCGGAGGGCGTCTCTCGCGTCGGGATCCGTGCCAACGGCAGGGTCGTCGCCAGGGGCGGTGCCACCGGCCGTGCCGTGGTCACCGTCGTCGTCGCGTACCAGGCCGCACTCCGATTCGCCGCCGTTCTCTCCGGGCGTGATGCTCACCGAGCGGGATGCGTATCAGCTGTCGTAGAAGAACAGCTCAAGATCCTCCATGGACCCTGGCCCGGTCAGGAAGCCCTCCGCCTGGGCGATCTCCTTCTCTGGCGGTACCTGACGCTCTCGAAGAAGCTGTGTCATCCACTTCTCCCCCTGCTCGCCGATCGCGTAGATGGCGGACAGCAGCTCGGCCATACCTGCCGGGCGCTTCGGACTCCGCCCGGCGACAGGTTGGAGTTCCCACCCCCCTGCTCGGGCGGCAAGCCGGAGTACTCCAGCCCAATTGGCGATCCGCCCGACACGTACGTGCCACGAGTCCTCGGTGAACGGAGCCAGTCGACCGCCGTGCAGGGCATTGGTCGCGTCCATGATGTCCGCCACCACCTGCCGCTCCACGGCATCACGAACCCAGCGCCCCTCCTGCGCTTCCTCGATGGCGGCCGACCACCACTCCCACGCGCTGTCCAGCCGGGTCGTGAACGTATCCATCCCGACAGAATCCCACGGGCCATCCGGCACGTCCGTCGGGGCTGGTGCTTCGCCTGGGCCGCCGGTCCCCATGGCGGACGGGGACTGACCCACGACGACGTGGACGCGGCACGGTCGGCCCGTGGGTGTCCACGGCCGGCGCCCGTGGGTGTCGGACGCGCTCGGGGTGGAAGACGCGGGGAGTCAGAGAAGGCCGGCCCGGATCCGAGGAGGCCCATGTGTCACCGTCCCTGGAGTCCCACTACGCCCGGATCCGCCGGCAGGTGGACGCTCGCGCAGACCGCTTGTGGGAGGTGGCCCTCGCGCTGCACGGCGAGCCCGAGACCGCCTACGAGGAGCACCGGGCGGCCGGGCTCCTCAGCGGGGAACTGGCGCGTGGGGGCTTTCACGTACGGACGGGGGTGGCCGGCATGCCGACCGCCTTCGTCGCCGAGGCCGGGGCGGGCCGCCACCTCGGGGAGCGGGCCGGTGAACGGCCCAGGCCCTGCGTGGCCCTGCTGATGGAGTACGACGCGTTGCCGGGGCTCGGGCACGCCTGCGGGCACAACCTGATCGCGTCCGCGGGTCTCGGCGCGGCGCTCGCCGTACGGGCCGCGCTGGGTGAGACCGTCGGCACCGTGCTGGCCGTGGGAACGCCCGCCGAGGAGCGCGGCGGCGGCAAGGTCGCCATGGTGGACGCGGGCGTATTCGACGGAGTCGACGCGGCCCTCATGTTCCATCCGGGCGTGTACGACTGGGCCCGGGCGCCCCTGACCGCCAGCGCGCAGGTGCGGATCGGGTTCCACGGGCGGGCCGCCCACCCGACGGGCAACCCGACCCAGGGCATCGACGCCCTCGGCGCGTTGATCCAGCTCTTCAACACCCTTGGCGTCCTGACCCGGCGGCTGCCGCTCGGCTCCCATGTCCAGGGCATCGTCTCGGAGGGCGGCGACGCGACAAACATCGTCCCGGCCTACGCGGAGGGCCTCTTCGGGCTACGCGGCGCGACCACCACCGCGCTGAAGGACCTGGAGGGCCAGGTGCGCTCGTGCGCCGAGGGCGTCGCGCTCGCCACCGGCACCAGGGCGGAGGTGACGGACGTCGGCGGCCGCTACGAGCACTTCCGGGACAACGATGTGCTGTCGGACCTGTTCGCCGGCCACCTCGCGCGCACCGGCATCAGGCTCGGCGACCCGACGCCCGGGATCTACCTGGGCTCCTCGGACATCGGCAACGTGAGCACACGGGTCCCGGCCGTCCACCCGTTCGTCGCCATCATGGGCGCGGACGGACCGGACGGCTCCGATCACACGCCCCGCTTCGCGGCGGCGGCCGGCGGGCCCCGCGCCCGCGTCGTGATGCTGAGCGCGGCGGAAGCACTCGCGTGCACGGCCGCCGACGTTCTCCTCGGCACGGGCGTGGCGGAGCGTGCCTGGGACTGCCACCGTCGGCAGGCCGACGCGGGGCTGTGAGGGCGTCCGGCATGCCTCCGACCTCGCTCACCGGGTGGGAAGCGGCGTCCATGTGCACGCCGACGTACCCGACCGAGACACGGCGGTCAGCGATGGGCGTCGTCGCACCGTGGCTGCGCCGCGGGCGCTGGTCAGCCGGCTCGGGGAGCCGTAGCGTGGCACCGGGGTCGAGGGGGAGGGGACCGCATGGGGCACTTCGACGCGAAGGGCTGGCAAGCGGTGGCCCGGGTCTACGCGGGCCTGGGGGCGGGATTCGCCGCCCTGGTCGTGGTGTGCGTCCTGTGGGGCGGTCCGTTCCGCGTCGCCTTCGCGATGATCGCCGGACTGAGCGCAGGGCTCGCGCTGACGGCGGCGGCCGGGTTCCGGGGGCTGGCCCCGCGAGGAAACCCCACCCACGCCGACATGGCCCAGTTCGGCTGGGGCTTCCTCAACCTCCTGTGGACCGTGCTGTCCCTGCTCATGCCGATCGCCGTGGGCGTCTGGTTGTTCGTCATGGATGAGGAGTTCCATGGACGGACCCTGAGCCGCGCCGCGCTGCTGGTGTTCCTGGTCTTCGGCGCGCTCGTACGGCAGGCGCACCGCCTGGCGGCGAGGACGTTCGACAGCGGCAAGGGGTGAGGCGGCTCGGCGCCGGCTGCGTGGCCGGCCTCCTTGGACAGCTGTGGGAAGCGGTCGAGGGCCGGTGTGGTGCTGGTGGCCAGTCTCTCGCACGAGCCGGCACGGGAGGGAAGAGCATGCTGACATGGGCTTTCCGGGCACCATCGAACCAGCACGGGCGTCAGCGCCGGGGTGTCGAGACGGGGCGGGATGCGTAATCGGGACACCGCCGTGGAGGGGGCGCTAGGCGGACCCTGCCGGGTCCTGCCCGGCCCGACATGGTGACCGGGCGCATGCCCGGGCCCCGAACTATGGTGTCCCACCACATACGCGGCTGACCTGCGCTTTCCTACGGTGTGGCGACACGAACACGTCCCCGTCACCCGCTCGGAAGTGGTGCACATGGCCGCCGCAACACACGCTCCCACGCCCCCCGGCTCCCTCAAGCGCATCGTCGCCGCCAGTCTCATCGGCACCACCATCGAGTGGTACGACTTCTTCCTCTACGGCTCGGCCGCCGCGCTGGTGTTCAACAAGCTGTTCTTCCCCGAGTCGGACCCGCTGGTCGGGACCCTGCTCTCCTTCCTGACGTACGCCGTCGGGTTCGCCGCGCGCCCGCTGGGCGCGCTGGTCTTCGGGCACTACGGTGACCGGCTCGGGCGGAAGAAGCTGCTGGTGCTCAGCCTGTTGCTGATGGGTGGGGCGACCTTCGCCATCGGGCTGCTGCCGACCCACGCCACCGTCGGGTCCGCCGCGCCGCTGCTGCTGACCGCGCTGCGGCTGGTGCAGGGGTTCGCGCTCGGTGGCGAGTGGGGCGGGGCCGTGCTGCTCGTGTCCGAGCACGGGGACGCCGAGCGGCGTGGGTTCTGGGCCTCCTGGCCGCAGACCGGGGCGCCCGCCGGGCAGTTGCTCGCCACCGGTGTGCTGTCGGCGCTGACCGCGCTGCTCTCCGAGTCCGCGTTCGGGTCCTGGGGCTGGCGGATCCCGTTCCTGCTGTCCGGCGTCCTCGTGATGGTCGGGCTCTGGATCCGGCTGTCCGTGGACGAGTCGCCTGTCTTCAAGGCCGCGCTCGCCGCCGCCGAGGAGCGCAAGGCCGCCGCCGCCCAGGCCGAGAGGATGCCGCTGGTCGCCGTGCTCCGGGACCACTGGCGCGACGTGCTCGTCGCGATGGGTGCCCGCATGGCCGAGAACATCTCGTACTACGTCATCACGGCCTTCATCCTCGTCTACGCCACCACCCAGGTCGGCCTCTCCAAGCAGACCGCCCTCAACGCCGTCCTCATCGGCTCCGCCGTCCACTTCGCCGTCATCCCCCTCTGGGGCGCCCTGTCCGACCGGCTCGGCCGGCGGCCCGTCTATCTCGTCGGGGCCGTCGGCGTGGGGCTCTGGATGTTCCCCTTCTTCGCGCTCATCGACCAGGGGTCCTTCGGCAGCCTGCTCCTCGCCGTCACCGTCGGACTCGTGCTGCACGGCGCGATGTACGCCCCCCAGGCCGCTTTCTTCTCCGAGATGTTCGCGACCCGGATGCGCTACTCCGGCGCCTCCATCGGCGCCCAGTTCTCCTCGGTCGCCGCCGGCGCCCCCGCGCCGCTCATCGCCACCGCGCTCCTCGCCGACTACGACAGCTCGACCCCGATCGCCCTCTACGTGATCGCCGCCGCGCTCCTCACCGTCGTCGCCGTGGCCTGCGCCCGCGAGACCCGGCACCGCGACCTCGCCGACGGCGACCGGGCCGCCTCGTCGGCCGCCGATCCGGTGCGGGCCGACGTCTGATCGACCGCCGTCCGCGGCTGCCGTCCACGACGCCGGACGAGGAAGGGCCCCTCTCGAAGGAGAGGGGCCCTTCCTCGTCCGGCCGTCGGCAGTCGCCCGGCTATCGAGCCGCCGGGGCCTCGTCGCCGTTCTTGCTCGCGTCCGGCTGCTGCGGCTGGTCCTGCTTCACGCACGTCACCTTGTCCCGCGGCGTGTAGTGCGTGCTGAACGTCTCGCGCTTCACCTCGACGCCGTTGTTCTTGAAGACCCGGTCGACCTTGATGTCGAAGCCCTCCAGCGGGTCCTGGACCTCGCACTTGTCGCTCGTGTCCTTGCGCTCCTTCGGCGGCACGATGTTCGTGCGCGGGCCCGCGACCGCCTCGACCGAGTCGTACTTCTTCGTGCCGAGGAAGCTCACCGTCACCGACGAGTCCGTCGAGCTCGCCTTGATGTAGATCGGGTGGCCCGAGTCGTTGCGGAAGCGCAGGTCCAGCGTGCCCCAGGCCACGGTCGCCTCCCGGCCGGCCGGGTAGCGCTCGATGTAGAAGGAGTGGGCGCCGTGCTCGATCGGCTTGACGCCCGCGAAGAAGAGCGCGTTGTACACGGTGGTGGCGACCGCCGAGACGCCGCCGCCCGGGGCCTTCTGGTACTGCCCGTCCATGATCATCGTGCCGTCGACGAAGCCGTTGGCCTCGGTGCGCTCGCCGACCGTGCGGTTGAAGCTCCACACCGCGCCCGGCTGGACCACGGAGCCGTTGATCAGCTCGACGGCCCGGCCGATGTTGGTCGTGCGGTAGGGGGCCTTCGGGAAGTGCACCGTGAAGGTCGACATCTGCTCGGTGATCCCCAGCTCCGCCAGGCTCTTCGCCGTCAGCTGCGGCTGGGTCACCTTCGTGGCCACCGGCGCGGTACGGGCCGCCGCGCCTTCCTTGGTGAGCAGCGGCTCCACCGCCCGGCCCAGGGCGGCGGCCGACACCTCGCGGCCCGGACGCCCGTCGCGCTCCACGACGACCTTGCCGTCCCGGACGCCGAGGCTCGCCTCGACGGGGGCGCCGCTGAGCGAGTCGAGCGGACCGGACACCGCAGGGTCGTGAATCAGGGTGCGGGCGTCGAGGGAGGGGGTGAGCCGGCCGGCGGCGGCCGTCACGTTCAGGTGGTCGCCGAGGGTCACCGCGGGGATCGCGAGCCGCTTGTCGCCCGAGGTCAGGGTGACCGGACCGGACATGGCCGGCGTCGCGAACTCCTTCACGAAGCGGTCGACCTCCGCCGCCCGCACCTGCGGGTGCGTCACGGAGACCGGCAGCACCACGGGGGCCGCACCGCCGGCGCCGGGGTACGCCGCGCGCAGCGTGTCGACGGCCTTCGTCTCGTCCAGCGTCTGGCCGTCGACCGGCCGGGTCACGACCGGCTTGCCGTTCTTGAAGGCCACGGAGCCCTCGCGGACCGTACGGTCGTACTGCTTCGCCTGCGCGGCGACCGCCGCGCGTGCCTTGGCGTCGTCGAAGGACACCACCGGAGCGATGTCCCGCTCGTCGGACGAGAACAGCCGGCCGATCACCGTGAGCGGGTCGCGGGACGGGTCGGCCGCCCGGTCCACCGTGGCGGGCACGTCGACCGTGAGCCCCGCCGCCGCGGGGTCGACCGTGGCGGTCGCGTCACCGATCGTGACGCGCACCGGGTCCTTCCAGGAGGCGGGGGCGGCGGAGGTGAGCCGGGCGGCGGCCTCGGCGCGGCTCAGGCCGCCGATGTCGACGCCGTTGACGCGCGTGCCGTCGGAGATGTCGTCGCCGGTGGCGACGAGCCCTGCCACGTAGAGTCCGCCCGCGACGGCCGCGACCGCACCGGTCGCGATCGCCGCCTTGCGTATGTGACCGCGGCGCCCGTTCGGGCCCGCGGCGGCGTGGTCGGTCGTGGAGCGGCGCACACACCCTCCCAGGGCGGTGAGGAGTCAGAGGACACCCGTGAGGGGGCAACGACGGCCCATCCCTCGAACGGGGCATTCCACGACGGTACGCCGAATGGGGGTGATAGATCCAGATGATCCCTTTTATTCCGACGGTGACACTCCTCTCATCCGCGTCGCCCCCGTCCCCCCGTCGGCCGCGTCGCCCCCGTCGAACCCGAGGGGCACACGCGCGCGCCGGCGGCAGGGGAGGGTGCGGCGCGGCTCCCGCTCACCGAGCTCGCGCCTGAACCCGCGCCCAGGGCCCGCCCAGGGTCGCCGAAGGGTGCCTTTCCAGCTCGCCGTGGCGACCGTCACCGCCTCCGCGCTGCTGCACTCCAGTTGCCGCGCCATGACCCCGACCGCCCGGGACTTCCGGGTCGTCGCGATCTTCTTCGCCGCTCATGTTCCCGGGGTATGCCGAGCCCGGCCATCGCCCGCCCCTGCCGTTCGGGCGTCTCCAGCAGGCGCCCGGGCCCGCCACGGGGTCGAATCGAGGCATGGCACCCTTCGACAGGCCCCGTACCGGCAGCTCCCCGCCGAGCATCGCCGCCGGTGACACATGGTGGTACGCCGCCGTCGCCGGTGAGGCCGCCGGATCGTTCAGCGCCCGTGTCCGCATACGCATGCGGCGCGCCTGCCTCGCCGCCGTCCTCCTGCTCACCGTCGCCTACGCCGGGCTCGTGCTCACCGCGACCGGCCGACGCTGGGGGGACGCCGTCACCGCCGGACGGCTCGCCGATCCGGCCGTCGCCCGTTTCCTGCGCGACCACCCCTCGCTCCAGGGGCTGAGCACCCTCGCCCTCGGCGGCATGGTCCTGGTGCTCGCCGTCGTCGGCGTGCTGCGCAGGCGGTACGCGCTCACCGGTGCCGCGCTCGGCACCGTGGCCGTGGCCCTGGTCGCCGCGGAGCTCCTCCAGCGGTACGCCCCGGGCCCGCGCTTCGTGGACGCCTCGGGCGCCGCCGTCCCGAGCGGCTTCCCCAGCGCCGCCGCCGTGCTCGCCGCCGGCAGCGCCTTCGGCCTCCTCCTCGTCGTCCCGCACCGGCTGCGCGGCATCGCCGTCGGGCTCGGCGCCCTCGCGGCCGTCGCCCTCGGCGCGTACGGGATCGCCTCGGGTCGCCAGCGCCCCGGCGACGTGATCGCCGCCGACCTGCTCGTGCTCGCGGCCTTCGCCGCGCTCGTCGCCCTCCTCGCCCGCAAGGGCAAGGTCCGGCCCGCGCCCCGGCGCGGCCTGCCCCACAAACGTCTGCTCGTCCTGTTCCCGCTCGCCGTCCTCGCGGTCGGCGGCCTGGCCGCCGGCGGCTACCTCCTCGCCGACTGTCTGCCCGGCGCCGGTCCCGTCCCCGCCGCCCTGCCCCGGATCGCCCACCGCTGCGGCCAGGCCTTCGCCGCCGGTACCGGAGCCGCCTCGGTGCTCGCCCTGCTCGGGCTGCTCCGCCACGTCGACCTCGACCCGGGGCCCGTCCCGTACCGGATCACGCCACCCGTTCCCGAGGACCCCTTTCCCGAGGAGCCCGATCACGAGATATCTTGATGTCGAGCAATCTTGCAGACGCAGACGCAGACGTGGAGCGGAGCACACCCGGTGACTGACTCGACCATCATCTACACGCACACTGACGAGGCGCCCGCCCTGGCGACGTACTCGTTCCTGCCCGTGATCCAGGCCTACGCCTCGACCGCCGGCATCAACGTCGAGACGCGTGACATCTCCCTGGCCGGGCGCATCATCGCCAGCTTCCCCGAGCGTCTGGAAGAGGGGCAGCGCATCGCCGACGCCCTCGCCGAGCTCGGCGAGCTGGCCAAGACGCCCGAGGCCAACATCATCAAGCTGCCGAACATCTCGGCCTCGATCCCGCAGCTCAAGGCCGCGATCGCCGAGCTTCAGGCCCAGGGCTACGCGCTTCCGGACTACCCGGACGACCCGCGCACCGACGAGGAGCGCGACATCCGCGCCCGCTACGACAAGGTCAAGGGCTCGGCCGTCAACCCGGTCCTGCGCGAGGGCAACTCCGACCGCCGCGCCCCCGGCGCCGTCAAGAACTACGCCAAGACCCACCCGCACCGCATGGGCGCCTGGACCGCCGAGTCCAAGACCAACGTGGCCACCATGGGCGAGAACGACTTCCGCTCCACCGAGAAGTCCGCCGTCGTCTCCGAGGCCGGCTCCCTGCGCATCGAGCACGTCGCCGCCGACGGCACCACCACCGTGCTCCGGGAGTCCGTCCCGGTCCTCGCCGGCGAGGTCGTCGACGCCTCCGTCATGCGCGTCGCGGCCCTGCGCACCTTCCTCTCGGAGCAGGTCGCCCGCGCCAAGGCCGAGGGCGTGCTGTTCTCCGTGCACCTCAAGGCCACCATGATGAAGGTCTCCGACCCGATCGTCTTCGGCCACGTCGTGCGCGCCTTCTTCCCGCAGACCTTCGCCAAGTACGGCGAGGTCCTGGCCGGCGCCGGCCTGTCCGCCAACGACGGCCTCGGCACCGTCCTCAAGGGCCTGGAGTCCCTTCCGCACGGCCTGGGCGAGGAGATCAAGGCCTCCTTCGACGCCGAGCTCGCCGAGGGCCCGGCCCTCGCCATGGTCGACTCCGACAAGGGCATCACCAACCTGCACGTGCCGTCCGACGTCATCGTCGACGCCTCGATGCCGGCCATGATCCGCACCTCCGGCCACATGTGGGGCCCGGACGGCCAGGAGGCCGACACCCTCGCCGTCCTCCCGGACAGCTCCTACTCCGGCGTCTACCAGGCCGTGATCGACGACTGCCGTGCGCACGGCGCCTTCGACCCGGCGACCATGGGCTCCGTCCCGAACGTCGGCCTCATGGCGCAGAAGGCCGAGGAGTACGGCTCCCACGACAAGACCTTCGAGATCGCCGCGGCCGGCACCGTCCGCCTCGTCGACACCGCCGGCAACGTGGTCCTGGAGCAGGAGGTCGCCGAGGGCGACATCTTCCGCGCCTGCCAGACCAAGGACCTGCCGATCCAGGACTGGGTCAAGCTGGCCGTCACCCGCGCCCGTGCCACCGGCGCCCCGGCCGTCTTCTGGCTGGACGAGGACCGCGCCCACGACGCGCAGCTGATCGCCAAGGTCAAGACGTACCTGCCGGAGCACGACACCGAGGGCCTGGAGATCAAGATCCTGTCCCCGGTCGAGGCCACCAAGTTCTCCCTGGAGCGCATCCGCCGCGGCGAGGACACCATCTCGGTCACCGGCAACGTGCTGCGTGACTACCTGACCGACCTCTTCCCGATCCTGGAGCTGGGCACCAGCGCCAAGATGCTCTCGGTCGTCCCGCTGATGGCGGGCGGCGGCCTCTTCGAGACCGGCGCCGGCGGCTCCGCCCCGAAGCACGTCCAGCAGCTCGTCAAGGAGAACTACCTGCGCTGGGACTCGCTCGGCGAGTTCTTCGCGCTGGCCGCCTCCTTCGAGCACCTGGCCACCACCACGGGCAACGCCCGCGCCCAGGTCCTCGCCGACACCCTCGACCGCGCCACCGGCACCTTCCTCAACGAGGACAAGTCGCCGACCCGTCGCGTCGGTGGTATCGACAACCGCGGCAGCCACTTCTACCTGGCCCTCTACTGGGCCCAGGAGCTGGCCCGGCAGACCGAGGACGCGGAGCTGGCCAAGGCCTTCGCCCCGCTCGCCGAGACGCTCTCCGCCAACGAGCAGAAGATCGTCGACGAGCTGATCGCCGTCCAGGGCTCCCCGGCAGAGATCGGCGGCTACTACCAGCCCGACCCGGCCAAGGCCGCGGCCGTGATGCGCCCCTCCGCCACCTTCAACGAGGCCCTCACCACCCTCGCCTGATCGCGGAACGACGCCGCACCGCCCCGGCCGGACACCCGTCCGGCCGGGGCGGTCGCGTCGGTGGCGCATCCGCCGTCCCGGTGTGAATCTGGATGGATGAGCTGGGCATCATGGACGACCGCCGGTGTCTACACCGGGCGGGGCGGGGTGCTCACCGACGAGGTGGGTGTGCTCACGGGCGATCTGACCGTGCACACCACGTACATCGACGGTGAGGCGCGAGTGGCCGTGCAGTACAGCGGCGCATCCGACTGGTTCACCATGTCG
This sequence comes from Streptomyces sp. NPDC053431, assembly GCF_044544925.1. Lineage (NCBI taxonomy): Bacteria > Bacillati > Actinomycetota > Actinomycetes > Kitasatosporales > Streptomycetaceae > Streptomyces > Streptomyces sp. NPDC053431. The sequence continues at coordinate 67,555 of NZ_JBITXX010000022.1, read as the reverse complement.
GGCAGTCCGGTTCCCTGCGGATCGGAGGAGGACAGCCGCGATCTGCACGACGCGGTCGTCGCGGCCGTACGTGGAGGAGGCGGGGCGACCGTGCCCGTCCTGCCGCACCTCTCCGGGTAGCCGCGCCGAGAAAAGTGTTGTCCCCCCTGCTCCCGAGGGTCTCCCGGTCGAACCCAGGACAGCACCCGAGGGAAGCAGAGAACATGCAGAACGAGGAGCTCCGTACCGCCGCGCTGGTCGAGGCGGCACGGGCCGGTGACGCACGCGCCGGGGACGAACTCGTACGGGCCTTTCTCCCGCTCGTCTACAACATCGTCGGCCGCGCCCTCGACGGTCACGCCGACGTGGACGACCTCGTCCAGGAGACGATGGTCCGCGCCCTGCACGGTCTGCCCGCGCTGCGCGACCCCGCGCGGTTCCGGTCCTGGCTGGTCGCCATCGCCATGAACCGGATCCGGCACCGCTGGCGGGAACGCCGGCAGGCGCCGCAGCCCGGCCTCGACCGGGCCGCCGAGCTCGCCGACCCCGCGGGCGACTTCACCGAGCTCGCCATCCTGCGGCTCGGCCTCACCGGCCAGCGCCGCGAGGTCGCCGAGGCCACCCGCTGGCTCGACGAGGACGACCGCGAGGTCCTCTCCCTGTGGTGGCTGGAGGCCGCGGGCGAACTGAGCCGCGCGGAACTCGCCGCCGCCCTCGACATCCCGCCCCGGCACGCCGCCGTGCGCGTCCAGCGCATGAAGGGCCGCCTGGAGACCGGCCGCGCCGTCGTCCGCGCCCTCGCCGCCGTCCCGCCCTGCCCGGACCTGGCCGTGACCACCGCCACCTGGGACGGCAGCCCGTCGCCGCTCTGGCGCAAGCGCCTCGCCCGCCACCTCGACACCTGCCGCCACTGCGCTCCCACCCGCGTCGGCCTCGCCCCCGCCGAGGGCCTCCTCGTCGGGCTGGGTCTGGTGCCCCCGCTGCTCGCCTGGGCGGGACACGGCGGGGACATCGCGCCGGCCACGGTCGCGTGGACGGGGCAGGACGCGGCACTCGCCCCGGTGGACCCGTCGCCCGCCGCGGCCGGCGGCTCCGGCCCGGTCGTGGGCGGTGGACCTGGCCCGGTCGTGGGCGGTGACCCCGGCCCCGCCGCGGCCGGCGGCCCCGGCCCGGTCGTGGGCGGGGGGCACGTGTCCGGATGGCGGGTCTGGGGTGCCGGGGCCGCCGCCGTCGCCGTGCTCGGCGGGGTGATCCTGCTGCTGCCCGGAGACCGCGACGCCCAGGCCGAGGTACGCACGCCGGTGGCCGTCACGCCGACCGGAGGGACGCCCACCGCCGGCAGCCCCACCACACCCCCTCCGACGCCGTCACCCACTGCGACCCCGACGCCGACCCGGACCCGGGCCCCCGAGCCGAGCCCCGAGGAACGGGTGACCCGCCTGGTGAACCGGCACCGGGCCGAGGCCGGCTGCGGCCCGCTGCGCGCCGACCCGGACCTCGCCGCCGTGGCCCGCGCGTACGGCCACGACATGGTGGACCGGCGCTCGTACGGCCACACCGGCGCCGACGGAACCGATCCCGGCACCCGGATGACGGCGGGCGGCTACTCCTGGAGCGCCTGGGCCGAGAACCTCGCCCGCGGGCAGTCCGACCCGGCCTCCGTCGTGGCCGACTGGATGGCCGACGCGCCGCACCGGGCCAACATGCTCGACTGCCGGTACCGGGACACCGGCGTCGCCGCCGTGTCCGGCCCCGACGGCACGGTCTGGGTGCAGGAGCTGGCCACCCCGAGCCCGTCCTAGGGCGTGTCCTGGCCCGCCAGGCTCGCGACGCCCCGGCACGCCCTGGGCGTGTCCGTAAAGTCCCGCCTGGCTCAGCGGCTGGTGGCGAAGTCCTGGACCCACCACGGGCCGTTGGGCGTGAGGTTCACGCCGACGCCGATGTCCTCGAACGCGCAGTTGAGGATGTTCTTGCGGTGGCCCGAGCTGTTCATCCAGTCCTCCACCGCCTGGGCGGGCGAGTCCGGCCCGCGGTGGATGTTCTCGCCCCAGGACGACCAGCGGTAGCCGGCGGCGCTGATCCGGTCGCCCGCGTCCCGCCCGTCCCTGCCGACATGGGCGTAGGAGACCCGGGCCGCCATGTCGTCGGCGTGCCCCTGCGCCGCCGCCCTGAGCCGGGCGTCGGACCGCAGGGGAGCGCAACCGGCCTTCCTCCGCTCGGCGTTGGCGAGCGACACCACCTGCTGCACGTACTGCGCGGCGGCCCCGGCGGCCTGCTCGGGGAGCGACGCGGGCCGGGCGGCGGCGACCGGGTCGACCCGTCCCAGGGGCGGCGGGGCCGATCGCGCGCCCGCGTCGGAAGGGGCGCCCGGTGCCGCCGCGTACAGCCCGGTCGCCACCGCCAGGGCCGCCGCGGCGGTGCCCGCGGCGATCACCGCCGTACGGAGGGACGGCCCCCGCCGGGCCGTCCCCCGCCGGTGCCGGCCGCCGCGGGCCCCGGGCCGGGGCCGCTCACGGCGTTCCTGGGGGAGGGCTGCCTCGTACGCGTCGTGCTGCATGGAGCTCCGCTCTCGCTACCGGGCCACCGGCCCGCCCGGCACGGGGAGCGTCACCGGGACGGCGGTGGGAAGAGACGGCCGTATGACTTTCCGGTCGGGGAGAACGCGACACTCCCCGTCAACGTCGAGCGTCAACCTCCTGCGGCACCACCGCCACCGGGCACGGCGCGAGGTGCAGCGCCGCGTGCGCCACCGAACCGATGCGCGGCCCGAACGCCCCACGACGGGCGCGCCGCCCCACCACGAGCAGCTGCGCCGCCCCGGACCGCGAGAGCAGCACCTGCCCGGCGCTGCCCAGCTCGACGTGCTCGGTCACCGGCACGTCCGGGTGGCGTTCCCGCCACGGCGCCAGGGCCTCGCGCAGCGCCTTCTCCTCGTACGGGACGAGCCCGCCGGCCTCGTCGGCGAGCCGCAGCGAGGCCGGGCTGTACGCGAGGAGCGGCGGCAGGCTCCAGGCCCGTACCGCGCGGACCGCCGTCCCGCGGGCGGCGGCCGTCTCGAAGGCGAAGCGCAGCGCGGCCGCGCTGTCCTCGGGAGTGCCGTGCTGTCCCACCAGGACGTCCCCGGCCGGCGGTTCGGCCGCCTCGCCGTCCCGCGAGCGGACCGCGACCACCGGCACCTCGGCGCCCGCGACGATCTGCTGCCCGTACGAGCCGAGCAGGAAGCCCGCCACGGCTCCGTGGCCGCGCGAGCCGATGACGAGCAGCTCGGCCCGCTCCGTCGTGCCCAGGAGTCCGGCCACCGGCGTGTCGGCGACGACCTCGGCGCTCAGGGCGAGCCGCGGGTACCGTTGCGCGACCGCCGCCTCCGCCTCGCGCAGCACCTCCCGGGCGGCCTGCTGCTGCGCCGTCGGGTCCTGGAGCAGCGGCAGGTCGAGGGGTTCCCAGCGCCAGGCGTGCACCAGTCGCAGCGGGAGCCGGCGGTGCAGCGCCTCGCGGGCCGCCCAGTCCGCCGCGGCCAGGCCCTCCGGCGAACCGTCCACTCCCGCGACGATTTCACGATGCATCAGACTGCCTCCCAGGGCCGGGCCTCGGCCCCGCCGGACGGCGGAACCGCTCCTCCAGCGTGGCCCCGTGGACCGTCCCGGGTGAGGGCCGGACGTCCCGACCCGGCGTGCCGTCCGACCCGAATCGGACGTGTCCGGGCTCCCGTTCGCGGCGGCGGGGCCGCGGGGCCCGGTTACGCCAGGAGGGTGAGCCGGGCGTGGGTGCCGTGCAGGTAGTGGTCGCCGATGTCCCGCAGCCGGTGGTCCGGGGACACCGGGGCGGTCAGGGCCCGGACGTTGCGCCAGAAGCGGTCGAAGCCCGAACCCGCGCCGTGCGGGTCGGCGGCCGTCGCCGGGTCCACGAGCTGGAGGATGCGGGTGGTGATGTCGACCGCCGCCCGGTTGGCCACGGTCTCGGCCGCCGCGACCAGGACGGCGATGTCCGCCCGCTCCTCGTGGTCGAGGGCCCGCTCGGCGAGCAGCCCGAGCGCCAGGGCGTCCGTCGCCCGTTCCACCACGGCCGCGGCGGTGTGCGCGGAGGTCGCCAACTCCCCGTAGGCGAGCAGCAGATAGGGGTCGTCCCCGACCGGGGCGCTGTCGACGGCGGGCGGCGGCGACGCCTGGGCGGCTCGGCTGAAGTCCCGTGCCTCGGCGAGCGCGCCCTCGGCGATCCCCAGGCCGACGTGGACCAGGAGCAGCCGCAGGGCGAGCGGTGCCAGCGTCGAGTACGGGGCGACGGCGTGCTCGTCGTGGGGGAGCGCGCCGAGGACCTGGCCGGCCTCGACCGTCACCCGGTCGAACGTGACCGTGCCCGCGCCCGCCAGGCGCTGGCCCACGCGTTCGGCGCCCGGGGCGGCGAGGACCGCCGGATGCGCCGGGTCCACGAGGACCAGCAGCAGGTCGCCCGTCTCCGTACAGCGGGCCCCGACGACCAGCCGGTCGGCGACCGTGACGCCGGACGCGAAGGCCCGGCGCCCGTCGAGGACGTAGGCGCCGCCGCCGGCCGGGGTGAGCGTGAGCCCCGCGGGCCCGGGCTCCGCGCGGGGCGGCTCGACCGCTCCGGCCAGCAGCCACCGCTCCTCGGCGGCCCGCCCGGCGAGGTCGAGCGGTCCGGCCGCCGGGCCGAGGAAGCGCGAGGTCCAGGACAGCACGCAGTGATGGGCGAGGAGTTCGCCGATCGAGCCGTCGGCGGCGGCGATCTCCCGGATCACTCCGCACGCGGCGCGCCAGTCGGCGCCGTGCCCGCCGGGCCCGGGCGCGGTCAGCAGGGCGGGCAGCCCGGCCTCCTGGAGCCGGGCGACCTCGTCGTACGGCGCCTTCCCGGCCCGGTCCCTGAGCAGCGCGTCGACGGCGAGATCGTCGGCGACCTCCCGGGTGACGCGGGGCCAGATCTCGTCGTCGGCCGGGCGGTGGGCCGCTGCGGAGGCGGTGCGTATCGCTGACTTCTTCGGCGTCTTCACGGCACCTCACATGCTCCCTAGTATTCCCAGTGGAATAGTAGGGATAGTGGCAGAGGGGTCGCGCGGAGCCCAACAGGCGTCCACATCCCGGACCGTGGGATCTCGTGAGATGAGATCGAGGCGCCGGGTCCGGACCGGCGCCCGGCCGTCGTCGGACCGTCAGGGGTTGGTCCAGGCCTCCGGGTCCTCCGCCAGTGCGACGATCTCCGGCGGCAGCTTCGCCGTGGCCAGCTGGGCCAGCGACACCCCGTCGAGGACCTGGCGCACGTTCGCCCGCAGCGCGACCCACAGGGTGAGCAGCGACTCGGCCGGCCCGGTGTACGACAGCTCGGGCGGCCGCACCCCGCGGACCGAGACGAGCGGCCCCTCGACGCAGCGGATCACGTCCGCGACGGAGATGTCCTCGGCCGGCTTCGCCAGCCAGTAGCCGCCGTTGCCGCCGCGCTGGCTCTGCACCAGACCACCCTTGCGCATGTCGCCCAGGATGCCTTCGAGGAACTTGTGCGAGATCCCCTGGTGCTCGGCGATGACCTCGGCCTTCACCGGCCCGGCCTCCCGGGCCGCGGCGAGCTGGAGGGCGGCCCGCACCGCGTAGTCCGCCCTGGCTGAAATGCGCATACGCGCATTATGCCTATCCGCCACGTCCGCACCCTTGACGAGGGGCGGCGGCACTTCCACACTCGTGGACGGGAAAACCGAGCGAACAGGTAGGGAATCATGAGAGCCGCCGCCGCACCGGACAGGGCCCACGCCGCCCGGCTGCCGCGCACCCTGCCGCTCACCTCCCGCCGCCACATCGACCTGCTCCGGGTCTGCAGCGCGGCCTAGGCCCTGTCGGCAGGCCGCCACGCGCCGCCCGGCTCGCCGCCGCGTCCGCGTCCGTCACCCGTACCGCGCGGTGTGGCTCGCAGCCCGTCTCCCGTACGCCCGCTGCGGCGTACACCTCCTCGCTCCGCGTACGCCCGCCGTCCCCGCACGTCCTCCTACCCGTATCTCTGCTGCCTCCGGGCGCGCGCCGACGCCGGCGCGCCGCCCCCGCGACCCAGCACCGAGCACCCAGGGAGAACCATGTCCGTCGTACCCTCCGTCGTCCCCGCCGCCGCCGCCCCCGCCTTCCGGGGCCGCATCGGCAGCGACGTGCACAGCGGCCACTACGCCGTGCCCCACCGCTACCGGCTCCACCTGGCCCCGGCCGACCCCGGCTGTCTGGGCGTCGCCGTGACCCATGGCCTCCTGGGACTCGCCGACACGCTGCCGCTGACCGTCCTGCCCGCGCTCGCCGACACCTCCGACGGCGGATACGCCGTGCTGCGGCCCCTGTACGAGGCCAGCGCCCACCTGTACCGGGGACCGGCCGCCGCGCCCGTGCTCAGCGACGGCTGGACCGGCCGCATCGTGTCCACGCACGTGCCCGACATCCTGCGCGACCTGGCGCTCCGTTTCCGTGGCGACGGGCCCGAACTCCTCCCCGAGGACCGGCAGGACGAGATCCGCGCCGTCGCCGACCTGTGCGAGCGCAGCGTCAACGCCGCCGCCCAGCGCGCCGGGGAGCTCGGCCTCGACGACACCGCCGCCCACCACGACCCGCTCACCGTGCTGTTCGCCGCGCTCGGCTCCCTGGAGCGGCGCCTGGCCCGCCACCCGTACGTCCTCGGCGAGGCGCTCACCGCGGCCGACGTGACCGTCTGGGTCACCCTCGTCCAGCTGGACACCGTCCACCGCTGGCACCTCGACGCCGCCGCCATGGAACGCGTCGCCCCCCACCCGGCCCTGTGGGCCTACGCCGCCCGGCTCGCCGCGCACCCCGCCTTCGGCCGCCACCTCGACATCGACGCCCTGCTCGACCGGCACCGCGCCCACTGCCGGGGCCGCGAGGCGGCCGGCGCCGCCATGCGGATCGTCGACTGGGCCGCTGCGCGCGGCTGAACGGCGCCCGGCCGCCCAAGGACTGCCCGGACAGCCCGGGCCCCCGCCCGCCCAAGGCCTGCCGGACCGGCCAGGGGCCCCCGTCGGACCAGGGCGGCCGACAGGACCTAGCCGAAGCGGCGTCCGGCCATCGGCTCCGTGGCGTCGCCGCTGCCCGCCCTGACCCCGCGCAGGAACGCCTCCAGGGCCTCCACCGAGGTCCTGGACGGCGCCCAGTCCAGCTCGCGCCGCGCCCGCTCCGTCGACATCACCGGCAGCCGGAGGACCGCGTCGAACAGGTCGGGCGAGGCGGGCACCAGCCGCATCCGCCAGGCCGCCGAGAGCGCGCCGCGGACCGCCGAGGTCGGCACCTTCACCGGCCGCGCGTCCAACAGCGAGGCCAGCGTGGCCGCGTCGACGACGGGATCGGCCGCCACGTTGAACGCGCCCCGGACGTCGTGCAGCAGTGTCAGCCGGTAGGCGTCGGCCGCGTCGTCGGTGTGCAGGGCCTGGAAGCGCAGGCCGGACAGGTCCGGCAGCAGCGGAAGCAGTTCGGGCCGGAACAGCTGCCCCGGGAACCAGCGACCCGCGAAGATCCGCCGCTGCTCGCTCGCCGACTCCTCCTTGAACAGGAACGAGGGCCGCAGCCGCACCACCCGCGTCTGCGGATGGTCGCGCTCGAAGGTGTCCAGGACCCGTTCCAGATAGGCCTTCTCCCGCGTGTACGCGGCGCCGGGCCAGCCGTGCGTCGGCCAGGACTCCGACACCGGCGCCCCGTTGCCCGGCCCGGGGGAGTAGGCGCCGACGGACGAGGCGTGCACCAGCACCGGGACGCGGGCCGCGGCCACCGCGTCGAAGACCCGCAGCGAACCCAGCACATTGGTCTGCCAGGTCGTCGCCGGGTCGTGCGTCGGCTGGAAGCGCCAGGCCAGGTGCACCACCGCGTCGGCGTCCGCCACGTACTGCGCGAGCCGCGGCTCGTCCCCCTCCAGCGAGAGGTCCACCTCCGCCCACTCGGTCTTCGACAGGGTCAGCCCCGGTCTGCGCCGGGACAGGCCGAGCACCGAGGCCACCCGGGGCTCCCGCTCCAGGGCACGCATCAGGCTCGTGCCCACGTTTCCCGTGGCGCCGGTGATGACCACGCGCAGCCGCTCGCTGGGGTTCATACCTCGACCTTCGGTCATCGGGGAGCCCGCCGCACGCCGGGGAAGGCCGGGGCGGTCACGGAGCGTGGCGCTGCGGGTCGCGCAGGTGGGCCTGTGCCCCGACGATGGTGGTGCCGGGGGGCCCACGGCCGTACCAGGAGGACCTGATGCTGCTCCCCGACCGCAACACGATCGACCGCCTGCTGCGGTGCTACCGCAGCCAGGAACGGCTGGTCCTGGCCAGGCCGTACGACCTGTCGGCCCGCAGGCGGTTCGAGGACACCGCGTACACCCTGTGCGTGCTCATGGGGAAGCGCACCGCTCGCGAGGCGGTCGGGGCCGCCGAGCGGTACGTCGCCGAGACGGAGCCGCTGCGGGAGTCCACACTGAAGGTGTGCGGTTCGACGCGCGGCGGCGGGGTACCCGCCGAGTAGCGCGACGGGCCGGGCCGCTGGGGCCCACGGGCACGGGCGGGAGGTTCCGGAAATGGACGGGGCACAGCTCTCGCCGCGCGAGCGGCGCATCCTCGCGGAGATCGAGCACGAACTGGGCGAGGACCCCGTCTTCGCGCGTACCTTGACCAGCGGCCGCCGTCCCCGGTTCCCGAGCCGGTGGCGGGCCTCCCGGAACGTCGCCCGGCCGCCTCGGACCGGGCGGCTCCTCCGGGCCACGACCTTCCTCCTCGGCCCCGTGGCGATCGCCCTCTTCGTGATCGCCGTCGTCACCGAGTCCCCGGTCCTCATCTGGGCCTTCGCCCTGGCGTGGGTGCTGACTCTGGTCTGCCTGCTGCGCCTGGTGCTGCGCTGGTCCCGCCGTCATCTCGTCGGCGACGAACGGCCACGCCCCGACCACGGCGGGCTCAGCTGAGCGCGCCCCCGCGGCCGTCGCCGACCGGGGTCCTGTTCGGCGCGGCCGGCGACGGCTCCGCCGGGCGGGGGAATCGGGCCCGTACGGCGTCGACCCAGGTGTCCCGTGAGGTCGGACCGCCGAAGCGCAGCCGGTCGTAGGGCGCGAACTCCGGTTCCAGCGCGTCCAACTCGTCGACCAGCGTGTGCAGCGCGGCCGCCCACAGCGGTGATCCGGGCCGCGGCGAGCGCACGGCGTCGCTGATCGCCGCCGTCAGCTCTTCCTTCCGCCGGATCGTGTCGGGAGCGACCCGGTGCAGACAGACGTACCGGCCGCTCACATACGCCTCCCACTCCGCCGCGCCCTCGGCCGGATCCGCCCAGTGCGCCACGAACCAGGCGCGGAGCCGCTCGGGCCCGCCCGCCCGAGCCGCCAGGTCGAAGAGATCGCGTGGCACCATCTCCGCCCCGTCCGAGCGCAGATACCCCGGCAGCGGCAGCAGCCCGTCCAGCATCTGCCGCCGTGCCTCCGCCACGTCCCGCCCCGACTCGGCGCACAGCCGCTCCAGCGGGGTGAACTGGGCGCTGACATAGGCGTCGTCGGCCACCGTCATCGGATGGTCGCCGTTGACCTCCCGGAACCGCCGGGCGACCTCCGCCGCGTAGGTGCTCGTCCGCATGTCACTCCTCCCGAGGCCCGCGGGGCGTCTCCCGCGCGGTGCCCGGGCAGACTAGGCGCGCGACGGTACGGCACCCGCCGAACGATGCCGGGCGGGGCGGACCCACGCCCGGCGGGGCGGACCCACGCCCGGCGTTCAGTTCCCTCCGGCGCCGAAGCGGCGCCAGAGCCACAGGGAGAGTGCCGCGCCGAGCGCCGCGCCGACGAGGGCGAGCGGCAGCCCGGCCGTCGTGCCCGAAGGCGCGGCCTTCTCGCGCGGTTTCGCCGCCGTGACCGCCCCCGCGACGGGACGGGGCTCAGGACCGGCCTGCGCCCGCACCGGGCCCTCCGTCCGTCCCTGGCTGTCCGCCCGCGCGGGGCTGTCCGTCCGTGCCGTGCCCCGCGCCTCCTCCGCGCCCTGAATCTTCCCCACGGCCCTCGCCCGCTCCGTCTCGGGCGCCTTCCCCAGAGCCTTACGGGGCAGCAGCGATCCGACCGCCTGGACCCGCCCCGAGGCCTCGAAGCCCCAGTCGAGCAGCTCCCGCGCCTCCTCGTACACCGCGAGACCACCGCCCCCCTGCGGTTTCATCACCGAGACCACCAGCGTCCTGCCGCCCCGCCGGGCCGCCGCGATCAGGGTGTTCCCCGCGTTGCTCGTGTAGCCGTTCTTCACCCCGATGAGCCCGGGATAGCGCTCGACCCCGTCCGCGCCGGTGAGCAGCCGGTTGGTGTTGGCGATGCCGTACGACCACGAGCCGGCCGGGAAGTCGGCGTACGGGGTGGAGCAGTAGCGGACGAAGTCCGGGTCCTGCAGCCCGGCCCGCCCGAAGACCGCCAGGTCGTACGCGGAGGAGACCTGGCCCGGCGCGTCGTAGCCGTCCGGCGAGACCACGTGGGTGTCGAGGGCCCCGAGCGAGCGGGCCTTCTCCTGCATCTGCCGGGTCGTCGACTCCCAGCCGCCGTTCATCGCCGCGAGCACGTGCACCGCGTCGTTCCCGGAACTGAGGAAGACCCCCTTCCACAGGTCCGAAACCTGGTACGTGTAGCCCTCCTTCACCCCGACGAGGCTGCTGCCCTCGCCGATGCCCTCCAGTTCGGCGTCGGCCACCGTATGGCGTTCGCCCGCTTCGTGGTGGGGCAGCGCCGTCAGCGCGAACAGCGTCTTCAGCGTGCTGGCGGGCGGCAGCGGCTTGTGCGCGTTGCGCGCCGCGAGCACCTCGCCCGTGGCCGCGTCGGCCACGACCCAGGACAGCGCCGAGACGGAGGGCACGGCGGGAGCGCCTCCCAGCCGCTGCACCTGCGTGCCGGAGCGGGCGAGCCGGGCCGGATCGACGAAGTGCCGCGCGGGCGGGGTCGGCTCCGCGAGGGAGGCGGCCGAGGCCGCCGGGACCGGGAGCGCGAGCAGCAGCGCCGCGGCACCGGCGGCGGCGAGACGGACAGCTGGCGTGACGATCATTCAGCCACCGTAGGAACACGGTCCCGGAGCCGCAGGGCGAAGTGCGCCGACCGGCGTAGCGGCCGTGGCGAACGGCGGCGTGTCGGGACGCCCCGCCCCGCCCGGGCGCCATCCGCCCGCACCGCCGCCGCGTCCCCGGACCCGGGGCTGTCGGAGCGGCAGGGCATGCTGGTGACGTGTCATCATTCCCGAACCAGAGCAGGCCCGTTGTTCCCGCCGAGGCCCCCGACGCCCCGGCCGAGCACATGATCGTCTGCGGTGACGACGTCCTCGCCCACCGTCTCGCGGCCGAACTGAACGAGATGTACGGGGAGCGCGTCACCCTGCTCGTCCCCTCGCCCGGCGACGCGCCCGACCGGCCCGCCGCCCGGCCCGGGCGGGCCATGGCGCTCTTCGGCCGGGTGACCGCGGCCGTCACGCGCACCACGGGCACGGGCGGAATCGGCGCGTCCGGCGCGGGCGACCCGCGCGGCGCCGCCCAGGGCCGGACGGTCCGGATGGTCGAGACGGCCGACATCGACGACACCGTGCTGCTGGACGCGGGAGTCGAGCGGGCCGCCGCGCTCGCCCTCGTCCACGAGGACGACGAGCGCAACATCCGGGCCGCGCTGACCGCCCGCCGGCTGAACCCGCGGCTGCGCCTGGTCATCCGGCTGTACAACCGCAAGCTGGGACAGCACCTGGCCACCCTCCTCGACGAGGCCTCGGCCGTCGTCGAACCGGGGCTCGACCCGGACAAACTGGAGGCCACGACGACCGTGCTCTCCGACGCCGACACCGCCGCGCCCGCCCTCGCGGCCACCGCCGTCGCCGGCGGCCGGAAGGTGATCCAGGCCGGCGGGCTGCTGCTGCACGCCGTCGACCGCACGCCGCCCGCGCCGGGCGAGGTCGCCGACCCGGGTCTCTGTCCGCTCGCCCTGCTCTCGTCGACCAGCGGTGATCCGGGCGGCTGCGAGGGTTCCGAGGGGAGCGGGGACCAGAGCCCGCGCCTGCTGCCGGGCGACGCCGAGGTCGCGGCGGCGACCGGGCGGGGCGTCGTCGCGCTCGAAACGGTCTCGTACGAGGGCCCGGCCCAGGCCTCCGGCTGGCTGGGCGCCTCCGGGCTGCCGGTCGGCTCGCTGTTCTCGCGGCGCCTCCGCTGGTCGCTCGCCGGGGTCGTCGCCGCGGTCGTGGCGCTCGCCCTGGCCTCCACGTTCACGACGGGCGATCACCCGCTGCACGCCGCCTACCTCGTCCTGCTCGACGTCTTCGCCATCGGCGATCCGGCCGTCGGCGAGCCGACCAGCCGTCAACTGCTCCAGATCCTCGCCGGATTCGTGGGCCTGCTCCTGCTGCCCGTGGTGATCGCCGCGCTCCTGGAGGCCTTCGGCACCTTCCGCAGCGCCACGGCGCTCCGCCGGCCGCCGCGCGGTCTCTCCGGCCACGTGGTGCTCCTCGGCCTGGGCAAGGTCGGCACCCGGGTGCTCGCCCGGCTGCGGAAGATGAACATCCCGGTGGTCTGCGTGGAGGCCGACCCGGAGGCCCGCGGCCTCGCGCTCGCCCGGCGGCTGCGGGTGCCGACCGTCATCGGCGACGTCACGGAGGAGGGCGTCCTGGAGGCCGCGCGCATCCATCGCGCCCGCGCGCTGCTCGCGCTGACCAGTGTCGACATCACCAATCTGGAGGCCGCGCTGCACGCCCGCTCGATCAGCCCCGGGCTGCGGGTCGCGCTGCGGCTCTACGACGACGACTTCGCCACGGCCGTCTACCGCACCCTGCGCACCGTCCACCCGGGTGCCCTCACCCGCAGCCGCAGCGTCTCGCACCTGGCGGCCCCCGCGTTCGCGGGGGCCATGATGGGCCGCCAGATCCTGGGCGCCCTCCCGGTCGAACGGCGCGTGCTGCTCTTCGCGGCCCTCGACGTCGCGGACCATCCGCTCCTGGAGGGCCGCACGGTGGCCGAGGCCTTCCGGCCCGGGGCGTGGCGGGTGATCGCGCGCGGCGAGGCGGGCGTCCCGCTCGACCGCTCCGGCTACGTCCCGGTCTGGGAACTCCCGACCGACCGCGCCCTGGGCCCCGCCGACCGTGTCGTCGTCGCCGCGACCCGCCGCGGCCTGGCCGTGCTCCACGGGCGCCGACCCCGCCAGTTGACCCCGGCCGGGCCGGGCGATCCGGTCCCGGAGACCCGCGCGTGAGGTCAGCGGGGGAGACCCGCGGGGGGCCTGCGTGAGGCCCGCGCCCGACACCCGCGCCTGAGACCGGAGACCGGCGCCGAGTCCCACCTGCGAGGCCCCGCGCGCGGGCGAGGCCGCCCGTCGTCACACGGGCCCGCCCCGCTGCGCCGTGGGGGAGGCCCGCAACGCCGCCACCAGGCCCAACAGGCGGGCCTCGTTGCCCGAGAGGCCCGCGGCGCGCAGGGCCTCGTCCGCCTCCGCCATCGGATGGGTCAGCATCGCCGCCGCGTAGGGCTCGAGGCGAGGATCCGAGAGCACCGCCTGGGTGGACTCCAGAAGACGCAGGTAGGCCTGGGCGGCGGCGCGCTCGCGGCTGGTGACGGTCCTCATGTCGGGCTCCCTCTGGGTGGTTTGAGGTTGTCTCACCCCACCCTCTCGTACGGGTCTGACAACGAGGGGGAAACGGCTCTCCGACAACGCCCGTCAGGCCCCGGGCTCCTCGGGTCCGCCGCCGTCGAGCCGCTCGGCCAGCCGGTCCAGGAACACCCGTTGCCCCGCCACCAGCAGCGGCCGGGCCGCCTCGACGTCGTACCAGCCCACCCGGTCGATCTCCGGGAACTCCTGGAGCACGCCCGAACCCCGGGGCCACTCCATGCTGAAGGAGCCCGGCACCACCCGCTCGGGATCCAGGTCCGCCTCCACCGCCCAGATGGTGACGAGTTTTCCGTTCGCCTGCCGGGCGTCGCCGAGGGCGACCCATTCGCCCTCCGGGGCGGGCAGCCCGAGTTCCTCCTCGAACTCGCGCCGCGCCGCGTCCTCGGGCGACTCCTCGGGCTCGTACTCGCCCTTCGGGATCGACCACGCGGCCTCCGTGCGCGCGGACCAGAACGGACCGCCCATGTGGCCGATGAGCACTTCGACGAGGTCCTCCGCCGTCCTGCGGAAGAGCAGGAGGCCGGCGCTGCGCTTGACGGGCATGGCGCCCAGTGTGACGGACCGGGGCCGGGCACACACCCCTGCTGCGTGAGCTCGCCACTACGCGTCGGGAATCTTTGACGCGTCGGAGATTCCCGACGTATCGTGGGGTCATGCCCACCGACGTGTTCGGCGTGCTGGCCAATCCGGTACGCCGCAGACTGCTCGAGAGCCTGCGGGACGGCCCGCGCTCCACCGGGGAGCTGGCCGGACTGTTCGAGCTCGGGAGACCGGCGGTCTCCGAGCACCTGGCCGTGCTCAAGGCCGCCGGCCTGGTCCGCGAGGAGCCTCGCGGACGGCACCGCTTCTACCACCTGCGGCCGGCCCCGCTGGCCGAGGTGAGCGAGTGGCTGCATCCCTTCGAGCACTACTGGAAGCAGCGCCTGGACGCCCTGGCCGACCTGCTGGACGAGGAGAACGAGACATGACCGACACCCCTGGAACCGGCGCCCCCGGAACCGGCGCCCCCGAGACCGACGCCATCCACTGCGCGAAGTTCCTGCCGCACCCCCCGGCCGCCGTCTGGGCCGCCCTCACCGACCCCGAGCTGCACGCCCGCTGGTGGGCCGCGGGCGACGTCAAGCCGGTCGTCGGGCACCGCTTCACCCTCGACATGGGAAACTTCGGCAGCCAGCCCTGCGAGGTGACCGAGGTTGACCCCGAGCGCCTGTTCGTCTACCGCTTCGCCGAGGGCTCGCTCGACACCACCATCACCTGGCGGCTGGAGCCGGAGGGCAAGGGCACCCGTCTCTTCCTCACCCACGCCGGCTTCGACCTCGACTCGCCCATGGGCCGCCAGGCCTTCGACGGCATGGGACACGGCTGGCCGCGGGTCCTGGACCGCCTCGCCAGGCTGCTGGAGCAGTAGCCGGGACCGTCGCCGAGGGCCGCCGCGCCGGCGCCTATCGCCGGGCGCGGCGCCGGGCGACGAACAGACCGAGCACGACGCCGACGAGCAGCGTGACGGTCAGGACGCTCCACAACGGCAGCGTGACGGTGGGAACCCAGAGCCGGATGGTCACCGAACCGGTGTTGACCGCGATGAACCACACGGCCAGGGCGACCAGCAGGACGAAGCCCAGGGTGCGCAGCCGCATGTCCCGCCCCTTGACCGTCAAGGTCGGCGGCGCGTGATCTTTCGCGGTTTTCCGGGCCATACAGCCCATTATGGGAGGGGCGCCACCGTCGGGCGACCCGTGACGGCGGGGCCGGCCGGCCCCACCGCGCCGGCGGCGTCCAGCCGCACCACCACCGGCCCGCCCGCCGGATCCGCCTCCGCCGCCCAGCCGGCCGCGTGGCGAAGGGAGCGGTGCGGCTCCAGGACGGCCGGGAGGCGCCGCTCGTGGAGCGGCCGGCCGTCCTGGGTCACCGTCAGGCGGGGCCGCACCAGGCGGGCCGTGGGGCGGAGCAGCAGCGTGGGGCCGGGCGTCGTGAGGCGGCCCGGGCACAGCCAGTGCAGCGCTCCCGCCGCCAGCAGCGGCACGCCCGGTTCCGGCCACGGGGCGCCGGCCAGATGCGCGAGGACGCCGGTGGCCGCCCGCCGGCCCTCCGACGCGGCCGCCAGGGCCGGTTCGACGCCGTGCAGCACGTTGCCCGCCGCGAAGACGCCCGGCACCGAGGTGCGCAGCCCGGGATCGACGGACGGGCCGCGGGTGGCCGGATCGAGCACGACGCCGCCGGCGCGGGCCAGTTCGTGGTCCGGCAGCCAGTCGCCGGTGAAGACCACCGTGTCGCAGCGCAGCAGCCCCGTACGCCCGTCCGCGCCGCGCACCACGACGCCCGAGAGCCGTCCCCGGCCCAGGAGTTCGACCACCGTCGCGCCCCGCAGGACGGGGCCCGGCAGGCGCGGCCCGTCCGGCCGGTCCGCGACGATCGCCGCCACCTCGACCCCGGCCCGGCGCAGGGTGCGGGCCGCGTGCCGGGCGATCGGGTCGGAGCCGACGACCACCGCGCGGCGCCCGATCCGCTCCCGGCGCAGCCCGAACAGCTCGACGGACTGCTGGAGTTCGCCGGTGCTCAGCACCCCGGCGGGCCGGCTGCCCGGCACCAGGCGGGCGCTGCGCGGGCGTTCGCGCGCCCCGGTGGCCAGCACGACCGCGCGCGCCGTGACCAGCTCGGGACCGGTCGGGGCGGTGACCTCCAGCGTCAGCGGCCCGGCCCAGCCGGTCGCGCTCACCCCGGTACGGACGCGCGCCCCGGACCGTACGGCCGTGTCCACCGCCCGCCGGGCGTAGAGGGGACCGGTGGAGGCCCCGAAGCCCGCGCGTGCGCAGTGCCGCGGCACACCGCCCGCCGCCCGTTCCCGCTCCAGGACCTCGACCCGGCCCGCACCCGCCGCCGCGAGCCGCGCGGCCGCGGCCAGGCCGGCGGGGCCGCCGCCGACCACCAGGACGTCGACCGACCGGTTCACCGCACGCCCTCCTCGAACAGCGCCCGCACCGCCGCGCCGCAGGAGAAGCCCTGGCAGCGCCCCGCCCGGGCCCGGGTCCTGCGGCGCAGCCCGTCCACGGAGGCGGGCGGCACGGTGGAGGCGAGCGCGTCCCGGATCTCGCCGAGGGTGACCCGCTCGCAGTGGCAGACGATGGTGCCGTACGCGGGGTCGCGGGCGATGCGCTCGGCGTCCCGGTACGGACGGGGGAAGGCCTCGCCGAGGTTCGGCATCCGCACGGGTGCCAGGGGCCGCTCGGGCCCCAGCTCCAGGCCCGCGTCGGCGAGGAGCGTCACGGTGTGCCGGCCGAGGGCGAGCGAGGCGGTGAGGCCGGTGGAGCGGATGCCGCCGACCGTGACGTAGCGGAGTGAGGGGTGGGCGGCGACGCGGTAGTCCTCGGCGCCGGTGGCGGCGCGCAGGCCCGCGTAGACGGCGGTGACCTCCTCGTCGAGGAGGGCCGGGAGGATCCGGCCGCCCTGCGCGCGCAGCCCCGCGAGCCCCTCGGCCGTCGAACCGGTCGCGGTCTTGTCGTCGAGGTCCTCGGCGGTCGGCCCGAGCATCACGTTCCCGTACACCGTCGGCGCGATCAGCACCCCTTTGCCGAGCGCCCCCGGCACCGGGAGCAGGATGTGCCGCACCAGCCCGCGCGCGAACTTGTCGAAGACCACGAGCTGACCGCGCCGCGGCGTGACCGTGAAGTCGTGGCGTCCGACGAGCGCGTCGAAGGCGTCCGCGTACAGCCCGCACGCGTTGACCAGGAAGCGGGTGCGCAGCACCCCGCGCCGGGTGATCAGCCGGTGCGGCGTGCTGGGGCCGCCGGGCCGGACCTTCTCCACCCGGCAGTCCAGATGCAGGTCGACGCCCGAGCGCACGGCCTGGGTGGCGTAGGCGAGCGGGGTCGACCAGGGGCAGACGATCGACTCGCCCGGGACGTCGAGCGCCCCGAGCGCGCCGGGGCCCAGGTGCGGCTCCCGCGCGTACAGTTCGGCGGCCGACAGCGGGCGGGTGCCATGGTGCCCGTTGCGTACGGCCTTGTCGGCGAGGCGGGGGAGGGCGGCGAGCTGCTCCTCGTCCCAGGCGACGAGCAGGGCACCGACGGGCTCGACGGGGATGCCGGTCTCGGCCGCGTAGGCGGTGAGCAGTCGGCTGCCCTCGCGGACGAGCCGGGCCTCCAGGGAGCCGGGCACGGCGTCGAAACCGGTGTGCAGGATGGCCGTGTTGGCCTTCGAGCTGCCCTCGCCGATGTCGCCGCTCGCCTCCACCAGTGCGACGCGCAGCGAGTGGCGCGCCAGCTCGCGGGCGACGGCGCAGCCGACCACGCCCGCTCCGACGACGGTCACGTCGTACGCGCCGTCCGGCGCCGAGGTGTCCGGCAGTGGCCCGCGGCGGGTCACGCTCACGCGGCGGTACCCCCGGTGCCGGCAGCCGCGCCCCCGCCGTCGGCCAGCAGCGCCGCCACCGCGGTACGGAACCGCTCCCTGCGCTCCGCCGCCTCGTCCGCCGTGATCAGGGGCTCGTACACCGCCGAGGGCTTCCACTCCGGTACGGCCTCGTGGACGGCGAGCCCCGGCCGGTGACCGAGCCGGGCGACGGCCGCCACGCCGAGGGCGGTGGCGTCGGGCAGGGCGGACACCTCGACCGGGCGCTGCAGGAGATCGGCCTGCGTCTGCATGAGCAGGGCCGAGCGGGTCAGGCCGCCGTCCACCCGCAGCGTGGTGAGCGGGGCGCCCAGGTCGGCCGCCGCGGCCCCGGCGAGCTCGACGACCTGCGCGGCGATGCCCTCGCACAGCGCCCGGACCAGCTGTCCCGGACCGGTGTCGAGGCCCAGTCCGGTGACCGCGCCGCGTACGTCGCCGCGCCACCAGGGGGCGGCGAGTCCGGCGAGGGCGGGGACGAAGGTGACGCCGCCGGCGTCGGGCACCGCCCCGCCGACGGTGTCGAGCTCGGCCGCGTCCGCGATCACGCCGAGCCCGGTGAGCCAGCGCACGGCGGACGCGGCCGTGTAGACCTGCCCGTCCAGGCAGTAGCTGGTGCGGCCGGCGAGCCGCCAGGCGGGGCAGGCGACCAGGCCGGAGTCGCTCCGGCGCGGCGCGGGTCCGGTCTGGGCGAGCAGGAAGGCCCCGGTGCCGTAGGTGCACTTGGCCGCGCCGGGTTCGGTGACGTCCTGGGCGAGCAGGGCGGCCTGCTGGTCGACGAGGAGACCCGTGAGGGGGAGCGGCGGGCCGAAGGCGGTGGTCGTGCCGACCGGGGTGTCGCAGTCCACGACGCGGGGCAGCCGCTCGCGGCCGAGGCCGTAGAGGTCGAGCGCCGGCGCGGACCAGGTGACGGTGTCCAGATCGAGCAGTCCGGTGCGGCCGGCGGTGGCGACGTCGGTGACGAACGCGCCGGTGAGCCGGTGCACCAGCCACGCGTCGCTCGTGGTGACGACGCCCGCGCCGGTCAGGCTGCGGCGGATCCAGGCCATCTTGGGAGCGGCGAAGTAGGGATCGAGTGGCAGACCGGTGATGCGTGTCAACTCGTCTGCGTGTTCTTGGAGTTCGGAGCAGACGGAGGCCGCTCGGCGGTCCTGCCAGACGAGCGCGTCGGTGAGCGGCTCGCCCGTCGCGGGGTCCCAGGCGAGCACGGTCTCGCCCTGGTTGCCGAGGCCGACGGCGACGACCGGTTCCCCGGCCTCGGCGAGGGCCGCGCGGCCCGCGGCCACGACGGAGTCGTACAGCTCACGGGGGTCGACCTCGACCAGGCCGCCGGGCAGGGCGCGCGGGTTCACCGGGGCGAAACCGCTGCCGATCACCCCGCGTTCGGGGCAGACGACGAGGGCCTTGGTGCCCGACGTGCCCTGGTCGACGGCGAGTACCGGGCCCGTCATTCTGCGACTCCCTGCGGTTCGTGTGGTCCTGGAGGTCCTTGATCGCGATCTCGACCATGGAACCGGTCAGCCTGATGCAGCCGGGGCCGCCCGTCAAGGCTTCGGAGGTGATCCCGTCAGGTCCAGACCTCTTGGTGACGTCAAATCAAATTCGGTCGCTGGCTGGATAGTTACGGTCACGGAGAAAAGTGGATCGGTCACGTCCGGCAACCTCTATAGTGATCGCCGATCAACGGCCGGGTCGGCACCACACCGTCCCAGGGGACCGACCACCCCCGCCACCGACTCACCGAGGAACCATGTCGTCCACCCCCCGTCGCGCCGCCTGATGGCCGGGCACGGCTTCCGGCCCGTCTACCACCCGGCAGGCCACGACCATGCCCTGCGCGGGGCCGTCCAGGACCTCCGCACGGGCCGCTGGGTGGCCATGGCCCGATTACTCGACGAGACCGCGGCCTGGCCCGAGTGGACCCGGCGCACCCAGGTCCTCGCGACCGTCGCCGCCGGCACCGACGTCGTCGAGACCTGGCGAGCCGAGCAGCCCGGCTCCGTCGCCGCCGCCGTGATGCACGCGCGCGTCGCCGTGGAGCGGGCCGTACGCGCCCACCGCACCGGCCACGCGCGCACGCGCGAGCTCTGGCAGGAGGCCTGGACCGCCTGTCTGCACGCCGCCGAACGCGACCCCGCCGACCCCGTGCCCTGGGTCTGCCGGCTCGCCCTCTCCGTCCTCGACGTCCAGCAGCGCATGGAGGAGCACCGGGCCGTGCCGCCCGCGCCCATGCTGCCGCCCGCTCCCTGGGGGCTGCTCGCCGAGGCGGAGAAGCGCGACCCGTACAACCGCGAGGCGCACCACCGGATGCTCCAGTTCGTCTACGCCCGCCGGTCCGGACCGCTCTCCGAAGCCGTCAACTACGCCCAGTGGGCGGCCTCTTCGGCCCCCGTGGGCTCCGCGCTGCATGCCCTGCCGCTCTATGTGCGCGTCGAGCGCTACCGGCGCGAGCGCGGTCACGAACGCGCCCTCGACCTGCACTGGGTGGCCGAGGACGCGGTCCGCGACGCCCGCAACGCGATGGACTCCTGGTTCCTGTTCTGCGCCACGGACGAGGCCAGCCTGCTCGACCTCAACCATCTGGCCCACGCCCTCTACGGCGCCCTCAAGTTCGCCGACGCGGCCCGGGTCTTCGACGCGCTCGGCTCTTACTGGACCCCCCAGCCCTGGTCGTACCGCACCGCGCACCCCGACGAGCGCGGACCCGCCGAAGAGGTCTTCCTGCGGGCCCGCGCCCGGTGCATCGGCGCCGGCGAGGACCGCACCGGACCCTGACGGGCGGGCCGTTCCCCCGACGCCCGCACGTCACCCCGGAAGCCTGACCTCGCACGTCACCTCACCCCCGTACGTCCCCCCGGTCCGTGTCCCCCGCACGGACCACCCGTCCCCCGTCCCCCTTCCCCCGGAGGAACCGATGTCCCGCACCGCTCCCACCGACGCGATACGCAAGCCGCCACCGGCGCCCAAGGACGAGGAGGCCCGGCTCAGAGAGCTCGGCTACCAGCCCGTCCTGGCCCGCCGGATGGGCGGCTTCGGCAACTTCGCCATCAGCTTCTCGGTCATCTCCATCCTCTCCGGCTGCATGACCCTCTACGGCTTCGGCCTCGGCACCGGCGGCCCCGCCGTCATGCTCTGGGGCTGGGCGGGCGTCGGCCTCTTCGTGCTGTGCGTCGGCCTCGCCCTCGCCGAGGTCACCAGCGCCTACCCGACCTCCGGTGCGCTCTACTACATGGCCGACCGGCTCGGCGGGCGCCGCTGGGGCTGGTACACGGGCTGGCTCAACCTGCTCGGTCTGCTGGGCGCCATCGCCGGCATCGACTACGGTGCCGCCCTCTTCACCGGCGCCTTCCTCAAGCTCCAGTGGGACGTCACCCCCACCCCGGGCTCGACCTTCCTGATCTTCCTGGCGATCCTGCTGCTGCACGCCGTGCTCAACCTCTACGGCGTCCGCCTGGTGAGCGTCCTCAACTCCGTCAGCGTCTGGTGGCACCTGGGCGGCGTCGCCGTCATCGTCGGCGCGCTCGCGATCGTCCCCGACCACCACCAGTCGGCGACGTTCGTGTTCACCGAGTTCGTCAACGACACCGGCTGGGCCAACCCCCTCTACGTGGCCGCGATCGGCCTGCTGCTCGCGCAGTACACCTTCTCCGGGTACGACGCCTCCGCCCACCTCTCGGAGGAGACCGCCAACGCCTCCGTGGCCGCCGCCAAGGGCATCGTCCGATCCATCTGGGCCTCCTGGATCGCCGGCTTCGCGCTGCTCGCCGGACTGACCTTCGCCATCCAGGACTACGCGGGCACGCAGAACAGCGCGACCGGCGTGCCGCCCGCCCAGATCCTCCTGGACGCGCTCGGCGAGGGCGGCGCCAAGGCCCTGCTGCTCGTGGTGATCGTGGCCCAGCTCTTCTGCGGCAACGCCGAGGTGGCCGCCGCCAGCCGGATGGTCTTCGCGTTCAGCCGCGACAACGCCCTGCCCGGCTCCGCGCTCTGGCGCCGGGTCAGCAGCCGAACCCACACCCCGGTCCCGGCCGTCTGGCTCTCCGTCGTGGTCGCCGCGCTGCTCGCCGTGCCGTCGCTGTACTCCGCCACCGCCTACGGGGCCGTGACCGCGATCAACGTCATCGGCATCACCCCCGCCTACGCCATCCCGATCCTGCTGCGGCTGCGCGCGGGCCGCTCCTTCGTCCCCGGCCCGTGGAACCTCGGCCGCTGGAGCCGGCCCGTCGGCTGGATCGCGGTGATCTGGGTGGCCGTCGTGACGGTGCTGTTCTGCCTGCCGCAGCGTTCCCCCGTCACGGTCGACACCATGAACTACGCGGTGATCGCCCTGGCCGTCGTGCTGATCCTCGCCAGCGTCTGGTGGTACGTGGCCCGGCGCTCGTACGGAACCCCGCAGGCGTACGGCAGCGCCCGCGAGGAGGCGGAGATCGCGGAGGGCATCGTCTAGGAGCGGTGAGGCCCTGGCGGAGGGCCGTATCGGTACCGGGCCGGGGGCGTTGGCGGAGGCCCCTGCCGGGCCCGGACCTCGGCGGAGGCCGGTACCGGGCCGGGGCCGGGGCCTCGGCGGAGCCCGTACCGGGCCGGGGCCGGGGCCCGTCTCCGGGGTCGGACCCCGGCCCCCTGGTGCGGCCGCGCCGTCGGGACACCCGTCAGCCGCTGAACTCGTAGCTCCAGGCTCCGGTCCGGGCGGCGACGTCGATGTCGGTGACCTCCAGGGCGTGCCCGTGCTGGTCGCTCACCACGCGGTGGACGCTGAGCCGGGTCGGGTCTCCGGCCGGGGCGCGCCCGGCCCTTCCGCCCCCGGCCCGCTCCGGCGCCGGGGCCGGCACCCCGATCGACTCCCGGTGGACGGTGCGCAGGCCCGCCTGGTGCATCCAGTGGTAGAGCAGCCGCAGGTCCGGCTGCCGGTACCGCTCGCCGCTGGGCCGGTAGCGGCCCAGTTGCGGGATCTCCAGGAGCGCCGGCCGGGAGAACCAGCTGACCGAGCGCTGCAGGGAGGCTCCGGCCGGGGTCAGCACCGCGTGACGGTGCACCAGGGTCGGCTCCCCGGGCGCCAGCGAGAGCCGGCCGGCCAGCGCCGCCGGCGGGGTCTCCCAGGACAGCGCGGCCCGGACCAGGGCGTCGGCGGCCCGCGGGCCGCCCGGGAAGGTGCGTACGCGCGGGGTGGGCGCGGGGACCTCCGGCTGCTGCCCGGCCCCCGCGGCGAAGGTGCCACGCCGGTCGGTCACCACGAGGCGTTCCTCGCGCAGGAGTTGGAGCGCGCTCCGGACGGTCTGCCGGTTCACGTGGTAGCGGTGTGCCAGATGGCGCTCCGACGCGAGCCGGGTGCCGGGGGAGATGCGGTGCTGGGCGAGGTCGTCCCGCAGCGCGCGGGCGACCCGGAGGTAGAGCGGAAGCTCCGCCCCAGGTCCGTGCTCGGATACGGGCTCGGCCATGTCTCGGACCCTCTCTGTCGTGCGTGGTCGTACGCGATGGTGCGGGGCCGAACGGGCGCGGACGAGTGTGCGCGTTTCCACCATTGCGGGGTGTGACCGCTCGACCCGTATGGGTGATCAATTCCTATCATTGGTCTAAACCATTCGGGAAGTCCCGTCGGCGAGAGTGGCCGAAACGGGCAGTGCGATTTGTAATGGATCGCACCGGAACAGTGGTGGCAGCAGCGGTGGAAGAGGCGGGTGAGGTCGCATGACGACACCGTCGGAACGGGCCGAGAGGGGCCGGGCCGCACGCAAGCGCGTGCCCCGCTCCTCGCACGGCCGCTGGATACCCTCCTCCCAGCGTCCCGACCCGCTCGCCGTGCTGGAGCGCGAGTCCGCCGACCGGATCACGGAACTCGTGCCCATCCGCTACGGCCGGATGGCCGTCTCGCCCTTCGCCTTCCTGCGCGGCGCGGCCGCCGTGATGGCCGCCGACCTCGCCGCCACCCGGAGCACCGGACTCACCGTCCAGCTCTGCGGCGACGCCCACCTGCTCAACTTCGGTGTGTACGCCTCACCCGAACGGACCCTTCTCTTCGACGTCAACGACTTCGACGAAACCCTCCCCGGCCCCTTCGAGTGGGACGTCAAACGGCTCGCCGCCTCCGTCGCCGTCGCCGCCCTCCAGAACGGCACCACCAAGTCCAAGGCCCACCGCGCCGCCCTCGTGGCCACCGAGGCGTACCGCACCGCCATACGGCGCCTCGCCGGGCTCGGCGAACTCGACGTCTGGTACGCGCGGATCGCCGCCGACGAGCTGGCCTCCCTGGTGCGCGGGGCCGACCGCACCCGCCTCGAGGGCCGGCTGGCCCAGGCCCGCCGCCGCACCAGCCTCCAGGCCTTCGGCAAGCTCACCGTGAAGGACGGGACCGGCCGGCACATCGTCGACGACCCACCGCTCCTGGAGCGGGTCACCGAACTGGACCGCGTCGGCGTCGGCAAGATATTCAGCGACTACCGCAGCTCGCTCGCCGAGGAGCGGCGGATCCTCCTCGACCGCTTCCGCTTCGTCGACGCCGCCCGCAAGGTGGTGGGCGTCGGCAGCGTCGGCACCCGGTGCTTCATCCTGCTCCTGGAGGGCCGGGACGACGGCGACCCGCTCTTCCTGCAGATCAAGGAGGCGGGCCACTCGGTCCTGGAGCAGTACCTGACCCCCAGCGCCTTCACCCACCAGGGCAGGCGGGTGGTGAGCGGTCAGCGGCTCACCCAGGCCGCCAGTGACATCTTCCTCGGCTGGATGACCGGACCCGAGCAACGGCACTTCTACTGGCGCCAGCTGCGCGACATGAAGGGCTCCGCCGAGGTGGAGAGCATGTCGCCGGCCCTGCTGCGCGACTACGCGCGGCTGTGCGGCCGCGCCCTCGCCCGGGCCCACGCCCGCTCCGGGGACAGGATCGCGATCGCGGCCTACCTCGGCTCCTCCGACGTCTTCGACCGCGCCGTCGCCGACTTCGCCCTGCGCTACGCGGCGCAGAACGCCGACGACTACGCGGCCCTCAGCGCGGGCATCGCCGCCGGAGTGGTGACAGCCGCCCCGGGCGTCTGAACTGCTCCGAGTGGAGCTCACGAGTGGTGGGCGCCTTGCCACGACCGCAGGCTGACGAGCACAGTGCCCCCGCGCACCATGCCGCGACGGGCTCAGCCACGCGGTGTCGTCCCGGGCGGGACGGCCGTGGTCCACAGAGAGACCCGATCACATGACGGAACAAGGCACCGTACGGGCGCGCGCCCGGCGCCCGTACGGTCGACGCCGCTCGCCAGGCGCGCGCACCGCTCTCGCGCTCGTCGCGGCCGGACTCACCCTTCTGGGCGCGGCCGGCCCGACCGCGGCGAGTGCCCCGCCGGCGGGCGGCCCTTCGACGCCGGCCGACACGGCGTCACCACCCGGTCGACGGCCCCATCCAGGAGGTCCGGCGCGGTTCGTGCCCGGTCCCTGCCCACGGACCCCCGAACCGGTCCCCGGCCGGTGCGGATTCCTGGAGGTGCCCGAGAGCCGCTCCCACCGCGGCGGCGGCCGGACCATCCGGCTGGCCGTCGCGATCATCCCGGCCACCTCGACCAAGCCGGCCGACGAGCCGGTGGTGTTCATGGAAGGGGGGCCCGGCGGCGACGCCTTCGACAGCATCCCCTTCCTCGTCTCCTCCGGAGTGAACCGGGACCACGACCTGATCGTGATGGCCCAGCGCGGCGTGCGGTACTCGCAGCCGAACCTCGCCTGCCCGGAGATCGACCGCTTCAACGTGCGGGCGGTGGGGCTGCGTTACGACGCCCCCTCGACCGGGCGGCTCCTCGTGGGCGCGGCGCGGGAGTGCCGTGACCGCCTCACGGGCGAGGGAATCCGGCTGAGCGCCTACAACACCACCGAGAACGCGGCGGACTTCGCCGATCTGCGTACGGCCCTCGGCATCGACCGGTGGAACGTCTACGGCTACTCGTACGGCACCAACCTCGCCCTCACCTACCTGCGCCTCCACCCCGAGGGCATCCGCTCGGTGGCGATCGACTCGGTCGCACCGCCCAAGGTCGTGAACCTGCCCTGGACCTGGGACAGCTTCGCCGAGGGGATCGGCGAGATCTTCGCGGCGTGCGAGGCCCAGCCCCGCTGCGCGAGCCGCTACCCGCACCTCCGGCGCACGCTGGACGAGCAGGTCCGCCGCCTCGAGGCGCACCCGCTGACCCTCATGGCGCGGCCGCCGTCGGGCGGGAGCCCGGTCAAGGTCGACCTCGACGGGGGCGCGCTGGTCAACATCCTCGTCGCCAACACCGTCAAGGCCGTCGACGTCCCCGCGGCACTCGACGAACTCGCCCACGGGAACCCGGAGCGCTTCGCGCGGGCCCGGGCCGTCGACGTGGACACCGTCATCGGTGGATTCGCCCACGGCATGACGCAGTCGGTGGCCTGCGCCGAGTGGGCGCCCGGCTTCTCGAAGCACGACGTGCTGAAGGCGGGGCGCCGGAACTTCCCGGGCTGGCCGGACTCGGTCCTCGCCCAGCCCCCGCAGCTGCCCTTCGAGCACGACCTGTGCCGGGTGTGGAACGTCCCGGACCGTACCTCGATCCAACGGGTGCCCACCTTCAGCAGGGTGCCGACGCTCCTCCTCTCCGGAAGCTTCGACGCGAAGACGGGCGCGAGCTGGGCCCGGGTCGCGGCCCGCACGCTGCCCCGCTCGACCTCCGTGGTGATCCCCGGAATCGGTCACTGGGTGGTCCCCCAGTCGCCCTGCGCGGCGAGCGTCCTCGCCTCCTTCCTCGCGCGTCCGACCGCGCCCGACACCGGCTGCGTGGCAGGACTCGAGCCCGCACCCTTCACCATCACCCCTGACGCGGAGACCGAATGATGTCCCTTCGACCACCCCGACACCCGCGCACCGTGCGACGACTCCCGGCCGCGTTGGCCGGGGCGACCGCCGGTGTCCTCGCCGCCGGCCTCGTCGCGGCACCCGTCCACGCCGAGTCGGGCCCCGCGGCGCCGCTCGGCACGGTCGCCCGGACGGCGGGTGACGCCCGCTTCGTGCCGGGACCCTGTCCGAGGACGGCGGACCCGATCCCCGCCCTGAAGGACGCCCAGTGCGGGACGCTCACCGTCCCCGAGAAGCGCGGGTGGCACCACGGGAACCACGGCGACGACGGGGACCATGGAGGCGACGCGGACCACGGCGACCACGGCGACCACGGCGGCCGTGGTGATCACGGCGACCACGGAGGCAACGGGCACCAGGGGCGTACGATCACCCTCGGGGTGGCGATCATCCCGGCGGCCACGAGCAGGAAGGCGGGCGACCCGATCGTGTGGCTCGCCGGCGGACCCGGCGACGACGCGGTCTCCGAGATCCCGATGGCGCTCGCCGGCGGCCTGAACCGTGACCGCGACGTGATCTTCATGGGCCAGCGCGGGACCTACTCGGCCGACCCGCAGCTCACCTGCCCGAACGTCGACGAGTTCGCCGCCGATTCGCTCGATCTCGTCTTCGGTGCGCCGTCCACCGGGCGCCTGCACGTCGAGGAGACGCGGAAATGCCGCGACCAGGTGGTGAGCCGCGGGGCCGATCCCAGCGCCTACTACGGCCCGGAGAGCGCCGCCGACTACGACGACCTGCGCAAGGCGCTGGGCATCGAGAAGTGGAACGTGTTCGGCATCTCCTACGGGACCAACCTGGCGCTCCACTACATGCGCCTGCACCCGGAGGGCATCCGGTCGGTCGGCATCGACGGCGTCCTGCCGCCGGCCCTGGCCGGCGGGGCGGTGACCTGGAAGGCCGCACGAGAAGGCTACGACGGCCTGTTCAAGGCCTGTGCGGACCAGCCCGCCTGCAACACCCGCTATCCGAACCTCAAGGCCACGTTCGAGCGTCTCGTCAGTGAGGTCGAGGCCCGACCGGTCACCACCACCGTCACGGTCCCCGGCCAGTCGCAGCCGGTGAGGGTCACGCTGGACGGCGGAGTCCTGGTGAACTGGCTGGCCTCCGCCACCCACGTGGCGGCCGGAGTGCCCCGCTCCATCGACGAGCTGGCCCACGGCAACCCGCAGCGGGTGGCCGAGCAGTGGGCGGGCGGGAAGCTCAGCCCGCAGGCGGTCGGGAGGACGTCGCACGGTCTCGCCTACGGCGTCTTCTGCAGGGAGTGGACACCGTTCGAGAGCGAGGCCGACGTGGTGCGGGCAGGGCAGCGTCTGTTCCCGACGTTCCCCAGCTCGGTCCTGGTCAACGCCCCCTTCCTCACCTGGCTCCACGAGGACTGCCGCGCCTGGGACGTCCCCCCGGCGGATCCCTCGATCCGGGACAGGACGTACAGCGACATCCCGACCCTCGTCCTGTCCGGCGGGTTCGACGCCCAGACCGCGCCGAGCAGCGGGCTGTACGCCGCCCGCACGCTGAGCCGGTCCATCGCCGTCACGGTCCCCTACGTCGCCCACGTGGTCTTCGCCGACTCGAAGTGCGCCCAGACGATGACCGTCTCGTTCTTCGACCGCCCGGACGCGCCGGACACCAGCTGTCTCGCGGGCCTGAAGCCGCCGACGTTCGAGATCGGCCCGTGAGGGCCGACGGCGGGCCGACGCCCGCCTGAGGCGAGGGGCGGCGGTGGCGGGCCCACCGCCGCCCCTCGCGCCGTCAGGGCCGGTCCGGCCTCAGCCGTCCTCGCGGAGCAGCGGCGGCTCGGCCGGCGTGAGCGGCACCGGGCCGAACAGCACCTCGCGCACCACCGCCGGGGCGAACAGCACCGTCAGCGGGGCGGACAGGGTCAGGGCCGAACGGAACGGCGCGCCGACCGCCGGGTTGCCCGCGGCCCGCTGCTGCACCCGGCGCAGGTACCAGCCCTTGAACCGGTCGCCGGCCCCCGGGCGGGCCGCGTCGCCGACCGCGCCGGGCATCTTCTTGTCGGCGCCGGCCGAGATGTCCCAGGCCTGCTTCGAGGCGTCGAGCAGCGCCCGCTGCACCCGGCGGGTGGTCGGGGTGCGCTTCGGGTCGGCGAGCGCCCTGCGCAGGGCGAGGGCGCTCAGCGCGGCGACCGCCATGCCCTGCCCGTAGATGGGGTTGAAGGCGCACAGCGCGTCACCCGTGGCGAGGAAGCCGGCCGGGCGGCGGCCCGGACGGTCGTACCGGCGCCGGATGTTGGCCGTCTTGCGGAAGCCGTACACCGGCGACATCGGCTCGGCCTTGGCCATCCACTCGCCGATCACCGGGTGCGGCAGCTTGCGCGCGTACTCCTCGAACAGGGTCGCGTCCGTGGGCGGTTCATCGCCGCGCAGACCGGAGAGGGTGACCAGGTGGCGGCCGTCGCCGAGCGGCAGCACCACGCCGCCGTACACGTGGGCCGGGTTGGGCACCATGTAGTAGCCGAGGGCGTCGACCGACGGGTCCTCGGCGGGGGAGCGGTACATCCGGGTGCTGTACGCCAGGCCGGTGTCGAGGGTCTCCTCGTGCGGGGCCTCGGCGCCGATGCCGGCCAGCCAGTCCGCCGCGCGGGTCGAGCGCCCGGAGGCGTCCACGACGAGATCGGCCTCCAGCGGGTAGGTCTCCTTCGACGCGCCCGCTCCGCGCTCGCGCAGCACCACGCCCCGCACCCGGGAGGAGTCGCCGAGCAGCCCGACCGCCTCGGTGCCCTCGACGCGCTCGATCCGCGGGTCGGCGAACACCCGCTGGCGCACCAGCCATTCGAGCTGGTCGCGCGGTCCGGTGTAGAAGTGCGCCGTGGCCGGGGTGCGGGCGAACCACTGCCCGTTCTGCCACTGGACCATGTCCTCGGGGACGCCGACCTTCGGCGCGCCCAGGGCGTGCAGTTCGGCCATGAACCCGGGCAGCAGTTCGTCCAGGGCACGCTGCCCGCCCTGGATCAGTACGTGGAGGTGCCGGCCCTGCGGGACACCGGGGCGGGCGTCCGCCTCCTCGGGATAGCGGTCGCGCTCGACGACCGTGACGCGTTCGGCGTACTCGCTCAGCACCCGCGCGGCCAGCAGGCCCGCGAGGCTCCCCCCGACGACCACCGCATGACGTGTCCTGCGGGGCCCCAACTCTTCGCCCATCCTGGCCCTTTCGCGTGGTGGACCCACCCCCGTGGGTCCCCTCGGTCTACGACTGACCAGTATCCACGCTCGCGCGGGGCACGTCGCGGGTGCCGAGCCGCAGATGCTCGATGTGGTAGACGGCCTCGTCGAGGAGTTGGGCGACGTGGTTGTCGTACAGGCTGTACTCGATCCGGCGGCCCTGGCGGACCCCGGTCACCAGGCCGAGCGCGCGCAGCAGGCGCAGCTGGTGCGAGACGGCGGACTGCTCCATCTCCACGGCGGCGGCGAGTTCGGTGACACCGCAGGGACCCTGGCGCAGCTTGGTGAGGATCATCAGCCGGGACGGGGTGGCGAGGGCCTGGAGGGTCTCGGCGATGGTGGCCGCGGACTCCGCGTCGAGCTGGGTCGCCGCGGTCGTCTGGCCTGTCACTCCGTGTCCCATGGGCTCATCGTAGCGGCGGTTTCGAGTCGATAGATGAAGAGCTCTTCATGTGTTCCGGTATGGTGGAGGAGCCGGCGCGTTCCCCCGGGCCCGGGCGTTCCCCCTGCCCGGACCTTCCTCTCCTGTCCCGAAAGGCTGTGCACGATGGCGTTCCCCGCCCTCGACACCCCCGCCGCCCCGCCCCGACCGGCCCCGCCGCCCACCGGCCGCAAGGCCCGTGTCACCGAACTCCCCGAGGTCCGCCGGGCCGCGCTCGCCGCCCTCGCCTTCCTCTGCGCCCTGCCCCTCGACCTGGCCGGGGCACCCGCCTGGGCCTGGGGCCCGCTCTACGCCGTCTGCTACGCCGCCGGCGGCTGGGAACCCTGCCTCGCCGGACTCCGGGCGCTGCGCGAACGCACCCTCGACGTCGACCTCCTGATGGTCGTCGCGGCGATCGGCGCCGCCGCCGTCGGACAGTTCCTCGACGGCGGGCTGCTCATCGTCATCTTCGCCGTCTCCGGCGCCCTCGAAGCCGTCGCCACCCGCCGGACCGCCGACTCCGTCCGCGGCCTGCTCGACCTCGCCCCCGCCACCGCGGTACGGCTCACCCCGGCCGGCGAGGAGACGATCCCGGCCGCCGCGCTCGCGGTCGGCGACACCGTCCTCGTACGGCCCGGGGAACGCCTGCCCGCCGACGGCACCGTCCTCACCGGCACCAGCGACGTCGACCAGGCCACCATCACCGGAGAACCCCTCCCCGCCGCCAAGGCCCCCGGCGACGAGGTCTACGCCGGCACGCTCAACGGGGCCGGAGCGCTGCGGATCCGCGTCGGCAAGGAGGCCGGCGCCACCGTCCTCGCCCGGATCGTCGCCCTCGTCGAGGAGGCGAGCGCCACCAAGGCGCCCACCCAGCTCTTCATCGAGAAGATCGAGCAGCGCTATTCCGTCGGCGTGGTGGCCGCCACGCTCCTCCTCGTCGCCGTCCCGCTCGCCCTCGGCGCCGACTTCACCGGCACGCTGCTGCGCGCCATGACCTTCATGATCGTGGCCTCGCCCTGCGCGGTCGTCCTCGCCACCATGCCGCCGCTGCTCTCCGCCATCGCCACCGCGGGACGTCACGGCGTCCTCGTGAAGTCGGCCGTGGTCATGGAACGTCTCGGCGCCGTCGACCGCGTCGCCCTCGACAAGACCGGCACCCTCACCGAAGGCACGCCCCGCGTCACCGCCGTCCACGGCGACCCCGGCGCCCTCGCGCTCGCCGCCGCGGCCGAACTCCCCAGCGAGCACCCGCTCGCCCGCGCCGTGGTGGCCGAGGCGCGGGCCCGCGGCCTGGCGATCCCCGGAGCCACCGCGTTCACCTCGGTGCCGGGGCAGGGCGTGCGGGCGCGCGTCCAGGGCCGGGACGTGACGGTCCGCCGAGCGGCGGGTGAACACGCCGACACCGCCGTCGAGGTCCTCGTCGACGGGGCGCGGGCCGCCGTCCTGGAGCTCTCCGACCGCCTGCGCTACGGCGCCCCCGAGGCCGTCGCCGCGCTGACCCGGCTCACCGGCACCCTGCCCACCCTGCTGACCGGCGACAACGCGGGCGCGGCGGCCCGCGTCGCCCGGGAGGCCGGCCTCGCCGACGTGCGCTCCGGACTGCTGCCGCAGGACAAGGCCGCGGCCGTACGGGAGTGGGAGGCGGCCGGCGGCCGGGTCCTGATGGTCGGCGACGGTGTCAACGACGCGCCCGCCCTCGCCGCCGCCCACACCGGCGTCGCCATGGGCCGGGCCGGCTCGGACCTCGCCCTCGAGACCGCCGACGCGGTCGTCGTACGCGACGAACTCGCCGCCCTCCCGGCCGTCCTGGCCCTGTCGCGCCGGGCCCGCCGCCTGGTCGTGCAGAACCTGGTCATCGCCGCCGTGTGCATCGGCACCCTCGTGGTCTGGGACCTGGCGGGCCGGCTGCCCCTTCCGCTGGGCGTCGCGGGCCACGAGGGCTCGACGGTCCTGGTCGGCCTCAACGGCCTGCGGCTGCTGCGGGACGCGGCCTGGCGGAAGGCGGCGGCGTCCTGACGGCCGACGCGGCGCACGGGCGCCGTCGACCGGGCCAGGCCGGCGGGGCGCACGGGCGCCGCCGACCGGGCCAGGCCGGCGGGGTCAGTCGCCCTCGGCGGGTTCGGGGGGTCCGGCGGATCCGGCGGTCCGGCGGATCCGGCGGCTCCGGCGTGCCTGGTGGGCTCGGCCGGCTAGGCGGGCTCGGTGGGCTCGGGGGCCTCGCCGAGTCCGCCGAGCTCGGCGAGCGCGTGGGTCAGCCACTGCACCCAGAACCGCTCCAGGTCGATCCCGCCCCGGAGGACCAGGTGCCGCAGCCGGTCCGGTTCCGAGGAGCGGCGCTCCGGCGGGAAGTCCCGGGTCTCGATCTCCAGGTACTCGTCCAACTGGCGCTGGTGCAGACCGAGATGGCGCTCCAGCTCCTCCCGCAGTCCCGTGCCGCCGACCACGGCCGCCGCGCGCATCCGCAGCAGCAGTGCCGAGCGGAGCGGCTTGGGGTCCTCGGGGGTGTCCACCCAGGCCGTGAGCTCGGCGCGGCCGGCGGGCAGCACCTCGTACTCCTTCCTCTGCCCACGCGCCGGCAGGGCGGTGGGCAGGGCGCGGATGTGTCCCGCCTGCTCCAGCTTCCCGAGCTCCCGGTAGATCTGCTGGTGCGTGGACGACCAGAAGTAGCCGATCGACCGGTCGAAGCGGCGGGTCAGTTCGAGGCCGGAGGACGGCTTCTCGAGCAGAGCCGTGAGGATCGCGTGCGGGAGGGACATGGACGCATCCTAGATTCGACGGGCCGGACCGCCTGAGCGATCGACCGGCGCGGTGGTCGGCTCAGAGGGCGGCGGCCAGCCGCGTGCCCTGGTCGATGGCCCGCTTGGCGTCCAGCTCGGCGGCGACGTCCGCGCCGCCGATCAGGTGCGGCGCGCGGCCGGCGGCGAGCAGCTCCTCGTACAGACCGCGACGGGGCTCCTGGCCGGTGCACAGCACGACCGTGTCGACCGGGACGAGCTGCGGCTCGCCGTCGATCGTGATGTGCAGGCCCTCGTCGTCGATCCGCTCGTACGAGGCGCCGGCGACCATGGTGACGCCGCGGTGCTTCAGCTCCGTGCGGTGGATCCAGCCGGTCGTCTTGCCGAGGCCCGCGCCGACCTTGGTGGTCTTGCGCTGGAGCAGGTGGACCTGGCGCGGCGGCCGGGGCCGCTCGGGGGTGCGCAGTCCGCCCCGCGTCTCGTAGGAGGTGTCGACGCCCCACTGGCGGAAGTACGTCTCGGGGTCCTGGCTCGCGCCCTCGCCGCCGTCCGTGAGGAACTCGGCCACGTCGAAGCCGATGCCGCCCGCGCCGAGGATCGCCACCCGCTCGCCGACGGGCACGCGGTCGCGCAGCACGTCCAGGTAGCCGACCACGCTCGGGTGGTCGACGCCCTCGATCTCGGGCGTGCGGGGGGTCACGCCGGTGGCGACGACGACCTCGTCGTAGGCGTCGAGGTCGGCCGCGCCGACGAACGTGTTCAGGCGCACCTCCACCCCGCGCTCGGCGAGCTGGACCCGGAAGTAGCGCAGGGTCTCGTCGAACTCCTCCTTGCCCGGCACCTGCCTGGCCACGTTCAGCTGGCCGCCGATCTCGGCCGCGGCGTCGAACAGCGTGACCGTGTGGCCGCGCTCGGCCGCCGAGACCGCGCAGGCGAGGCCGGCCGGGCCGGCGCCGACGACGGCGACGCGCTTGGCCAGGCGGGTGGGGGAGAGGACCAGCTCGGTCTCGTGGCAGGCCCGCGGGTTCACCAGACAGGAGGTGATCTTGAGGCTGAAGGTGTGGTCCAGGCAGGCCTGGTTGCAGCCGATGCAGGTGTTGATGGTCTCGGCGCGGCCCGCGGCGGCCTTCGCGACGAAGTCCGGGTCGGCGAGGAAGGGGCGGGCCATGGAGACGATGTCGGCGCGGCCCTCGGCGAGGATCTGCTCGGCGACCTCGGGCGTGTTGATCCGGTTGCTGGTGACGAGCGGCACGGAGACCGCGCCCATCAGCTTCTTGGTCACCCAGGTGTAGGCGCCGCGCGGCACGGAGGTGGCGATGGTCGGGATGCGCGCCTCGTGCCAGCCGATGCCGGTGTTGATGATGGTCGCGCCCGCGGCCTCGATCTCCTTGGCGAGGGAGACCACCTCGTCGAGCGTGGAGCCGCCGGGGACCAGGTCGAGCATGGAGAGGCGGTAGACGAGGATGAAGTCCTCGCCGACCCGCTCGCGGATGCGGCGCACGATCTCCAGCGGGAAACGGACCCGGTTCTCGTACGAGCCGCCCCAGCGGTCCTCGCGCCGGTTCGTGGCCGAGGCGATGAACTCGTTGATCAGGTAGCCCTCGGAGCCCATCACCTCGACGCCGTCGTAGCCGGCCTCCTTGGCGAGCTCGGCGCAGCGGGCGTAGTCCTCGACGGTCTGCTCGACCTCGGCGTCGGAGAGCTCGTTCGGCACGAAGGGGCTGATCGGGGCCTGGATCGGGCTCGGAGCGACCAGCCCGGGGTGGTACGCGTACCGGCCGAAGTGCAGGATCTGCATCGCGATCCGGCCGCCCTCGGCGTGCACGGCGTCGGTGATCAGCCGGTGCTCCGCGACCTCCTCCGCGGTGGTCAGCTTGGCGCCGCCGTCCCAGGGCCGGCCGGCCTCGTTGGGGGCGATGCCGCCGGTCACGATGAGGCCGACGCCACCGCGGGCCCGCTCGGCGTAGAAGGCCGCCATCCGCTCGAACCCGTGCTCGGCCTCCTCCAGGCCGACGTGCATGGATCCCATGAGCACCCGGTTGGGCAGGGTGGTGAACCCGAGGTCGAGCGGGCTCAGCAGATGCGGGTACGGGGTGTTCGGGGCCATGGGGCGCCTCCTCGCGCGGGGTCGTCACGCACTGTTGTAGACGACGGGCCGAGGCTTCTGCAACAAGTTGCATAAACCCGGGGCGTCGATGTGCCGGACGCCACAGGGAAGCCGCCGGGGCCGGTGGGGCGAGGCCGCCCGCGGCTGGGCGAGGTCGCCGGCGAGGGGGCGAGGCCGCCGACGGCGGGGCGAGGCCGCCGACGGCTATCGGGCTCGGGCGCTGCTCAGTCCAGGCAGAACTCGTTGCCCTCGACGTCCTGCATCACCATGCAGGACTCGTTGTCGTCGTCGGCCGGCAGCAGCCGCACCCGCACCGCTCCGAGCGCGACCAGTCGCGCGCATTCGGCCTCGAGCGTGGCCAGCCGCTCCTCACCGACGAGCCCGGTGGCGACCCGCACGTCGAGATGCACCCGGTTCTTGACGACCTTGCCCTCGGGGACGCGCTGGAAGTACAGGCGCGGACCCACGCCGGAGGGATCGGAACAGGCGAACCAGGCCCCCCGGTCCTCGGGCGGCTCCGAGCGCCAGAAGTCGTCCCACGTGGCGAAGCCCTTCGGAGGCGGCGGTACGACGTACCCGAGCACCTCGCACCAGAACCGCGCGACACGCTCCGGATCCGCACAGTCGAAGGTCACCTGGAACTGCTTGATCGACTTCATCGGCCCACCGTAGCAGGGCGTTTGAGGCACCTCCGTCCCGGTCGGGACCCGCTCGTCGCCCCGTGCGGGAGTCACTCCTTGCGGTACGCGTACGCCTCCGTCGCCGCCGCCGTCACCGCCTCCAGGTCACCCCCGGCCGACGCCGTCACCAGCGCCGCCACCGCGCCCTCCACGAAGGGCGCGTCCACCAGCCGCGCCCCCTCCGGCAGCTCGTCGCCCTCGGCGAGCAGCGCCTTCACCGTCAGGACGGCGCTGCCGAGGTCGACCAGGAGCGCCACCCCGGCGCCCCCGTCCACCGCCTTCGCCGCCTCCGCGATCAGCTCGGCGCTCGTCCCCAGGCCGCCGTCCGGCGTCCCGCCCGCCGGCCGGATCGGCGCCGTGTCGCCGCCGCCCGCCAGGCCACGGGCCAGCTCGGCCACCGACGCCGCCACGGCCGCGCTGTGCGACACCAGGACGATCCCCACCCGCGCCGTCATCCCGCCACCTCCGCCAGCGCGGCGAGCAGCAGCGCCGACGAGGTCGCCCCGGGGTCCTGGTGCCCGACGGACCGTTCGCCGAGATAGCTCGCCCGGCCCTTGCGCGCCCGCAGCGGTACGGTCGCCCGCGCGCCCGCCTCGGCCGCCTCGCGGGCGGCGGCGAAAGACGTGCCGAGCGCCTCGGCGCCCGGCAGGAGCGCGTCCAGCATCGTCTTGTCGCCCGCCTGCGCCCCGCCGAGCTGGGCCACCGCAGCCACCCCGGCCGTCAGGGCCTCGGCCAGCCCCGCCCGGGAGACCCGCTCCGCGTCGCCCAGCGCCTTCCCGGTGCGCCGCAGCAGCGTCCCGTACAGCGGTCCGGAGGCCCCGCCCACGGTGGAGATCAGCTGCCGGCCGGCCGTGACGAGCACCGCGCCCGGGGTGGCCGGCGGCTCCTTCTCCAGGACGCCGGTCACCGCCGCGAAGCCGCGCTTCAGGTTGGCCCCGTGATCGGCGTCGCCGATCGCCGAGTCCAGCTCGGTGAGCCGGTCGGCCTCCCGGTCCACGGCGGCCGCCGCCGCCGTCATCCAGTCCCGGAAGAAGCCGGCCCCGTACGTCTCCTCGCTCATCGCCGTCTCACCGTCCCCAGCGCAGGGCGGCGGTGCTCACCGGCGCGTCCCACAGCCGCAGCAGCTCCTCGTCCGCCTCGCACAGCGTCACCGAGCAGCCCGCCATGTCCAGCGAGGTCACGTAGTTGCCCACCAGGGTGCGGGCGACCGGCACCCCGCGCTCGCCGAGCACCCGGTGCACCTCCGCGTTGAACCCGTACAGTTCGAGCAGGGGCGTCGCCCCCATGCCGTTCACCAGGGCGAGGACCGGTCCCTTCGGGCGCAGGTCGTCCAGGACGACGTCCACCGCGAAGTCCGCGATCTCCCGCGAGGTCATCATCGGGCGGCGCTCCCGCCCCGGCTCCCCGTGGATCCCGATCCCCAACTCCAGCTCACCCTCCGGTAGTTCGAAGGTCGGCGAGCCCTTCGCCGGGGTCGTGCAGGCACTCAGCGCCACCCCGAAGCTGCGCGAGCGCTCGTTCACCCGCCGGGCCACCGCCTCGACCCGCTCCAGCGGCGCTCCCTCCTGGGCCGCCGCGCCCGCGATCTTCTCCACGAACAGCGTGGCCCCGGTGCCGCGCCGCCCGGCCGTGTACAGGCTGTCGGTCACCGCCACGTCGTCGTCGACGAGCACCTTGGCGATCTGCACGCCCTCGTCCTCGGCCAGCTCGGCGGCCATCTCGAAGTTGAGCACGTCGCCGGTGTAGTTCTTCACCACGAACAGCACGCCGGCGCCGCTGTCGACCGCGGCGGCCGCCCGTACCATCTGGTCCGGTACCGGGGAGGTGAACACCTCGCCGGGACAGGCCGCGGCGAGCATCCCCGGACCCACGAACCCGGCGTGCAACGGCTCGTGCCCCGAACCGCCGCCGGACACCAGGGCCACCTGCCCGGCCACCGGCGCGTCCCGGCGCAGCACCACCCGGTTCTCGACGTCCACCGTCAGCTCGGGGTGCGCGGCGGCGATGCCGCGCAGCGCGTCCGCGACCACGGTCTCCGGAACATTGATCAGCATCCTCAAGGGTGTTCTCCTCGCGACTGACTTCGGCGATGGGTCGGTGGGAAGCCCCGTCGGCAGTATCGACCTTGCGGCGGTCGAGGTCACGGAGATCCGACAGGAACCGGCCTGACGGGCGCCGGGCCTCGGGTGCCGGGGTGCCGGGGGTTGGGTGCCGGGTGCCGGGTGCCGGGTGCCGGGTGCAGGATCCCCCGGGCGTCGGGCGTCGGGCGTCGGATGGCCCGGGCGTCGGGTGCCTTGGGGGCCGGGTGCCCGCTGCAGGTGCGGGACCGGGGATGGCCGGGGAGCGCGGGTCATGGCCTCTCCTTAGGCTGGGAGGAGTGGGGCGGGGAGGTGAGGAGGCCGCCATGGCGTCCGGCATCGCCGTACACCGAGCGCAGCTGCGGGACGGGCCGGTGCTTCCGTACGCGGAGGCGGGCCGTCCCGAGGGCACGCCGGTCGTTCTCGTCCACGGCTACGCGGACTCCTGGTGGACCTTCGAGCCGCTGCTGCGCCGGCTGCCCTCGTCGTTGCACGCGTACGCGCCCACCCAGCGCGGCCACGGCGACGCCGACAAGCCCGCCGACGGCTATCGCCCCGAGGACCTCGCCGTCGACCTGGTGGCCTTCATGGACGCCGTCGGGATCGACCGGGCCGTACTCGTCGGGGGGTCCAGCGGCGGCGTCCAGGCCCGAGTCGTCGCCGGGCGCTACCCCGACCGGGTGGCGGGGCTCGTCCTCCTCGGCGTGCCGGCCGAACTCGCCGACAAGCCGGCCGTCAAGGAAGTGTGGGAGACCGTGCGCGACCTGACGGACCCGGTGGACCGTTCCTTCGCCGAGGGGTTCAGCGCAGGCCTGACGGCGGAGCCGGTGGGGCGCGGCTTCCTGGAGACCGTCGTCGACGAGAGCCTGAAGGCGCCCGCCCGCGTGTGGCGGGAGACGCTGCGCGCCCTGCTGGAGACCGATCTGCGGGCCACTCTGGCCGGAATCCTCGTGCCCACGCTGGTCGTCTGGGGCGACCAGGACCCCCTGCTCACGCGGGAGGACCAGCAGGTGATCCTCGGCGCCGTCCCCGACTCCCGGCTGATCGTCTACGAGGGGGTCGGCCACGTCCCGTACTGGGAGCGGCCGGAGCGGGTGGCGGGCGACATCGCCGACTTCGTACGGGGCCTGGACGGGAGCACGACGACCTGAGCGGGGCTGCCGGACGCGGGCTCCCTGACGCGGGTGAGGTGGCGCCGGTGACCGCACGGGGGGGGGGGGGGGCGGTGGCTGCGCAGGGAGCGGGGGCGCAAATCGTTTGACCCGGGGCCGGGGCACCGCTGCACTGTGGCGGGGCGTCACGACGGTGGCGCCGGCGCTCAGGGAGGCAGCGGCAGAGATGCAGATCCGTTCCACGACCGACCAGGACCACGACGTCTTCGTCGACACGCTCCATGCCGCGTTCGGGCGCTTCCCGGACACGCCGTCCGAGGGCGGGGGCGGGGTCTGGTGGTCGGCGCTCGAAATGGACCGCAACCTGCTCGCCACGACGGACGACGGACGGCCCGTCGGCACCGCCGGCGCGTACTCCTTCGAACTCACCCTGCCCGGCGGCCTCCTCGCCCCGGCCGCCGGGGTGACCGCCGTCGGCGTGCTGCCCTCGCACCGACGCCAGGGCGTGCTCCGCGCGATGATGCGGCATCAGCTCACCGAACTGCGGGACCGAGGGGAGTTCCTCTCCGTGCTCCTCGCCTCCGAGGCGCTGATCTACCGCCGGTTCGGCTACGGGCCCGCCACGTACACGGGCCGGCTCACGGTGCCGCGCCACCAGGCCGCCTTCGCTCCTCCCCGCGCCCTCGGAACGGCCGCCGGACCGACGGCCGGCACGGGAAGTCGGGCCGGCGCGGGTGGTCCGGTCGGGGCGGGAGGTGCGACCGGCGGCACCGTCGAACTGGTGCGGCGTGCCGACTGCGGCGAGATCCTGGAAGAGGTCTACGACCGGTACCGCCGCGCCCAGCCCGGCGCGCTGTCCCGGCCGCACCGCTGGTGGGCCTCGGGTGCCGGCCAGCCCCCGATCTCCCCGGCGCCGCGCTACGTCGCCGTCCACCGCGACGCCGACGGCGTCGCCGACGGTTACGCCAGCTATGCGGTCACCGATCCCGACACCCTGACGGTCGACGAGACCATCGCCACCGACGACGCCGTCTTCACGGCCCTGGCCCGGTTCGTGCTCGGACACGACCTGGTCGGACAGGTCGTGTTCAAGCACGTCCCGGCCGAGCACCCGCTGCGCTGGCAGCTCGCGGACTTCCGCGCGGGACAGGCGGGTCACCACA
Source organism: Streptomyces sp. NPDC053431 (assembly GCF_044544925.1). Lineage (NCBI taxonomy): Bacteria > Bacillati > Actinomycetota > Actinomycetes > Kitasatosporales > Streptomycetaceae > Streptomyces > Streptomyces sp. NPDC053431. The sequence continues at coordinate 27,280 of NZ_JBITXX010000022.1, read as the reverse complement.
CCGACTGGCTCTGGGTGCGCCTCCTCGACGTCCCACGGGCGCTGACCGCCCGCGGCTGGTTCACGGACGGCGAGCTCGTCCTGGACGTCGCCGACCCGTTCCTCGGCGAGCACGCCCGTCATCTGCTGACCGTCCGCGACGGCAAGGCCGACTGCGTCCCGACCGACCGGGAGCCCGACCTTTCTTTGGACGTGAGCGACCTGGGTTCGGTCTACCTCGGCGGCACCGCCCCGAGCACGCTCGTCCGCGCCGGACACGTCCGCGCCCACCACCCGGAAGCGGCCGCCCTCGCCGACGCCCTCTTCCGCTCCGACCGCTCTCCGCACTGCCTGCACTGGTTCTGACCCCGGTCCCGACTGGTTCCCCGGTCCCGGTCGGAGGGCCCGTCGGGTTCGCTGTGCCGCCCCGGCGGTATCCGTGGCGCCGGGAGGCCCGTAGCGGGATCCTGAAAGGAGAGGGCCGCGCGGCGCTTTCGCGTGGCCGTGGGCACGAGGAGGCTGACCATGACACGGCACCTGGAATGGAAGGTCGGCGTGGATCTGGTCGAGGAGGGCGGCAGGACCAAGGCCGAGGCGCACCTGGACACCGGCACGTCGCACCTCACCGGTCACGGCTCCGCCCGCTGCAACCCGTCGGACGTCGACGTACCGGCGATCGGCGACGACCTCGCCGCGGGCCGGGCCATGAAGGATCTGGCCGGACAGCTGATGAGGGAGGCCAACCGGGAGATGGAGGCCGTCGGCGCCGACACCGTGCCGCGGCGCACCGGCCCCGGATACGGCTGGCCGGAGGCGGTCGAGTAGCGACCGCCGAACCGCTGACCACCCACCGTTCCCCGGCCCGCCGGCGCGCCTCCGCCGGCGGGCCGGGGCCGTGTCGCGTACGGCGAAGTACCCGGGGGCGCGGAGACGTCGGACCGGGGCGGTGCCGCGCCCGGCGAAGGATCCGGGCGCGCGGCGACCTCAGGCGGGCTGGTCGTCCTCGTAGACGAGGCGGTCCACCACCTCCACCACCCCGTCCACGTCCTCGCAGAGCCGGAGGAAGATCGGCGCGATGCCGCGGCGCGGCAGCGTGCCGGTGAGCGTCACCCGGCCCTCCGCCACGTCCACGTGCAGGGAGGCGGGGGAGAGACCGAGGATGCGGGTGACGACGTCCTCCAGGATCTCCTCCTGGATGGCCCGGTCGCGCCGCAGGAAGAGCTGGAGCAGATCGCTGCGGCTGAGGACGCCGATCAGCTGCCCGTCCGCGTCCACCACCGGCAGCCGCTTCACCCGGTGCCGCTCCATCAGCCGCGCCGCCTCCACCGCCGTCCAGGACGGGCGGGCGACGACCACCGGGCTGGACATCATGGCCTCGGCGGTGCTGGGGCCGTCCTTCGCGGTGTGCCGTCTGAGCAGGTCCGCCTCCGAGACCACTCCCACCGGCCGGTTCGCCTCGTCGACCACGGGCACGGCGGTGATGCCGTACTCGTCGAGCAGCCGGGCGATCTCCTTGAACGGAGTCCCCGGCTGCACCGCGACCGCGGTCGGTGTCATGAGGTCGGCGACACTGCGGTGCCTCATCGTTCGTCCCGTCCCTTCTCGGCTCCTTTGTCCATGATCCCTCATGGATGTCCGCCAGGGGCAGGGAGCCCGTGCGTCAGGACGGCGACGACGGCTTCCGCGCCGACCGGGTCGAGTTGTGCGGTTCCACCGGTCCGTGGCTTCCGGGTCAGCGCGGTGAGCGGCGTACCCGCGGGGAGCGGCTTCGCCCCGGTGCGCAGATCCGGCAGGCCGGAGGTCATCGCGCCGGCCGACCGGCCCCGGCCGGGGCTCCGGCCGGTGGCGATCGCCATCTGTCCCGTCGCGGTGTCGTCGGTGCGCTGGTCCTCGCGCCCCAGGAGGGCGAGCGGCCCTCCGAGGCCAGGTCCGCCGCTGGGCGGTCGCACGGCGAGCCGAGGGCCGCGGCCGCGGCGGCGCTCACCCGCCGAACACGCCCGTCAGGTACGCGGCGAGCGCCTCCGTGGCGGGCGGCCGCAGCCGGGCGCCGAGATGGCCGTCAGGCCGGACCAGGAAGGCCGTCGGCGCGCCTACGGCGTACCGCAGGGCGAACTCGCCGCGCGCGTCGCGGTACACGGGCGCGGGGGGAGGTGCGGCGCCGGCGTGGGGCGGGTTCTCGGCGGACGCCTCTTCGCCGGGGAGCAGGAGGCAGGCCGTGACGGCACCGCCGGTGGACTCACGTGCCTGCCGGGCGAGTTCGGCGAGTCCGTCGCCGCCGTAGAGCAGGAGGACGTGTCCGCGGTCCCGCAACAGGTCGTACAGGCGCAGGGGATAGGAGGTCAGGGCTTCGGTCAGGCCCGCGCAGTCCGGTGCCCGGTCGCCCGGCTGGGGCCCGGCTCCGTCGGCGGACGGATCCGGGAGGCCGACCACCGCGCTGCCGCGGTAGCCGACGAGCAGTTGTGCCTCGCGCAGCATGAGGGTGGCGGCGTCCTCCGGGTCCGTGTGCACGCCGCCTGCCGTCGCGTGCCGCACGGTACGGCCCACGACCTCCTCGCCGACCGGGCGGCGCTCGGCGTCGTAGCTGGCGAGCAGGCCCGGGCTCGCCCCGCCCGCGACGGCGAGGGAGAGCTTCCACGCCAGGTTGTGGGCGTCCTGGATGCCGGTGTTCATTCCCTGGGCACCGGTCGGCGGATGGATGTGCGCCGCGTCCCCGGCGACGAAGACCCGCCCCCTGCCGTACCGGTCGACCAGCCGGTGACTGATCCGGAACACCGAGGACCAGCGCAGCGCGGAGGCCGTGACGGGCTGCGGGGACAGCCGGTCGAGCACCGCCTGGATCTCCGCGAGCCCCGGCCCGCGGCGGACGTCCAGGCCGTGTGCCACGCCGTCACCGACGTTCTCGGACCCCCGCGCGGAGGACAGTTCGGCCGGCACCCGCATCGACACGCGGTACCGGCCGCGGCCGGGCAGGGGAATGCACACCAGGGTGTCGTCGGGGGCACCGCCCGTGCCGCCGCGCGTGGAACGGACGCCGTAGCCGGCCGGCACGTCCCAGTCCACCTCGACATCGCCCAGCATGTACTCCTCGGGGAACGCGCCGCCCTCGAAGGAGAGACCGAGACCCTTGCGCACGGCGCTGTGCGCGCCGTCGCAGCCCACCAGGTACCGGCAGCGGACCTCCTCCTCGGCCGGCGGCCCGGCGCCGCCCGCGTGGAGGAGCCGGACGGTCACCCCGTCCTCGTCCTGCTCGAAGCCGACCAGTTCCGTGCGCCGTTCGATCCGGGTCCCGAACCGGGCCAGGAACTCCTCCAGGATCCGCTCCGTCTCGTACTGCGGCAGCGCGGCGAAACGGTACGGCACGTCGTCGGGCAGGGACAGCTCGGTCCTGGCCTGCTCGACGCCGTCCCGGTAGAGGAGCTGGCCGCGCAGCGGCACCGCGGCCTCCAGGGCCGCCCGCACACAGCCCATCCGGTCCCAGACCTCCAGCGTGCGCGGCTGGATGCCCACCGCCTTGGCGTACGGCAGGCGCTCCGGCAGCCGGTCGACGAGCCGCACCGCCGTGCCGTGCCGGCGCAGCTCGGCCGCGCAGGTGAGCCCGACCGGGCCCGCGCCGACGACCAGGACGTCGAGGACGGAGGAGACGCTGCCACGGAGCGTGTCACGGCTGCTGCACATCGCGGACGCCTTCCGGAAGGGAACCCCACCCCGTCCATCGTCGGCCGCGCGCCCCGACGGCGCACCCGCGCCCGGCGCGCCGTGCTGGGTCAGCGCAGGTCGAGCACCTCGCGCAGGGCGGCGACGGCGTGGTCGCGGTGCTCGTCGAGCCAGCGGACCGCCGCGGCCTCGTCGCACTCGGTCACGGCCGAGATGACCGCCCGGTGCTCGTGGACGGCGAGGTCCCGGTGGGTGTCCTGCGCGTAGTAGAGCGACCGGTAGGCGTCGGTCGCGTCCCACAGGGTGGCGATGAGACGCACCAGGCGCGGCATTCCCGAGGCCTCGACCAGGGCGAAGTGGAAGCGCCGGTTGGCCTCGGCCATCGCCGTCACGTCGCCCGCGCCGGCGGCCCGCTCCACCTCCTCCTGGATCCGCCGCAGCGAGTCGACCAGGCCGTCCGGCGTGTTCCGCAGGGCCGCGCGGACCGCTTCCGTCTCCAGGAGCCGGCGGATCCGGTAGATCTCCTCCAGGTCGTCGAGGGACAACTCGGCCACGAAATAGCCCCGGTGGACGTGGTGCACCACCAGGCCCTCGGCCTCCAGCGTCTTCAGCGCCTCGCGCAGCGGGACCCGGCTCACGTCGAGCCGCGCCGCCAGCGTGTCCTGCCGTATCGGGCCGCCCGGCCGCAACTCCCCGGTCGTGATGGCGCGTCGCAGTTCTTCCAGGACGAACTGCTGGGCGGTCGGCGGCCGCCTCCTCTCCACGGCGTGGCTCATCGCTGTGCCCTTTCCCTCGAATGCGTGGCGTACATCTTTCTACGGGCCGCCGACAGGCCGTCGAGGCCTGTGGACAACCTCTCGCCGGGCTGCTCAGGCACCGGGTCCGTGGCCCGCTTGCCCGCCGCCGCGCCCGGCGACGTGGCCCTCGGCGTGGTTCTCGGCGTGGCCTTCGACGCGGTGGTCCTCGACGGGTTTGTCGGCGTGGTCCGCGATGGGGCCCTCGGGACGGGCGTCGGCGAAGTCGTCGGGCCGGTCGTCGGGCCGTCCGAGTTCGGCCAGGACCTCCGCGGTGTGCTCGCCCAGGCGCGGGGGAGCGGAGCGGTAGGCGGCGGGGGTGGCGCCGAACGTGATGGGGTGGGCGACCTGGCCGGGGCCCGCGGCCTCGACGGGGACGCTCGGCCGCAGGCCGAGCCGGTCGGCGAGTCGGAAGGCTCCGGCGAGGTCGTTGATGGGGCCGCAGGGCACCCCGGCGGCCGTCAGCTCCTCGAACCAGGCGTCGGCGGTGCGCCGCGCCAGCGGCCCGGACAGCGCCGAGGCCAGCTCCTCCCGGTGGGCGACCCGGGCCGCGTTCGTGGCGAAGCGCGGGTCGTCGGCGAGTCCGGGGCTGCCGATCCGCGCGCACAGGGTGCGGAACTGACGGTCGTTCCCGACGGCCAGGACGAGCGGGCGGTCACTCGCCTCGAAGACCTCGTACGGGGTGATGCTCGGGTGCCGGTTGCCCAGGGCGCGCGGAACGGCCCCGGTCGCGAGATGGGCCGCGGCCTGATTGGTGAGCGCGGAGAGGAGCGAGCCGAGCAGGGACACCTCGAGCCGCTGACCCTCGCCGGTGCGCTCGCGATGGCGGAGCGCGGCGAGGACGCCCATGCCCGCGTGGAGGCCGGTGATGACGTCGACCAGCGCCACGCCGGCCTTGGTGCCCGGACCGCCGGGCTCGCCGGTGACGCTCATGAGCCCGCCCATGGCCTGCACGAGCAGGTCGTAGCCGGGCAGTGCGGCTCCCTCGGCGGAGCCGAAACCGGTGACGGAGCAGTAGACGAGGGCGGGGTTGGTCGCCCGCACCTGCTCGTAGCCGAGGCCGAGCTTGTCCATCGTGCCGGGACGGAAGTTCTCGACGAGCACGTCGGCCCGGTCCACGATCGCCCGGGCCGTCTCCAGGTCGGCCGGGTCGGTCAGATCCAGCACCACGGAACGCTTGTTGCGGTTCACGCCGAGGAAGTAGGTGGCCTGCCCGTCGGCGAACGGAGGGCCCCACGCGCGGGTGTCGTCCCCCGAGCCGGGCCGCTCGATCTTCACCACCTCGGCGCCGAGGTCCGCGAGGAGCATCGTCATGTAAGGGCCGGCGAGCACCCGGCCGAAGTCCGCGACGACGATCCCGGACAGGGCGCCGGCCGTGGCCGCCTCGGGCCGGCCCTCCGGCTGTTCCGCGTGCATTCCGCTCTCCTTGCGTCGGCGCTGCGTCGGCGATCGGATCCAAGCGGACCGTACGCATCGGAGATCGGATATTCAATACTGGATCCAATATCCAATCTGGGGCTACGCTTCGGCTCGCCGAGTTGCCACAGTCGCCAGGAGGCCGTCCGTGAAGTCGTCGCCGCAGCCGTCGCGTTCGCCGCAGTCCGCGCCCGTCCACCCGCTCGACCTGCTCGCGGTCGACGGGCTGCTCACCGACGAGGAGCGGGAGATCCGCGCCACCGTACGGGCCCTCGCCGACCGCGAACTGCGTCCGCACGTCGCCGAGTGGTTCGAGGAGGGCGCCATCCCGGCCCGGGAACTCGCCCGCGCCCTCGGCGGCCTCGGCGTCCTCGGCATGCACCTGGAGGGCTACGGCTGCGCGGGCACCAACTCCGTCGCGTACGGACTCGCCTGCATGGAGCTGGAGGCGGTCGACTCCGGACTGCGCTCGCTCGTCTCCGTCCAGGGCTCCCTCGCCATGTACGCGATCTGGAAGTTCGGCTCCGAGGAGCAGAAGCAGCGCTGGCTGCCCGGGATGGCGGCCGGCGAGTACATCGGCTGCTTCGGCCTCACCGAGCCGGACGCCGGCTCCGACCCGGGCGCCATGCGGACCAACGCCAAGCGGGACGGCGCGGACTGGGTGCTCAACGGCACCAAGATGTGGATCACCAACGGCTCCGTCGCCGACGTGGCCGTGGTCTGGGCCCGTACCGAGGACGGCGTCCGCGGCTTCGTCGTGCCCACCGACACGCCCGGCTTCAGTGCCCCGGAGATCAAGCGGAAGCTGTCCCTGCGGGCCAGCGTCACCAGCGAACTCGTCCTGGAGGACGTGCGCCTGCCCGCCGACGCCGTGCTGCCCGGGGCCCGTGGCCTGTCCGGCCCGCTCGGCTGTCTCAACGAGGCCCGCTTCGGCATCGTGTTCGGCGCCCTCGGTGCCGCCCGCGACTGTCTGGAGACCGCCCTCTCCTACGCCGGCGACCGCACGGTCTTCGCCCGCCCGCTCTCCTCCTACCAGCTGACGCAGCAGAAGCTCGCCGACATGGCCCTGGAGCTCGGCAAGGGCATGCTGCTCGCCGTCCACCTCGGCCGTCTCAAGGACGCCGGCACGCTGACCCCCGAGCAGATCAGCGTCGGCAAGCTGAACAACGTACGCGAGGCCATCGCGATCGCCCGCGAGTGCCGCACCATCCTCGGCGCCAACGGCATCACCCTGGAGTACCCGGTGCTGCGCCACGCCAACAACCTGGAGTCGGTCCTCACCTACGAGGGCACCAGCGAGGTGCACTCCCTGGTCATCGGCAAGGCCCTCACCGGCGAGCAGGCCTTCCGCTGATCTCCAGTCGGGGGGGGGGGGGGGGGGGGGGCCCCCCGGGGGGGGGGGGGGGGGGGGGGGGGGGGGGGGGGGGGGGGGGGGGGGGGGGGGGGGGGGGGGGGCAGAGCGGCGCGGTCGATCTTCCCGTTGCTGGTGAGGGGGAGTCGCTCCAGT
>NZ_JBITXX010000022.1:0-19921 GCF_044544925.1 Streptomyces sp. NPDC053431 | reverse complement strand
GCCCCCCCCCCGCGGGGCCCCCCCGGGCGGCCCACCCCTGGTCCCGCGCCCCGCCCCCCCGGGCCCCCTCGCCCGTCGCCCCGCCCCGGGGGGGGGGGCCCCCGCCCCCCCCCCCCGACTGGAGAGGGCGAGAGGGAAGGGGGACGCTGGAGGTGAGCGCGCCCGGGCGTCGAGGGCGCGGCGAACGGCGCGCCTGCCCGGTCGGGAAAGGCCGCGTCATGCACATGATGCTGAGAATCCAGATGGACACCGAGGCTTCCAACCAGGCCATCCAGCAGGGCACCCTGCAGAAGACGGTCGAGGGCGCCTTGGAGGAGCTGAAGCCCGAGGCCGCCTACTTCACCGTGAGCGACGGCTGTCGGACGGCGTACGTGTTCTTCGACCTGGACGACCCGTCGATGATGCCGAAGATCTCGGAGCCCTTCTTCATGCAGCTCCGCGCGAAGATCGACTACACGCCGGTCATGGACCGGGAGGAGCTGCGCAAGGGCCTCGCCGCCATCGGGCGCTGACCCTCCCGGCGCTGCCCCCTCCGGCCGTCTCGCCACGGTCGCCCCTCGGCCCCGCGGTCCGCGTGCCCGCCTCGTCGGCCCGCGGACCGCGTGTCGTGCCGGCCTCCGGAGTCGTCAGCCGGCCGTGACCCGTTCCACGAACGCGTCCAGGTTGCCCATCATCCGCTCGGCCTGCTCGTCGACGGTCAGGGACTCCTCGTGGCGACGGCCGCGCAGCTTCGGCTGCCGCTTGCCGCGCACGTAGAGCGAGCACGCGAGGTCGGCGCAGATGTACGTGCCCACCGTGTTGCCCTCCCGTCCGCGGGCGCCGGACAGCGGCGCGACCAGCAGGGTCACGCCGGACGAGGCGTGGGAGGTCAGGCAGAGCTGGCACATGCTGGACTTCGTCGCGCTGGTGCGGCCGACGGCCGGCACGCGCAGCGTGATGCCGACCGGCCCTTCCGGGCGCGGTACGACGAGGTGGGCGCGCAGCGGCGCGCCGGGATCGACCCAGCCCAGGAAGTCCAGGTCCTCCCAGGGCAGCTCGGCGAAGTCGAGCGGAAGCTTCATCCGGGCCGCGTCGCCCTTCGTGCAGTTCACGAAGGAGGCGCGGATCTGTTTGTCGGTCAGTGGTTCCACCCGATCGACCGTACACAGGGCCCTTGCCCCGGGCATCCGATTATCGGTGCGCGCGGGGCGGGGGGAGTGGCGGGGCAGGGCCGGCCTGGGCTGGGCCGAGGGTAGGGGGTGGTGGGGCCGGTGCCCGTGCGGACCGGACCTCAGGCCACCCAGTCCGGCAGGCCGGGGTCGGCGATCCGGGCCGGGGCGCCCTCCAGGGCCGCCGCGAGCCGCTCGGCCGCCGGCTCGTAGACCTCGCCCGGCAGCGCGTAGGGGATACGGAGCCGGTGCTCGTGGGTCCCGGGATCCACCCCGAACCGGGCGCCGCCCTCCACCCGCACCCCGTGCCGCAGCGCGCGTGCCGCGAGCTGTGAGGCGATCGGCCGGCCGAGGTCGATCCAGAGGCAGAGGCCGCCCGGCGGCAGCGTCCAGTGCCACTCCGGTACGTGCCGGGCGAGGGCCGAGGCCAGCGCCTCCCTGCGCCGCCGCAGCTCCGCCGCCCTGCCGGGCAGCAGCGGGTCGATCCGGTCCATCAGGGCCACGGCCAGCAGCTGGTCGAGGACCGAACCCGCGAGGTCGTGCGTGATCCGCACCCGCGCCAGCTCCGTCACCACCCGGGAGGAGGCCCGTGCCCAGCCGACCCGCAGCCCGCCCCAGCAGCTCTTGCTGAGCGAGCCCACGCTGATGATCTGCTCCCCGCTGCCGGGTCCGGCCGAGGCCGCGAAGGGCCGGGGCGCCGGCACGTCCAGAGCGATGTCGGAGAGGGTCTCGTCCACCAGCAGCCAGGTCCCGGTGGCCCGCGCCGCCCGGGCGATCTCCCTCCGCTGCTCGTCGGGCATGAGGCGGCCGGTCGGATTGTGGAAGTCCGGGATCAGATAGGCGAGCCGCGGCGCCGTCTGTCGCAGGGCGGCGTCGATCAGTCCGCTGTCCCAGCCTGCCTCGGTCACCGGAACGGGCGTGATGCGCATCCGGTGGCCCCGCATCGCGTCCAGGGCGTTGGTGTACGAGGGGTTCTCGGCCAGCACGCGGTCTCCGGGCCCGCCGAGCAGCGCGAGGGCGAGCGTGAGGGCCTGCTGGGCGCCGGTGGTCACGAGGATCTGCTCGGGCCGGGTGGGCAGGCCACGGGCGGTGTACCGGTCGGCGATCGCGGCGCGCAGTTCGGGCAGCCCGTACGGGTGGTACCCCTGGGACATCGCGTACCGCGGCAGCTCCGCGGACGCGGCCGCGAGCGCCTCGGCCAGGACGCCCGTCGGCGCCTCCGGCGCGGCGAGCGCCAGGTCGATCACCGCCTCGCCGTCGCCGTGGATCGCGGCGGGACCGATCGGCGTCTGCCCCTCGGGCAGCGTCGTCCAGGTGCCGGCGCCCTGCCGGCTGTGCGCGTATCCGCTCTCCCGCAGCAGGTCGTACGCGGCGGTGACGGTCGTCCGGCTCACACCGAGCGCCGCTGCCAGCTCGCGCTCGGCGGGCAGCCGCATCCGTAGCGCGACCCGTCCGTCGAGCAGGGTCTCCCGCACCGCCCGGGCCAGTTCGCGATAGCCGAAGCGGCCCTGTTCCGGCGGGGTGAGCAGCGCTGCCAACTGCCGCCCGCTCAAGGTGCGGTCCGACACGGCGACCACGTTGCGGACCACTCGACCGTCTGCCATGCCAATCACTCCCCATTGGCTCTGCTGTCCAGGCCAATAAGGCTACAGACTCCATGTCAGTGGCCTGGAGGCCCAGGGGAGAGGAGTGGGGAGCATGTCCGGTTACGTCACCGATCGCGACGAAAGGATGTGGCAGCGGCGCGCGGAGGAGCGGATCGCGCCGTCGTGGGAGCTCGGATACTGGATCCGGGCGCGCCGGCGCGAGATCCAGACCCTGCGCCATCGGATCCAGGCGCGGCGGAACCGGATCCAGTCGCCGGGACATCGGATCCAGTCGCCTGAGGAGCGAATTCAGTCGCCAGTGGAGCGGATCCAGGCTCCTGTGGAGCGGATCCCGTCGCCAGTGGAGCGGATCCAGGCTCCTGTGGAGCGGATCCCGTCGCCGCCGGTGGAGCGCATCCCGTCTCCTGTGGAGCGGATCCAAGATCCCGGACATCGGACCCAAGCCCCGCGCCCGCCCCGCCGGGCCCCGCGGCCCGGGGCCCCGGCATGAGCCGGATCGTCGTCGGTGTGAGCGGCTCGCTCGCCTCGCTCGCCGCACTGCGCCAGGCCGCCGCCCTCGCCCGCCGGGAAGGTGCCGGCCTGCTCGCGGTCCTCGCCTGGGAGCCGCCGGAGGGGGAGGCGCTCTACGCCCGGATGCCCGACCGCGCCTGGGCGCGGATGTGGGCGGACGACGCCCGGTCGAGGCTGGCCCGAGCCTTCGAGGACGGCCTCGGCGGGGTCCCCGAGGCGATGGCCGTCGAGCGGCGGATCGTCCGGGACGCCCCCGCGGCGGCCCTCGTCGCGGCGGCCGACGAGCCGGGGGACGTGCTGGTGATCGGCTGTGCCCGGGCCCACGGCCGGTTCGGCCGGCCGCGCCGCAGGCCGGTGCTGCGCGCCGTCATGGCCCGCGCCGAGGGTCCCGTCGTGGTGGTGCCCGGGCCCGTGCTACGACGCGGCGAGGCACGGCTGCTGCGACGCCACGCCCCCGATCCCGTACCCGGGTGGCGGAGTACGGAGGCGGGGGCGGCGCGTCCCGGGGGCGGGCGCCTGCCGCGCACACCGGGACGCGGTGTTCAGGCCGGCGGCTGAGGGCCCGGGATTCCGCCGGTCACGGCGCTCGCCGACTGGCTCGTCGACTCGCTCGCGGACTGCGTCGTCGTGGTCAGGTCCGTGGCCGGCTGCGACTCCGGGCCCGACGACTCGGTCGACGGCGACGATGACGAGGGCGTCGCCGAGGAACTCGACGTCGACGGCGTCGGCGAGGTGGTGGAGGTGAGCGGCGCCGGACACGGCGAGGGCGTCACGCCGTCGTGCGGCTTCGGCTTCTCCGTGCCCGTGACCGTCACACACGGCACCGGCGACGACGGCGAGGTGGAAGGAGACGTGGAGGCGGACGTGGAGGGCGACTTCGACGGCTGCGGCGGGGGCGTCGTGTGCTTGTCGTGGCGGCCCGTGTCGCCCGACTTGCGGGCGATCCAGCGGTCGTCGTGCGGGTCGTAGAGGACGAAGACGTTGATCACCGTCACGGACGGCTTCACGACCACGACGTTGCTCGTCCGGAAGCCCGGCCAGGGACTGCCGACCTGCTTCGGCGCCTTCTGGGCGACCGGCGGGGTGAGCGGGTTGCCGCAGGCGCAGCGCACCCTCGGGACTCCGTGGTCGTCGACCAGGACCGCCGTGCCCGCCTGGAGCACCGACTGGAACTCGACGGGAGAGCCGCCCCGGAAGCCGTGGTTGCTCACCCGGGTGTCCACCCGCAGTTGAACGGGCGTCAGCGACCGGATGTATCCGGGGACCTCGGCCGGCTTGATGCCGATCACGGAGGCGAAGGCGGCGTTCTTGGCGGGCTCTTCGGCGAGGAAGCGGACCTGCGCCTCGACGTCGCAGCTCGCGATCTTCTGGGTGCCGCCGTACAGGCCGGGTGCCGAACCCTGCACGCTGCGCGTGGCGTTGGCGTCCGCGACGGTCCCGCTGGGCAGTGGCGGGGGCGAGGCGCTCGTGGTGTCCGTACGGGCGGTGGAGCGCGTGAAGGGATAGGGGCCGGTCGCGGAGGCGTTCTGCAGGAACACCTCACCGCCCCCGGAGCCGGCCTGGTTCGAGCCTCCGCCGCCGTCCCGCTGGGTGAGGACGACGACGAGCGCGACGGCCGCGACCAGGACCGCGGTCAGGGAGGCCACCTTGGGGACGGAGCGCCACCACGGGCCCTGACCGCCTCCGCCGCCGGCCGCGCCCCCTCCCGTACCGCCGCCGGAGCCGCCGCCTCCGCCGCCCCCACGGCCGCCCCCGCCCGAACCGTCGTGCGGAGGGCCGGAGGGTGGTGGTGGCGGGGCGTGGCCGGGCCGCGTGCTGGGACCCGAGAGGGGGCCCGAGGGCGGGCCGGTGGGAGGGACCGACGGCTGGCCGGACGGCGGGTGGGAAGTCACGTTTTTCCCTTTCTTCCGATCCGCGCCCATTGTGTGCGCCCAACCGGTGCCGCCCGCAAGCGGACCGCACCCGCCGGTATTAGCGTGGGCAGGGTGAGCACTCGGCTCCCCACCCCACCCGGCCGGACCGCGCCCGCCGACGCCACGGGGCACCTCGCCCGCGGCATCGCGACCGGTCTCGCCGCCGTCGTCGCCGGCTACCTCGCGATGGCTGTCACCGCCGCCCTCGGCCTGTGGGCCGCGGGCGCGGCCGATCTGCCGGGCGGATCCGGCGCCTTCGTCGCCGTCCTCGCCGCCGTCGTCGTCATGGCCACCGGCGGACAGGTCGGCCTCTCCGGCGACGCCGGATCCCTCGCGGGCACCCAGGCCGAACTGACGGCCATGCCCCTCACCGTCACCCTGGTGGGCGCGCTCGTCACCGGAACCCTCTTCCTGCGCCCGCTGCGTCACCACGCCGTCGCCCGGGTCCGCGACCTCCTCGCGCTCGCCGTGCCCACCGTCGTGCTCTGGCTGGCGGCGCTGGGCGGCCTCTGCGCCGTCGCCCGCCACGACTTCCCCATCAGCCTCGGCGGCGGCGACACCGAGGACACCGGCGATTTGGGAGAGCTCTTCAAGGACCTCCTCGACGCCACGAACCCCAGCGTCGGCTTCTCCACCCACGTCGGCCCGACCCTCTTCTACGGCCTCCTGTGGATCCTCGGCGTCCTCGTCATCGCCCTGCTCGTCTCCCGGCGCACCCCGCTGCCGGCCCGCCTCGTCCGCCACCACCAGGCCGTCCGCCCCGCCGCCTCGGCGCTGCTGCTCCTGGTCCTCGCGTACGTGGCCGTCGGCCTCGTCATCGGCCTGGTCGTCGCCGCCACCAAGGGGCACGCGGCCGAGACCTTCGCCGTGCTGCTGCTCGGCCTGCCCAACGTCAGCTGGCTCGCCCTCGCCGTCGGCATCGGCGGCTCCTACGACGGCCGGGTCGACGGCCCGTTCGGCCTGCCCATGCCGCAGATCCTCGACTCCGTGCTGCGTGGCGGCGACCCCAAGGAGCTGAAGACCGTCGACCTGTCCACGCTGGCCTCCTACGACGCGCGTGCCTGGTGGCTGCTCCCGATCGCCGTCGTGCTCGTGCTCGGCGCCGCCGTCGTCATGGCCACCCGCTCACCCGCCCGCGTCCGGCCCTGGCAGCACGCCCTCCACCTCGGCATCGGCTTCGCCGTCACCATGCTGGTGATCACCCCGCTCACCCTCGTCGAGGCCCGCTTCGGCCTGTCGATCCTCGGCATCGGCGACCTGAAGGCACTCGGGGCGGAGGTCGTGCTGCGCCCCCACATCTGGAAGACGGTCGGCCTTGCCCTTCTGTGGGGCCTGGTGGCCGGCTTCCTCGGCGGGCTGCTCGCCTCCCGCGTCCACCGCCGCGGAGAGGTCGAGCCCCCACCGTCCGCCGACGCCAAGGCGGGCCCCTGACCTCCGAAGTCCCTGACCTACGAAGCCCTGACCTACGAAGCCCCTGAGCCGCAGCCCTCCTGAGCTCCGGGCCTCCAAGCCCTGCGCTCCAAGCCTCCTGCGCCGAAGCCCTGCGCTCCAAGCCTCCTGCGCCGCTCCAAGCCCCCTGCGCTCACAGCTCCCTGAACACGGGCCGCGCCCAAGCCGGCGGTTCCGGCGGTGGTCCCTCCGGCCAGCCCCCGGACACGCTGCGCGGCGCCTCCCGGACCCGCTGGCCCCGCTCCAGCACCGCCCGCAGCTCCGCCACGAACTCCAGACAGGTCCCGTACCGCTCCTCCGGCGCCTTCGCCAGGGCCCGCGCGAACACCGCGTCCGCCGCCTCCGGCAGCCCCGCCCGCTCCTCCGACAGCGGGGGCGGCGGATCGTACTGATGGGCCCACAGCAGGGCCATGTCGTCGTCCCGGCGGAACGGCGGCACACCCGTCAGCGTCTCGAAGACCACGCACCCCAGGCTGTAGACGTCGCAGCGGCCGTCCACCGGCTTGCCCGAGATCTGCTCGGGCGCCACGTAGTCGAGGGTCCCCACGAACTGTCCGACCGTCGTGAAGCCGGTCAGCGACAGCGACTTCTTCGTCAGGCCGAAGTCGGTGAGGTACACGTGCTCGGGATGGTCCCGGTCGGTGCCCTCGGCGACCAGGATGTTGCCCGGCTTCACGTCCCTGTGCACCAGGTCGTGCGCGTGCGCCGCGTCCAGGGCGGAGGCCACCTGCACCGCGATCCGTCCCGCCGTCACCGGCTCCAGGGCGCCCTCCCGGTCCAGCAGGGCCCGCAGGTCCTGGCCGGGCACGTACCGCATCGCGATGTACAGCACGCCCTCCGTCTCGCCCGCCTCGAAGACCGGCACGATGTGCGGGTGGTCGATGGCGGCCGCCACCCGCGACTCGTGCGCGAAGCGCTTGCGGAAGGTGTCGTTGCGGGCCAGCTCCGGGGCGAGCAGCTTCAGCGCCACGATCCGGTCGAGCCGCAGGTCGCGCGCCCGGTAGACGACCGCCATGCCGCCACGCCCGATCTCCTCCTCCACGACGTACCCGGCGATCCGCTTGCCCAGGAGCCCCGAGTCCCGGCCCGCCGGAAGCCCGGAGTCCGCGAGGGAGGAACCGAGCCCGGTGGCTGGGGTGCCTGGGGCCGTTCCGGAGGGGCCGCGGCCGGGGGTGCCCGGAGCCGTGCCGTCCGCCGCCGTCATCCGCCCTCACCCTGCTCGTCCGCGTGCCCGGCGCGCTCGGGCGGCACGAGCCCCACGTGCTGCGTGAGGTCCGCGGAGCCGTCCACCACCTGCGTGTCCACGACCTGCGTGGCCCCGGGGCCCTCCTCCTGGAGCAGCTGGGGCACCACCTGGGTCGGCTCGTGCGCCGGTTCTCCGGAGGCGGCGGGCGCGGCGGACGCCGCCGAGGGGCGCGCCGAGGCCGCGTACGTGCTCAGGCCGCTGCCGTCGCAGTACACCCACCGCTCGTGCTCCGCGTCGTACAGCCACAGCGACTCGCCGTCGACGACCATCCCGACCCGCAGGCCGCGGGTGCGCCTGCGGAACGTCTCGCCGTCCGCGCGTCCCGCCGAGAGCTCCTCGGCGGCCCGGCGGTACCGGCCCAGCGCGTCCTCCGCGCGGGCGATCAGCGGGCGGGGGTCGGCGGTGCGGGCGAGCGAGCGGCCCGCGGCCGGCGGATCGGCCGGTACGGAGACCAGGAGCCGGGCGTCCACCCACGCGGACCAGCCGTTCGAACAGAGCACCTGCCCCCAGTCACCGACCCGGTCGAGCAGCTGCACCGGCAGGAACGCGTCCAGCGGCTCCGTCGGCAGCGCCGGGTCGGGCGCCTCCCACGCGGGCAGGCCCTCACGCGGCACGACGTGCGTGGGCCGGAAGTCCGGGACGGGCACGTAATCCGTAGACACCACGGGTTCCTACCTCCGCATCACGACCGGCTCGTGCCGGCGCAACAGCCGGGCCACCACGAGCCCGAGGAGGACACAGAGCACCACCAGCATCCCCATGTCGAACAGCCACGCGCCGACGGTGTGGTCCATCAGCGGATCGGCGGTCTTCTCGCCCGGCACCGTCGCCCCGATGTCGATCGTCGCGCCCATCGCGGCGAACGCCCACCGCGACGGCACCAGCCACGCCAGCTGCTCCAGGACCGGTGTGCCGCGCACGTTGAGCAGCGCTCCGCAGAACACCACCTGGACGATGGCGAGGAGGACGAGCAGCGGCATCGTCACCTCCTCCTTGCGCACCAGGGCGGAGACGAAGAGGCCGAGCATCATGGCCGTGAAGGCGAGCAGGGCGACGGCGAGCGTGATCTCCACGAGCGGTGGCATCAGGACGCCCTTGCCGTCGGGGGCCCCGAGGGGGACGCCGATCAGCGCGACCAGGGTCAGGACCACCGCCTGCACGATCGTGATCAGGCCCAGGACGACGACCTTGGACATCAGATACGCCGAACGGGACAGGCCGACGGCTCTCTCACGGCGGTAGATCGTCCGCTCCTTGACCAGCTCCCGTACCGCGTTCGCCGCCCCCGTCAGCACCCCGCCGACGCACAGGATCAGCAGGACGTTCAGGGTCGACTCGGGATTCAGCCTCCCCTCCGACAGGGCGCGGGCCATCGCGCCCATCACGAAGGGCAGCGCGACCATGATGGCCAGGAAGGTCCGGTCCGCGGACAGGGCGGCCGCGTAGCGCCGTACGAGGGTACGGAGCTGCGCCGACCAGCTCTGGGCCTTCGGCGGCGGCGCCGGCTCCGGCGGCGGCCCCGCGTGCGGCAGACCCGGCCGTACGGTGGCCTCCTCGATGTACTGGCGGTGGAAGCGCGAGCTCCGGTACTGGCCCGCCCAGTCACGGTCGCGGTCGTTCTCGAAGGCCTCGAACGCCTCCGGCCACTGCTGGAAGCCGAAGAAGTCCAGCGTGTCGCTGGGCGGGCCGTAGTAGGCCACCCGCCCGCCCGGCGCGAGGACCAGCAGCCGGTCGCACACGTCCAGGCTCAGCACACTGTGGGTGACGACGATGACGGTGCGCCCGTCGTCGGCGAGCCCGCGCAGCATGTGCATCACCGAGCGGTCCATGCCCGGGTCGAGCCCGGAGGTCGGCTCGTCGAGGAAGAGCAGCGACGGCTTCGTGAGCAGCTCCAGGGCCACGCTCACCCGCTTGCGCTGGCCGCCGGACAGGCGGTGGATCGGCTGCCCGGCCCGCTCTTCCAGGCCGAGTTCGCCGATCACCTCGTCCACCCGGGCGCGCCGCTCGGCGGCCGCGGTGTCCTCCGGGAAGCGCAGTTCGGCGGCGTAGGCGAGGGCCCGGCGGACGGTGAGCTGGAGGTGCAGGATGTCGTCCTGCGGGACGAGCCCGATGCGCTGGCGCAGCTCCGCGTAGTCCCGGTAGAGGTCGCGGCCGTCGTAGAGGACCGTGCCCCGGTCGGCGGGCCGCTGGCCGGTGAGCGCGCCGAGGAGGGTCGACTTGCCCGCTCCGGAGGGCCCCACGACGGCGAGCAGGCACTTCTGCCCGACGGGGAAGGACACCCCGTCCAGGAGCGTCTTGCGGCCGTGGTCGACCGTGACGGCCAGCTCCTGCACGTCGAGGGAGACCTCGCCGGTGTCGGTGAACTCGACGAGGTTGCCGCCGATGAGACAGAAGGCGCAGTGGCCGATGCCCACGATGTCCTCGGCCGTCACGCGCGCGTGCGCCACGGGACGCCCGTTGAGGAAGGTGCCGTTGTGGCTGCCGAGGTCGTGGATCCAGTACGTGCCGTCCGGCGCGGCCCGCAGCTCGGCGTGCCGGCGCGAGACGGTGAGGTCGTCGACGACCAGGTCGTTGTCGGCGCCCCGACCGATCCGGACCGCGTGCGCCGGCAGCGGCCGCACCGCGGTCGGCTGCCGGAAGGTGCCGGTAAGAGCCGGGTTCGAGACGGAGGACGGGCGGGGCGGCGTTCGGTGGGCCGGGGCGCCGAGGTCCGGCGACGGGGCCGGCGGGGGTGCGGGGGAGCGGGATCCGACGCCGGGGGGCGCGGCCGCGGCCGGGCTCACGGGCGGCGTGGCCGCCGGGGGCTCGGGAGCGGGTGGCCGAGGAGCGCGCGGCTCTGCGGCCGGGGGCTGCGGAGCCAGGGGGTCGAGCGCCACGGGCTCGGGGGCCGGCGGCACGGGCGGTGGAGGTTCGGGCGCCGGGGGAGCGGCGGGTGGGGGCTCGGGCGGTACGGGCTCGGGCGCCACCGGTGCGGGCGCCACGGGTCCGGGCCACACCGGCTCCGCCCGTACGGGCTCGGGGGACGGCGCGGGCTCCGCCCGCTGGGGATCCGGGGGCGGCGCGGGCTCCGCCCGTACGGCATCCGGGGGCCAGGCCGGCTCCGCCCGTACCGGATCCGCTGGTGCCGGCCGGGCCGGGGTGTCCGGGTACGGAGCCGGGTACGGGCTCCGGGCGGGCAGGAGTACCGCTTTCGGCCCGTCCAGAGGGTGGCCGAAGCGGATCACGGTGCCGGGGCCGACCGCGCTGAGATGCACCCGGCGGTCGTCGGCGAAGGTGCCGTTCGTACTGCCCTCGTCCTCGAGGGTCCAGTGGTCCCCGACCGCCCGCAGCACCGCGTGGTGCCAGGACGCCCGGGCGTCGCCGAGGACGAAGTCGCTGGTGGGGTCGCGCCCGATGCGATAGACGCGACTCGGGTTCATCAGGGTCGCGTCCCCGTCGATCTCGAGGACCAGTTCGGGTGCGGCAGGCGCGACGGGCCGCTCTCCCATGCGTGAATCTTAACGTCGACGGCCGCTCCTTGCCTGGGCGAGCCGCCGGTATGGTGGGCGCCGACCTGCCCCGGAGGGGCGACCGATCCACCCCGTGGAGGGGACGCAAGGAGGAGCCACCCGTGCCGAAAGGTGTCACCAAGCGCCGTCCCCGCACCCGCGCGGCCCTGCTGAAGGCGGCCCTGGAGACCTTCGCCGAGCACGGCTTCCACGCCGCGTCGATCGAGCAGATCTGCGAACGCGCCGGATTCACCCGCGGCGCCTACTACTCGAACTTCGCGAGCAAGGAGGAGCTCTTCCTCGCCCTGTTCGACGAGCACGGCGAGCGGATCGTGCGCCGCCTCGCCGACGCGATCGACGCGCTCCGCCCCGAGGAGTGCACCCTGGAGCGGCTGGCCGAACTCGCCTCGCGGGTCGAGCCGGACGAGCGGGACTGGTACCTGGTCAGCACCGAGTTCACCCTGCACGCCATCCGCGATCCGCAGGCGGCGTGGGTGCTCGCCCGGCACGACGCCCGGCTGCGCGCCGAGATCGCCCGCGGCCTGGAGCTGGTCCTGAGCCGAGCGGGCCTCGAACTCACCGTGGACGCCGACCGCTTCGCCCGGCTCGTCGTCGCCCTGCGCGAGGGCGGACTCGGGCAGAGCTACGTCGAGCCGGACGTTCTGCCGCCCGGCACTCTCGAACGCGACTTCCTGGCGCCCCTGTTGGCGGCCTCCACGCGTCCGGCCGGGGCGGTCGGCCCTCAGTCGAACAGGTCCGGGTCCGAGGCCGTGATCTGATCCCACAGCGGCCGGGCCTGGAACCAGCCCGCCAGGGAAGTCCCGATCTGTCCCCGGGTGAGCAGCGCCGTCTCCCGGTCGATCAGCTGCGGAGTGCCCGCCGCCATCGCCGACAACTGTGCCTGGCAGGAGCGTTCCATCGTGACGAACCACCACACGGCCTCGGCCACGGAACCGCCGACCGTGAGCAGGCCGTGGTTCTTCAGGATGACCGCCTTGTACGCGCCGAGGGCCTTCGCGACCCGCGCGCCCTCCTCCAGCTCGTTCACGACGCCCCGGTAGTCGTCGTAGATCCCGTGGTCCTCGAAGAACGCGCAGGCGTCCTGGGTGATCGGGTCCAGCGGAACGCCGAGGCTGGAGAAGGCCTTCCCGTGCAGGGAGTGGGAATGAGCGGCGGCGACCGCGTCGGGCCGGGCCGCGTGCACCTGCGAGTGGATCACGAACGCGGCCCGGTTGACCGGCCGGTTGCCGTCGAGCACCCGGCCCTCGTGGTCGACGCGGACGAGGTCGGAGGCCTTGATCTGGGAGAAGCTCATCCCGAACGGGTTGACCCAGAAGGTGTCCGGGTCCTCGGGGTCCCGCACGGTGATGTGCCCCGCGACGCCCTCCGAGAAGCCGAACCTGCCGAAGATGCGGAAGCCGGCGGCCAGTTGCTCCTTGCGGTAGCAGCGCTCCTCCTCGACGGAGTCGAAGGACGGCGGCAGCGGGAGCGTGACCCCTTCGGGCAGGGGGCCGACGGCGGCGGCGAGGGCGGGCGGCAGAGTGCTCATCAGGTCCTCCGGAGGGCGCTGCGGCGAGCGCCCGAGCGGCCGGAACCCACCGCCGGGCGCGGGGCGAGCGAAAAGATACATCGGTGTATCCGATGCGACAATGACCCTTCCGCTCAGGCCCCGGGCTCCCCGAACCGGGCCGGCGGATGCCGGACCCGCTTCACGTCCTTCACGTCCTGCCCGGGCGCACCGGCCCGACTCGGCCGACTCCTGCGGCGACGCGAAGTCGGCGGGGAGGCAGGGGCCTTGCGGCAGCGGGTGGTCGGTGGTTACGGTCAGCATGGAAAGCGCTTTCCCGGCGCGCTTTCCGGGTCGACGGGAACGGCGAGCAGCCGGCAGCCGAGGCCACGGAAGATCACGCAAGGCCTCGGAAGAACAGGGGGAGAACAGGACAGTGCACCACGTGGCGAGCAGCGCGACGAGGGACGTCCTCGTCTACACCCGCACCGCTGGCTACCGCCACGAGTCCATCCCCGCCGGCGCCGCCGCCCTCGCCGGACTGGCCGCCGAAGCGGGCTTCGCCGCGGAGACCACCGAGGACCCCGCCGTCTTCACGCCGGACCGGCTCGCCCGCTGCGCCGCCGTCGTCCTGCTCTCGACCACCGGCACCGTTCTCACGGAGGCCGGGCGCACCGCCTTCGAGGCGTACGTACGGGGCGGCGGCGGCCTGCTCGCCGTCCACGCG
Source organism: Streptomyces sp. NPDC053431 (assembly GCF_044544925.1). NCBI lineage: Bacteria > Bacillati > Actinomycetota > Actinomycetes > Kitasatosporales > Streptomycetaceae > Streptomyces > Streptomyces sp. NPDC053431. The sequence continues at coordinate 6,326 of NZ_JBITXX010000022.1, read as the reverse complement.
GCGGCCAACGCCGAACCCGACTGGCCCTTCTACGGCGAGCTCCTCGGCACCCGCTTCGACGGCCACCCCCCGCTCCAGCCCGGCACCGTCCGCGTCGACGTGCCCGACCACCCGGCGACGGAACCGCTGCCGCCGCACTGGGAGTGGACCGACGAGTGGTACAACTTCACCGCCAACCCCCGGGCCACCGGCGTCCGGGTGCTCGCCCGCGCCGACGAGACCAGCTACCACGGCGGCACCCTCGGCGCCGATCACCCCCTGGTGTGGTGCAGGGAGTCCGCGCCCGACCGGGGCCGCGTCCTGTTCACCGCGCTCGGCCACGCCGTCGAGGCGTACGCCGACCCCGCCTTCCGTGCCCACCTGGCCGGTGCCCTGCGCTGGGTGACGAGCGGCTGAACCTCGTCCCCCTTCCCCCGGCCCGTCACCCCACCGCCCCGCCCCGATTGCGGGCGGGCCCGGGCCGCGAAAGGTTGCCCGTGGGGGTGGAGGCGAGGAGGAGACGACATGGGCATCGCCACCGTGAACCCGGCGACCGGCGAGACGCTACGCACCTACGAGGCCCACGGGCCCGCCGAGATCGAGCGCCGTATCGACGCCGCCCACGAGGCGTACCGCCAGTACCGCACCACCCCCTTCGCCGAACGCGCGCGGTTGATGCGCGCCGCGGCGGCCCTCCTCGACGAGGACAGCGAGGACATCGCCCGCACCATGACCACCGAGATGGGCAAGCCGATCGTGGCGGCCCGCGCCGAGGCGGCCAAGTGCGCCAGGGCCATGCGCTGGTACGCCGAGCACGCCGAGGCCCTGCTCGCCGACGAACACCCCGCCGAGCACGACGTGCAGGACTCGGGCGCCGACCTCGCGCGCGTGCACTACCGGCCGCTCGGCCCGGTCCTCGCCGTCATGCCGTGGAACTTCCCGCTCTGGCAGGTGATCCGCTTCGCCGCGCCCGCGCTCATGGCCGGCAACACCGGACTCCTCAAACACGCCTCCAACGTGCCCCAGACCGCGCTCTACCTCGGCGAACTGTTCCGCCGGGCCGGCTTCCCCGAGGGCTGCTTCCAGACCCTCCTCATCGGCTCCGGTGCCGTCGAGGGCGTCCTGCGCGACCCCCGGGTCGCCGCCGCCACCCTCACCGGCAGCGAACCGGCCGGCCGCTCCGTCGCCGCGATCGCCGGGGACGAGGTCAAGAAGACGGTCCTGGAGCTCGGCGGCAGCGACCCGTACATCGTCATGCCCTCCGCCGACCTGCCCCGGGCCGTGAAGACCGCCGTCACCGCGCGCGTCCAGAACAACGGCCAGTCCTGCATCGCCGCCAAGCGGTTCATCGTCCACCAGGACGTCTACGACGACTTCGCCGAGCGCTTCACCGCCGCCATGAACGCCCTCACCGTCGGCGACCCCCTGGACGACGACACCGACGTCGGCCCGCTCGCCACCGAACAGGGCCGCACCGACCTGGAGGCCCTCGTCGACGACGCGGTCTCCGCCGGTGCCACCGTGCTGTGCGGCGGTGGCCGCCCTCCCGGGCAGCCGCGCGGCTGGTTCTACCAGCCGACCGTCCTCACCGGCATCACCCCGGAGATGCGCATCCACCAGGAGGAGACCTTCGGCCCGGTCGCCACCCTCTACCCGGTCGCCGACATCGAGGAAGCCGTCACCGTCGCCAACGACTCGCCCTTCGGCCTGAGTTCGAACGTCTGGACCCGTAAGGCCGAGGACGTCGCCTTCTTCGTACGGGACCTGGAGGCCGGCGGCGTCTTCGTCAACGGCATGACCGCCTCCCACCCCGCCCTGCCCTTCGGCGGCGTGAAGCGCTCGGGCTACGGCCGCGAGCTCTCGGGCCACGGCATCCGCGAGTTCTGCAACGCCACCACGGTCTGGCAGCGGGCCTGAGCGCCGACGCGACGCCTCAGGCGCGCGTCCAGGCGAGCAGGTCCTCGGCGGACCAGGTGTTGATCACCCGGTCCGCCGGCACCCCGCACTCCTCGGCCCGCCCGCAGCCGAAGATCTGCCACTCCAGCTGCCCCGGCGCGTGGGCGTCGGTGTCCACCGCGAAGTACGCCCCGGCCTCCACCGCGAGCCGGAGCAGCCGGCGCGGCGGGTCGAGGCGCTCCGGGCGGCTGTTGATCTCCACGGCCGTGCCGGACTCGGCACAGGCGGCGAAGACGCGCTCCGCGTCGAACTCCGACTCCGGCCGCAGCCGGCCCCCGCTCACCAGGCGCCCCGTGCAGTGACCGAGCACGTCCATCAGGGGATTGCGCACCGCCCGCTCCATCCGGCGGGTCATCGCCCGCGCCTCCATCCGCAGCTTCGAGTGCACCGAACCCACCACGAGGTCGAGCCGGTCCAGGAGTTCGGGCTCCTGGTCGAGGGAGCCGTCCTCCAGGATGTCGCACTCGATGCCGGTGAGCAGCCGGAAGGGCGCCCATTCCTCGTTGAGCCGGGCCACCACGTCCAGTTGCTCCCGCAGCCGGTCGGGGGACAGGCCGCGGGCCACCTTCAGGCTCGGCGAATGGTCCGTCAGGACCGCCCACTCGTGGCCCAGTCCGGCCGCCGCGCGGCCCATGTCCTCGATGGTGCTGCCGCCGTCCGACCAGTCCGAGTGGAGATGGCAGTCGCCGCGCAGCGCCGCCCGCAGCGCCGCGCCGCCCTGCGCCTCCGGCACCGGGATCTCCCGCTCCAGCTGCTCCAGATAGTCCGGCACCCGTCCGGCCAGGGCCTCTCTCACCACCGCCGCCGTCTTCGGACCGATCCCCTTCACCGACTCCAGGGTCCCGGCCGCCGCCCGTCGCGCCACCTCGTCCGCGCCCAGCGCCGTCACCGCGGCCGCTGCGGTACGGAACGCGCGGACCCGGTACGTGGGCGCCTGCGAGCGCTCCAGGAGGAACGCGATCCGCTCCAGCGCCGCCACCGGGTCCATCCGCCGCACCGCCTTCCGCTCAGCCCGCCGTGGCGCTCGGAGCCGTGGAGCCCGAGCCGCCGTGCGGTCCGGGACCCGCCCCGTTCGCCGCGGCCGGCCCGATCTCGCACCACACCGCCTTGCCCTCGCCGCGCGGCTCCACGCCCCACCGCAAGGCGATCGCGTCCATCAGGAGCAGCCCGCGGCCCGAGGTCGCCGCCTCGCCCGGGGTGCGGCGCCGGGGCCACGCGCTCGACCGGTCCTGGACCGAGAGCCGTACCCGCCGCACCGGCTCCGGCAGCACCTCCAGGGTGAGCACCGCCCCGCCCTCGGTGTGCAGCAGCACGTTGACGAGCAGTTCGCCCGTCAACAGCTCGGCGTCGTCGGCCAGTTCGGGCATGCCCCAGTCCACCAGCGCCTGCCCCACCGCCGCCCGCGCGTCCGACAGGCCCTGCGGGTCGGCCTGGTGGATGTACTGGTGGATGCGGGGCGCCCGGGGCGTACCCGGGTCGGGGCTGCGCCGCAGCACGAGCAGGGCCACGTCGTCGCCCGAGCCCCACCGCTCCCACAACGTCTCCGACAGGTGGTCCGCGAGCGCCTCCGCCTGCGGCGGGCCGCTGCTCACCGCGTCGGCGAGCGCCTCGAGCCCCGACTCGATGTCCGTGCCCGGCTGCTCGACCAGACCGTCCGTGCACAGCACCAGCGTCTCGCCCGGCACCAGGTCGAGCCGGGTCTCGGGGAACTCCTCGTCCCCGAACACCGTCGCGAGCCCCAGCGGCAGGCCACCGCGCAGCTTCGGCCGGCCCACCCGCCCGTCGGTGTGCCGGATCAGCGGTCCCAGATGCCCCGCCCGTACCCCGCGCACCGTCCCGCCGGCCAGGTCCACCTGGGCGTACGTGCAGGTCGCGAAGCGATTGGTGTCCAGCTCGGCCAGAAAGCGGGAGGCGCGGGCGAGCACCGTCGACGGGGCGTGGCCCTCGCCCGCGTACGCCCGGAGCGCGATCCGGAGCTGGCCCATGATCGCGGCGGCGTGCGTGTCATGGCCCTGCACGTCGCCCACCACGACCCCGACCCGTCCGCGCGGCAACGGGATCACGTCGTACCAGTCGCCCCCGACCTGACGCCCGCTCCACGCCGCGTGGTAGCGCACGGCGATCTCGCCCCCGGTGATCACCGGGATCCGGCGCGGCAGCATCGTCGCCTGCAGGCCGGTGGCCAGCTCCCGCTCCTCGTCGAAGAGGATCGCCCGCTGCAGCGACTGCGCGACGATCGCCGCCAGACCCAGCAGCAGGTTGCGCTCGTCCGACTTGAAAGAGCTCGGACGGCGGTAGAACAGGGCCATCCCGCCCAGCGCGCGGGCCTGCGCGACCAGCGGCAGGTAGCAGGCCGACTTGAACGGCATCCGGGCCACGTACGGCGCGAGCTGCGGATAGTCCCGCCCGAGCGTCGAGAACGAGTTCACGAACCGGGGCCGCCCGCTCAGCACCGCCTCGGCCAGCGGCAGCCCCCGGTCGAGCCGGCGACTGCGGAAGTCGTCGACGACCTCCATGGACTCGCCGCTCAGCGCGATGATGTTGAGGGAACCGTTCTCCACCAGACCGAGCGCGAGCCCCTCCGCGCCGAGCCGCGCCAGCCCGCCGGGGCCGGTCAGCGCCGCCGTCACGTCGTCCACGGTCACCGCCCGCGACAGCGCGTGCGTCGTCCGCTCCACGATCGTGGTCTGCACCTCGCGGCGCTTCTCCAGGTCGAGCACGAACGCCGAGTGGGTCACCTCGGTCGTCGCGTCCCGCACGATCCCCACGATGCGGTGCGCCATGCCGCCGCCCCGGCGCAGGATCCGCGCCTGGACGTGCGTCCATTGGGGTGTGCCGTCGCCCCGCTCGAGCCGGACGTGCGCCGTGTACGAGCTCTCGCCGCTGGTGATGGCCTGCCGGACGACCCCTTCGAGCCGGGTCCGCTCCCCGGGGTCCAGACCGCGCACGAGCGTGGCCGGCCGCCCGTCGAAACTTTCCGGGGCAAGCCCGAAGACCAGCAGCCCCGCGTCGTCGACATCGATGGTGCCCGTGTCGAGATCCCAGTCGAAGCTGCCGGTGCGGTTCATGGCGAGGCGCTCGGTCGGCCCGATCTCGCCGCCGCGCGTGCTCCGCTCGTCATCGGTCATCTTCCCCATTGTCGAACCGGCACCCCCCGGACGCCATGGCGGCGACACCGCCACACGGGCGATTCGGCAGAATGGGCCGGTGCAGCCGCCCTACCGCATCCTCGGCCCCGCCCAGGCCCTCCGCGCCGACGGCGGCGAAGCCGTTCTGGGCGGCGCCCGGCTCCGGGCCCTGCTCACCGCGCTCGCCGCGGCGGGCGGCCGGGCCGTCCGCACGGACGCCCTGATCGCCCAGGTGTGGGAGGAGACCGCCGACGACCGCGTGGCGGCCCTCCAGGCCCTCGTCGGCCGGCTCCGCCGGGCCCTCGGGCACGACGCCGTCGCCTCCGAGCCCGGCGGCTACCGGCTGGCCGCCGCCCCCGACGCCGTCGACCTCTTCCGCTTCGAGGACCTCGCCGACCAAGGCGCACGGGAGCTCGACGCGGGCCGTCCCGAGCGCGCGGCGCCGCTCCTCGACGAGGCCCTCGGCATGTGGCGCGGCCCCGCCCTCGCCGACCTCCCCGAGCACGGCACCGACCCGCTCGCCGTACGGGCCGAACAGCGCCGCCTGCGCGCCCGGCGCGACCGGCTCGCCGCCGCGGTCGCCCTCGGGCACGCCGAGGAGAGCCTCGACCCGCTCGCCGCCCTGTGCGCGGAGCACGCGCTGGACGAGCCCCTGCAGGCGCTGCGGATCCGCGCCCTGCGCGCCGCGGGCCGGCCCGCCGAGGCCCTCGCCGCCTACGAGGCCGCGCGCCGCACCCTCGCCGACCGCCTCGGTACCGAACCCGGACCCGAACTCAGGGGCCTGTACGCGGCGTTGCTGGCCGGCGAGCAACCGCCCGCCGTCCGCCGCGCCCTGCCGGCCCCGCTCACCTCCTTCCTCGGCCGGGACCGGGAACTCCAGGAGCTCGCCGCGGAGGTGCGAGCCCGGAGACTCGTGACCCTGACCGGCCCCGGCGGAGTGGGCAAGACCCGGCTCGCCCTGGAGACCGCGGCGGGCCACGCGGAGGAGGCCTGGATCGTCGAACTCGCCGCCGTACGCGACGGTTCCGACGTCCCGGCCGCCGCCCTCACCGCCCTGGGTGCCCGCGAGACCCACGTGTGGGGCGGCACCGCCCTCACCGACCCCACCGCCCGCGACGCCGTCACCGCCCTCGTCGAGCACTGCGCACGGCGCCGGATGCTGCTCGTCCTGGACAACTGTGAGCATGTGGTGGGCGCGGCTGCGGAGTTGGTGGAGGTGTTGCTGGCGCGGTGTCCGGGGGTGACGGTGCTGGCGACGAGTCG
>NZ_JBITXX010000021.1:0-121823 GCF_044544925.1 Streptomyces sp. NPDC053431 | reverse complement strand
AGCGCATGATGCGCGACGCCAAGATCACCCAGATCTACGAGGGCACCAACCAGGTCCAGCGCATCGTCATGGCCCGCAACCTCCCGTAATCCCCCGTTACTCGAAAGGAGACAGGCCGTGACCCTGAAGATCGCTGTCTGTGTGAAGTACGTTCCCGACGCCACCGGTGACCGCGGTTTCGCCGACGACCTGACCGTCGACCGCGACGACGTCGACGGGCTGCTCTCGGAGCTCGACGAGTACGGCGTGGAGCAGGCGCTGCGGATCGCCGAGGAGGCGGACGACGCCGAGGTCACCGTCATCACGGTGGGCCCGGACGACGCCAAGGACGCGCTGCGCAAGGCGCTGTCGATGGGCGCCGACAAGGCCGTGCACGTCAACGACGAGGACATCCACGGCACCGACGTCATGGGCACCTCGGCGATCCTCGCCAAGGCGCTGGAGAAGACCGGTTTCGACCTGGTCGTCTGCGGCATGGCCTCGACGGACGGCACCATGGGCGTGCTGCCGGCGCTGCTCGCCGAGCGCCTGAACCTGCCCCAGGTGACGCTGCTGTCCGAGGTCTCGGTCGAGGACGGCGTCGTGAAGGGCCGCCGGGACGGCGACGCCGCCAGCGAGCAGCTGGAGGCGCCGCTGCCGGCCGTCGTGTCGGTCACCGACCAGTCCGGCGAGGCCCGTTACCCCTCCTTCAAGGGGATCATGGCCGCCAAGAAGAAGCCGGTCGAGGAGCTGGACCTGGACGACCTGGGCATCGACGCCGACGAGGTCGGCCTCGGCGGCTCCTGGACCCTCGTCGAGTCGGCCACGGCGCGCCCGGCCCGCACGCAGGGCACGATCGTCACGGACGAGGGTGACGGCGGCAAGCAGCTGGCCGCGTTCCTGTCCGCCCAGAAGTTCATCTGACCCACCGTCACCACCCCTCAGGAGCAAGGAATCATGGCTGAGATCCTGGTTCTCGTGGACCACGCCGACGGTGCGGTCCGCAAGCCGGCCCTCGAACTGCTCACCCTGGCCCGCCGGATCGGCGAGCCCTCGGCGGTCGTCCTCGGCGCCGGCGAGGCCGCGGCCTCGATCGCCGCGACGGCCGGCGAGTACGGCGCGGCCACCGTGTACGTGGCGGACGGCGCCGAGTTCGCCGAGCAGCTCGTCGTGCCGAAGGTCGACGCGCTCACCCAGATCGCCAAGGACAAGGGCGTCGCCGCCGTTCTGGTGACCTCCTCGGGCGAGGGCAAGGAGGTCGCGGCGCGCGTGGCGCTGCGCCTGGGCTCCGGCCTGATCACGGACGCGGTGGAGCTGGAGGCCGGCGAGAACGGCCCGGTCGCCACCCAGTCGGTGTTCGCCGCCTCGTACCAGACGAGGTCGACGGTCTCGCACGGCGTGCCGGTCATCACCGTCAAGCCGAACTCGGCGGCCCCGGAGGCGGCTCCGGCCGCGGGCGCGGTCGAGAACGTGACCGTGACCTTCACCGGCAACGCGGCCAAGGTCGTCTCGCGCACCCCGCGGGTCTCCACCGGCCGTCCGGAGCTGACCGAGTCGGCGATCGTGGTCTCGGGCGGCCGCGGTGTCGGTGCGGCCGAGGGCTTCGCGGTCGTCGAGAAGCTGGCCGACTCGCTCGGCGCGGCGGTCGGCGCCTCGCGCGCCGCGGTGGACGCGGGCTGGTACCCGCACTCCAACCAGGTGGGCCAGACCGGCAAGCAGGTCTCGCCGCAGCTGTACATCGCGGCGGGCATCTCCGGCGCGATCCAGCACCGGGCCGGCATGCAGACCTCGAAGACGATCGTGGCGGTCAACAAGGACCCGGAGGCCCCGATCTTCGACCTGGTCGACTACGGCGTGGTGGGCGACCTCTTCGAGGTGCTGCCGCAGCTGACGGACGAGATCGGCGCCCCCTGATCCGATGCGTGGCAGGTGCGGGTGGCACTCGGTACCACCCGCACCTCCCGTCCTGACGCACATACGAGGAAGGGGCGGGTGGCACTCTGTGCCACCCGCCCCTTCCTCGTACGCCCGTGCGGCGCGCTCAGAACCAGCCGTCGAGCGCGACCTCCTCGCACAGCCGGACCACCGGCCTGCGGCCCGTGGAGCCGTCGTGGGAGAGCCGGACCCGGACCCCGGGGCGCACCGCGTGCGGCGGTCCGTCGACCCGGCACTGCACCACGAAGCCCTCCGCCATGTGCACCGGCCAGAGGTCGGCCTGGGCGGCCGTGAAGGCGCGGCGTACGGAGATCACCCCTTCGCCCGCGCTGAGTTCAGGGGCGAGGTCGGTGGACCCGCAGGTCGGGCAGAGCAGGCGCTGGAAGGTGGTGGTCTGGCACCAGCGGCAGCGCTGGAAGTAGAGCTCGGGCTCGGCGGCCGACTCGTCGGCCAGGACGGCGGTCCCGTTCCGCAGGCCCGTGGATCCGGTGTGGAACACGATGCTTCTCCTTGCACTCGGCGGCTCAACCGTGCATGGAGCAAACATATGGCACTGAGTGCCAGCAAATAAAGACCTGAGTTCCCTCAATTGACGATACTGAGATCCCTCTGTGTCCCTGGGGACACTCAGACGTCGCCGAGGCTCGCCTCGACCTCGCGCACCACGCGCCACATCGGGGTGGACCGCTTGGCGATGACCACGACCACGTCGTCGGTCTCCTGCTCCCCCGGCCCGCCGCTCGCGCCGCCCTCGGGGCTCCAGGTGTCCCGGACGAACTCCAGGGCCCGGTCCACCTCGGCGAGGGGGTCGCCCTCGCCGCCGGACCGCAGCCAGTGGCGCAGGGCGTGGTTGTGCGCGGCGACGACGGCGGCCGCGACGACGTTGGCCCGCAGGGTGCCGTCGCGGCGGTCGGCGAAGCGGGTGCGCAGGTAGTCGCCGAGGGTCTTCTCGTACCGCCAGACGACGGAGAGCTCGTACGTCCGCAGACCGGTCACCTCGCGGGTGAGGCGGTAGCGCTGGACGGAGAAGGTGGGGTTCTCGGCGTACATCCGCATGACGAGACGGGTGGCCTCGCAGACCCGCTCCAGCGGGTCGTCGGAGTCCTCGCTCGCGGCCAGGAACTCGGTCATGTCGGCGAGGCTCTGCTCGTGGTCGGGGAAGACCACGTCCTCCTTCGACGGGAAGTACCGGAAGAAGGACCTCCGGCCGACCCCGGCCGTGCGGACGATGTCGTCGATCGTCGTCTGCTCGTAGCCGCGCTCCAGGAAGAGCTGGAAGGCCGCCGCGACGAGGGAGTCACGCATCGAGGGCTTGGCGGGGTTGGTGCTCATACCCCGAACCTAGCACTCGGATCCCTCCCGCGGCGGCACTTGGTGCCACACCCGTGGTCAGCGGGCTGCCATGCGCAGGGCGCCGTCCATCCGGATGGTCTCACCGTTGAGGTAGTCGTGCTCGGCGATCATGGTGACGAGGCGGGCGTACTCCTCGGGACGGGCGAGCCGCTGCGGGAAGGTGACGCTCGCGGCGAGCCCGGCCCGGATCTCCTCGCTGAAGCCGGCCATCATCGGGGTGTCGACGATGCCGGGCGCGACGGTGACCACCCGGATGCCGAACTGCGCGAGGTCACGGGCGGCGGTGATGGTCATCCCGGCCACGCCGGCCTTGGAGGCGGCGTAGGCGATCTGGCCGACCTGCCCCTCGAAGGCCGCGATGGAGGCGGTGTTCACGACGAGGCCGCGCTGGCCGTGGGCGTCGGCCTCCTGCCGGGCGATGACCTCGGCGGCGAGCCGCATGACGTTGAAGGTGCCGACCAGGTTGACGTCGAGGACGGAACGGAACAGGGCCAGGTCGTGCGGGCCCTTGCGGCCGAGCACGCGCGCGGAGGGCGCGATCCCGGCGCAGTTCACGGCGAGCCGCAGCTCGGCGCCGTCCTCCTCGATCCGCGCGAGCGCGGCCCGCACCTGCTCCTCGTCGGTGACGTCGGCGCCGACGAGGGTGACCCCGTCGGCGGGGGCCTCCGCCCCGGCGACGGCCTTGTCGAGGTCGAGGCCGTAGACGGTGGCCCCCTTCGCGGCGAGCGCGGCGGCGGTGGCGGCGCCGAGCCCGGATGCGGCACCGGTGACGAGCGCGGCGGAACCTGCGATGTCCATGGAACTCCTCGTACGAGATTGCCTTCGACCGATTGCTTCGACCGAATGATTGCTGCGACCGAACTGCCTGCTGCGGCCGGTCTACGGGGTATCGAGCCCCCTGCTCATGAACAGGGCCGTCTCTCCTTCGCTCGCCGTGCCCCGGTAGAAGGTGGTGTCGAGCCCGCACAGCTCGAAGCCCATGCGCCGGTAGGCGCGGACGGCGGGCGCGTTCACGTTCGTCACCTCGAGCCAGGCGGTCCGCGCTCCGGCCCGGCGGCCGTACGCGCAGGCCCGCTCCATCAGCGCGGCGCCGACGCCGCGGCCCCGGTGGGCGGGCGCCACCGCGATCCGGTGGACGACGAGGCGGCTGTGCCACTCCTCGACGCCGACTTCGACGAAGCCGCAGACCTCGCCCCCGGCGACGGCCACCTCCACGTACGTTCCGCCGGAGCCGTCGTCCTCGTCCTCGCCCTCGTCGGGGAACACCTTCACGAGCGGCGGGTCGACGATCCGCTCGCGCAGGGCGAATCCCGCGCCGTCCGCGACGACCTCGTAGATCCTGTCCGTCGTGAAGGAGTCGTCGATCGCCTCGATCCGCTCCCGGTCGGCGGGCGCCGCCGACCGGTGGACGATCGGCGGCGCGGAGTACTCCCTGGCGCTCCCGGCGCTACTTCCACTCATAGACCTTCGCGGTGGCCTTTCCGCTCTCGTCCGTCTCGAACTCGAACACTCCCGCCGTCGCGTTGAGCCGGCTGAACGCGGCGGCCGCGGTCTCCCAGAAGATGGCGCCGCGCCAGTGCACCGTGCCGGCCTCGTCGAGGCGGCCGACGCCGGAGCCGTGCCAGGTGACGGTGTCGCCGCCCTGGGTCATGATGACGCCCTGGCCCTCTCCGAAGAGCGTGCCGTCGGCGCGCATCACCGACTCGTACGTGCCCATGTCCTTCACCCCGGTCCCCAGGAGGGTGCCGGTCGCCTGGAAGGACGCCTCCAGGACGGGGTGGCCGCCGTCGGTGGACAGCACCCGGATTCCGGTGGTCTCGCCCTGTTCCTCGCCGATCAGGTCGCCGAGCATGACGGGGCTCCTCTCCGAACGTGACGGATCGGGTTCCCCTCTTCCGGGGTACGCCCGACGGCACACCGGGGCAACCGGAGCAGGTCAGGCGGTGAGCTGGCGGCTGATGACCAGGCGCTGGATCTGGTTGGTGCCCTCGAAGATCTGCATGATCTTGGCCTCGCGCATGTAGCGCTCGACCGGGAAGTCGCGGGTGTAGCCGTAGCCGCCGAGGACCTGGACGGCGTCCGTGGTGACCTTCATGGCGGTGTCGGTGGCGATGAGCTTGGCCGCGCTGGCCTGGCGGCTGAAGGGCCGCCCGAGGTCACGGCGGCGGGCCGCGTCGAGGTAGGTGGCGCGGGCCGCGTCGACGGCGGCGGCCATGTCGGCGAGCAGGAAGCCGAGGCCCTGGTGGTCGATGATCTTCCGGCCGAAGGTGGTGCGCTCGTTGGCGTAGGCGACGGCGGCGCTCAGCGCGGCCTGGGCGAGGCCGGTCGCGCAGGCGGCGATGCCGAGACGGCCGGAGTCGAGGGCGCTGAAGGCGATCTGCAGGCCCTGGCCCTCGTCGCCGATGCGACGGTCGGCCTCGATCAGGGCGCCGTCCCAGTGGGCGGAGGTGGTGGGGACGGCCTGGAGGCCCATCTTGCGCTCGGGCTTGCCGAAGCTGAGGCCCTCGGTGGCCCCGGGGGCGAGGAAGCAGGAGATGCCGTGGCTGCCGGGCGCGGTGCGGGCGAAGAGGGCGTAGAAGCCGGCCTTGCCGCCGTGGGTGATCCAGGCCTTGTTGCCGGTGACGCGGTAGGCGCCGTCCTCGGTGCGCTCGGCCTTGCAGGCGAGGGCCGCGGCGTCGGAGCCGGCCTGCGGCTCGGACAGGCTGTAGCCGCCGATGAGCTTGCCGGCGAGCATCTCGGGCAGCCAGCGCTCCTTCTGCTCGGCGGTGCCGAAGGAGTGGAGCGGGTGGCAGGCGAGGGTGTGGACGCTGGTGGCGACGGCGACGGCCGCCCAGCGGGCGGCGAGCTCTTCGAGGACCTGGAGGTACACCTCGTAGGGCTGGCCTCCGCCGCCGAACTCCTCGGGGTACGGCAGGCCGAGCAGACCGGTCCCGCCGAGGGTCGCGAACAGACCTTCCGGATACGTCTCGGCGGCCTCGTGCTCGTCGGCGCGGGAGGCCAGCTCCTTGTCGGCGATCTCCCGCGTGAGAGCGATGAGGTCCGCTGCCTCGGGGGTGGGAAGCAGGCGGTCGACATCCATGGCGACTCCATCACGACGCGTACGGTGCTGCGAAACGGTACTGCGAGGGGTACGGCAGTACCGGTTAGCGTAGCGCAGAAGAGGGTTCCCGTAACCCCCCGAACGGGTCGCCCGGCATACTGTTCGGGTGATCGAGACCTCCGCCGTCGGCGTCCCCAAGCTCACCGGCCGGGGCGCCGCCCGGCGCTCCGAGCTCTTCGAGGACCTCGTGGCGCTCCTGGTGGGCGAGGGCTTCGCCCGGCTGACCCTCGACGACCTCGCCGCCCGGCTGCACTGCTCCAAGCGGACCCTGTACGGCCTCGCGGGCAGCAAGGAGCAACTGGTCCGGGCCGCCGTGGTGCACTTCTTCCGGCGGGCCACCGTGCGCGTCGAGGCGGTGCTCGCGGCGGCGACCGGCCCCGCCGAGCGCCTGGCCGCCTATCTCCGTGCCGTCTCCGCCGAACTCGCCCCGGTCTCCCCGCAGTTCTTCGACGACGTGGCCGCCTTCGAACCGGCCGCCGAGGTCTACGAGCGCAACACCCGGGCCGCGGCCGGACGGGTGCAGCAGCTCATCGAGGAGGGCGTGCGGGCCGGGGTCTTCCGCGAGGTCCACGTGAGCTTCGCGGCGGACGTGATCGCCTCGGTCATGGTCCGCATCCAGCGGCGGCAGGTGGCCGCCGCGACCGGCCTGGCCGACGCGGCGGCGTACGAGCAGCTCTCGGAGCTGCTGCTGCACGGCCTGCGCAAGGGCTGAGCCACCGCCGCGGCCCGCGCACAGGCTCAGCCGCCGCGGCCCGCGCACAGGCTCAGCCGCCGCGGCCCGCGCACAGGCTCAGCCGCCGCGGCCTGCGCACGGGCTGAGCGACCGCCGCGGCCGCCGCCTCAGCGGGGTGTGGCGGTGAAGGCCCGCCGGTAGGAGCGGGGCGGTACGCCCCGGCGCCGGACGAACTGCTCACGCAGGACGGCCGCGCTCGTGTAGCCGACCCGGTGGGCGATCTCCTCGACCGGGAGGTCGGTGGTCTCCAGGAGTTCCTCGGCCCTGCTCAGGCGCAGCTCGCGCAGCCAGGCGTGCGGGGTGGTGCCGGTCGCGGCGGCGAAACGGCGGGCGAAGGTGCGCCGGCTCATCATGGCGCGGCGGGCCAGTTCGGTGACGGGCAGCGGCTCGTGCAGGTGCTCACGGGCCCAGCCGAGGACCTCGGCGAGCCGTTCGTCCTGGCCGTCGGCGGGGACGGGCGCGGCCAGGTACTGGGCCTGCCCGCCGTCGCGATGGGCGGGCAGCACCATGTCCCGGGAGACCCCGTTGGCCCGCGCCGCGCCGTACTCCCGGCGCAGCAGGTGCAGGCACAGGTCGAAGCCGGCGGCGGCGCCCGCGCCCGTGACGACGTTCCCCTCGTCGATGTACAGCGCGTCGGCCTCCACGCTGACCGACGGGTGCCGCTCGGCGAGGAGTCCGGCGAACCGCCAGTGGGTGGTCGCCCGCCGGCCGTCGAGGAGCCCGGCGGCCGCGAGCGCGAAGGTGCCGACGCAGTGGGCCGCGACGACCGCGCCGCGCTCGTGCGCCGCCCGCAGCGCCTCGAGCACGGCGGGGCCGGGCGGGGTGCGGAACCCGGCCCCGGGCAGGGCCATGACCAGGTCGGCCTCGGCGAGCCGGTCGAGGCCGTGGGTGAGCGACAGCGGCACCCCGCAGTCCGTGGGCACCGGGCCCGGCCCCTCGGCGCACAGGGCGAGGTCGAAGCCGGGAAACTCCGGTCCGTGCGGACCGAACACCTCGGTGACGACGCCGACGGCGAGCATGCCGACGCCGGGCGGGGCGTAGGCGGCGACGGTCTGGAAAGGCGGCACGGGCGCAGTGTTCCACACCGTGGCACGAATCCTGCGATCGTAGGCAGGGGTGCCACTCGTGAACGGCACCGTCCCCGCGCAGGATTGAGGGCATGACAGACGCACCGCTCGGCCGCAGCGCCGTGTACAAGGTCCTGACCACCGGTTACGTGGGCTCCACCGGCCCCGGCGTGGCCGCCACCGTCTCCTACGTGTCCGACGGGGGACGGCATGTGATCTTCGACCCGGGCATGGTCGCGAGCCCCGCGCACATCCTCGCCCCGCTCGCCGAACTCGGCCTGGGCGCCGAGGACATCACGGACGTGGTGCTCAGCCACCACCACCCGGACAACACCATGAACGTGGGCCTCTTCCCCACCGCCCGGGTGCACGACCACAAGGTGGAGTACCGGGGCGACCGGTGGACGAACCGGGACGCGGAGGGCTACGAGCTCACCCCGTCGCTGCGGCTGATCCGCACTCCCGGCCACAGCCCCGAGGACATCACGCTGCTGGCGGGCACGGCCGAGGGCGTGGTGGCCTTCGCCGGCGACCTGTGGTGGCACGCGGAGGGCCCGGCGGACGACCCGGTCGCGCCGGACCGTGAGCTGCTGCGGGCCTCCCGGCGGCGGGTCCTGGCGGCGGCGGACCTGATCGTGCCCGGCCACGGCGCACCGTTCGAGGGCGGCGACGACACGCCGCTGTAGGGCCGGTCCGACGGATCGAGGGCCGGCGCGGGCCGGTCGGGCCACGGAGCCGGTCAGGAACACGGAGCCGGTCCGGCGGGAGCCGGTCAGGCCACGGAGCCGATCCGGCCGGCCGGTTCGCGAGGGACGTCGTGGTGGATCGGGGTGTGGGCGCCGGTCAGGGAGACGCCGCTGCCGCCGCGCCGGTGGGCGACGATCTCCGCGCCGATGGACAGCGCGGTCTCCTCGGGCGTACGGGCGCCGAGGTCGAGGCCGATCGGGGAGCGCAGCCGGGCGAGTTCGAGTTCGGTGACGCCGGCCTCGCGGAGGCGCCTGTTGCGGTCCTCGTGGGTGCGGCGGGAGCCCATCGCGCCGATGTAGGCGACGGGAAGCTTGAGGGCGGCCTGGATCAGGGGGACGTCGAACTTGGCGTCGTGCGTGAGGACGCAGAGCACCGTCCGGCCGTCGACCTCCGTCGACTCCAGGTAGCGGTGGGGCCACGCGACGACGATCTCGTCGGCGTCGGGGAAGCGGACCTTCGTGGTGAAGACCGGGCGGGCGTCGCACACGGTGACGTGGTAGCCGAGGAACTTGCCGACCCGGACCAGGGCGGCGGCGAAGTCGACGGCGCCGAAGACGATCATGCGCGGCGGGGGTACGGAGGACTCCACGAGAAGGGTGAGCGGCCGTCCGCAGCGGCTGCCCTCCTCGCCGATCTCCACGGTGCCGGTGCGGCCCGCGTCCAGCATGGCGCGTGCCTCGCCGGCCGCGGTGCGGTCCAGCTCGGGGTGGCCGCCGAGGCCGCCCTCGTACGAACCGTCGGGCCGGACCAGGAGGGCCTGCCCCAACAGGTCCTCCGGGCCGGAGACGACGCGGACGAGGGCGGCCGCCTCGCCCGAGACGGCGGCGGCCAGGGCGGCGGGACAGACCCCGCCGCGGACCGGGGTGACGAGGATGTCGATGACGCCGCCGCAGGTCAGGCCGACCGCGAAGGCGTCCTCGTCGCTGTAGCCGAAGCTCTCCAGGACGGTCCTGCCGTCCTCGAGGGCCTGCCGGCACAGTTCGTAGACGGCGCCCTCCACACAGCCCCCGGAGACCGAGCCGATCGCCGTGCCGTCGCCGTCGACGGCGAGCGCGGCGCCCGGTGGACGGGGCGCGCTGCCGCCGACCGCCACGACCGTGGCGACGGCGAACTCACGTCCCTGCTCGACCCACCGGTGCAGCTCTTCGGCGATGTCCAGCATCTCGTACTCCTCGGGAAGGGTGTGTGGAGGGCGAGGTTACCCAGGGGTCACGCCCGTCAGCCGACGCCCAGCCAGCTCTCGATCGGGTGGATCGCGAAGTAGACGACGAACACCCCGGTCAGCGCCCACATGAAGCCGCCGACCTCCCTGGCCTTGCCCTGCGCGGACTTGATCACCGCGTAGGAGATCACGCCCGCCGCGACACCGGTGGTGATGGTGTACGTGAAGGGCATCAGGACCACGGTCAGGAACACCGGGATCGCCACGGAGCGGTCGCTCCAGTCGACGTGCTTGGCGTTCTGCATCATCATCGAGCCGATGACGACGAGGGCCGCGGCGGCGACCTCCTGCGGCACGATCGCGGTGAGCGGCGTGAAGAAGAGGCACAGGGCGAAGAAACCGCCGGTGACCACGGAGGCCAGACCGGTGCGGGCGCCCTCGCCGACGCCGGTGGCGGACTCGACGAAGACCGTCTGACCGGAGGCACCGCCCGCGCCGCCGAGGATGCCGCCGGCACCGTCGATGAACAGGGCCTTGGACAGGCCCGGCATACGGCCCTGCTCGTCGGCGAGCTTGGCCTCGGTGCCGACGCCCAGGATGGTCGCCATGGCGTCGAAGAAGCCGGCCAGCACCAGGGTGAAGACGATCATGGTGATCGTGATGTAGCCGACGTCTCCCCAGCCGCTGAAGGACACGTTGCCCAGCAGGGAGAAGTCCGGTGCGGAGACCGCGCTGCCGTCCAGCTCCGGCGGGCCGGAGAACCAGGCCTTGCCCGGGATGTCCGCGACCGCGTTGAGGACGACCGCGACGAGGGTGCCGACGACGATGCCGATCAGGATGGCGCCGGGCACGTTGCGGGCCTGCAGCGCGAAGATCAGGAGCAGGGTGACCGCGAAGATCAGGACGGGCCAGCCCTCGAGTTCACCGGCCGGGCCGAGCGAGACGGGACCGCCGCCGGGGGCGGGGTTCTCGTGCACGAAGCCGGCCTTCACGAAGCCGATGATCGCGATGAAGAGACCGATGCCGATGGTGATCGCGTGCTTGAGCGCGAGGGGTATCGCGTTCATGATCATCTCGCGCAGGCCGGTGACGACCAGGAGACAGATCACGGCACCGTACGCCACGGACATGCCCATCGCCTGCGGCCAGGTCATGACCGGGACGACCTGGGAGGCCATCACGCCGGAGACGCTCAGGCCGGCGGCGAGGGCCAGCGGGACCTTGCCCCAGAAGCCCATCAGAAGGGTCGTGGCGGCCGCGCAGAGTGCCGTGGCGGTGATCAGCGCGGGCTGGCTGAGGACGTTGCCGTCGACGTCCTTGCCGGAGAGGATCAGGGGGTTGAGCAGGAGAATGTACGCCATCGCCATGAAGGTGGTGACGCCGCCGCGGATCTCCGTCGCGACGGTGGATCCTCTCTCCGAGATGTGAAAGTACCGGTCGAGCCAAGACCTACCGGCGGGGTTGCGCGAGCCGTTGCCCGCGTCCTCCGACGTGGTCTTGGGCTCCACTGACGACTGGGTCATGGGGCCTACTCCCAAGGTTCAAAGGGGCACCCGCGTCAATCCGTGGGGGACTGCGGGATTTGGGATTTGCAGTTGGCTGCACGACCCGGGGGACGGCCCGAGACGAACGGGGTGAATCGGTACTGCGGTACTGCGGCACTGCGGTACTGCTGGCTCCCCGGGAAGGGGATCTCCGGACGGTGCGGGCGCGGACTTGTGACGTTCCAGGGAGGCACGCGCCGTCCGGAGAGGTTTTACGAGGTGCCGGTCAGATGCTCGGGGCGGACCGGCGTCCTGCTGAGCTCCAGCCCCGTCGCGTCCCGGATCGCCGCGAGGACGGCCGGGGTGGACGACAGGGTCGGGGCCTCGCCGGCTCCCCGCAGGCCGTACGGCGCGTGGGGGTCGGCGAGTTCGAGCACGTCGACCGGGATGGCCGGCGTGTCGAGGATCGTGGGGATGAGGTAGTCCGTGAAGGAGGGGTTGCGCACCTTCGCGGTCCTCGGGTCGACGACGATCTCCTCCATGACCGCCACGCCCAGGCCCTGGGCGGTGCCGCCCTGGATCTGGCCGATGACGGACAGCGGGTTGAGCGCCTTGCCGACGTCCTGGGCGCAGGCCAGCTCGATGACCTTGACCAGGCCGAGCCCGGTGTCCACCTCGACCACCGCGCGGTGCGCGGCGAAGGAGTACTGGACGTGTCCGGAGCCCTGCCCGGTGGTCCGGTCGAAGGCCTCGGTCGGCCGGTGCCGGAACTCCAGCTCCAGGTCGATCGCCTCGTCCTCGAGGACGTCGGCCAGGTCGGCGAGCACCTCGCCGCCGTCGGTGACGACCTTGCCGCCCTCCAGGAGCAGCTCCGCCGTCGCCCACGCCGGGTGGTACGAGCCGAACTTGCGCCGACCCAGCTCCAGGGCCTTCTCGCGGACGGCCTCGCAGGCCTTCCTCACCGCGCCGCCGGTCATGTACGTCTGCCGGGAGGCGGACGTCGAACCGGCGGAGCCGACCTGGGTGTCGGCCGGGTGGATGGTCACCTGGGTGACGCCGAGCTCCGTACGGGCGATCTGGGCGTGGACGGTGACACCGCCCTGGCCGACCTCCGCCATCGCGGTGTGCACCACGGCCACCGGCTCGCCGCCGATGACCTCCAGGCGCACCCGGGCGGTGGAGTAGTCGTCGAAGCCCTCGGAGAAGCCGACGTTCTTGATGCCGACGGCGTAGCCGACGCCGCGGACGACGTCCTCGCCGTGGGTGGTGTTGGACAGTCCGCCGGGCAGCTGCCGTACGTCGGCGCCCTCGGTGGTCTCCCACTGGCGTTCCGGCGGCAGCGGGCGGGCCTTGACGCGGCGCAGCAGTTCGGCGACCGGGGCCGGGGAGTCGACCGGCTGGCCGGTCGGCATGATCGTGCCCTGCTCCATCGCGTTGAGCTGACGGAACTCCACGGGGTCCATGCCCAGCCGGGCGGCGAGCTTGTCCATCTGCGCCTCGTACGCGAAGCACGCCTGGACCGCGCCGAAGCCGCGCATGGCGCCGCAGGGCGGGTTGTTGGTGTAGAGCGCGATCGCCTCGATGTCGACGTCGTCGACCACGTACGGGCCGACGGAGAGCGAGGAGGCGTTGCCGACGACCGCCGGGGAGGCCGACGCGTAGGCGCCGCCGTCCAGGACGATCCGGCACTTCATGTGCGTGAGCCTGCCGTCCTTGGTGGCGCCGTGCTCGTAGCGGAGCTTCGCCGGGTGGCGGTGCACGTGCCCGAAGAAGGACTCGAAGCGGTTGTAGACCATCTTCACCGGCCGGCCCGTGCGCAGCGCGAGCAGGCAGGCGTGGATCTGCATCGAGATGTCCTCGCGGCCGCCGAAGGCGCCGCCGACGCCGGACAGCGTCATCCGGACCTTCTCCTCGGGCAGGCCGAGGACGGGCGCGATCTGGCGCAGGTCGGAGTGCAGCCACTGGGTGGCGACGTAGAGGTCGACGCCGCCGTCCTCGGCCGGCACGGCGAGGCCGGACTCGGGGCCGAGGAAGGCCTGGTCCTGCATGCCGAAGGTGTACTCGCCCTCGACGATCACGTCGGCCCGCTTGCGGGCCTCGGCGACGTCGCCGCGGACGATCGGCTGGCGGTGCACGATGTTCGGGTGCGGCACGTGGCCGGCGTGGTGGTCCTCGCGGTGCTCGTGGACCAGGATCGCGTCGGGGGCGGTGGCGGAGGCCTCGTCCGTGACGACCGGGAGCTCCCGGTAGTCGATCCTGATCTTCGCGGCGGCCCGGCGGGCGGTCTCGGGGTGGTCGGCGGCCACGAGGGCGACCGGCTCGCCGTGGTGGCGCACCTTGCCGTGGGCGAGGACCGGGGTGTCCCGGATCTCCAGGCCGTAGTGCTTCACGTCGGCCGGCAGGTCGTCGTAGGTGAGGACGGCGCGGACGCCGGGGACCGCGAGCGCCTCGGTGACGTCGACGGAGAGGATCTCGGCGTGGGCGAGGGTCGAGCGCAGGGTGTGGCCCCAGAGCATGTCCTCGTGCCACATGTCCGAGGAGTAGGCGAACTCGCCGGTGACCTTCAGGATGCCGTCCGGGCGGCGGGTGGACTCGCCGATGCCGCCGCGGTGGTGCTTCTGGGTGACGTCGGTGGGCGTGCCCGCGGGTGCGGTGCGTGCGTGGGGAGCCATGGTCAGACCGCCTCTCCCTGACGCTCCTGGCGGGCGGCCGCCAGGCGGACCGCGTCGAGGATCGTCTCGTAGCCGGTACAGCGGCAGAGGTTGCCGGACAGCGCCTCGCGGATGTCCGCGTCCGTCGGGGACGGGTTGCGCTCCAGCATCTCGTCGGCCGCGACCAGCAGTCCGGGGGTGCAGAAGCCGCACTGCACGGCGCCGGCGTCGATGAACGCCTGCTGGATCGGGGACAGCCGCACGCCCTCACCGGTCCGGGCGTCCTGGGCGGGCCTGGCCTCCCAGCGCCGGGCCTCGTCGAGCGAGGTGCCGCGGGCGCCGGCGGCGGGGCCGCCGTCGGGTCCGTGCGCGCCGTCCTCGGCCCGGCGCCCGGCGTACTCCGCCAGGCCCTCGACCGTGTCGACCTCGCGGCCCTCGGCCTGACCGGCGGCCACCAGACAGGCGCAGACCGGCACGCCGTCGAGACGGACGGTGCAGGAACCGCACTCGCCCTGCTCGCAGGCGTTCTTGGAGCCGGGCAGCCCCAGCCGCTCACGCAGCACGTAGAGCAGGGACTCGCCCTCCCAGACGTCGTCGGCCTGGTGCGGACGCCCGTTGACCGTGAGATTCACTCGCATGGTCATGCCGCTCCTTCCAGGGCGCGTCCGTTGCCGGCGCGGTACTGCTCCCAGGTCCAGCCGAGGGTGCGGCGGGCCATGACGCCCACGGCGTGCCGGCGGTACCGGGCGGTGCCCCGTACGTCGTCGATCGGGTTGCAGGCGCCGGAGGCGAGCTCCGCGAACCGCCGGCCGATCGAGGGAGTGAGGGTCCTGCCGTTGTCCCAGAACCCGCCCTCTTCGAGCGCCGCGTTCAGGAACTCCTCGGCCGCGGTCGCCCGCACCGGGGTGGGGGCGGCGGAGCCGATGCCGGTCCGCACGGTCCGGGTCTCCGGGTGGAGGGCGAGACCGAAGGCGCACACGGCGATGACCATGGCGTTCCGGGTGCCGACCTTGGAGAACTGCTGGGGGCCGTCCGCCTTGCGCACGTGGACGGTCTTGATGAGCTCGTCGGGCTCCAGCGCGTTGCGCTTCACGCCCGTGTAGAACGCGTCGACGGGGATGAGCCGGGTGCCGCGCACCGACTCGACCTCGACCTCGGCGCCCGCAGCGAGCAGCGCGGGGTGGGCGTCACCGGCCGGGGAGGCGGTGCCGAGGTTGCCGCCGACGGAGCCGCGGTTGCGGATCTGCGGGGAGGCGACGGTGTGCGAGGCGAGCGCCAGACCGGGCAGCTCCTCGCGCAGGTTCTCCATGATCCGGGTGTACGGGACGGAGGCGCCGAGCCGTACGGTGTCCTCGCCGACCTCGAACGCGTTCAGCAGCTCGATCCGGTTCAGGTCCATCAGGTACTTGGGACGCCGGTGGTCGAAGTTGATCTCGACCATGACGTCGGTGCCACCCGCGATCGGCACGGCTGTGGGGTGCTCGGCCTTGACGGCGAGCGCCTCCTCCCAGCTGGCGGGGCGAAGGAAGTCCATGGCTGGCTCTCTTCTGTCTTGCGGTGGCGGTGACGATCCTGCGATGACCCTGACGATCTCTTCACGTGCTGTTAACGCGGTGTTGTGTGGCCTAGTACACAAGCCCCGCTCGCCCGTGTGCAGCCACCGAACACATGAAGGAGTTGGCTGGCGACCACCACCGTCTTGTAGATTCGAACGAACGGCGAAGAAACAGGTACCTCACTGTTTCCCCTTGGGAACGGTGGCATCACGCCACCGACGACAACGCGACAACCCACCACCACGACGAGAAGGAACGGCGGCGACATCATGCGGCTGCGCGCATTGCTGGAGAACGACGCTCTGGGGCTGCGCCTGCTCGGCGGCGAGGACGAGCTGGACCGGACCGTGCGTGGCGTCATGACGACGGACCTGAAGGACCCCAGCCGCTACCTCTCGGGGGGTGAGCTGGTGCTCACCGGCCTGGCCTGGCTCCGGGAGCCGAGCGACGCCGAGCCCTTCGTCCGCATCCTGGCCGGTGCCGGCGTGGCCGCGCTGGCCGTGGGCGAGGCGGAGCTCGGCGACATCCCCGACGATCTCGTGACGGCGTGTTCTCGCCACCGGCTGCCGCTCTTCGCGGTGAACGAGTCCGTTGCGTTCGCGACGATCACCGAGCACGTTGTTCGACAGGTCTCCGGCGAGCGGGCCGGCGACCTGGCGGCCGTGGTCGACCGGCACCGGCGCCTGATGACCTCCGGCCCGGCCGGCGGCGGTCCCGAGGTCGTCCTCGACCTGCTCGGCTCCGACCTGGACCTCCGGGCCTGGGTGCTTTCCCCCACCGGCCGGCAGATCGCCGGTGCCGGAGAGGCCCTCGACCCGGCCCTCGCCGCCACCCTGGCGGGCGAGCACCTGGCCGCCACCCGCACCGGCCGGCGCGGTCCGCACCGGCTGAGCGCGAGCGGAAGCACCTACTCGCTCTTCCCGATCCGCAACACCGGCCGCGGCGCCACGCCCGCCTCCCGCGACGTGCGCGAGACCGTGCTCTCCGACTGGCTGCTCGCCGTCGAGGCCGACGCCGGCGACTGGCCGGCCGCCCGGCTCGACCTGCTGCAGGGCGTCACCCAGCTGATCGCCGTCGAGCGGGACCGCCGCGACGCGGCCCGTACGGTACGGCGCCGGCTGGCCCAGGAGGTCCTGGAACTGGTCCAGACGGGGGCCGCGCCCGCGGAGATCGCCGCCCGCCTTCGGGTGGCCGCCCCGGTGCTGCTGCCCGGCCTGGGCACCGCCCCGCACTGGCAGGTGGTCGTCGCCCGCGTCGAGTGGGACCAGGAGGCCGGCCAGAACCAGATCGACAGCGGGCCCGTCGCCCAGGCCCTCCTGGAGGAGATCCTGGTCGATCCCGCGGCCTCCGGCGCCGAGTCCGCGGACCGGATCGCCGTCGCCCACAGCGGCGACGAGGCCATCGCGCTGGTGCCGCTGGCCGCCACGCCGCTGCCGGACAGCGAGGACGAGCTGCCCGCCACGGCGGTCGGCCTGCACGCCGACGCGCTGCTCACCGCCGTCCGGGCGCCGCTGTCCGCCGGGCTCTCCGACGACGGCCGGCTCACCCTGGGCGTCAGCGCCGCCGTGCACTCCGCGGAGGGCCTGCGCGGGGCCCTGGAGGAGGCCCGGCACGCCCGCCGGGTCGCCGCCGCCCGGCCGGGCCGGGTCTGCGCCGCGGGGCACCACGAGCTGGCCTCGCACGTCCTGCTGCTGCCCTTCGTGCCGGACGACGTCCGCCGCGCCTTCACGGCCCGGCTGCTGGACCCGCTGCGCGACTACGACCGCCGGCACCGGGCCGAGCTCATCCCGACGCTGGAGGCCTTCCTGGACTGCGACGGCTCCTGGACCCGCTGCGCCACCCGGCTCCACCTGCACGTGAACACGCTGCGCTACCGGGTGGGCCGCATCGAGCAGCTCACGAGCCGGGACCTGTCCCGCCTGGAGGACAAGCTGGACTTCTTCCTGGCCCTGCGGATGAGCTGATCTCCGGTTCATCTCTTCGGGTGATCACCGGAACTGACGGGGCGGCAGGCGACTGCCGCCCCGTTCCGGCGCAAGAGCCGCATTCGGCCGAGTTCTCCTTGTGAATTCTTTCACCCGACCCCTTGGCCCCCGCCCCACGTCCGTGCTGAGATGCCGTCCTACTCACAGCTCGATGGCGTGCTCGGGGAGGGCAATGTGGCGTACGGCCGGGGAACCCCACTGGAGACCGCGGTCTGGAGACTTCGCTCCCGCGGCTGCTGGACCGACGCCGCCGAACTCCTCGCCCCCCGATCGGCCGAACCGGCCGCCGCCCTGGAGCGGGCGGCCCTGCTGATCGAACGCTGCCTGTACACCGAGCAGGGCTGGGCCGAGGCGGAGGAGGCCCTGCGGGCGGCGGAGGCGGTGGCCGGGACCGACGAGGAGCGCGGGGCGGCGGCGTGCGAGCGCGGCTATCTGGCCTACGCGTCGACCCTGCTGGCCGTACGGGACCGGGCGGACGAGGCGCGGGCGGCGCTGGGCCGCGCGGCGGCGCTCATCGGCCCGGAGACGCCGGGCCGGGCCGTCCTGGACTTCCGGCGTGGTCTGATCGCACAGAACCTGGGCGACTCGCCCCAGGCGGCCCGCGCCGCCTACCGCCGCGCCCACGCGGCCGCCGCCGCCAACGACGACGCCCTGCTGCTGTCGTTCACCTGGCGACACCTGGCCGGACTCGCCCTGCGCGAGGGCGAGTTGGCCGAGGCGCGGCACGGATTCGCCGAATCCCTGCGCATCCGGGAGGAGTTGGGCTACCTGGTCGGCACGGCCCCGGCCCTGGCGTCCCTCGCCGAGGCGGAAACGGAACCGGAAGCCGGCCGCCTACGCGCCGAAGCCGGCCGCCTCTTCCGCCTGTTGGGCGGCGTCCCGACCTGGCTGGCAAGCCAGCTGACACCACGCCCGGCGATCTGACGGGGCCGGCGATCTGACGGGGCCGGCCGGTGGCGCCGTGCGGGCTGCGCGCCGCCGCCCCGTCGTGGGCAGTCCTTCCGCTGGGGCTGCGCCCGGCCGTCCTCGTTGTGGGCACTCGTTCCGCTGGGGCTGCGCCCACCCTCCCGTTCGTCCTCCCGGCGCCCGTCGTTGCGGGCTGCGCCCGGCCGTCCTCGTTGTGGGCAGTCGTTCCGCTGGGGCGGCGCCCCGCCGTCCTCGTTGTGAGCAGTCGTTCCGCTGGGGCGGCGCCCGGCCGTCCTCGTTGTGGGCAGTCGTTCCGCTGGGGCGGAACGGGTGGGCACAACGGAACATCGCGCCTTGCCGCGCCTAGGCTTCCGCGCCTTGACGTTGCGCATGAGGGCGCGGCGCCGTAAGGGCGGGCGTAGGTACAGGGAGCGGACGCGCCGCCCGGCGCGGTCCCGTGTGCCCACCCGTCCCGCCCCAGCGGGACGACTGCCCACACGGAGGTGGGCGAAGGTTGGGGGAGGCGGGCGAAGCGCCAATGGCGGTGGGCGGGGGGCTCCCAGGTCCCTCCCCCCGCGTCAGGTCGGTCGGCGTTCCAGGCGGATCAGGGCCTCGTCCAGGCCGAGGACCACGGCGCCGTCCGCCGTGACCGTGACGGCGCGGACCGGAGGGCCGGGGCGGAACGTCAGGTGGTCGGACCGTTCCACGCGGTGGAGTTCGACCGTGCCGTCGGCCCAGGCGACACCGAGCACCGGGCCGTGCGGCGTCTCGGTGGCCGCCAGGGAGACGACCGGCGAGGCGCGCTCCGCCAGGGGCGCCGGGTCCGGGTCGCGGCCCGGCGTCCAGCGGCGGACCGCCCCGTCGGCGCCGCCGCTGCACAGGAACGGCGTCGCCGACTCGACGGCCGCCACCGCCGTGACCCGCCCGCTGTGCAGCGCCGCCTGGTGCAGCCCGGTGAGCCCGAAGGCGTGGACGGAGCCGAGCCGGTCGCCCACCACCACGGAGCCCGCGATGGCCGCCAGGGCCGTACCGGGATGCCGGGTCAGGGTGGCCGAGACCGCCTCGGTGAGACGCCGCAGGTACGGCGGGCGCGGCTCCCGCCCTCGTACGGTGTGCAGCCGCCCGAGCTCGTCGAGCAGCAGCACCGTGCCGTCGGGGGCCGGCGCCAGTGCGGTCACCCGCCCGGTCACCGGGTGGTCGAGCCGGCCCAGCGGCCGCGCGTCGGCCGCGGCGAGCAGCCGTACGGTGCCGCCGAGGTCCGCGACGAGCAGGGTGCCGTCCTGCGCGGCGAGCGCCGCGACCGGACCGGGCCACGGCGGCGCGACGTCGCCCGCGACCCGCGTCCACCGAACCCGCCAGGCCGCCCGCCCGGACAGGTCTTCGAGCGCGGGCCGCAGCCGCGGGTCGGCGCCGTCGCCGAGGACGGCGAGCAGCCGCAGGGCCCGGTCCGCCGGGCTCCGCGCCGCGCACAGCGCCTGACCGGCGCGCAGCCAGGCCGCGCGCAGCCCGCCGTGGTCGTCGCCCGCCTCCCGTACATAGCCGGTGGTGACGGCCACCGGGTCGGCGGCGCACACGGCGGCCGGGTCCGCGAGGTCCACGGGAGCGCCCACCGGCGGCTCCGGCTCCGCGGCCGGCTCCTCGGCCTCCACCTCCGCGAAGCGCCCCTCCGCGAGCAGCTCGTACTCGGGCGTCCCCGGCCGCGCCTCCACGACCAGCCGGACCCGGCCGAGCCGCGCCAGGTCCGCGAGCAGCGCGGCCACGGCCTCCGGTTCGGCGGCCGCGTGCAGCGCGGGGAGCAGCAGCACCGTGCGGGCGGCGCGGCCGTTGTCGCTGGTGGCGAGGGCGCGGACCAGGTCGGCGGGAGACGTGGCGACGACGCCGAGGTGGTCGGCGACGGCCCATGCCGTGCCGAGCGCGGTGCGCCCGGTCAGCGGGACGAGCGCGCGGACGCTGCGGTGGCGCCCGGCGGCCCGGGGGCCGTGCGCGGCGAGCCAGTCGAGCAGGCCGGGTGCTCCGGTGACGAGGCAGAGGCGGGGGGCCTCGGGGTCGGTGAGCCAGCCGAGCAGGGCCGAGGCCCCGGGGCGCTCCGCGCGGACGGACGGCATGGACACCTCTCGGTCGGCGCGGCAGGGACGGAAAGCGGGCTGACGCTGTCGACCTTAGTCGTCAGCCCTGCGCTCCGGTGAAGTGCTCCCGTACGAGTGACGAAACCACCGCGAGATCCTGGGCGATCAGGGCGTCGAGGAGGGCGGTGTGCTCGGCGGCGTCGGCGACGAGTTCGCCGTGCCGGGTGGCCGGGGCGCTGACGAGGGGCCACTGGGAGCGCCGGTGGAGGTCGTCGGCGATGACCAGGAGCTGTTCGTTGCCGGCGAGGGAGAGGACCGCGCGGTGGAAGGCACGGTCGGCCTCCGCGTAATGGGCGCGGTCGCCGCGCGCGGCGGCGGTGGCGGTGGCCTCGGCGAGCGGCCGGAGCTCGGCCCAGCGGGCGGCGGGCACGGTACGGGCGAGCCGGAGCATGACCGGCACCTCGATGAGGGCCCGCACCTCGGCCAGTTCGGCCAGCTCACGAGGGGTGCGCTCGGTGACCCGGAAGCCGCGGTTGGGCACGACCTCGACGGCGCCCTCGGTGGCGAGCTGCTGCATGGCCTCGCGGACCGGGGTGGCGGAGACGCCGAAGCGTTCGCCTAGGGCGGGCGCGGAGTAGACCTCGCCGGGGACGAGTTCGCCTCCGACGAGGGCGGTGCGCAGGGCTTGGAGGATCTGCCCGCGCACGGAGTGGCGCCGCACGGTCCGGGGCGCGAGCCCGGGCACGGGGTCCTCGCCGTGCACGTGCTCGCCACGGACGTCCTGGCCCCGGTCCTCGCCGCGGCCCTGCTCAGGGTCCTGCCCGCGGCCCCGCCCACGCTCCTGCCCGCGGGCTTGCCCGAGTTCCTGCCCGCGGGCTTGCCCGAGTTCCTGCCCGCGGGCTTGCCCGAGTTCCTGCCCGCGGTCGCGTCCGCGGGCCTGGTCGGGGACACGCGTGGAGCCGCCGGGCGCCCAGGAGACCTCGCCGTGGGTCGCGCCCGCCCGGGTCGCGGAGTCGCGGCGGCCGGAATCGCCGGCCCCGGCATCACGGGCCCCGGCCTCGCGGGATCCGGCTCCCCCGGCCGCGGAGTCGCGGGACCCGGCTCCCCCGGACGCGGAGTCGCGGGATCCGGCTCCCCCGGCCGCGGAGTCGCGGGACCCGGCTCCCCCGGACGCGGAGTCGCGGGACCCGGTGCCGTGGGACGCGGAGTCGCGGGACCCGGTGCCGAGGCCGCCCTCGTCGGCCTTCACCGTCGCCGCGGACGGTGCGGTCGTCCGCCCGCGCGTGCTGCCCTGCTCCACCCGGGTCCTCCTGCGCCTTCGTGCCGGGCCCGGCTCGCGGCGCCGGGGTCCCCCGTGCACGATAGGCGGACGGCGTCGCAGTTCAAACACCGTACGCATCGGGTAAGGTAAGGCTAACCTGCTAACGATCGCGATTCGGTGGTCCCGTATGGCCCTGCCCGCCCTGCTGCCGTCTCCCCCCTCCCTGCCCGCCTCGCCCGTCGCGGCCGCCTACGCCCGGCTCGCCGAGGTCTTCACCGGCCTGCACATCGACGAACACGGCCGGGAAGCGCGACTGCCGGACGGCCCGGGCTGGATCGGCACGGAGCGGATGGCGGCCGGCGGGGAGGCCCTGGACGCCTTCCTCGCCTGGGACGAGGCGCAGGTGCGGCGGGACTACAAGGCGGTCGCCCGCCCCGACGTGGTGGCGAGCTTCGGACTGCACCGGTACGCGTGGCCGGTCTGCCTCCTGGTGACGCTCCCCTGGTTCCTGCACCGCCGGGTGCCCCGGCTGCCCGCCCGCAACGTGGCCTTCCACCGCCCGCTGGGCCGGGTCGCGCTCCGGGTGGAGGAGTTCGCGTGTCTGGCGGACGACCCGGCCGCCGCCCTGCCGGGCGCGCGGGTGGTCGCGGACGAGGAGGCCCTGCGGGCCGAGGTGCGGGACGCCCTGGCGGAGCACTTCGAGGAGCTGCTGGCCGGCTTCGGGCCCCGGATGCGGCGCGGCCGGCGGGCCCTGTGGGGCATGGTGACCGACGAGATCGTCGAGGGCCTCTGGTACGTCGCGGCGCTGCTCGGCGAGGAGGGCCGGGCGCTGGCCGAGCTGGAGCGCCTGATGCCGGGCACGGTGAAGCCGTACGCGGGCACGGCCGGCTTCCGCGAGCTCGCGGGCTCGGCCGAGGTGTGCGGGACGACCCGCACCACCCGGGACCGGGCGGCCTGCTGCCTCTTCTACACGCTGCGTCCCGAGGACACCTGCCTCACCTGCCCGCGCACCCCGGACGCGGAGCGGGTTCGCCGCCTCGCGGCGACCGCCTGACCGACTCCCGCCGTTACGCCACCCGCCCGGGTGATGTGATTCGAACACAACTCGCGCTTCACGCGCGCCAGTTCGAGCAGATCGCACCTATTCGCCTGTCGTACGACCCCGATGGCGTGCTCTTGCCGCGAAACCCCCTGCCCGCCCCGCCCGGTCGGCCAATATGGGCGGCCGTATCGCCCTACTGCGAGGCACTACTGCGAGGCAAGGGACACCGCAATGAGACTGACCGACATATCGCTGGACTGGCTGCTTCCGGGCGGCGTGATGGTGGCGGGGGTCCTGACGGCGGTGGCGGTGCTCGCGCGCGGGAAGCGCGCCGGTGACCAGGCCGCGGCCGACGACACGTGGGAGCGCAGCGAGGAGCGCCGCAGACGCAAGGAGGCCGTCTACGGCACCGCCTCCTACGTGCTGCTCTTCTGCTGCGCCGCGGTCGCGGCGGCACTCTCGTTCCACGGGCTGGTCGGCTTCGGCCGGCAGAACCTCAACCTCACCGGAGGCTGGGAGTATCTGGTGCCCTTCGGCCTCGACGGGGCAGCGATGTTCTGTTCGGTGCTCGCCGTCCGCGAGGCCAGCCACGGCGACGCGGCCCTCGGCTCCCGCCTCCTGGTGTGGACGTTCGCGGGGGCGGCGGCCTGGTTCAACTGGGTGCACGCCCCGCGTGGCATGGGCCACGCGGGCGCCCCGCAGTTCTTCGCGGGCATGTCGCTGTCGGCGGCGGTGCTGTTCGACCGGGCGCTGAAGCAGACCAGACGGGCCGCGCTGCGCGAGCAGGGCCTGATTCCGCGGCCGCTGCCGCAGATCCGGATGGTCCGCTGGCTGCGGGCGCCCCGGGAGACCTTCGGCGCCTGGTCGCTCATGCTCCTGGAAGGCGTACGGACCCTGGACGAGGCCGTCGACGAGGTGCGCGAGGACCGGCGGGAGAAGGAGCAGAACCGGATCCGCCGGCGGGAGCAGGCGAAGCTGGACCGGGCGCGGCTCAAGGCGCTCAACCGGCAGCACCGTGCCTTCGGGCGGGGCGGCCGGCAGGTCGAGGTGGCGGCGCTGGGCGCCGCCCAGGGTGCGGGCTCCGCGACCGGGCCGGTGCAGGCCGCCGTCGCGGAGCCCGCCATAGCGGATCCCGGACAGCTGCCGCTTCGATCCCGGCCCTCCCTGCAGGCCGTGAGGGGAACTGACACCCGCACGGGCGAGCCCCGGACGGTGGACCTCACCGCCGAGGACGACACCCAGACGCTGCCCCGCCTGGACTCCCTGGAGCGCAAGCTCGCGGACCTGGAGCAGCAGTTCGGCTGAGCGGGACCCCCAGGTCCTGTCGTCGCACTCCCGTCGTCGCCCGGGGCGCCGCGGGGCAGGAGGGAGTTCGACGGCAGGGCCCGGGCCCACTCCGGCGGGGCCGCCCGAGGAGATCCTCAGGCGGCCCCGCCGTTCAGTTCGAACCAGACCACCTTGCCCACGCCGTGGTTCTCGACCCCCCACGAGTCGGCGAGGGCCTGCACCAGGACCAGCCCCCGGCCGTGCGTACCGTCGTCGGCGTGCGGTACGCGGGTCCGGCTCAGCCCGGAGACGAAGTCCCGGACCTCCACCCGCAGCTGGTCGGGCACGACGGTGGCGGTGACGACCGCCCCGTGGTCGGTGTGGACGAGAGCGTTGGTCACCAGTTCGCTGGTGAGCAGTTCCGCGACATCGGTGGCGCCGGGCCCGCCCCAGGTCCCCAGCATCGCGCGTAAGGCATGCCGTACCTCCGGCACCGCGGTGAGATCCGCGCATCCCACCTTTCTGAGCAGTTGAGTCGGCTGTTTCGCCTCCCCGGCCATAACCCCCCACCCCGTCGTCGGATCGAACAGGCTCACGGGGATGCATGCCCAGGTGCCGGGCCCGCATTCATCGGCGGGTACGGACCGTCAGGGCCTGGGCACGTTCCGCAGGTTCGACCGGGCCATCTGGAGCATCCGCCCCACTCCCCCGTCGAGCACGATCTTGCTGGCGGAGAGGGCGAACCCGGTGACCATCTCGGCGCTGATCCTCGGCGGAATCGACAGCGCGTTGGGGTCGGTGACCACGTCCACGAGCGCCGGCCCCCGGTGCTTGAAGGCGTCCTTCAGCGCACCCGCGAGCTGCTTGGGCTTCTCCACCCGCACTCCGTAGGCACCGGCGGCCCGGGCGATGGCGGCGAAGTCCGGGTTCTTGTTCGTGGTTCCGTACGAGGGAAGTCCGGCCACCAGCATCTCCAACTCGACCATGCCCAGCGAGGAGTTGTTGAAGAGCACGACTTTCACGGGCAGGTCGTACTGGACCAGGGTGAGGAAGTCGCCCATCAGCATGGAGAATCCGCCGTCTCCGGACATCGAGACGACCTGCCGCCCGCGGTCGACGAACTGCGCGCCGATGGCCTGCGGCAGCGCGTTGGCCATGGAGCCGTGGCTGAAGGAGCCGATGACCCGGCGCCGTCCGTTGGGCGTGAGATAGCGGGCGGCCCACACGTTGCACATGCCCGTGTCGACGGTGAACACGGCGTCGTCGTCGGCGAGTTCGTCGAGCACCGAGGCGACGTACTCGGGGTGGATCGGCACGTGCTTCTCGACCTTGCGGGTGTACGCCCTGACCACGCCCTCCAGGGCGTCGGCGTGCTTCTTCAGCATCTTGTCGAGAAAACGCCGGTCCGTCTTGGCCCGTACGCGGGGAATGACGCAGCGCAGGGTCTCGCGGACGTCTCCCCACACCGCGAGGTCGAGGGTGGACCGCCGGCCGAGCCGCTCGGGCCGTACGTCGATCTGCACGATCTTCACGTCGTCCGGCAGGAAGGCGTTGTACGGGAAGTCGGTGCCGAGCAGGATCAGCAGGTCGCACTCGTGGGTGGCCTCGTAGGCCGCGCCGTAGCCGAGCAGTCCGCTCATGCCGACGTCGTAGGGATTGTCGTACTGGATCCACTCCTTGCCGCGCAGCGCGTGTCCCACGGGCGACTTCACCCGTTCGGCGAACTGCATGACCTCGGCGTGCGCGCCGGCGGTGCCGCTGCCGCAGAACAGCGTCACCCGTTCGGCCGAATCGATCATCCGGACGAGGGCGTCGATCTCGGCGTCCCCCGGCCGGACCGTGGGCCGGGTCGTGACGAGCGCGCTCTCGACCGTCTTCTCGGGGGCGGGCTGGGAGGCGATGTCACCGGGCAGGGCGACCACGCTGACCCCGCCCTGGCCCACCGCGTGCTGGATCGCGGTCTGCAGCAGCCGGGGCATCTGCCGGGGGTTGGAGATGAGCTCGCTGTAGTGGCTGCACTCGCGGAACAACTGGTCCGGGTGGGTCTCCTGGAAGTAGCCGAGGCCGATCTCGCCGGAGGGGATGTGGGAGGCGAGGGCCAGCACCGGGGCCATGGAGCGGTGGGCGTCGTACAGGCCGTTGATGAGGTGCAGATTGCCCGGGCCGCAGGAGCCCGCGCAGGCCGCGAGCCTGCCGGTGATCTGCGCCTCGGCACCGGCGGCGAAGGCCGCGGTCTCCTCGTGCCGCACCTGGATCCAGTCGATGGCGGAGTCACGGCGGATCGCGTCGACGACGGGATTCAGGCTGTCGCCGACCACGCCGTAGAGGCGCTGGACGCCCGCGCGGACGAGGATGTCGACGAACTGTTCTGCGACATTCTGTTTGGCCATGGGTCCATCAACCCATGGCCGCGGAGGTTACGCCTCCCAGACGGCCACCCCCGTACGGTCGTCGGCGTAACCGGTGACGCGCAGTTGGGTGTCGGCGAGGAAGGCCGCCAGGCCGGGTGGTTCGGGGGTGCCGGCCCAGCGGGCGGCGAGCTCGCGGGCGAGCGCCGGTTCGCCGCGCAGGGGTGCGGCGAGGCCGGGCGAGGCGAGCAGCAGGGTGTCGCCGGGGCGGGCGACGGAGGCGCGGAAGCGGAACGGCTCGGCGGGCGGGGGCAGCTGGTCCTCGATGAAGGGCCGGCCGGGGGCGTCGGCGACGCCGAGCCTCATGGTGAGCCGGTCGCCGTCCTCGGTGGCCTCGGGCGCGTCGGATGCCTCGGTGGTGCCGGTGGCGTCGGACGCGCCGTGAGGGCCGGGGGCGCCGGACGACGCGGGCGCCCCCGACGGTCCGGGGCCCGGGGCCGGGGGCCTCGGCGTGGAGGGGCCCGGGGCCGGGGCGCTGAGGGGCGGGGAGCTCGGTGGCGGGGAGCCGAAGCCGACGACCGGGGCGCCGACGGTCGCCGCGGGCTCGGGGAGCAGCGGCTCGATGTCCTGCCAGGAGCCGTCACGGAGCCGGAAGAGGCCGCCGGGACCGATGCCGAAGAACACCCGGGTGCGGCACTCGGGGTCGGCGGAGAGCAGCAGGCAGCGCAAGCCGGCCGCGTACTCCTCGGGGTCGAGCCCGCGTTCGACGGCGCGGGCGCGGAGCTTGCCGTAGGCGCGGTCGGTGAGCCGGTGGAGACCGGACTTGAGGTCGCCGCGGCGGCCGGTGCGGATGTCCTCGGAGAGCCGGGTGTGGCTGCGGCCGACGGCCTCGCCGATCCAGCGGCAGATGTCCGCGGCGGCGAGGTGGGTGTGCTCGCCGGCCCGCCGTCCGGCGGCGACGGCGACGAGCACGAGAGCGGCCTCGTCCTGGCCGAAGCGGGCGGTGAGCAGGGCGTCGCGGCGGGGTTCGCCGCGGAAGCGGGCGGAGTCGCCGCGGACGGAGGCGGCGCGCAGGGTGTAGGCGCCGTAGCGGGCGCCGTCGAGAACGGTGTCGGCGACGAGCGCTTCGAGCTCGCCGGGGCGGGCCGTGGGCAGGGCGGTGGGCTCGGCCTCGTAGGTGGGCGGCCGGGTGCCGACGTGACCGCTACGGGGCCGGGGCGCGGGGACCTGCACGGTGGGCGCCTCGGCGGGTGCGGCCTCGGTCGGGGCGGCCGGCACGGGCGGCTCGATCTCGGCGGTCGGGGTGGGCGGGGCGAGCCGGGCGGGCTCCCCGCGCGAGCCGGGCGCGGCGGCCGGGGCGAGCGGCGCGGGCGCTTGGGGCGGCGCGGCCGTGGTGGTGCGGCTCGCGGAGTCGTAGCGCTCGTCGAGGCTGTCGGCGGTCGGGGCGGGCCCGGTGTCGGGCGCCGCCTCGTCGTAGAGCTTGTCCCACCAGTTGGTGTCCCCCTGCTGAGTCATGCCCTTATTGTCCACCGCACAGGCCGTCAGAAAACGGGACATCCGCAAATGTGTCGCGGCGGAATCGGCGGTGGAACGAGGGGTCCGCCGGGCGGCCCCACCCCCCACGGGAAGGACGCCCGGCGGACCGGCGTGGTCAGCGCACGTCGTAAGCGCGGACCACGGTCTGGGTGACGGAGTTGCCGTGGGCGTCCGTCAGTTCGGTCTTCAGGGTGACCTGCTTGCCGCCGGCGCCCGCGTGGTTCACGGTCGCGGTCCAGGCGTCGCCCTGGTGGGAGACCCGCGCTTCGGTCCAGGTCGTGCCGCCGTCGTAGGAGTACGAGAGCCTGGCCGCGGTGAGAGCGGCTGCCTTGTAGCCCGCGTGACCGGTGACGCCGAGGCCGATCTGTTGGCCGTCGGTCGCCGCGAGGGTCTTGAGTCCGTCCTCCGGAAGGTCGTACCGGGGGAAGAGAATCGGGATGCCCTGAGAATAGACGTTCTCGTCGAGCGCGGAGGTGAATTTCCACACCGAGTTGACGGAGGTCGAGCGGGCCCACACCTTGCTGCCGATCTTCATGGTGTTCTGCTCGAGGGTGTACGTGCCGGGCTCGGCCGGCACCTCGAAGACCCCGAACGGCCAGGCACTCGCGCCGATCTCCTCACCGTCCCTGCTCAGGCGCAGGTTGCCGATGTCGCCGAAGGAGCCGGGCTCGGCGTGGTGCGTGCCGTCGCCCCACATCGCGTCGGCGAAGCCGATGAGGTTGCCCTGGCGTTCGGCGACGAGCACCGGCGCGCCGGTGGCGTCGCGCGGGGCGGTGGGGGCGAGGACGCCGTCGTACCAGTCCTCGGTGCGGCGCTCGCCGGCGGTGTAGGCGTGCCGGCTGCCGACCATCAGTTCGCCGAACGGGAAGCCGCTGCCGACGAGCGACTGCCAGGCGGTGTCGCCGGCGGTGTAGTAGGCGGTGCGGGTGCCGGGTGCGGGGACGGTCGCCGGCGAGCCGAAGCCGACGACGGTGCCGTCTGGCCGGTAGGCGGCGGGGAACTCGACGAAGTCCGCGGCGATGCCGGAGGAGCCGTACCGGGAGTCCGTGCGGCCCAGGTCGCGGTCCTCGACCCGGTAGGTCCGGTCGTCGTGGATCGCGCGGGTCTCCGGGAAGGCCAGGTTGTAGACGTACGGGCTCTTCGCGGTGGCCTTCCAGGCGAGGGTGACCTCTCCGGCGGCCAGCCTGCCGAGGAGCTGTGTGGCCTCGGCGGCGGGCACCGAGAGGACCGGCAGGCCGATCCCGGTGAAGCCGCCGCTGGGGTACCAGCGGCCCTCGGCCCGGTGGTACGCGAGGACGGCGACGGCGCCGGCCGCCTTGGCGTCACGGGCGAGGGTGGTCGCGCTCGTGCTGTCGTCGGGCAGACGGACCAGGGCGATCCGGCCCTTGACCTGGGCGGCGGCGAGTTCGGCGGGGGTGCCGGCGCCCGCGTCGACGAGCCGGGCGGAGCCGGTGCCGTCGAGGTTGTCGGAGCCGAGGGAGCCGGTGAGCGGGTGCAGGAGCAGCCCGTCACCCGTCCTGAGGGCGCTGATCTGCGGGGCGGCGGCGCGCCAGTAGCTGCCGAACTCGAAGGTGCCGTCCTCGGCGCGGCCTTCGACGGAGGCGTAGTAGCCGCGGATGGTGCGCGGTCCGGCGGCGGTGCCGGCGTGCAGCCAGGTGTCGTCCCAGGCGCGGCTGAACGCGAGGGTGACGCCGCGGACTTCGGTGGGCTGCTGGGTGCGGACCTGGAGGCGGTGGGCCCGGCGGGCGTCGAGGACGACCGTGGTGTCCTTCCTCAGTTCCAGCTGGGGGCGGGCGAGGTAGCTGACGGAGTCGTCGAGCGTGGCGCCCGCGCCGGTGTCGGGGGTGGTGACGAAGGAGGAGAGGAAGTAGCCGCCGGCGCGCAGCCGGTAGACCTGGTCGGCGGAGCCCTCGTTGAAGCGGCGCTCGCCGCGCGCGTCGTCGGTGCCGATGACGTCGAGCGAGGAGGCGCCGTCGGCCGGCTTGCCCTGGCGGTCGATCAGCTTGACGCGCAGGGTGAGGGTTTCGGGCTCGACGTGGAGCGCGAACGGGGTGGAGACGTGGACGCGGCCCTCGCCGGTGGCGACCACGCGGCCGGTGACGTCGCCGTACTGGGCGCGCTCCAGGCGGGCGGTGGGGTCGATCTCGAGCGGGACCTCGACGGTGGCGCCGGGCGGGACGGTCACGGTGCGCCGGCCGAGGCGGGCGACCGGGGACCGGACGGCGGAGCCGTCGTTGCCGGTGACCTTCTCGACGGCGAGGTCGAGGGTGACGGGCGTGTCGCCGGTGTTGGTGTAGGGGACGGCAACGGTGGTGCGGTCGCTGCTGTGCTGCGGCCAGCTGAAGGTGCCGGCCTGGACGGCGGGGGCGCCGAGGACCCGCTGGTCGATCGCGGCCTTGACGTCGAGGCGGCCGCCGCCGACCTCGCGGGTGTCGCCGGGGACGCCGCTGTCGGCGGAGGAGACGAGCGCGGCCTTGATCTGCTGGGCGGTCCAGTCGGGGTGGCGCTGCTTGACGACGGCGGCGGCGCCCGCGACGTGCGGGGTGGCCATCGAGGTGCCGGACATCGCCTGGTAGGCGTAGACGCCCCGGCCGCCGGCCGCGGCGGCGGAGATGCCGACGCCGGGGGCGGCGATCTCCGGCTTGAGGGTGTGCGCGGCGTCGGCCGCGGGGCCGCGGCTGGAGAAGTACGCGGTGGAGTCGTCCCGGTCGGTGGCGCCGACGGTGAGGACGCTCGGCGCGCAGCCGGGCGAGGAGACGGTGTTCGTGGCGGGTCCCGAGTTGCCGGCGGCTATGACGAACAACGTGCCCTTGTTCCGGGCGAGTTGTTCGGCGGCGACGCTCATCGGGTCGGTGCAGTCGGTCTCGGAGGGGTTGCCGAGGCTCATGGAGACGACGTCGGCGCCCTGGGTGACGGCCCACTCCATGCCGGCGATGATCCACGAGGTGGCGCCGGAGCCCGAGTCGTCGAGGACCTTGCCGTTGAGGAGGGCGGCGCCGGGGGCGACACCCTTCTTCCTGCCGCCGCTCGCGGCGCCGCTGCCGCCGACGGTGGAGAGGGTGTGGGTGCCGTGGCCCTGGCGGTCGTCGGCGCTGTCGGAGTCGGTGAAGTTCTCCGCGGCGACGATCCGGCCCTTGAGGTCCGGGTGCTCGGCGTCGGCGCCGGTGTCGAGCACGGCGACCTTGGTGCCGGTGCCGTCGAAGCCGGCGGCCCAGGCCTCGGGGGCGTGGACCTGGACGGTCGAGCGCTCCAGGGTGGCCCGCACCTTGCGGTCGAGCCACAGCTT
The DNA here is from genome assembly GCF_044544925.1 of Streptomyces sp. NPDC053431. Lineage (NCBI taxonomy): Bacteria > Bacillati > Actinomycetota > Actinomycetes > Kitasatosporales > Streptomycetaceae > Streptomyces > Streptomyces sp. NPDC053431. Next base: position 90,360 of record NZ_JBITXX010000021.1, on the reverse strand, counting down.
CTCGAGGCCGCCGGCGGTGGAACGGGCGGCGGGGCCGGTGACGTCGGCCCAGAAGGCGGCGGCCTGCTTCTTGTCGGCCTTGAGGGCGACGGCGTCGACGGTCCTCAGGACCTGGCCGCGGGTGGCGCCGCGCGGGGCGGCCGGCACGGTGCGGGCGGTGGCCAGATCCGTTCCGTAGACGGCGATGAGCGGCAGGGTGGCCGTGCCGGCGTCGTCGTAGCCCTGGCGGATCAGTCCGGTGACGTTGAAGAGCTCCTCGTCGACCCGGCCGGCGGCCAGCGCGGCGGTGGCGCCCTCGGGATAGACGTAGAGATCCTGGCCGGACCGGCGGGTCTGCACGAACGGGACGGTGCCGTCCGCCCGGGGCAGCGCGGCGGCGGCCGCCTCGCCCGAGGCGTCGCGGGTCACCACGACCCGGTCGCCGGTCACGAGGGTGACCGTGGCGGTCCTCCCCCAGCCTTCGGCCGGGGGGACCCCCATCTCGCTTCGCTCGCCGGCGCGGCCGGCTGCCTCGCTGCCCACCAGCGGTCGCTCGGCGGTCGCCGGGTCGTCCTGCGGCGCTGCTGCCGCGGACGCCGCAACCGCGGTCACAGCCAGGACGGCGGCGGTCGCCGCCCCCAGGGCCGTACGCGAAATCGGGCGCATCGCTCTCCCCATCTGATTCCGGGCATGACGCCACAAGGCGCCTATGTCCGGAGGCGGTTGGTGCTGCGGTGGCGCCACATTGGCAGAGGTGAGGGTGGTGCAGGCAGGATGGGCGCGGCGGGAATGCGCCGTGGCCGATTCCCGCCACTGCACCAACGGAACGAACACGTCCGCCGGCCGTCCGGGAATTGTCCCGGCTCGTCCGGGGACGTCCGCGCGAGGGGTGGACTCAGTGATGCTGGGAGCGATAGGTCTCGACGAGCGGCAGGAGTCCGCCTACCGCGCGCTGGTCGCGCTGGGCGCTGCCGAGGTCTCCGACCTGGCCCATCGGCTCGCCCTGCCCGAGGGCGACACCGAACGGGCGCTGCGCCGCCTGGAGTCCCAGGGTCTGGCCGCCCAGTCCTCGGCCCGCACCGGCCGCTGGGTCGCGGCCCCGCCCGGGGTGGCGCTCGGCGCGCTGCTCACCCAGCAGCGGCACGAGCTGGAGCAGGCGGAGCTGGCCGCGGCGCTGCTCGCCCAGGAGTACCGCGCGGAGGCCACCGAACCGGCCGTGCACGACCTGGTCGAGGTGGTGACCGGCGCGAGCGCCGTCACCCACCGCTTCCTGCAGCTGCAGCTGGGCGCGACCGAAGAGGTCTGCGCGCTGGTGACGGGCAAGCCGATCGCCGTGTCCGGTCTGGAGAACACCGCGGAGGCGCTGGCCGTCGAGCGGGGCGTGCGCTACCGGGTGGTGATCGAGCGCGAGGTGCTCGGCCTGCCGTCGGGCCTCGCCGAGCTGTCGGCGGCGCTCGGCCGGCACGAGCGGATCCGGGTGGTGGACCGGGTGCCGACCAAGCTCGTGGTGGCCGACCGCTCGCTGGCGATGGTGCCGCTCACCGGCCGCGGCGCCGAACCGGCCGCGCTCGTGGTGCACGCGAGCGGCCTGCTCGAATCGCTCATGGGCCTCTTCGAGTCGGTCTGGCGCGAGGCCCTGCCGCTCCGGCTCGGCGCGGGCGCGCAGGTGACGGAGGAGGAGACCGCGGGCCCCGACCCGACGGACCTGGAGATCCTGAGCCTGCTGCTCGCGGGCATGACGGACGCGAGCGTGGCCAAGCAGCTGGACCTGGGGCTGCGGACCGTGCAGCGGCGGGTGAAGGGCCTGATGGAGCTGACGGGGGTGACGACCCGGCTGCAGCTGGGCTGGCACGCGTACGAGAAGGGGTGGGTGGCCCGCCGCTGAGGCGCCCGGAGCCGTATGGCAGGGTGAGCGCCCGGTTTTCGTACGAGTTCCACCGACGCCCCTCAGGAGCACCCCCCATGAACGGAAGGCGCCGCCGCGCCCTGCTGGCCACCGTCACCCCGATGCTGGAGCCCGGGGAGCGGGTGGAGGTCACCTCCCTCGTCAACCTGAGCTCGGTCTCGGTGCGCCGGACCGCCGCGTTCGGCATCGCGTCGGCGATCGCGAGCGGCGGGGCGATGGCGGTGGTCCCGGTGCCGACGCCGATGTACCTGGCGATGACGGACCGCCGGATCCACATCTTCCGGGCGGACCCGATGTTCGCCAAGCCGGTCGAGCACACGATGACCATCCAGCGGGCGGGCCTGTTCCGCTCGGAGATCAAGGAACGGTTCCTGAACTCGTCGTTCGTGCTCTCGTCGCCGTACAGCGAGACCTCGCTGAAGATCATCTTCCCGCTGATCGACCGCAAGGCGCGCAATCAGGTGGCCGCCGCCCTGCCCGTCGCGAACTGACCCTCCCGTCCCCCGTCCGTCGCCCTTGACCTGCGGGAACACCGACGGTCCTGCACCCTTGGCAGATGGGTGTGTGGCAGCTCCTGCTGATCGCGATGGTGATGCTGCTCGGCCTGTTCGGGGTGCTCACGCCCGGCGTGCCGGGGACGTGGCTGGTGTGGGCGGCGATGCTCTGGTGGTCGCTGCACGAGCAGACGGGCCTCGCCTGGATCCTCCTCGTCTCCTCCACCGGACTGCTGCTCCTCACCCAGGTGGTCGTCTGGCAGCTGCCGCCCCGCCGCTTCCGCGGGGTCGGCATCACCCGGCGCATGGTGGCGTACGCGGGGGTCGGCGCCCTCCTGGGCTTCTTCCTGATCCCGGTGCTCGGCGCGATCCCCGGTTTCGTCGGCGGGATCTACCTCTCGGAACGCCTGCGCCTGGGCGGCCACGGGCAGGCGAGGGCGGCCACCCGCACGGTGATGCGGGCGGCGGGGACGAGCGTCCTGGTGGAGCTCTTCGCGTGCCTGCTGATCGCGGGGGCGTGGGCGGGGGCGGTGATCTGGGGCTGAGTGCGGGGGGGCCGGGTTGCGGGCGGGGGCGGGGGCGGTGACCCGGGGGCGGCGACCCGGGGCCGAGCGCGGTGGGCCACGTCGCGAGCGAGGGCAGGGACCGTGAGCTCGGGCTGAGCGTGGTGGTCCGGGCGGCGGGCGAGGGCGGCGGCGAGCCGGGCGGATCTTCCGGGACACGCCTCAGGCGGCGCGCAGGTAGCGGGCCGCGTACGAGCGCCAGGGGCGCCACTCCGGGTGGTCCGGGAGGCCCTGCGGGGCGACGTCCGGATCGCCGAGGGCGCGCGTGCGGATGACGGCGGCGGCCTCGGCGGTGACGCCGGGGACGGCGGCGAGGGCCGCCGCGGAGGCGTCCCGGTCGGCGCCCGGGTCCAGCCGGATGCTCCCGTCGGTGAGCGCCGTGGCCAGCGGGCCCGCGACCGGATGGCCGGTGAGCGCGCCGGGCTCGGGGAAGACATGGCTGAGCGTGCCGCAGGGGGTCTCCAGCGGCGTCCCGTACCGCTCGACGAGCCGCGCGGCCTCCTCCGGCCCGACGACCGTCCGTACGGCGAACTCCTCCGGCTCCGCCGTGCCCGGGGACCGTACGCCGGGCCGCCCGGCGACCTCGGCGGCGAGGGCCGGGTCGGCGCCGAGGCGTTCGGCGACGGCGTACGGGTCGGCGTCCAGGTCGAGCAGCCGCCGCAGGCGCTGGACGGCGGTGGTCAGGTCGCGCAGCTCGGTGAGGTGGATCCGGGCCTCCAGCCAGCGGCCCGGAGAACGCTCGTCCACGGAGACGATCCCGGTGCCGTACGGCAGCCGGAGCGTGCGCCGGTACGTGCGGGAGCCGGGCGCGCCGACGACCTCCTCGACCCCCGGCACCGCCTCGGCGGCCAGCAGGTCGAAGACCTCCCCGGCCGCGTACGGCCCCCGGTGCGCGAGCCGCAGCGGGACCCCGGCGGCCAGCGCGGTGCGCGGACCCGCGCCGGTGCCGGACTCGGCGCGCAGCTCGGTGGGGGTGCGGGCGTAGACCGCCCTCATGGTGTCGTTGAACTGCCGGACGCTGGCGAAACCGGACGCGAAGGCGATCTCGGTGACGGGCAGCCCGGTGGTCTGCAGCAGCAGCCGTGCGGTGTGCGCCCGCTGGGCACGGGCGAGCGCGACGGGACCGGCGCCCAGCTCGGCGGTGAGCTGCCGCTGCACCTGCCGGGCGCTGTACCCGAGCCGTACGGCGAGCCCGGGCACGCCCTCACGGTCCACCACCCCGTCGCCGATCATCCGCATGGCCCGGGCGACGACGTCCGCCCGCACGTTCCACTCCGCCGACCCGGGGACGGCGTCGGGCCGGCAGCGGCGGCAGGCCCGGAAACCGTGCCCCTGCGCGGCGGCGGCGGTCGGGAAGAAGCTGACGTTGCGCCGCTTGGGCGTGACGGCGGGGCAGCTGGGCCGGCAGTAGATGCCGGTGGTGGCCACCGCGAAGAAGAACACCCCGTCGAACCGCGCGTCCCTGCTGCTGACCGCCTCGTAGCGGGTGTCCTCGTCCGCGGGCGCGCCCGTCACCGTGTCCGCCGTCGCCGTGTCCGTCATGCCCTCCAGTGTGCGGGAGGCGAGGGGGCTCGGCTGGCGGATTTCGGACACGGAGGCGGCGGCGTCGCGGGCCGGGTCCGGACGGCCCCTCCGGGCCGTTCCGGACGCGCGCCGACGGCCCCCGGCAGTCTGCCGGGGGCGGCCGGTCCCGCTCCGGGCTGCTGGCTCCTGGCTCGTAGCTCGTAGCTCGTAGCTCCTGGCTCCTAGCTCCTAGCTCCTAGCTCCTGGCTCCTGGCTCCTAGCGGAGACGACCGCGCTTGAGGTCCAGCGCCGCGCGGCCCTCCGCGCCCTTGCGCTTCCAGTCCTTGAGCATCTCGGCGCGGAGGCGGGCGTCGGTCTTGGCGACCAGGCGCTGGTTCTCGCGGAGGAGCTTGTGGTAGCTGTCGAGGCGCCGCTCGGGGAGGGAGCCGTCGGCGATGGCGGCCGTGACGGCACAGCCCGGCTCCGACGCGTGGCCGCAGTCGTGGAAGCGGCACTGCGCCGCCAGGTCCTCGATCTCGGCGAAGACCTGACCGACCCCGGCCTCGGCGTCCCACAGGCCGACGCCCCGCAGGCCCGGCGTGTCGATGAGCACGCCGCCGCCGGGCAGGACGAGCAGGTTGCGGGTGGTCGTGGTGTGCCGGCCCTTGCCGTCCACGTCACGCGCCGCCCGGACGTCCATGACGTCGTCGCCGAGCAGGGTGTTGGCGAGGGTCGACTTTCCGGCGCCGGAGACGCCGAGCAGCACGCTCGTGCCGCCCGCCGCGACCGCGCGGAGCACGTCGAGGCCCTCGCCGGTCTGGGAGCTCACGGGAAGCACCTGGACGCCGGGGGCGACCGTCTCGACGTCCTCGACCAGGTACGACAGCCCGACGGGGTCGGGCACCAGGTCGGCCTTGCTGAGGACGACGAGCGGCTGCGCTCCGGATTCCCAGGCGAGCGCGAGGAAGCGCTCGATCCGCCCGAGGTCGAGCTCGACGGCCAGCGAGACCGTGATGATCGCGTGGTCGACGTTGGCGGCGAGGATCTGCCCCTCGGACCGCTTGGACGACGTGGACCGGGCGAACGCGGTCCGGCGCGGCAGGCAGGCCCGTACGTAACGGGGATCGCCGGCGCCGTCGGGGTCGACGGCGGCCCAGTCGCCGGTGCAGACGACCCGCAGCGGGTCGTGCGGGGTGACGAAGGCGGTGTCGGCGCGCACGAAACCCTCAGGGGTCACGAGGTCGCACTGCCCCCGGTCGACCCGGACGACGCGTCCGGGCAGCAGGCCCTGGGCGGCGTACGGGGCGAACTCGGCCTCCCAGGCCTCGTCCCAGCCGTACGCGCGCAGGGAGGTGCGAGCGGCGGAAGACGGCGAGGAGGACGAGAAAGAGGAAGCGGAAGAGAAAGAGGAAAGCGAGGAAGACAAGGGGAGCCCTTCACAGGGTGGCCCCGGCGCTGCGCACGGGCAGCTGGTGGAAGAGGTCAGCCGGTGGCCACGGAGGTGGAGTGGACGATCATCTGGATGCGGGCACGGCCCGTCGTGACGACAGCCATCGGTCACACCTCCTGGTCTCAACGGTCTTCCGGACCACGGCCCTTCGGACCGCGATCTGCGTGGTGCCTTCACCGTAGCGCGGCCCAGGCGAAGAGCGCCAAGCATTTATTTCCCGCCGCCCTTCAGCTGTGGATCAGGCGGTGCGTCAGCTCCATCAGGCGGGCGCGGGCCTCGGTGTCGTACGCCTGCTCGTGGGCCCTGCTGTCGGTGAACCGGTCGAAGTAGCGCCCGGTCGTGCCGGCGAGTTCGGGGTCGAGGAGCAGGCGCACCGTCGGCCGGACGCCCTCCTCCGTGCCGACGGCGGGGGTGAACCCGTACGCGCGGACGGCGGGCGTGTCCATCAGGTGGGCCGGGTGCAGGGTGTTCACCGTCACGCCGGTGCCGCGCAGTTCGGCGGCGAGTTCGAAGGTCGCGATGATCAGGGCCACCTTGCTGCGACAGTACGCGCGCAGGCCCTCGTAGTCGCGCTCCAGCATGACGTCGTCGAAGTCGACGGCCTCCTGGCCGATCGAGGCGACGTTGACGACACGGGCCGGAGACGAGGCCTTGAGCAGCGGCAGCAGGCCGCGGGTCAGGGCGTAGGGCGCCAAGTGATTCACGGCGAAGCGGAGTTCGTGCCCCTGCGCGCTCAGCTCGCGCTCCAGCGGCCGTGCGCCGCCGCCGGCCACGGCGTTGTTGACGAGCCCGTCGAGATGCGGCTCCGTCGCGCGGACCCGTTCCGCGAGGGCGTGCACCTGGTCGAGGTCGGCCAGGTCGGCGAGATACGTGCGGACGGCGGTGCCCGGAGCCGCGGCCGCCCGCGCCTCGGCCGCCACGGCGTCCAGCCGGGCGCGGTCCCGGCCGTGCAGCAGGAGGGTGCCGCCGCGCGCGGCCAGGTCGAGGGCGAGGGCGCGGCCCATGCCGGAGGTGGCGCCGGTGACGAGAGTGGTGCGCTGATTCATGGCGGAGACGCTGCCAGGGTGCGGCGCGGAGTGGGGAGTGGGTGGCGCACCTGGTGTCACCACCACCAGGCTGGACGTATCCGTGGCCGTGTCCGTGTCCGTGTCCGTGCCCATGTCCGTGTCCGAGTCCGTGTCCGTGCCCGGTGCCCATGCCCGGTGCCCGTGCCCGTATCCGTGGCCATGTCCGATCCGTTCAAGACGCGTCGGGCGCAGCCCTCCTAACGTGCCGGGCATGAACGAGAACCGACCCCACCCCCGCCTCGACGTCATCGGCCTGGTCACCGCCGACATGGGCGCCTCCCTCGCCTTCTACCGCCTGCTCGGCCTGGACGTCCCGCCGGCGCCGAGTCCGCCCCGCACGTGGAGGTGACGCTGCCCGGCGGCCTGCGGGTCCTGTGGGACACGGAGGAGGTCGTCCGGTCCTTCGACCCGGGCTGGACCCGCCCGGCCGCCGGCGGCGACCGGGTCGCCCTCGCGTTCCGCTGCGCGGACCCGGGCGAGGTCGACGCGGTCTACGAGGCCCTCACGGCCGCCGGCCACCGCGGCCACCTCAAGCCCTGGGACGCCGTCTGGGGCCAGCGCTACGCGGTCGTGCTCGACCCGGACGGCACGGCGGTGTCGCTGTACGCGGACGCGGAGGGCGCGGAGGGCGCGGAGGGCGCGGAGGGCGCGGAGAGCGCGGCGGACGCGGAGAGCGCGGTGGGCGACTAGGGCCGGTCCGGGTTTACGGCTCCTCGGACGCCTGCGTGGTGTAGGTCGTCAAGGTCGTCCCCGTCAGGGCGCGCATCTCGCGGGACAGGTGGGCCTGGTCCGCGTAGCCCGCGCGGTGGGCCGCCTCCGCGTAAGGCACCCCGGCCGCGACCAGGTCGAGCGCGCGCCGCAGCCGCAGAATCCGGGCCAGCGTCTTCGGGCCGTAGCCGAACGCGGCGAGCGAACGCCGGTGCAGTTGCCGGGCGCCGAGTCCGATCGCGTCCGCCGCGGCCGCCACGCTCGCGCCCGAGCGAAGGCGGGCGACGACGGCCCGTAGCAGTGGGTCGGGGGCGGGGGCGTCGGCCGCGCGGCGCAGTACCAGTGTCTCCAGGGCGGTCGCGGGGTCGGTCGCGCCGGTCACGGTGTCGGCGAGGCGGCGGGCCGTGCGGGCGCCCCACAGGTCGGCGAGGTCGATCCGCCGGTCGCGCAGGGCGCTCGCCTCGACGCCGAGCAGGGTGGGCGCGTCGCCCGGTGCGAAGCGCACGCCCGTGTAGCTGTCGGCGGGGGTCCGGGGGACGTACGCGCGGGTGTCGGGGCCGGCGACCAGCAGCCGGCCGTCGGCCCAGATCAGGTCCATGCAGCCGTCGGGCAGCACCGGGCGGAAGCCCTGACCGGTCGGCCTGTTGGTCCAGACGACCGCTCCGTCGAGCCGGGAGGGGCGTTCCTCGTACACCCCACCAGGGTAGGCCGATCCGCTGACACGCGCGGGACGGTGAGGCCAGAATGGTGCACGAGCCAACTGCCAGGGCCACGGGGGTCGTTGTGAGCACATTCATGGAGTTCGACACGGAGAGCGGAGCCGTCCTGGTGGAGGCCGACGGCCTCCAGCCGGGCCAGCGGCCGGTGTCCCGTGGCGGGAACTCCCTGGTCCGCGCGGGCCAGACCCTCGACGAGGCCCTGGCCGGCATCCGCACGGCGGCCGAGTCGGCGCTCGCGGTGTTCCGCGGGGGTGCGCTCCGGCCGGACGGCGTGGAGCTGGAGTTCGGGGTGAAGCTGACGGCCGAGGCGGGAGCCGTGATCGCCAAGACGGCGGTCGAGGGACATCTGGTGGTGCGCCTCTCGTGGACCCCGGACGGCCGGGGCACGGAGGCGACGGTCTCGGTGCCGGACCGTGTCACGGAGCCGGCAGGCCGGGCCGGGGGTGGGCCGGGGGCCGGCCCGCAGGCTGCTTCCGAACCCCCTGGGCCGTCCCGTCCCGGCTCCGGGCCGGAGGCGGGTGACGAGGCGTCGCCCGAGGCCCCGTGATGCCGCCCTCCCCCGCCTGGCACGTACGTGTGGACCACGCGGGCACGGTCCTGGGCTCCGGCTTCCTCGTGGCCCCGGACACCCTTCTGACCTGCGCCCATGTCGTGCAGGACGTCGACGAGGTCTCCGTCTGGTTCCCCGGCGCCCAGGGCCTCGGCGAGATCCCGGCCCGGGTCGCCGAGCGCGGCCCGTGGGGCGGTTCGCCCACCGACACCGGTGACGTCGCCGTGCTCACGCTCGACCGGGCGGTGGCGGTGCCGCCGATCGTCTTCGCCGGGCCCGAGGGCGTGGGAGACGTGGGCGAGCCGCCCCGCCTGGTGGCGTACGGCTTCCCCGAGGGATACGGGCGGGAGGGCGCCCAGACCGAGCTCCGGATCACCGCGGCCGGGCAGTTGATCCACGACGAGTGGAACCAGGCCGAGTACTGGACGGGGTACGGGCAGGAGCCCTCGCACGGCTTCAGCGGCGCCGCCGCGATGCGCGCCGGCGACGGCACGGTCGTCGGAATGGTCGCTTCGTACGACCCCACCGTGCGCAACGCCCGGATCATTCCCGCCCGGGTGCTCGCCCGGCACGTCCCGGCCCTCGCCGACCTGGTGCCCACGCCCGGCTGCACGACCGAGGAGAAGCGCCGGTTACGGGAGCTCGTGGCCCGGGCCGAACGGGGCGGGCCGCTGTCCGTCCCCGTCGAGCGGCTGCTGCAGGCGGCGGCCGGCCCTCTGGGCCCCGCCCTTCCGCCGGTCGCGCCCGGTGGCCTGTGGCAGGGCGTGTGGTACCTGCTCACCGAGGCGGCCCCGCTGCGCGGCCGGCTGCCGCTCGCCGAGCTCGCCCTGCGGGTGGCGGACACGGTGGACGACGAGGAGTTGCGCCGCGCCTTCCGGACCTGGTCGCGCGAGCACCGCGCCCGTCGGGAGGCGGCCCTGGGCGAGGCGCCGCCCCGCCACGGTGGCCCCCGCGCCTGTCCCGCCCCGCCCCCGGACCACGCAGGCACCGCGCACGCGTCCGGGCCCCGTGCGCAGGGCGCCCTGCCGTGGGCCCCGATCCTCGTCGAGGTGCGGCGCAGCGGGGTCGACAGCAACACGGTGATCGCCGAGGTGTCCGTCTACCAGGGCGGGGACCGGCTCCTGGTGAGCGAGCGGCGGCTCGGCACGGCCGGTTTGCGCGGATGGGTGCTGGACCGGGTCGACGAGGCGTACGACGAGATCGTGGACGGCCGCCCGCTGGTCGCCTTCGCGCTGCCCCGCTCCTGGCTGAACAAGGACGTCGACCAGTGGACCCGCCGGCGCGGCAAGGAGCCGCCGCTCGGCTGCAGTTCGCCGGTGGTGGTGCTCGACCACGACCGGCGGTCGAAGGGCCGGCAGCAGTTCCAGCTCCGGCGGCTGTGGGAGGAGATGGACGGGCAGGACGGCTCGCCCCTGCACCGGGTCGCCTGCTCCAGCACCCACCGGGCGGCGCAGCTCTCGGTGCTGCTGCAGGACGTACGGGGGCCGGTGGGTTTCTCCCGGCCGCCGACGGCGTCCCGGGAGCGCAGCCTGTACGGCGCGGCCCTGGACGCGCCGGCGCCGATCGTGCTGTGGCCGCGCAACGGCTGCCCGCCCGGCGGGCCGTGCACCGGAAGCTGCGCGGGCGCCGGGTTCCTCGACCGCGTCGCGGAGCGCATCTCCCGGCTCCCTCCGTCCGAACTGCCGGAGGTGGTCTTCCGGTTGCGCAAGGAGGCGTTCCTGCACGAGGGACCGGAACCGCACTGGGCGGCGAACCTGTCCCTCGTGTGGGAGGACCCACGGCGCTTCCCCGATGTCCGGCCGCTGCGCCACTCCCCGGTCGGATGACGAGCCCGGCGGAACGCCCCACCGGACCGCCCCACCGGACGGGCTTACCGGAGGGGCCCACCGGAAACCCGGAGGGGGCCACCGGACAAGCCCCTTGGGGAGCCCGCCGCACGAGCCCGCCGCACGAGCCCACCCCACCAGTACGCCGCGCGAGCCCACCGGAAGCACCGTCCGGACGCGCCCGCCCGACGCAGCCCCTGAACGCAGCCCCTGAACGCACGCTCTCGACGCACCCCTTGAACACACCTCGTATCGCAGCTTGGAGCAGCGCCCATGTCCCTCTGGCCCGTCTACACCGGTTCCAGCGCGCCGCACGACGGCATCGACGCGCTGCCCGCGCCGCCGCCGTGGCGCGCCTTCGACGGCGGGCCCGCGCTGCCGCCGGCCCGGACCGAGGACGGCGAGGACGGTACGCCCGGCCGGGCGCACCGGGCCCGGACGTACCAGCCGACGCCGGAGACCGTGCAGTTGGTGAACGCGGCCCTGTACCTGCGCCGTCCGCTGCTCGTGACCGGCCCGCCGGGGAGCGGCAAGTCCAGCCTGCCGTACGCGGTGGCGCGGGAGTTGCGGCTCGGCCGGGTGCTGCGCTGGAACATCACCAGCCGTACCGCGCTCACCGACGGCCTGTACCGCTACGACCCGCTGTCACGGCTGTACGCGGCCGGGCGGGCCGGCGGCGGCGAACCCGCCGCGGGCGAGGCGGGCGCCGGTGAGCCGGCCCGCGGGGAGGCGGCGATCGAGGACCATCTGCGTCTCGGCCCGCTGGGCACCGCGCTGCTGCCGTACGAGCGTCCGCGGGTGCTGCTCGTCGACGAGATCGACAAGTCCGACCTGGATCTGCCCAACGACCTGCTGCACGTCCTGGAGGAGGGGCAGTACGAGATCCCGGAGCTGGTGCGGGCGGCGCGCTCGCACCCGGTGGCCGGGGTGATGGTGGCGGACTCCGAGGAGCGGGTGCCGGTGCGGCACGGCGAGGTCCGCTGCCGGGCCTTCCCGTTCGTGGTGCTGACCAGCAACGGCGAGCGGGAGTTCCCGCCCGCGTTCCTGCGCCGCTGTGTGCGCCTCGAGTTGCGCCAGCCGGTGCGCGAGCAGTTGGAGGACATCGTCCGGGCGCATCTCGGGGAGCTCGACGAGCGGGACCACGCGCTCGTCGACGCGTTCCTGCACCGGGGCAGCGCCGGCGAGCTCGCCACCGACCAGCTGCTCAACGCGATCTACCTGACACGGACCTCGGGCCTGGACGCCGGCTCGCGCACGGAGCTGGCCGAGGCGCTGATGCCGTATCTCGGGCGGGCGACGGAGTCGTGGGACGTCGATGGCGGCTGAGCGGCCGGCCGGGGAGGCCCTGAACGCCCTGGCCCGGGTTCTGGGACGGGCCGGGCAGGAGCCGCCGACCGGCCGGGAGCTGGCCGAACTCCTGTGGCTGGCCCGGCAGCTGGGCCCGGCTCCCGAGCGGGGTCCGGCGCGGGCGCCGCAGGGGGACCGGACGCCCCTGCCGGTGACCCGGCCGCCGGCGCCGGTTCCCGCGGCCCCGCGGCCCGAACCCGCCGCCGTACCCGAACCGCGCGTTACCGAAGCGGCCGGGCCCGCGCCGGCCCCGGCCCCCCGCGTCCCGCTGCACACACCCGCCGCCGAGCCCGCGCCCGAACCCGCCGCCGGCTCCCCGCACACCGCGCTGCTCGCGCCCGCCCCGCCGATGCTGGCCCGGCCGCTCGCCCTCCAGCGCTCGCTGCGGCCGCTGCGGCGCACGGTGCCGAGCGCGACGGGCCGGGAGCTGGACGAGGCCGCCACCGCCGACCGGATCGCCGCGCTCGGCGACCCGCGCCCGCGGCTGTGGCCGCCGGTGCTGCGGCCCCGGCAGGAGCGCTGGTTGCATCTGCGGATCGTGTTCGACTCCGGCCCGACGATGACGATGTGGCGGCCGCTGGTGCGCGAGCTGCACACCGTCCTCGCGCAGACCGGCGCCTTCCGGACCCTGGACGTGCTCCGGCTCGGCGAGGACGGGCTGCTGCCCCGGCGCCATCGCGAACGGGGCCGTACCGCCGTCCTCGTGATCAGCGACGGCATGGGACCGCAGTGGCGCGCGGAACCGGCCGGGCTGCGCTGGCGCGGCGCGCTGGCCGCCCTGGCCCGTGAGGCGCCGGTGGCCGTGCTGCAGCCGCTGCCGGAGCGGCTGTGGCGGCACACCGCCCTGCCCACGGTGCCGGGCCGGTTCGCCGCCCCCGCCGCCGGGGTCCCCAACGCGGCCCTGGACTTCACCCCCTACGACGACTTCGCCCGGTACGAGGACGGCGCCGGCGCGGCCGGTCTGCCCGTGCCCGTGCTCGAACCCACCGACGTCTGGCTCGGCCACTGGGCCGCCCTGATCGCCTCCCCCGCCGGTACGGAGGTGCCGGGCGCGGCGGCGTTCGTGACGCCCGGCGGCCCCACGGCCCCGGACGACGCCCTGGTGCCCGAGGACACCGATCCCGAGGAACTGGTCCTGCGCTTCCGCGCGCTCGCCTCGCCCCAGGCGTTCCGGCTCGCCGCGCACCTGGCGGTCGGCTCGGCCCAGCTGCCCGTGATGCGGCTCGTCCAGGCGGCGATCGAGGAGCGGCCCGAGCCGCAGCACCTCGCCGAGGTGGTCCTCAGCGGCATGCTGCGCGCGCATCCGGGCGCGGCCCCCGGCGCGTACGAGTTCCGTCCCGGGGTGCGCGAGGTCCTGCTCGGCACGCTCCCGCGTTCCTCCCTCGTCCGCACGGCGGAGCTGCTGGCCCGGGTGAGCGCCGAGATCGACGCCCGCGCGGGCGCCCTGCCGGGCGAGTTCCGCGCCCTGGTGGAGAGCCTCGCCGGGCGGGGCGCGGAACGGGCGGCCGGGCAGCCGTTCGCGCTGGTGAGCGAGGAGAGCGTACGGCTGCTGCGCGGACCCGAGCGCGGCCGGGCCCCGGCACCGCGGGGCGCCCCGCCGGACGGCGCCGCGGGGGGCGGGCTCGCGCCACCGCCGCTCGACGGCGACCGGTACGAGGTCTACGAGCGGCTGGGGGGCACCACGGTGCCCGTGTGGCGCGGGTACGACCGCTACCTGCAGCGGCAGGTGGCGCTGTCGTACTTCCCCTACCCGGCGTTCGGCGAGCCCGTGTGGGTCGGCCGGCCCGGGCGCGACCGGCGGTCCGCCGGGGCGGACTTCCTGGCCCGCACGTACGAGGTGGCGCGGATCGTCGCCCCGCACGTGGTGAAGGTGTTCGACGCGGTCGTGCTCGACCAGGGCTGCTGCCTGGTCACCGAACTGGTGCCCGGGCGCTCGCTGCGGCAGCGGCTCGACGAGGTCGGGGGCCCGCTGCCCGTCACGGAGGCCGTGACCATCGCCCAGGGCGTCCTGAGCGGGCTGTGGGCGCTGCACCACCGCGGGACGCGCGTCCCGCACGGCGACCTGACCCCGTCGAAGGTGCTCGGCGTCGACGACGGACTGCCCCGGCTCTGCGGCTACGGACTCGCCCGGCCGTATCCCCCGCCCCACGACGACCCCGACCGCACCGGCCGGTTCCCGCTCGCTCCGGTGCCGGGCCGGCCGGCCACGTCCGGCACAGCGCGCTACCTGGCGCCGGAGCGGCAGGACGGGGAGCTCCTGGTGGAGGGCGATCTGTACTCCCTGGGCTGCATCCTCCACGAGATGCTGACGGGGGCGCCGCCGGTCACCGGACGCGACCTGCGGACCGTGCTGCGCCGGCATGCCGAGGGCGTCACCCCCGACTCCCTGTCCCTCGACCCCGAGCTGCCGGCCGAGCTGCGCCAGGCCGTCGCCGCGCTGCTCTCCCGGTCCCCGCGCGAGCGCCAGCGGGGCGCGGTCCAGCTGGCCAATCTGCGGTTGGCAGGCAGGCTCAGGAGAACGACCTCCGACTACCGGCTGCTCGGCCGCCCCCAGGCGTACCTCGGCGGACGCAACGTCTCGACGGACGCCTACCAGAACAACGCCTTCCTGTGCCGGCTGCTCGCCGCGCGGGGGGCACCGGTGTCCGCGGCGGAGATGGCGGAGGCGCTGGCGGAGAAGCCGAGGATCCGCCCGCAGCAGTACGCGCTCCACCTGCAGGCGCTCGGCATCCCGGTCAGGACGCTCGACGACGGGTACCTGCTCGACGTCCCGGACGCCTTCCTCGACGTGGGGCGCGCAGAGAACCTGGCCGCGCAGGCGGAGCGGGCGCAGGCCCGCGGGGACACCGGGACGGCCCGGTCCAAGCTGCGCCAGGCGCTGCACCTCTGGTACGGGGAGCCGCTGGAGGGCGTCGTCGGCGCCTGGGCGGAGGGCGAACGCGGCCGGCTGCTGGCGCTGCGCGACACGCTGGCCGGGCGGCTGGCCACCCTGGAGGCGCCGGGTGCCATGTCGCCCGGCTGGCTGGTGATCGACCCGGCGCACTGGGCGGCGGAGGCCCGGGAGGTCAGGGAGATCGTGTCCGCGCTGGCGCGGGAGGCGTGCGGGGGCGCTTCCCTGTCGGCCCGGACGACCCGCCCGGTACAGGCCCCGATCCCGCCGGGGACCGACCCCCTCGCTCTCGTGGAGTGGGCGGTGGACACCTTTCCGTACGAGCTGGCCGCCATGCTCCCGGCGGGTGTCCGGCAGCCGGTGCGGCTGTCCGTGGTCGTGCACGACGAGACCGAGGCCGCGGCGAGCGCGCTGGCGGGCGCGGGGCGCGAGGCGGGGGCGACGGGTGAGGGGGGCGCCGTGGTGGTGACGGTGCTGATCTCGCACGGGCTGCGCGCACGGCTGACGCGGTCCCGGCGCAAGGACTTCGGCACGATCACGGCGACGGCGGGCGGCTGGCGGCACACCGTGGTGGCCCGGCCGCCGGAGCCGCGCTCCGGCCGAAGGCCTGGGCGCGGCTGGTAGCGGCGCCCGTCCGGGACGGGAGGCCCCTTGAGCCTCAGTCCTTCTCCCGCCCCGCGTGCAGCCGCGACTTCACGTCGTCCGGCGGCAGGAACCTCGACCAGCGCTCCGGGAACTCCGACGGCATGTCGGGGTCGTCCTCGTCCACGTCGTCCTCCTCCGCGCGCAGCCGGGCGACCAGGTCGGCGGCCTGGGCGGCGCGGGCGCGTTCGGTGGCCTCGCGCGCCGCGGCGGTGGCGACGGAGGGCCAGACCCGGTCGATGGCCGCGTTCACCGCGGCGCCGACGAGGACGGCGAAGGCGGAGATGCCGATCCAGAGCAGGACGGCGATGGGCGCGGCGAGGGAGCCGTAGATGGTGGGGCCCTCGACCTGGCTGGTCAGGTAGATGCGGAGCAGGAAGCTGCCCAGGACCCACATCGCGAGGGCGACGAGGGCGCCGGGGATGTCCTCGATCCACGGGGAGCGGACGGGGACGGAGACGTGGTACAGGGTCGTCAGGAACGCGATGGAGAGCAGGATGACCGTCGGCCAGTACAGGACCGAGACGACTTCCGTGCCCCAGGGCACCAGCTCGACGATCCGGTCGGGGCCGACGACGGCGAGCGGCAGCACGACGGCGCCGATGAGCAGGGCGACGATGTAGAGCAGGAAGGCGAGGAGCCGGGTCTTGACGATGCCGCGGTGCCCGTCGAGGCCGTACATGACGGTGATCGTGTCGATGAAGACGTTGACGGCGCGGGAGCCGGACCACAGGGCGATGGCGAAGCCGAGGGAGATGAGGTCGGGGCGTTTGCCCTGGGTGACGTCCTCCAGGAGAGGACGGGCGATCTCCCGGACGCCGCGGTCGGAGAGGACGGTCCCGGCGGCGTGGAGGATGTTCTCCTCGATGCTGGCCACCGTGTCGGTGTTGGTCCACTCGTCGGCGTAGCCGAGGAGGGCGATCAGGCCGAGCAGCAGCGGCGGCAGCGACAGCAGGGTGAAGAACGCGGCCTCGGCGGCGAGGCCGAGGATGCGGTACTCGATGCACGAGTTGACCGTGTCCTTGAGGAGCAGCCAGACCATCTTCCGCTTGGAGACGTTGCGGTAGAGGACGCGCGCGCGGTGGAGCCTGCTCCAGGGCCGCCGCTCGGGCCGTTCGGGTGTTTCGTTTCCTGCCTGCACCTCCTTACCGTATCGGCATGGCACCCGGCACCCACACCGTGACCAATCAGGCACCGCCCCTGGTGGGGTACGACCTGTTCTCGACCGACGCGGCCCTGACGGAGGCCGTGGAGCGACACCTGCCGCCGGACGTGTACGAGGAGGCGCGGGGGGAGCTGACGACCCTCGGGGTCTCGTCGGGCTCGGCGCAGGCGCAGGAGTGGGGGCGGCTCGCCAACGAGTGCCCGCCCCGGCTGCGGACGCACGACCGGTACGGCAACCGGATCGACGAGGTGGAGTTCCCGCCGGCCTGGCACCGGCTGCTCGGGCGGGCGGTCGGCGCGGGGCTGTCGGGCGGGGCGTGGGACCGTCCGGGTGGTCATGTGCGGCGGGCGGCGGGGTTCCTGCTGGTGTCGCAGGCGGAGGCGGGGCACGGCTGTCCGCTGTCGATGAGCCACGCGGCGGTGCCGGCGCTCCGGGCGGAGCCGGAGCTGGCGGCCGCGTGGGAGCCGCTGCTCGCCTCGCGCGTGTACGAGCAGGAGCTGCGGCCTCCGCTGGAGAAGACGGGCGTGCTGCTCGGCATGGGCATGACGGAGAAGCAGGGCGGCAGCGACGTACGGGCGAACACGACCCGGGCCGAGCCGCTGGCGGCCGACGGGGAGTACGTCCTGACCGGGCACAAGTGGTTCTGCTCGGCGCCGATGTCGGACGGCTTCCTGGTCCTGGCCCAGGCGCCCGGCGGGCTCACCTGTTTCCTCGTACCGCGGGTGCTGCCGGACGGGACGCGCAACGCGTTCGCGATCCAGCGGCTCAAGGACAAGCTGGGCAACCGCTCGAACGCGTCCGCCGAGGTGGAGTTCGACGGGTCGACGTGGGCGCGCCGGGTCGGCGAGGAGGGGCGCGGGGTCCCCACGATCATCGGGATGGTGGCGGCGACCCGGCTGGACTGCGTGCTGGGCTCGGCGGCGCTGATGCGGCAGGCGGTGGCGCAGGCCGTGCACCACGCCTCGTTCCGCGCCGCGTTCGGCGGACCGCTCGTCGACAAGCCGCTGATGCGCAACGTGCTGGCCGATCTGGCGCTGGAGTCGGAGGCGGCGACGGTGCTCGGGCTGCGGCTGGCGGCGGCGTACGACGCCGGCACGGACGAGGAGCGGGCGCTGCTGCGGCTCGCGGTGCCGACGGCGAAGTACTGGGTGACGAAGCGCTGCACGCCGGTGGTGGCGGAGGCCCTGGAGTGCCTGGGCGGGAACGGGTACGTGGAGGAGTCGGGGCTGCCCCGGCTGCTGCGCGAGTCGCCGCTGAACTCGATCTGGGAGGGCGCGGGGAACGTGCAGGCGCTCGACGTGCTGCGGGCGCTGCGCCGGGAGCCGGAGGCGCTGAACGCCTTCCTGGTGGAGGTGGGACGGGCCCGGGGCGCGGACCACCGCCTGGACCGGGCGATCCGCGACATGCTGGCCGAACTCGCCGACCTGGAGGGCATCGAGGCGCGGGCGCGGCGGCTGGTGGAGCGGATGGCGCGGGTGCTGCAGGGCGCGCTGCTGGTGCGGTGGGCACCGCCGGAGGTCGCGGACGCGTTCTGCGCGTCGCGGCTGGGCGGCGACTGGGGCGCGGCGTTCGGGACGCTGCCGCACACGCTGGACCTGGCGGCGGTGGTGGAGCGGGCGCGACCGGTCGGGTAGGGGGTCGGTCGGTTGGGGGGCGGTCGCGCGGAGTCCGCCGCGTGCGGGGGCCAGGGCTCAGGGGATCCGGAGCTCAGGGGATCCGGAGCTCAGGGAATCAGGGGTCCGAACGCCGTTTCGGGAGGACCGCCGTGCGGGTGAGGCCCGGGACGGGCGGGGACGTGTGGCCGCGTGCGCCGGGGGTGGGCCCGAGGAGGTCGGGACGCGCGAAAAAGCCGAGGGTGGTGCTGCGCCGACACGGCACCACCCTCCGCTTCGAGTACACCCTCGTGGACGGGGGCGGGGGTTGCCAGAGTTGCAAAGGGTTGCAGGATTACCCGAAGCACCCCGCGCGTGACGCTGCGGAGCGGCACGATGGGCGCCAGGACTCGCACAGTGCAGAACCGATACAGCACCGATACAGCACCACATGGGCTGGGAGGGGCCGATGAACAACACTCAGCTCGACCTGAACCGGCTGGCCGCCATGGACTCCGTCAAGGCGAGCCGCCTGCTGCACAAGGTCCGTGAGGAGACGCTGGCCGGCCGGACCCCGCCGGTGGCGCCCCGGCCGGTGATCGACGCGTCCTGGCAGCGGATGGCCCGGATCGGTTTCGACCCGGACCGGAGCACGAGCAGTGTGCTGCTGCGCCGTGACGAACTGGAGGAGCGGCGCCGTTCGACCGTGCTGGGCGAGGTGATGCGGACGCTCAGCGCCGGCCTGGCCGGGATCGCCGACGCCTCGCTGCAGATGATGGTGGTGACGGACGAACAGGGCCGGGTGCTCTGGCGCGAGGGCAACCTGGCGGTGATGCGCCAGGCCCACGGCATCTGTCTGGAGGAGGGCGCGGCCTGGAGCGAGAGCGACACCGGGACGAACGCGGTGGGCACGGCGCTCGCCATGGGCAAGGCCGTGCAGGTCCACTCGGCCGAGCACTACGTCCACACGCTGCACAACTGGACCTGTGCCGCGGCCCCCGTCCACGACCCCCGCGACCAGCGCCTGTTGGGCATCGTGGACGTGAGCGGCCCGGCCTCCAGCTTCCACCCGGCGACCCTGGCGCTGGTCGCCTCGGTGGCGCAGCTGGCGGAGGCGGAGATGCGGCAGCGCCATCTGCGGTCGATCGAGCGGCTGCGCTCGGTGGCCGCGCCGATCCTGTGCCGGGTGGGCGGGCGCGCCGTGGCCGTGGACACGCACGGCTGGACGGCGGCGGTGACCGGTCTCGCGCCGGTGGACCGGCTGGCGCTGCCCAAGTCCTTCCGGGCGGGGCGGGTCTGGCTGCCCTCGCTCGGCATGTGCGCGGTCGAGCCGCTGCCGGGCGGCTGGCTGCTCCGTGTCGAGGACGACGGCCACCCGGCCGACACCGCGGCGGGCGCGGCGAGCCGCGTGGTGCTCGACCTGAGCCGCCCGCGCCGCTGGACGGTCGCGGTCTCGGGCGCGGCCGGCAGCTGGACCCAGGAGCTCAGCCCCCGCCACGCCGAACTCCTCTACCTCCTCGCCCTGCACCCGCAGGGGCGTACGGCGGCGGAGCTGGCGCAGGACGTCTTCGGCGACCGCACCCGTACGGTCACGGTCCGCGCGGAGATGTCCCGGATCCGCCGCAACCTGGGCGGCGTCCTCGCCCACCGCCCGTACCGCTTCAGCGAGGAGGTGGCGGTGGAGCTCCGCCGCCCCGCCCACCCTTCGGACCTCCTCCCCCAGTCGACGGCCCCGGCGATCCGCACGGCCCGCACGGGGATGACGGCCTAGGCAGGCCCGGTCCGGCCCGGTCCCTCGCCGGTCCGGCGAGGCACCGGCGATCCGGCGAGGCACCGGCGGTCGGGCGGCGGCCTCGCGGGCGGCGGCGCGGCGAGCACCGCGCCCCGCGCCCATCCGCACCGCGCCCGCGCCCATCCGCGCCGTGGACCGGTCCGGCGGTCACGCTCGCTCCCGCGTCAGGAGGCGAGCCGGCGGAAGAGGGCGCCGATCTCGGCCTGGGTCGCGACGAGGGGCAGGGTGTCGAAGAAGAGCTCCCACGCACCGTCCGGGCCGAAGCGCTCCACGATGCCGAAGGGGACCGCCGTGGGATCGACTTCCGGGGTGGCCGGGTCGTCGGGCAGGACGGCGGTGCCGTGCCACTCCACGTACGTGGTCGTCGTGCCGACGGCGACCTGGCCGGCCTTGAGGCGGAGGTCGGCGGTGGCGAACAGGCGCTCCAGGTAGGCGCGCTTGCCGGCCGCGGTGACGAGCGGGGCGTCGAGGCCGGGGCCGCTGAGCCGGGCGCCGGCGAAACGCCGCAGGAGGGCGTCCGTGTCCTCGGCGTTCCAGGCGGCGAGGCGGGCCGGGATCTCGCCGACGCGGAAGCGGGCGGCGGCCCTGCCCTCGTCCGCCTCGCCGCTGTCCGCGATGCCGGCGAAGAGGGCCGGGGGCGCGCTCTCGGGGAGGGTGTCCCGGAAGAGGACGGCGCGGTCGTAGTAGCGGCGGGCCTGGAGGGTGCGGCCCTCGTCGCCGAGGACGTTCCGGGCGATCTGCGGGTAGGCGATCCTGTGGCCCTTGAGCGTGACCTCGTTCCACTGCCCGAACATGACCGTGCTGCCGTCGGCGACCACGTCCGTGCCCCGGTAGACCAGGCTCGGCGCGAGGGCGAGCGAGCGGGTGATGGAGGTGCCGATGGGTCCGTGGCCGCGCTGCGCCGGGGCGCCGGCCTCCCAGAGGGTGGCCTCGGGGTCGAAGATGTCGAGGTAGGCCCGCACCCGGGGGTGACCGAGGTCACCGTCGGCGGGCGGGGTCCCGGTGGGCATCTCGCCGAAGGCGATCTGGCGCGTCATGAAGGCGCAGGCGTTGGGCGTGATCCGCCCTTCGAGCCGGTCGACCTTCGCCCGGGCCGCCGGGCAGTCCCCCTGCGCCGCCGCGACCGCCCCGCCGGGCCGCGCCTCCGCCGTGGTGCCGGTGACCGTCGCCCCCGCGACGACCGCCGCCGCCACCGCGATCCCGACCGCCGCACGCCGACCCGTAACCATGTCGTTCCCCTTGTATCCCGTGGTGTCTCCGTCGCCGGGAGGCCGCTGCCGTCCCGGTGTGATCACCTTGCCGGTGGGGGGCGGCGGGGGTCGATTACCGCTGAGGTAATGCGGGGCTCTCGGGGGCCTGGCCCAACGGCCCAGCGATGCCAGGCCCGTGGCCACGCTCCGTACGCTGGGGTCCGCCTAGATCCGCTGAGTGTCGCCGAGTGTGGCTCCCCGTTTGGCTCCCCAGGTGCCTCCGGGACACAAGGCTCGGCGATGGCTCCTCGCCGCTGCTCCCATCGAGCTTCTTGCCCGCACGACCGCCGGAGGCAGAGCGGCCGCCTCCAACTGCCACTACGAAATCCGACACGCTGCGCCTCCAAGCTTCATGACCGAACGCGCTTCGCCAGGGGAACAGGCCTGACAGAATCTATCGGTCGCCGCTTGCTGGTGCGCGAACCCCACGGGGGGCAAGGGGGGTGCCTTTCCTCATTCGAGTCATGTGTGACTTCTACGGGATGTTCACCACTCCCTGCGATATTCCGAAAGATCGAGCTCAGGAGAAACGACACCGCGCATGCCACAGCCTGCAAATGCCCCCGATAGCCAAAACACTACGGATGCGCTGATTAGCCACCGGCGTGAAATTAGCGATCTAAAGCAGCGCATAAAAAACCGCAGACTGCAGGTTACTGGACTCTACGGCACCCCTATCGCCTTCGTTGCATTACTCCTCCTATGCGCAGGCCTCAAGGTCTTTATCTGGCTGCACACAAGCATGCCGGACGCACTTACCGGGATTTTCGTTGGGATCGGATTCTTCTTGGCGGTCGCCACGATCGCTCAATTCGCTGTTGAGTTCAGCAAGGACTCACCCTGGAGGGACCCCAAGACCCCAGTGCGGGACCTCCGGCTAGACCTCGACCTGGCCGAAGAGCACAGAGTTCTTGAGTCCAGACGAATGACCCCTCCCACACTGGAGCGACAGTTCTCCTATAAGGAACGCCTGCCCGCAGAGATCGCTAGGCTACGCAAGGAATCTCGGCACTACCGTCGCGTACATCTATTTATGCAGTGGCTTCTATTCATCACCTCGGCGGCAATTAGCGCCGTGACCGCATGGTATGACCCACCTCAGCCCGCAAAGGGAGCCCTCATCGCCCTGGGCTTCATCGTTACCGTGGTAACGGCTGCGGCCGGCTACTTCAAGCCCCGGGAGCGCGCCTTTAATCTCCAACAGACCGCTGACAACATGGAACAGCATGCCACGGCCCTCGAACTCGGCATCGCACCCTATTCCGATGTCGATGACGAAACAAATCTCCAGTCGTTCGCTACGACCGTAGAGAAGCTGCGCGCCGAGCAGCGCATGCGGGAGCAGCAGCTCGACCAACCCCAGCAGGGCCAGCAGCAGGTCATTTAGTGAGCACAGCTGCGGCTGGGACCCACACGACGACATGACGACCGGAACCGGCCCCTCAGAGCCCGTCCCGCCAGCCCAATCTGACGTGGCCACGTGCGACCCTGGCAGCAATCGAAGCTCATGGAAGGAGGTGCCGTGCCGGAGGCCAGCCCACGCGGAACTTACCTGCTCATCGCCGATGCGCTGCGGAAAGAGATCGAGGAGGGGCAGCTCAGGGGCAGCACTCTGCCGTCAGAGGCCGCCCTCATGCAGGCCCACGACGTTTCCCGGAACACCATCCGCCGCGCGCTCAAGACATTGGAGTCCGAGAAGCTGATCACCTCCGTGCCGGGGGCCGGCTGGCGCGTGTCCCGGGCACCCATCCCGCCTCTCGTCGAGCGCCTGGTCGCCGTCATCACGGAGGACTCCCTGGCGGTCGGCGACAGGTTCCCGTCAGAGGCGAACCTCTGCGAGCGCTTCGGAATGTCCCGGACAGCCGTACGCCACGCGCTGGCACAGATGGAAGGGACCGGCCTGCTCGCCACCGTGCACGGCAAGGGGCGCACGGTGCTCGCCCTTCCGACCGTCCAAGAGGAGTCATAGCCTTGCCATCCATGGGGCTTACTGAGTGGGCGTATTCGCTCTCCGAATCAATGCTGGCCGAACCGCTACCGCGCCGCTGGGCGCACTCTCTCGGGGTAGCCAAGCGGGCACGCTCCTTGAGCCCGATCCTCGGCCGCGACGCAGAGCTGCTCGAGGCCGCCGCCGTGCTGCACGACGTCGGCTACTCCCCCTCCATCGCCACCACCGGCTTCCACCCACTCGACGGGGCCCGTTTCCTCCGCGACCAGGAGGGCGCGGACGAGCGGGTCGTGCGACTCGTGGCGCACCACTCCTGTGCCCTCCTCGAGGCCGAGGAGCGGGGACTCCGACGTGATTTGGAGTCCGAGTTCGAGCTGGAGCGGCCCGAGCTGGTGGACGCGCTGATCGTGTCGGACATGACGACCACCCCGGACGGGGATCACACGACGCCGGCGGCCCGGCTGGAAGAAATCGTGCAGCGGTACGGGCCTGACACCATCGTGGGTCGGTTCATCCAGCGAGCGGCGCCAGAGATTTACGCCGCCGCGGAGCGGGTGGAAACCCGGATGGCCCTCGCCTCGGACGCTCAACCGATGTAGGGCTCGCGGCGCGACTCGTCCAAGCCATGCTGGATCCGGAGACGCATGGATGGATGCATGTCCAGTTCAGCGAGGTCCGCCGGAGCTATCCAGCGGACCTCTTTGGATTCGCTGCTCGTGCGGAGGGCTCCGCCTACCGGGCGGGCACGGAAGCAGATGGAAAACTGCTGCCGCACCTCGCCGTCGTCGTACGCGAGCACGTGCTCCGGGTCTGTGTAGAGCCCGACAATGCCGTCGACCACGACCTTGATGCCGGTCTCCTCCTCGACCTCGCGCACGACTGTATCGGCGATGCGCTCGCCGATGTCGTGGCCGCCGCCGGGCAGTGCCCAGAGGTTGTTGTCGGTCTTGTGAATGACGAGGAGTCTGTCCGCCTCGTCGCGCACGATGGCCGTAACAGAGGGCACAACGGAGTTTGCCGCGGGGGCGTTGGGGTCCCGGAAGTAGTCGATTCGGCTCATGCGTCTGGACCTCCAAGGTCAGTGGGCGAGGAGATGGGCCGCGCGCTCTCCCAAACCCGTTCGACACTCTCAGCGTAAGCGTCGAACAGCTCACCCCCTGGGACGCGCTGGATGTGCAGCACCGGCGCCATGTACGCGCCCACGCCGTACAGGTGGCCGTTGGCGAGCATCTCGTCGTCGGCCCGGTAGATCGAGTTGTAAAGCGTGGTGGAGTGGAGCCGGAACTCCACACCCGGGAGCCCGAACAAGGGGGCGTAGTTCACCAGCGCGTTTCGAATCTTGCTGGACATCGCACCCCCGATCCCCTCATCCTCGCCGCGCCTGGCGACAGCCTCAGCCCCGGGGTCGCCAAGCATGAACCGGACGCGGACGCCGGCGGCCGACCTCTCCTTGACGACCTGGTGGAAGGCTGCGTCTTCGGTGAGCCAGAAGCCCGAGTAGACGAGCACGTCGAACTGCCGCGACGCTCGGGCGTAGAGCTGCGGCCAGAGGCGGTTCGGCACCACGGAGCGGTGAGGGTAGAGCCTGACAAGCTCTGCATTCCCCGCCTCGGTGACCTCGGCCGATGTTCGCTCGTCCGGCCAAAGGTAGGACATCTCGCATTGGAGGAGCGAGGCCGCTGCGTACTTGAAGCGGCGGTAGGGCTGACGCTTGGGTTCATTGATCCAGCGCTCGACCGTCTTGGCCGACACCCCTAGGGACTCGGCGACTTGATCGACAGGCCACTCTTCGTAATCGCGCCGCGTAACCGCTCATTCGCCATGCCGTGACTCTCCCCCAGTGGGACGACTTGGGACGACTTCACCGTAGCGAAGCCGTGCGCCAGTCGTACATGTGCGGAGTCCAACGTCTAGGCCGCAGCAGCGAAGCTGAAGGCACATCGAGCGGACGGAAGCGTCGACCCCGGAGGGTGAAGGGACTTGACGCCGCGAATCCTTCTCCGCATGATGAGGAACAGGTACTACATGTACCTCTTCGGATTCCGATCCGCCGAGAGGTGCTGCACGCGCAGAGGGCGGGGACGCTGCAATCCCGCTAAAGGCCAGGTGGAACAGGGCTACGGCCCGTACTGGCGAGGTGGCCCGGCGACCGCGAGCAACGGCCGGAGAGTGGGGACGCGGTCCCCCTTGCAGTGCTCCACCCCTGTTGCTCGACGCCAAGGAGGTTGCGATGTCCCGACGAAGACTTCAGGCGCCGCCCGCGCTGGACCGGCGAGGCGGCCGCGCCCACCGCGTCACCTGACCTCCGCAGCCTCTCGGCTGCGGCCGGTTGCCTCCTTCGCCCGTCCGGACCCTGCATGGGGTGCCGTACGGGCGGGGTCGAGGGGAGCCGGAAACCCCACTCCAACGGCGTGAGCCCCCGGTGCTGGAACACCGGGGGCTCTGTTCGGGCCGTTCCTCTCTCGAAGGAGCAGACCCAATGAAGTCCATCGTTGCACTTCAGAGCCTTGTTACGACTCTCCCGTTCGACGGGGAGCCGACGGGCGCCGAGCTGGACGCGATCGAGCAGGAGATGCCGCTGATCGAGGCGGAGATCGACCTGCTCGACGTCACGATCTCCCTGCTGGACCGGCCGGGCACGGCGCTGGACGCCCAGCGCATCCGCCGGGCCCGCCGCAGGGTGTTGGCCGAGCGGCGCAACCTGACCAACCGCGCCGCCACCCCGCTGGGCGGTGCCGCGTGATCCGCGTCATCACGACCGAGCGTCTGCGCCAGCTTGTGGAGAACGCGGAGCAGGCGCGTGCGGCCGAGGCCGACGCGAACGGCCGTGCCGCAGAGCAGTACCGCCGGCACGTCGCCCGGGTGGACCACCTGCACGGCTGCGTTGCCTCGGCGGAGAGTGACGCAGCCATCCTGCGCGAGCACGTCGCCGAGGTTGAGGCGGCGCTGAAGGAGTCGACGGCTGAGGCCGCGACGCTCCACGAGGAGCTGAACGTGGCCCGTCGTGCGGCGGTGGCGCCGGCGGCGCTGCTGCTGCGCGACGGGGCCCCGCACAGCGTTCACGCGAGTGTTCAGGCCGCTAAGGACCACGCCGCGACGCTCGGCGCCAACCCGGCCGGCTGGCTGCCCCCGGGCGTCCAGGGCGGCGCCCTGACGGGCTGGTCGATCATGCACATTCCGCGGGGCGGGGCCGGGTCGTGAACAGTGTTCAGATCCGTTCAGCAGAACGGGCGCTGTCGGTTGGCACGTGGCTGATCGTGTGCGGAGCGATGCTCTACTCCATCCTCACGGTCACCCCGCTCATGGCCGCGCACACGGCGGACGAGTGGGACTGGACGGCCCCGATCCTGCCCCTCGTGGTCGACGCCGCGGTCGTCATCGTCGTGCGCCTGGATTCGGTCCTGGCCCGTCTCGGAGGGCACGGGGGCCGGTGGCCGATCGCGCTGCGATGGATGACCGGCTGCATGACCCTCGCCCTGAACACAGCGGACTCCGCCCTGAAGGAAGACCTGGTCGGCGTGGCCGTGCACGCGGTGGCGCCCCTGCTGTTGATCGTGACCGCGGAGACTGGACTGGCCTACCGGCGGGCGATCACGAATGCGCTGGAGGCTCTGAACGCCCGTGAGCGGGCTGCCCGAGCCGAGCGGGAGCGAGCCGCGGAGGAACGCGAGGAGCGGGCCGAGCGGCGAGCCCGGGAGGAGCGTGAGCACGCGGCGCAGCTTGCCCGTGAACAGCGTGAGCACGAAGCCACCCTGGCCCGTGAACAGGCTGAACGGGAGGAGCGTGCTCGCCGTGAGGAGCGCGAGCGGGAAGCTGCGGCCGAGCAGGCACAGCGGGCCGAGCGTGAACGCCTTGAACGCGAGCGTGAACAGCACCTGGCGGCCGAGCGGGAGCGTGAACAGCAGCGGCTGGCCCGTGAACGGCAGGTCGCGCAGCAGCGTGAGCAGGAGCGCCGGGCCCGTGAGGAAGCTGCCCTGCGTGAACAGCAGCAGGCGGCCGAGCGCGCCGAGCGTGAACGCATCGCCCTGCTGTCCGCCGGGCCGGCCAGCGAGAAGCAGCCGGAGGACCGGGCGCGTCAAACGGTGAGTGCCGCGTTCGGGGCGGGGCTGTCGGTGCGGCAGGCCGCCGAGCTGTGCGGCTGGTCGGTGGGTTGGGTCTCCACTCGCTACCAGGAGCTCCGCGACACCACCCCGGCCCGCGCCCTGCAGGGGGCTGACCAGTGATCCCTACCTACCCGTGGCGCTGCGCCCCGGATGGGTTGGCGACGTTCCGACAGCTGCGTGCCTGCGGCTTGCGGCCCGGCGGTCAGGACGTCGCCGCACAGCTCGAACGACCCCGCCGCCGGCGCGGCCCGCTGGTCGCCTACCTGTACCGCATCGACCGGGCCCTGCCGGTCCGGCCCATGACGCCCGCGAATTGGGCCGCCCTGGAGCGTGCGAATGCCGCCCGCCGGGTGTGCCCGCAGTGCCGCCGGGACGCCGGCTACTGCATCCCGCGCTCGCTCGGCATGTGTACCCCGTGCGCCTACCCCAGCACCGCCACTGCGTGACCGACACCGAGGAGAGTCCCGTGTTCGCGACCGTGTTTCTGCTGCTCTACGTCGGTCACCTGCTGGCCGACTACCCCTTCCAGACCGACCACCAGGCCGCCCACAAGGCCGAGCCCGGCGCCGAGGGCTGGCGGGCGAGCCTCGACCACGCCGGCACCCACATCGCCACCTGCGCCATCACCCTGCTGACCGGCATGGTCCTGCTCGACCTGTCCGTCCCCACCTGGTCTGCGTTCGCGGCGCTGGCCTGGATCGGCGGCACGCATGCGTTCATCGACCGTCGCTGGCCGGTGCGTTGGTGGATGAGCCGCTTCGGCCAGGCCGCATGGGCCGCCAACGGCGGTGCCGCACACGTCGACCAGGCCGCCCACATCACCGCCCTGGCCCTCGCGGCCCTCGCACTCGCCGCCTGACCTGGAGGTTTTCTGTGGAGTACGACCGGCCGCAGGGCTCCCACATGTACGTCCTGACCCTGTCCGACGGACGGGGCGAGGGCACCGTGAGCGGCACCATCACGCCGGCCGCCGGGGCGTCCCGCTTCGACACCTACGAGCACATCCGGCAGCACGCGACCCGCGCCTACCCCTCGCTGCAGGGCTCGACCGTCGTGTTCTTCTCGCTGGAGCCGAACACCCTCTGACCTGCACATCTGGCAGGGCCCGACCATCCACCTTCCACAGCTTTGGCCGGGCCCCTGATCTCCCCAAAGGGAGGTAGCAAGGATGACGGACATCAGCACGAAGCCGGTAGTAGGCACCACCGCCCCGCCGCCGGCCCCGCCCACCTCTCCGCCCCCGCCGCCGGCCGCCGAGCAGCCGGTGAAGGACACCCCGAATGTCGAGCACACTGCCGGCGGCTGGCCCGTGGTGCCGCTCGCGACTACGGGCGTGAACAGCACCGTCAGCGGCATCGCCGCGGCTGTGGTCGCGGCCGGTCCGCCCGGCGCCGTCTTCGCCATGGTCGGTGCGGCGGTCGTCGGTGGTGCGGTCCTGGCCCGCCGCGCGGTCCGCAACCGCACTAAGACGACCAGTCGGGCCGGAGGCTCAAAGGTTCCCACCCCCCGAACGTCCCGGCAGACCACCGGCGGCACCCACAGCACCGGCGCCGGTGTGTCCCGCACGTCCAGGGGCCGGACGGGCAGCGTCGGGGCGTCCTCGGCGACCGGCCGGCCCCGGTCGAAGGGCCGGGTGGGGCAGGTCAAGGCCCTGCGTCAGGCGGCCCGTTCGATGGCGGGGCCGACGAGGATGGACCGGCGTGCACAGGGTGTGCACAACCGTCGCACCGTCGCCGACACCCGCCGCAACATCCCCTCGCTCCACCCCTCGACCGCCACCACAGGTGGTGTGACGGGTCGGAACCCAAAGAGCCGGACGGGAACGGGGCGTTCGTGGCTCGGCGGGAGGATCCGTGCCGGTCGTGACGCTGCGGTGCAGCGGGCGCGCACGGCGCGCGACCGGTCGGCGGCCCGTGCGGTCGACGGTGCTCGCGACAAGGTCCGCGCTGGACTGACCGCGAAGCAGGCCCGGGTCCTGAAGCGGGCCGTGCGTAAGGACGCCCGGCGGGCGTTGTGGAAGTCGGCGGCCCGCAAGCAGGGCCGCCGTCTCGCCGCCGCACTGCTGGCCGCCCCTGTCGGCGCCCTCGGCATGCTGACCACGCCGCTGGGCCGGAAGCTCGGCGTCAAGTCCATTCAGCACCCGGGCCGGCGGCTGTACCGGCGGCTAATGCGCACCGCCGAGGAACAGCAGGCCGCCCGTGACGCGGCGATCCGCGAGCGGCAGGCCGCCGCCGAGGCCGCGATCGACGACGACCTAAACCCCGAGCAGCAGATCAGCGACAAGGTTCAGCGCCCCACCTTCCTCGCCCCCGCTGCACCCTCGTCCCCTGTGGAGGTCGTGAACGTGTCCGGTTTCAAGTTCGAAGAGGCCGCCGCCGAGATGGAGAACGCGGCCCGCACCTACGAGCCCGACACGGCCATGGAGATCCTGACCATGGTCGAGAACCTGCCCGACGCCCTGACGTCGGTCGCCAACACCTTCCGTATCCTCGCCGAGCGCTCCGACTCCGAGTTCCCGCTGGAGAAGGACATCGCCGGCGCGTTCGACGAGATCTACGGCGCGCTGATGCGCGCGGTCGACTCCGCCGGTGACCTTGCGCCGCTCTTCCGGCAGGTCCACGAGCACGACATCGCCCGCCACGAAGACCCCCGCAACGGCCCCGAGGCCGAGAAGGGCTGGAACGTCTGATCATGGCCACCACCGACCACACCCCCAACGGGCCGGTGTGGGACTGGAGTGCCGGTCACGGACCCGTGACCGGCGCCCTGTCCGCCACCACCGGTGCCCTCGCGCTGGCCACCACCGGCGCCGCTACCGGCATGCCCCCCGCCTGGGCCCTCGCCGTCGGCGCCGCCGGCGCCATCGGCCACTCCATCTCCACCCTCCGCGAACGCCTCTCCGCCCGCACCGTCACGCTCCGCGCGTCGTCGTGGCTGCTCGGCGCCGGGTGGACCACTTGGGCCATGGCCACTGGCCCCCTGACCTGGACCGCGATCGGGTCCCTCGCCGTCCTCGGCGTCGGGATGGGCACTGCTGCCCGGTCGGTTGGCTTCTACGAGGACGCTCGCGAGTTGGAGCTGATCGCGTGGGCGGACCAGCAGGTCGCCGCCGAACTCCATGCCGAGCGCCGCACCCTGGCCGCGGAGTGGGTCGACCGCATCCAGCGCGTCTGCGGGATCACGGTCACGGTTCTGGCGATCGAGAAGTGGCCCACGGGCACCGGCTTCACCATCGACGCCGAACTCCCCGGCGGGACGACGTACGACCAGATCGCGAAGGACTCCGCCCGCCTGTCGGCCGACGCGCGCCTCCCGCACGGCTGCACCGCCGCCGCCACCCCCGGCATTCACCAGGGTCGCGTTCTCGTCGACGTTTCCACCGTGAACGTCCTCGCCGGTGAGATCCCCTACCCCAGCGACTACGGCCCGCTGTCCATCCACACCGGCCTGCCCTGGGGCGTCCGCTCCGACGGCCGGGAAATTCAGGTCTACCTGCGGGAACAGTGCGCGCTGGTCGTCGGTCCTACGGGGTCGGGCAAGACGAACTTCGTTCACACCGTGCTCGCCGGGTTCGCCCGCGCTACCGACGTGCTGACCTGGGTCATCGACCTCAACGCTGGATCGGCCGGCCTGCCCTGGGTCCGCCCTGCCTTCGATCCCTCCGGCAGCCCGGAGGGGGAGACCCGGCCCGGGGTCGACTGGCTCGCCTCCACACCGGAGGAGGCTGAGCTGATGCTCGACACGGCCCTGCGGGTGGGCAAGCACCGGAAGGTCGTCTACCAGGACCTCATGGCGAAGGCGAACACGGACCTGCTGCCCGTCTCGGCCCAGATCCCTCAGATCATGCTCGTGATCGACGAGGGAGCGGAGATCCTGGCCAGCAACGACCCGCAGATGCGCAAGCTCGCCGGGAAGATCCTTGAGGTCATCCGGCTCATGAGGGCCAT
Organism: Streptomyces sp. NPDC053431; assembly: GCF_044544925.1. Classification (NCBI taxonomy): domain Bacteria; kingdom Bacillati; phylum Actinomycetota; class Actinomycetes; order Kitasatosporales; family Streptomycetaceae; genus Streptomyces; species Streptomyces sp. NPDC053431. The sequence continues at coordinate 58,919 of NZ_JBITXX010000021.1, read as the reverse complement.
GGGCATCCGTGATGTCCTGACCGCGCTCGGTGCCACCGGATCCGTGCTGGGCAACCTGATGATCCGCCGTGAGGCCAAGGCCCGCGTCTGCCTGACCGGCGGCGAGGTCGAGGGCATGGACCTGTCCAAGGTCTTTCCGGGCTCCCGGGGGCTGAAGCCGGAGCAGGCCCCGTACAAGGGCGCCGGCTTCATCGGCACCCCGGAGTCGGCCCCGGGCGTGTTCAAGTCGTGGCGGATCACCCCGAACCAGATCGCCGACATCGTCCGCGCCACCTCCACCCTCCACCCGCGGCTCGACGCGGAGTCGGCGAAGGCTGCCGGCCCTGCCTACGCCCGCCGCTGGGACACCACCCGCACTGCGTGGATGCGCACCAGCGCTGTGGCCGACGAGCGGCCCGCTCTGGCGGCCGAGGATCGTCCCGCCCGACTGGGTGGGCTGAACCTCTCCGCGCTGCGCGACACCCCCGCGCCGGCCACTCCCGCGACCGATGAGGACGCACTCGCGGCCCGGTTCATGGCCCAGATTGACGCGGAGTTCGGCACCACCACCGAGCCGGACACGGACACCCACGAGGAGCGCGAGGAGCGTCCCGGGCTGAATCTGAGCGCGTTCCGGAACGAGCAGCAGGACAGTGAGGCCCGACAGGCCGCGCTCGCCGTCCTGTTCGCCGCCGGCTCGGAGGGGACCGGGGCTTCCGCGATCGCCCGCGCGCTCGCCGAGCAGCACGGCACCAGCCGTCAGACCGTCGTCGGCTGGCTCAAGACATGGACCGACGACGGCACCGCCGTAAGGGTCGGAACGGGCACGAAGGTCCGCTACGTCCACCACCGCCACGCCCCCGACGGGCGCATTGGGGACTAGGACGTGAACCGGGTCAGCAACCGGATCGCCATGCCGTGGTCGTATCTCTGGGCCATGTCGTAGGCGGTTTCGCCGTCGAGGGTGATGGCGGGGTCGGCCCCGTAGGCAAGGAGGATCGCCGTAAGCGCGCTGTTGATCGGTTGCCGGGACTGGAGAGCCGAGTCACCTTCCAAGTCGATGGCGTGCATCAGCAAGGTCATCCCACAGCAAATCTCGTTCACGTCGGCTCCCTCGTCGAGGAGGCGCGTGAGCCCGGCGTGGTCGCTCGACTCCACCGCTTGGTGAGCTGGCGTCCACGGGCTTTCGATCTCAACGATGCTCACCACGGCATCATCCCCGACACCTCACGAAGGTGATCGGCCAGGTAGGTCGAAGCCAACCGCTTGTCGCTTGTCACCCACCGCGCCCGGTAAGGACCCTGGGCGGCTTGCTGAGGGCTGGAAACGGCTTGTGACCTGCAAGGCGACAAGCGACAAGACAAGCGACAAGCGACACGACAAGCAAGGCACCGGCCGGCACCCCCCAGGGTGCTGGCCGCCGTCGTCGAAGGGACCCCGTTGTGCACTTCGAGACCCCGCCCCAGAGCACCGCCCCCGCCCGCTACCCCGCCTCGTACGCCAGCCCCTGGCCCTCGGCCGAGAAGCCGGTGGTCCTTCCCGCGGAGATCCCGCCGGGGGTCGACTGGGTCACCCTCCCCAACGGGGTCCGGACCCTCGCTTACACCCACCCCGCGCCCCCGCCCGCACCGGTGACCGCCGCGCAGCCGATCCCCGCCTGGGCCAAGACCACCGCCCTCCTCGCCCCCACCGTCGGCACGGGCATCGGCGCCGCCGGTATCGGACTCTCCTACGCCGCCCCGGGACTCATCGCCATGAGCCATGCCCTGTGGTCCGCCGCCGCCCTCGTCGTCGCCGCCGTCATCGCCGTGCCCGTCCTGCTCCGCACCGCCCGCCGCGCGGTCGGCGGCGGCGGCACGGGTTCGGCCGGGTCGACGACGCACATCACGCAGAACATCACCGCGACCGGACTGTTCGGCCGTGCCAACGGAACCATCAACAACCGCTGACAGCCGGCTGACGGCTCACTGAATCCGGGAGGCCGCCCGAGGTCCGTCGCGCTCAGGCGCTCACCGGAACGGTCGGGCCGGTCTTCTGCTCGGGAATGGCCGTCGCGGGCTTTTCGCGGTGCATGCCCCAGTGCTGGACGATCCACTTCTTGTGCGTCATCTTGATCGGCACGGTCAGCGGATGGCCGTGAAGCTGGGCGTAGACCTCGTACGCGCGGGTCTGGGGCGCGACGTCCAGGAGCAGGGTCTGCGGGTTGATCGCGATCTCGCCCAGGTCGAACAGGCGGTGGACGTCGCGGCGCAGGAGCAGACCACCGCCGGCCTTGTGCGTGGCGTTCTTGGCGTAGCTGTAGAGGTGGGCTGCTTCCAGGACGGTGGCGGGCATCGGGCCGGTGAAGGCGCAGAGCTCGCCGAACTCGGCGAGCAGAGCCGCGCGGAAGGCGGGCTGTCCTTTGCGGACGCGGACGGTCCTCTCGGTGTGGCCGCCGACGATGAGGTCTCGGGCGGAGTCGACGACGCTGAGCGGGGTGGCGTTCTTCCCGGTCTCCACCCGCGCCCGGAAGTCGTCCCAGCGCAGGCGGCGCAGCGCGTTCTGTGACTTCTGTTCCTCGCACAGCTGGCGCAGCTCGGGTGCGGTGAGGTGGCCATGGAGGTCGACCCAGCCGGCCTCGTAGCGGGCGCGGTAGGTGGTGACGTCGACGGTCTCGACGGCGGGCTGGTCGAACTCGGCCTTGCAGCCGTTGGTCCAGCAGCGGTACTTCGGCGTCATCGTCTTGCGCTCGGCGATGTCGGCCTTGCCGCACTTGGGGCAGGAGCTGAGGTCCTTGGTGCCGGTGCCGGTCTCGATGTCCTCGATGACCGACAGGCCCAGCGAGGTATTGCCGTCCCACAGCACGATCTGGTCGCCGACCTGCACGCTGGTCGCGTTCGGCACCCGGCTGTCCCAGCTGTAGTGGGTGGAGCTGTTGTCGTCGTACCCGCCGCCCACACGCTTGGCGTTCTCACCCAGGTACATCAGCCACGCCGTCATTCTTCGACCCCTCCGTCGACCGATACCCGCGCGACGCGCGGTGCCCCGCCGATCAACGTATCGGCCCCCACTGACACTCCCGCCCCGTCATCACCTGTGGACACGCCAGGTGAAGGACCCACGAAAGCCAAGAGCGGCCCCCACATCTCGCCAAAGACCGGGGCCGCTCTTGTTCATCCAATCCACTCGAACTGGAGGTTCTCCAGGATGCCCCATCCCATCCCGATCCGGCGAGAGCGCGGCGGCCGGCCGCGGCTGCTGGATCTGTTCTCCTGCGCCGGCGGCGCAGGCATGGGCTACCACCAGGCCGGCTTCGACGTCACCGGCGTCGACATCAACCCCCAGCCGAACTACCCCTTCACCCACCACGTCGCCGACGCCATCGACTACCTCTCCGCGCATGGGCACGAGTACGACGCCGTCCACGCCAGCCCTCCGTGCCAGCACTACAGCCCGCTGAACGCCTACAACCACAAGACCTACCCCGACCTCATCGCCCCCGTCCGCGACGCCCTCCAGACCGTCGGCCTGCCATACGTCATCGAGAACGTCGAGACCGCCGCCAGCGAACTGCGCGACCCGGCGCTGCTGTGCGGGCCGATGTTCGACCTGAAGGTGTACCGGCATCGGCTCTTCGAGACGAACTGGCCCCTCACCACCCCACCCCACCCGGCCCACACCGCCGCCTGCACGCGAAACGGCTACCTGCCCACCCAGGCCAAGCCGTTCATGACCATCACCGGCGGCCGACACTCCCGCGCCTGGCAAAACGCCGCCAGCGACGCCCTCCAAATGCCGTGGATCAAAGTCCCGCCCAGCGGAGATATCCCCCGCGGCATCCGCGAGGTCTGCGAGGCCATCCCACCCGCCTACACCCACTGGATCGGCACCCAGCTCCAAGCCCGGACCTCTCTGGAGGTGGCCGCGTGACCACCCTCCCCACCATTGACCTGGCCGGCCTCGACCTGCTCGCCCACGCCGTCGCGGCGGCCGAACGCGGGTGGCACGTCTTCCCGCTCCGCCCCCGCGACAAGCGGCCCGCCGGCCACGCCGCGGCCCGCTGCCCCGGCACCAGCCGCTGCGCCAACGGCCACCGCACCCCCGAACAGCGCGCCACTACCGACCCGGACCTGCTCGCCGCCGCCTGGACCCACGCCCCGTACAACATCGGGATCGCCACTGGCCCGTCCGGGCTGCTCGTGGTCGACCTGGACACGCTCAAGCCGACAGACGAGGAAGGAACGCCTGACGGCGTGACTTCCTTTGAGGCGCTCTGCGAGCGCGCCGGGAAGGCCGTCCCCACCACCTACCGGGTGCGGACCGCGCGCGGCGGGATGCACCTGTACTTCACCCAACCCGAAGGCGCCCGTCTCGGCTGCACCGCTGGACGCCTCGGCAAGCACGTCGACACCCGCGGCTGGGGCGGGTACGTCGTCGCCCCCGGCAGCCACACCCACGACGGCGCCTACACCGTCATCGACAGCATCAGCCCCATCCCGCTGCCCGGATGGCTTGCCGACGCGCTCGCGGCCCGCCCCAAGCCCGTCAGGGACGTTCCGGGGCCGCTGACGGTGAACGGGCCCCGGTACGCGAAAGCGGCTCTGGACGACGAGGTCCGCAACGTCGCCCATGCAGAAGCCGGGACCCGCAACGCCACACTGCTCAGGGCCGCGAGGGCTCTGGGGCGATTCGTCGCGTCGGGCGACCTCGCCCGCGGGGACGTTGAGCGGGCTCTTAGGAGCGCGGCGGCAAGCAACGCGACCCAGCCGCAGCGCTACTACGACGACGTCATCACCCGAGGGCTGGACTGGTCAGTCACCAACAACCCCGCCGGCAGCCGGAGGGCGGCATGACCAACCCCCCTGCCCCGCCTCTAAGAGCTTTTCACCAGCGTCGCGTTCCGAAGGGCGCCAACCAGCCCCAGCCCGAACGGGCGGTGGGCGCCCCGAAGGGCGTCGCCGAAGGCGTCCCCAACAGCCCTGACCTGCACCTGCCCGCCGATCCGCTCAGCAAAGGCCTCGGCCTGCTCCTGGCCGAAGGGAGGACCACCGCATGACTACGCACGACCCTGAACTGTGGGCGGGGTTCGACGAGATGACCGCCGAGGACCTCGCCGGGCCTGTCTGGGACGAGCCGGTGCCTATCAACACCCGCGGGCAGCTCCCCGCCTTTCCCGTCGATGCGCTGCCCGACTGGCTCGGCAACATGACGGCCGGCGTCGCCGAGGAGACCCAGACGCCCGTCGACCTCGCCGGGTGCCTCGCGCTCGCCGTCATCGGCACCGCCGCCGGCGGCCGCCTCACCGTGACCGTGCGCGGGCAGTGGAGCGAGCCCGTCAACATCTACACAGCCGTCGCGCTCCCGCCCGGCAACCGCAAGAGCGCCGTCTTCGGCCTCATGGTCAAGCCCCTGCTCGCCGCCGAAAAGGCCCTCGTCGAGCTCACCGCACCCCAGCGCGCCGAGGCCGCCGCATCCGCGCGCATCGCGAAGGCCGCCGCCGAGCGGGCCGAGAAGCAGGCCGCCAACGCCGAGGCCGACAAGATGGCCGAGCTGACCGCCCAGGCCGCAGCCCTGTCCCAGGCCGCCGAGCGCGCGGTCGTCCCGGCCGAGCCGCAGCTCATCGCCGACGACGTCACCGCAGAGAGCCTGACCACCCTCCTCGCCCAGCAGGACGGACGTATCTCGATCATGTCTCCCGAGGGCGAGATCTTCGAGATCATCGCGGGGCGCTACTCCGGCGCCCCGAACATGGGCATCTTCCTCAAGGGCCACGCCGGCGACCTGGCCCGCGTCAACCGCCAGGCCCGCGACGCCCAGCACATCGAGAATCCCTCGATCACCATGGGCCTCGCCGTCCAGCCTGAAGTCCTCGACTCCATCGGCCAGATCAAGGGCGCCGACGGCCGCGGGCTGCTCGCCCGGTTCCTCTACTCCAAGCCCGAGTCCCTCGTCGGCTATCGCAACCTCACCCCCGAGCTCCTCAGCCCCGACACCGCCGCCACCTACGCCCACAAGCTCGGCCGCCTGGCCCTGACCCTCGCGGCCTGGACCGAGACCGCCGAGCTCACCCTCTCTCCCGAGGCTGATGCGGTTCTCCTCGCCTACCAGCGCGTCACCGAATCCCGCCTCCGCAAAGACGGCTCCCTCGCCCCGATCCTGAACTGGGCCAGCAAGCGCGACGGAGCCGTCGCCCGCATCGCCGGGCTCCTCCACCTTGCCACCCATCCCGATGACGCGTGGAACCGGCCGATCGCCGCCGAGACGATGGCTGACGCCACCCGCCTCGGCGACTACTTCACCGCCCACGCCCTCGACGTCTTCGACGCCATGAAAGCCGACCCCGCCCAGGAAGCCGCCCACACGCTCCTGACCCACCTCAGCGAGAACCGCACCGCCACCTTCACCCGCCGCGACCTCTTCCGAGCAATGCCCCGCAGCGAGTTCCCCGCCATGAGCGACCTCGACCCCGCCCTGAACCTCCTGGAGGAACACGGCTGGGTCCGCCAACAGCCCCCAGCGCCCCGCACCACCCGCGGCGGCCGGCCGCCCTCCCCCCGCTACGAGACCCACCCCCGCCTCACCCCCAGCGCCTGAAAACCCCGAAACCCGTGACAGAACTGACAGAACCTCCCGACTAGCCGCCTGACCTGCGGAAACAGCCGCTCTCGGAGCTCTGACAAAACCTCCGAAAACTCTGACAGAACTCAAAAAACCTCGACCCGTCCGGGCCCGCCCACGCTGACACAACCTAGGTTTCCGAGGTTCTGTCAGAGTTTTTTGAGGTTTTGTCACGACAGTTGAACCGGCCAAACCCCCAGGTCAGAGGTCATACGGCGAGGTTCTGTCAGTTCTGTCAGCACTTTCCGGGGTTCTGGCACCCCGGACCGAGCTGAAGGAGCCCCATGGCAACCGCCAAGACGCCCGCTCCCGCGGAGCCGATGCCGCTTCAGCGGCGACTCCACCCTGTGCCTGACGCTGCATACCTCCTCGGCTTCGAGCGCACCACCGTGTGGGAGGAGATCCGCCTCGGACGCCTCCGGACCGTACGCGTCGGGCGCCGGCGCCTCGTCCCGACCGAGTACATCGACGAGTACGTCGAGATGCTGAAGCGCGAGTCCGACGCCGCCTGAGACCAAGAACCGCACACCGAGGCCGCACCCATCGGGTGCGGCCTCCTGTCATTCGAGAGGCAACGCACCCCATGCCCACCAACGAACCCTCGCCGCGCAAGAAGGCAGGAAACGGCGAAGACTCGATCTACTGGGACAGCTCCAAGAACCGATACATCGGCGCCATCTCTCTTGGTTATGGACCCAACGGAAAGCGGCGGCGCTCGAAGGTTTCGGGGAAGACGAAGACGGAGGTTCGCAGCAAGCTGCGGAAGCTCCGGAGCGAGCTGGTGGAAGGGGTTCGTACCTCGCCGAAGAACACCGTCGAGGACGTCGTCAACAGTTGGCTCACACGTGGGCTGCGCGGCCGCGAGGAGAGCAGCATCAAGGTCTACCGCAGCTTGGCCGCCAACCACGTCGTCCCGGACCTGGGTAAGGCCAAGGTGCACGAGCTCTCGCCCGACGAAGTCGACGAGTGGTTGACGGCGAAGTCTGACGAACTCTCCCACGAGAGCCTGAAGCGAGTCCGATCCATCCTCCGCCGGTCCCTCGCCCAAGCTCAGCGCGAGGGAAAGGTAAGCCGGAACGTCGCCGAGTTCGTTGAGCTCCCTCATGGCCAGGAGGGACGTCCCAGCAAGTCCCTGTCCCTGGAAGAAGCCCAGGCAGTCCTTCAGGCCCGACAAGGAACCTGGATTCACGCCTACGTAGTCCTCGCGCTGCTCGTCGGAGTCCGGACCGAGGAGGAGAGACCGCTCACCTGGTCCCATGTACACATCGACCCGGAGGGTGACGAACGCCCCTACGTCGACGTGTGGCGCTCGGTGAGGAAGAAGGGGGAGACGAAAACACAGAAGAGCCGACGATCACTGACCATGCCGCATTACGCCGCTGTCGTTCTGGCCAAGCATCGACAGCGCCAGCTCGAAGAGTGCGCGGCCCGAGGAGAGGAATGGTCCGATCATCGATTCGTCTTCGCTCACTCAGACGGATCGCAGCGGAGCTCGACCAACGTGCTACGAGCGCTGCGGTCCCTACTCAAGGCGGCCGGCTTCGCGGCTCCAGAGCGTTGGACGACGCGGGAGCTGCGCACCAGCTTCGTCTCGCTGCTTTCCGATCACGGTACGCCGATCGAGGTCATCGCCAGGCTCGTGGGGCACAACGGGACAGCTACGACCGAGACTGTCTACCGCAAGCAGATCCGCCCCGTGATCACGGACGGAGCGGAAGCCATGGACGAGATCTTCAAGGCCTGAGAAGGAGCGCTCCCGCTAGCCGGTGGCTCCCCTTTTGGCTCCCTCGGCGCCAGTCCCGGCACCCGAGGGGGCCCTGACCTGCGATCACGGCGGACTCGCTGTAATCGATCGGTTACCGCTGAGGTAATGCGGGGCGACCCGGGCGCCCCGGCCGAGAGCCCAGGCCGCCGGCCCCCGGGCGGGCGCCGTACGTCGGCGCCGCCTGCGCTCACCAGGGGGCGCGGCGAGCGAGGCAGACGTAGGCCGCCAGGGTGACCACGGCAGTTCGTGCGGCGCGGCTCCGCGTGTCGGCATTCGAACAGGAGTACTATTCACGCGTGGCTGAGACCCTCCCCTTTCCCGACGACCTGATCCAGGCCCAGCAGCGCCTCCACGAGGCCCACGCCGCGTACGCGGCGTTGTGCCGCGCACTGCCCTGGTCGGTCGAGCCGCTGCCCGGTTGGCCCGGCACGAAGCACCCCCACACCGATCAGGTCATCGGTGGACGAGAGCCGTCCCCCGGCTACACCCCCGAGCAGGAGGCCGAGGAACGCCGCCTGTGGGAGCTCATCCGTGAGCTGTCCGTCCAGGTCTGCACGCACCCGTACTGGGACAGCCTCGACAAGGGACCCGCGCGGGTGGACGCACGGAGCCGGCTCAAGCACCACCCGAAGGCCCAGCCGGACGCGGCCGGCACCACGGAGGCCGCGTGACGCGGTGTCCGTATGTCGGACAGCGTGTCCGCCAGGACCGAACATGGTGGGAATCCGGCGCTCCGCATGATGCGATAAGCGCATGAGCATCACTCTCACCACCTGGTCCCTCGAGCAGACCTCGCCCGCCGACCTGCGTCCGGTCCCCGCCCCCGAGGGCCGGGACCTGAGGATCGCGCGGGCCGAGGTGCCCTCGGCGGAGTTCAGCCGCTTCCTCTATACCGCGGTCGGCGGCGACATCCGCTGGACCGACCGCCTGTCGCTGACGTACGCGCAGTGGCAGGAGATAGTGGAGAAGCCGGGCGCCGAGATCTGGGTGGCGTACGAGAGGGGGACGCCGGCCGGGTACGTGGAGCTGGATCCGCAGGACGACGGTGTGGTCGAGATCGTCTACTTCGGACTGATCCCCGGCTTCCGGGGCCACGGGATCGGCGGCCACCTCCTCTCGTACGGGGTCGAGCGCGCCTGGGACCTCGCGGAGCGCTGGCCCGACCGGGAGCCGACCAAGCGGGTGTGGCTGCACACCTGCTCGCTGGACGGCGAGCACGCGATGGCCAACTACGAGCGACGCGGCTTCCGGCTGTTCGACACGAAGGTGGAGCAGGTCGAGGAGGTCGAGACGCCGGGGCCCTGGCCGGGCGCCCACGCCTGAGCCACGCGACCACCCCCGGCGCCGCCCCACCGCGCCACGCCCAGCCGCGAGCCTCCCGCCGCCACAGGCGACACGCACCACCGGCCCGCACCGCTCGCCGCCCCAGGCGACACGCACCACCGGCCCGCACCGCTCGCCGCCCCGGGCGACCCGCACCACCAGCACCACGCGGACCACTCGCACCACGCGCACAACGCGCACCACGCGCACCACCCCGCCCCACCCCGCCGAAGGGGCCCTGAGCTGGGCCCCTTTCGCGTGACCCACACCACACCGTCTCGTGCAGCGAGACGACACTGTCCATATTCTGGACGAAGCTGGACTGGGTCCAAAGTCCCGTGACACGCTTCCGTCATGTCTGGAACTGGAATTGCCTTGGTGAGTCGGCGGCACGTCGACCTCGGCCGCATGTCCAGCGCCATCTGTTCGGCGCGCTGAGTACTTCAGCAGCGCCGCACATTCTCCTGACGTCCCGTTCGCTGCGCACTGCCGCGCCACCCTCACATCCGAGCGCGAGTGTGCAGGTCAGAGCCGCCCTCTCGCAGTCCCGAAGGACATATCGCCATGGCCGCCACCCCGGAAAACCCCACTCCCGCCACCGCCCGCCGCAAGGCCGGGCGGCACCGTGGCGAGGGTCAGTGGGCCGCGGGGCACTTCACCCCGCTGAACGGCAATGAGCAGTTCAAGAAGGATGACGACGGTCTCAATGTGCGGACACGTATTGAGACGATCTACTCCAAGCGCGGATTCGACTCCATCGACCCCAACGACCTGCGCGGACGCATGCGCTGGTGGGGTCTCTACACGCAGCGTCGCGAGGGCCTCGACGGCACCAAGACGGGCGTCCTGGAGCCGGAGGAGCTGGACGCGGAGTACTTCATGCTCCGGGTCCGCATCGACGGCGGCCGGCTGACGACCGAGCAGCTGCGCGTCATCGGCGAGATCTCCGAGGAGTTCGCGCGCGGCACCGCCGACATCACCGACCGGCAGAACGTCCAGTACCACTGGATCCGCATCGAGGACGTGCCGGAGATCTGGCGGCGCCTGGAGGCCGTCGGCCTGTCGACGACCGAGGCCTGCGGTGACACCCCGCGCGTCATCCTCGGCTCGCCGGTCGCCGGGATCGCCGAGGACGAGATCATCGACGGCACCCCCGCCATCGACGAGATCCAGCGGCGGATCGTCGGCAACAAGGACTTCTCCAACCTGCCCCGTAAGTTCAAGTCCGCGGTCTCCGGCTCGCCGCTGCTCGACGTGGCGCACGAGATCAACGACATCGCCTTCGTCGGCGTGGAGCACCCCGAGCACGGTCCCGGCTTCGACGTCTGGGTCGGCGGCGGCCTGTCCACCAACCCCAAGCTGGGCGTGCGGCTGGGCACCTGGGTCTCGCTCGACGAGGTGCCGGACGTCTACGAGGGCGTCATCTCGATCTTCCGCGACTACGGCTACCGCCGGCTGCGCAACCGCGCGCGCCTGAAGTTCCTCGTCGCCGACTGGGGCCCGGAGAAGTTCCGTCAGGTCCTGGAGGACGAGTACCTGAAGCGCAAGCTGACGGACGGGCCCGCCCCCGCGGAGCCGGCCGGCCGGTGGCGTGACCACGTGGGCGTCCACAAGCAGAAGGACGGGCGCTTCTACGTGGGCTTCGCCCCGCGCGTCGGCCGGGTCGACGGCGCCACGCTGACGAAGATCGCCGAGGTCGCCGAGGCGCACGGCTCGGGCCGGGTGCGCACCACCGCCGAGCAGAAGATGATCGTCCTCGACATCGACGAGTCGAAGGTCGAGTCGATCGTCTCCGCGCTGGAGTCGCTGGACCTGCGGGTCACCCCGTCGCCGTTCCGGCGCGGCACGATGGCCTGCACCGGCATCGAGTTCTGCAAGCTGGCCATCGTCGAGACGAAGGGCCGCGGCTCCTCGCTCATCGACGAACTGGAGCGCCGCATCCCGGACTTCGACGAGCCGATCACCATCAACATCAACGGCTGCCCGAACGCCTGCGCCCGTATCCAGGTCGCCGACATCGGTCTCAAGGGCCAGCTGGTCCTGGACGACGACGGCAACCGGGTCGAGGGCTACCAGGTGCACCTGGGCGGCGCGCTCGGCCTGGAGGCCGGCTTCGGCCGCAAGGTCCGCGGTCTGAAGGTCACCTCGGCCGAGCTGCCGGACTACGTCGAGCGGCTCCTCAAGCGCTTCCAGGCGGAGCGCGAGGACGGCGAGCGCTTCGCCACCTGGGCGGCGCGCGCCTCCGAGGAGGCCCTGTCGTGAGCGAGCGTGCCGCGCCGTTCCACTGCCCGTACTGCGGGGACGAGGACCTGCGTCCCGGCGAGCAGGGTCACGGCACCTGGGAATGCAGGGCGTGCAGTCGAGCCTTCCAGCTGAGGTTCCTGGGGCTGCTCGCCCCGGGTACTTCGAGCAATTCCGTTGGAGGGGAAGAGATATGACCATCAGTCAGGACGCGACCGCGGCCGACCTGAAGGCACTCGCCGAGCAGGCCGGCCGCGAGCTGGAGGACGCCTCCGCGCTGGAGATCCTCCAGTGGGCCGCGGACACCTTCGGCGAGCGCTTCTGCGTCACCTCCTCCATGGAGGACGCGGTCGTCGCCCACCTCGCCTCGCGCGCCAGGCCCGGCGTGGACGTCGTCTTCCTCGACACCGGCTACCACTTCGAGGAGACCATCGGCACCCGTGACGCGGTCGACGCGGTGATGGACGTCAACGTCATCACCCTGACCCCGCGTCAGACGGTCGCCGAGCAGGACGCCGAGTACGGCCCGAGGCTGCACGACCGCGACCCCGACCTGTGCTGCGCGCTGCGCAAGGTCAAGCCCCTCGAAGAGGGTCTGACCCGGTACGCCGCGTGGGCGACCGGCCTGCGCCGCGACGAGTCCCCGACCCGGGCGAACACCCCGGTCGTCGGCTGGGACGAGAAGCGGCAGAAGGTGAAGATCTCGCCGATCGCCCGCTGGACGCAGGACGACGTCGAGGCCTACGTCCTGGAGCACGGGGTGCTCACCAACCCGCTGCTCATGGACGGCTACGCCTCCGTCGGCTGCGCCCCGTGCACCCGCCGGGTCGCCGAGGGCGAGGACGCCCGGGCCGGCCGCTGGGCCGGCCGCGGCAAGACCGAATGCGGGCTGCACGGCTGATGACCACCACCCCCCAGACCTCCCAGGAGAACCACGTGACCGGTGCCACCATCTGGCTCACGGGCCTGCCCAGCGCCGGCAAGACCACCATCGCGTACGAGCTGGCCGGCCGGCTGCGCGCGGAAGGGCAGCGCGTCGAGGTCCTCGACGGCGACGAGATCCGCGAGTTCCTGTCCGCGGGCCTCGGCTTCTCCCGCGAGGACCGCCACACCAACGTGCAGCGGATCGGCTTCGTCGCCGAGCTGCTCGCCTCGAACGGCGTGAAGGTGCTGGTCCCCGTGATCGCCCCGTACGCCGACAGCCGCGAGGCCGTCCGCAAGCGCCACCAGGCCGAGGGCACCGCGTACGTCGAGGTGCACGTGGCCACTCCCCTGGACGTGTGCTCGGTCCGCGACGTCAAGGGCCTGTACGCCAAGCAGGCGGCGGGCGAGATCAGTGGGCTCACCGGCGTCGACGACCCGTACGAGGCGCCCGAGACGCCCGATCTCCGGATCGAGTCCCAGAACCAGACCGTGCAGGAGTCCGCGGCGCAGCTCCACGCGCTGCTCACCGAGAGGGGTCTGCTGTGACCACCGTCGCCCATGCTCACGACACCACGGACAGTCCGTTCGCGCTGTCGCACCTCGACTCCCTGGAGTCCGAGGCCGTCCACATCTTCCGCGAGGTGGCGGGCGAGTTCGAGCGGCCGGTGATCCTCTTCTCCGGCGGCAAGGACTCCATCGTCATGCTGCACCTGGCGCTGAAGGCCTTCGCCCCGGCGGCGATCCCCTTCTCGCTGCTGCACGTCGACACCGGGCACAACTTCCCCGAGGTCATCGAGTACCGCGACCGCGTGGTCGCCGAGCACGGGCTGCGGCTGCACGTCGCCTCCGTGCAGGACTACATCGACGCGGGCAAGCTGCGCGAGCGCCCGGACGGCACCCGCAACCCGCTGCAGACCGTTCCGCTGACCGAGGCCATCCAGCAGCACCGCTTCGACGCGGTGTTCGGCGGCGGCCGCCGCGACGAGGAGAAGGCCCGCGCCAAGGAGCGGGTGTTCAGCCTCCGTGACGAGTTCTCGCAGTGGGACCCGCGCCGTCAGCGGCCCGAGCTGTGGCAGCTGTACAACGGCCGGCACGCCCCCGGTGAGCACGTGCGGGTCTTCCCGCTGTCGAACTGGACCGAGCTGGACGTCTGGCAGTACATCCAGCGGGAGCGGATCGCGCTTCCGGAGATCTACTTCGCGCACGAGCGCGACGTGTTCCAGCGCAACGGCATGTGGCTGACGGCCGGCGAGTGGGGCGGTCCGAAGGACTCGGAGACCGTCGAGACCCGGCTGATCCGCTACCGCACCGTCGGTGACATGTCCTGCACCGGCGCGGTGGACTCCGACGCCACCACGCTGGATGCCGTGATCGCCGAGATCGCCGCGTCCCGGCTCACCGAGCGGGGCGCCACCCGGGCGGACGACAAGCTGTCCGAAGCCGCGATGGAAGACCGCAAGCGCGAGGGGTACTTCTAACCATGAGCACGTCCACCGAGCAGCCCACCGGCGGGCACGCCGAGCTGGCCGCCACCACCCTGCTGCGCTTCGCCACCGCTGGGTCCGTCGACGACGGCAAGTCCACCCTGGTGGGCCGGCTCCTGCACGACTCCAAGTCGGTCCTCGTCGACCAGCTGGAGGCCGTGGAGCACGCCTCGCGTTCGCGCGGCCAGGAGGCCCCCGACCTGGCGCTGCTGACCGACGGTCTGCGGGCCGAGCGGGAGCAGGGCATCACCATCGACGTGGCGTACCGCTACTTCGCGACCCCGCGGCGCCGGTTCATCCTGGCCGACACCCCCGGGCACGTGCAGTACACCCGGAACATGGTGACGGGCGCCTCGACGGCCGAGCTGGCCGTGGTCCTGGTCGACGCCCGCAACGGCGTCGTCGAGCAGACCCGCCGGCACGCCGCCGTCGCCGCGCTGCTGCGCGTCCCGCACGTGGTCCTGGCCGTGAACAAGATGGACCTGGTGGACTACCAGGAGTCCGTCTTCGCCGCGATCGCCGAGGAGTTCACGACGTACGCGTCGGAGCTGGGCGTCCCGGAGATCACCGCGATCCCGATCTCCGCGCTCGCCGGTGACAACGTCGTGGAGCCGTCCGCGAACATGGACTGGTACGGCGGCCCGACCGTCCTGGAGCACCTGGAGACCGTCCCGGTCAGCCACGACCTGACGGCCTGCCACGCGCGCTTCCCGGTGCAGTACGTGATCCGCCCGCAGACGTCCGAGCACCCCGACTACCGCGGTTACGCGGGCCAGATCGCGGCCGGCGCGTTCCGGGTCGGCGAGGAGATCACCGTCCTGCCCTCCGGCAAGACGTCCACGATCACCGCGATCGACGCGCTCGGCGAGTCCGTGGACATCGCCTGGGCCCCGCAGTCGGTCACCATCCGGCTCGCCGACGACATCGACATCTCGCGCGGCGACCTGCTCGCCCCGAGCGCCGACGCCCCGGCGACCAGCCAGGACGTCGAGGCGACCGTGTGCCACGTGGCGGACCAGCCGCTCACCGTGGGCCAGCGGGTGCTGCTCAAGCACACCACCCGCACGGTCAAGGCGATCGTGAAGGAGATCCCGTCCCGGCTCACCCTGGACGACCTCTCCCAGCACCCGAGCCCGGGGCAGCTGGTCGCCAACGACATCGGCCGGGTCAAGGTCCGCACCGCCGAGCCGCTCGCGCTCGACGCGTACGCCGACTCGCGCCGCACCGGCTCGTTCCTGCTGATCGACCCCGCGGACGGCACCACGCTCGCGGCCGGCATGGCGGGCGAGTCCTTCGCCACCACCAAGACCGTCACCGCGGTCGACGACGAAGAAGGATGGGACTTCTGAGCATGTTCACGAACATGTACTCCACCTTCGCCAAGGAAGGCGGCCGGGTGGGTTCCGGCACCCTCGGGGCCGGCATGGGAGGTGTCGCCCGATGTGCGTGCTGACCTCCGTGCGCCGCTCCGGCGGTGCGACGCCGCTCCACCCGCTCCACCCGCTCCACCCCGAAAGACATAGACACCGACTGCGAAGTCGCTGAACCGAGGGGAACCCTCCCGTGCCTGCCACCACCCGTACCACCCTGCACCGCGGCCTGGCCGCCGCGGCCGCTCTGCCCCTGCTGGTCGGAGCGCTCGCCTCTTGCGGCTACGGCTCCGAGGCCAAGAACGACGAGAAGAAGGTGGCAGCCGAGGGCACGAAGCTCTCCGCCGACACCGTACGGCTCGGGTACTTCCCCAATCTCACGCACGCCACGGCCCTGGTCGGCGACCAGGAGGGCATCTTCCAGAAGGAGCTGGGCGGCACCGTCCTCCAGCCCACCACCTTCAACGCCGGTCCGTCCGAGATCGAGGCGCTGAACGCGGGCTCGATCGACATCGGCTTCATCGGCCCCTCGCCGTCCATCAACGGCTACACCAAGTCCAAGGGCACCAACCTGCGCATCATCGGCGGCTCGGCCTCCGGCGGCGTGAAGCTGGTGGTCAACCCCGAGAAGATCAAGACCCTGGACGACGTGAAGGGCAAGCGGATCGCCACCCCGCAGCTCGGCAACACCCAGGACGTGGCCTTCCTCAACTGGGTAGCCGAAAAGGGCTGGAAGGTCGACTCGCAGAGCGGCAAGGGCGACGTCTCCGTCCTCCGCACGGACAACAAGATCACCCCGGACGCCTACAAGGCCGGCTCCATCGACGGCGCCTGGGTGCCGGAGCCGACCGCGTCCAAGCTGGTCAGCGAGGGCGCGAAGGTCCTGCTCGACGAGTCCGACCTGTGGCCGGACAAGAAGTTCGTCATCACCAACATCATCGTGTCGCAGAAGTTCCTCAAGGAGCACCCCGACGTGGTGGAGGCCGTGCTGCGCGGCTCGGTGAAGACCAACGAGTGGATCAACGCGAACCCGGAGAAGGCGAAGGCCTCGGCCAACGCCAAGCTGAAGAAGCTCTCCGGCAAGGCCCTCGGTGACAAGGTCATCAACAACGCCTGGCCGTCGATCCAGTTCATCGACGACCCGCTGGCCGCCACCCTCCAGGCGCAGGCCGACCACGCCGTGAAGGCGGGTCTGCTCAAGCAGCCCGACCTCAACGGCATCTACGACCTGAAGGCCCTCAACAAGGTCCTGAAGGCCGCGGGCAAGCCCGAGGTCTCCGACGCCGGCCTCGGCGTCAAGTAAGCAGTCCGAAAGCGCTACCCAGGAGGTGACGACCATGGCCACGACCACGACGCTCGCCAAGGCCGAGGACCGCGTCCGCGCGGCCGGGCACGCCGCGCGCATCGAGCACGTCTCGAAGTCCTTCGGCGGTCCCGCCGGCGGTCAGCTCGTCCTCGACGACATCTCGCTCGATGTCGCCCCGGGCGAGTTCGTCACCCTCCTGGGGGCCTCGGGCTGCGGCAAGTCCACGCTGCTCAACCTGGTCGCCGGGCTCGACCGGCCGTCCGCGGGGTCCATCGAGACCCCCGGCGGCCGGCCGGCCCTGATGTTCCAGGAGCACGCCCTTTTCCCGTGGCTCACGGCGGGCAAGAACATCGAACTCGCGCTGAAGCTGCGCGGGCTGCCGAAGGCGGAGCGCCGCCCGGAGGCCGAGCGGCTGCTCGAACTCGTGCGGCTCGGCGGCTCGTACGGCAAGCGGGTGCACGAGCTGTCCGGCGGCATGCGCCAGCGGGTCGCGCTGGCCCGGGCGCTCGCCCAGGACAGCGACCTGCTGCTGATGGACGAGCCGTTCGCGGCGCTCGACGCGATCACCCGCGACGTCCTGCACGACGAGCTGACCCGGATCTGGCGCGAGACGCGGCTCTCGGTCCTGTTCGTCACCCACAACGTGCGCGAGGCCGTGCGGCTGGCCGAGCGTGTCGTCCTGCTCTCCTCCCGGCCCGGCCGGATCGCCCGGGAGTGGACCATCGACATCCCGCAGCCGCGCCGCATCGAGGACACCGCCGTGGCGGAGCTGTCCGTCGAGATCACCGAACACCTGCGTGGGGAGATCCGCCGTCATGGCCAGCACTGAGACCACCGCCGACGCCGTCAAGGCCGACGACCTCGCCGGCCTGGAGGCCGGACTCGACGCCCTGGACAGCGTGCAGCTCCACCGCACGCCGGTGCGTGAGGTCCTCCTGAAGAAGGTCCTGCCGCCGGTCCTCGCGATCGCGCTCGTCCTCGTGGTCTGGCAGCTGCTGGTGACCGCGAAGGTCGCCGAGGAGGGCAAGCTGCCCTCGCCCGGCGCCGTGTGGGACAGCCTGACCACGATGTGGCTGGAGGGCACGCTCCTCGAGGTGCTGTGGACCAGCGTGTCCCGCGCGCTGCTCGGCTTCCTGCTCGCGCTGGCGATCGGCACCCCGCTGGGACTGGTCGTCGCCCGGGTGGGCGTGATCCGTACCGCGATCGGCCCGATCCTGTCGGGTCTGCAGTCGCTGCCCTCGGTGGCCTGGGTGGCGCCGGCGGTGCTGTGGCTGGGCCTCAACGACAGCATGATGTACGCGGTGATCCTGCTCGGCGCGGTGCCGTCGATCGCCAACGGCCTGGTGGCCGGCGTGGACCAGGTGCCGCCGCTCTTCCTGCGGGCGGGCCGGACGCTCGGCGCGACCGGGCTCAAGGGCGCCTGGCACATCGTGATGCCGGCCGCGCTGCCGGGCTATCTCGCGGGCCTGAAGCAGGGCTGGGCGTTCTCGTGGCGTTCGCTGATGGCGGCGGAGATCATCGCCTCGTCGCCCGACCTGGGCCTCGGCCTCGGCCAGCTCCTGGAGAACGGCCGCAACAACTTCGACATGCCGGGGATCTTCCTGGCGATCATCCTGATCCTGCTCGTCGGTGTCGCCATCGACCTGCTGTTCTTCAGCCCCCTGGAGCGCGCGGTGCTGCGCCGCCGCGGCCTGCTGGTGAAGGCCTGACCATGACCGCCCCGACCCTCCTCGTCATCGCCCACGGCAGCCGCGACCCGCGGCACGCGGCGACCGTCCAGGCGCTCGTGCGCCGGGCCGGTCTGCTGCGGCCCGGGCTGCGGGTGGAGACGGCGTTCCTGGACTTCAACCTGCCGTCCGTGCCGGGGGTGCTCGACCGGCTCGCCGCGGACGGGGTGCGGGAGGTCGTGGCCCTGCCGCTGCTGCTCACCCGCGCCTTCCACGCGAAGGCGGACATCCCCGCCGTGCTGCGCCAGGCCCCGGCCGGGCTGCGGGTGCGGCAGGCGGACGTCCTGGGCCCGTCCCCGCTGCTGCTCGCGGCGGTGGAACGGCGCCTGTACGAGGCCGGGCTGACGCCCGGCGACAAGAGCACGACCGGGGTCGTCCTGGCCTCGGCGGGCTCCACCGACCCGGAGGCGATCGCAGTGATCGCAGAAACGGCGCGGGAGCTGCGGCGCACCGGTTGGTGCTCCGTGCGGCCTGCGTTCGCCTCCGCATCTCTTCCGCGCACGGACGAGGCGGTCCGCGCCCTGCGCGCGGAGCCCGGCGTCCGGCGCGTGGCGGTCTCCCCGTACGTGATCGCCCCGGGCCGTCTCCCGGACCGCATCGCCGACGGCGCGGCCGAGGCCGACGTCCTCGCGGACGTCCTGGGCCCCTCCCCGGAACTGGCCCGGCTGCTGCTCGACCGCTACGAGGAGGCCGTGCGCGCCCCGGAGCGGGTGGCGGTCGCCGGTTAGGGCTTACGGCCGCTCGCCGCGAGGGCCCGCGTGAAGGCCCCGGCCTCGGCGGGGACCGCGACCGGGGCGGCGAAGCCCTCGTACGTGCGGTACATCTCGGCGTAGCGCTCGACGACGTCGAGGAGGTGGCGGCCGGTGTCCTCGGGCAGGGTGAAGTCCTGGCCGGTGGCTTGGGCCAGGTCCCAGCCGTGCAGCGCGAGTTCGGCGACGAGCATGGCGGCGATCTCGCCGGCGGGCAGGGAACTTCCGCCGCCGAAGTCGATGTCGCCCTCCCATGCCTCGGGCTTGGCCCAGGCGGCGAGGGCCCGGTCGAGCTGGGCGGCGTACCGCTCGGACCAGTCGGCGTCGGCGGTGAAGTCGCGGGTCACCAGCTCCTCGGGGAGCTCGGTGCGCAGGGCGCGGCGTTCGAGGCCGTGCGCCGTGTAGAGGACGAGGTGGTTGGCGAGCTCGCGGACGGTCCAGTCGGTGCAGCCGGACGGTCCGGCGAGCTGCTCGGGGGTGATGCCGCGGGTGACCCGGGCGGCCTCGGCGGCGCAGGCGGTGAGGTGGGCGTGGATCTCGTTCATGCCGTCCACGCTAGGGAGCCCGCTCGGCGCCGGTCTTGAACTTTCGCGACACCCGGGCGCCGCGGCCGGCGCCCGGCCGGTCGGTCAGCCGAAGTCGAGGCCGCCGGTGCGGGTGCGCTTGAGCTCGAAGAGGTCGGGGTGGCCGGCCAGGACGCGGAAGCCGTCGAAGAGTTCGGTGGCCTTCTTGCCGCGCGGGATGGCTCGGAGCACCGGGCCGAACCAGACGGTGCCGTCGACGTGGATCGTGGGGGTGCCGACGTACCCGCCGGCCTCGGGGTCCATGCCGGCGTTGTGGCTGCGGCGGACCACCTCGTCGTAGGCCGGGTCGTGGGCGGCGGCGGCGAGGTCGGCGGGAAGGCGGAGTTCGGCGAGCGACTCGGCGATCACGGCGTCGAAGTCCTTGTTCTTCCGCTCGTGGATGCGGGTGCCGTACGCGGTGTAGAGCGGGCGCAGGATCTCCTCGCCGGCCTTGTCGGCCGCGGCGGCGGCGACCCGGACGGGGCCGATGGAGGCGTCGACGAGGGTGCGGTACCAGTCGGGGAGTTCGTTGCCCTCGTTGTGGAAGTAGAGGCTCATGAGCCGGAAGCGGAGGTCGATGTCGCGGTGCCGCTCGACTTCGAGGATCCAGCGGGAGGTGATCCAGGCGAAGGGGCAGGCGGGGTCGAAGTAGAAGTCCACGGTCGTCGTCATGCGGGAAGAGTAATCCGGGTTTGGCCCGGCGCTCCGGGCCATTCAGGCGCTGTTCGACTGGGCCATTTCAGCTGTGCGGGCCGGTCATCTCGACGAGCTTGACCACGGTGTTCCAGTTCCGCGCCGTGACCGTGAGGCCCTTGAAGAGGGCCGGCCGGGAGAGGGCTTCGCCGAGCTTGGAGCGGCCCAGCCCCTCGGGGGCGTAGAGGTAGAGGACCCGGTCGCCGAGCGCGAACTCCTCGGGCAGGAAGGCGTCCCGGTCCAGTCCGGCGAATCGCTTCTCGTCGACGGCGCCGGAGAGGTAGAAGGCGTGGAGCTGCTTGCCCTGGAGCTCCGCGGCGGGGAAGGGACAGTTCTCGACGACGGCGACGAGGTAGTCGTGGTCGCGGACCAGACAGTCGACGGTGAATCCGAAGCGCTTCTCGATCGCCGCCTCGACGGCCTGCCGCACGGTCTCGTCGGAGTGGTCCGCGCCGGCGGTGAAGACGGCGTTGCCGCTCTGGAGGTAGGTCTTCACGTCCCGGTAGCCGAGGCCTTCGAGGACCGAACGCAGCTCCGCCATCGGGACCTTGCGGTGTCCCCCGACATTGATCCCACGGAGCAGCAGGGCGTACGTCGTCGTCATGGTCACACCATAGGGCGGCCGCCGCGCCCCGTGGGGGAGGGCACGGCGGCCGCCGTTCAGGGGTTCGCCGTCACTACTCGACGATCTTCAGGAGCCGGTTGGCGGTGCCGGGGCTCGCGTTGCCGATCTTGTCGGGCGTGGCCCCGGTGATCAGCGCCTGGGCGACCTGGTCCGGGGTGGCGTCCTGGTGCGCCGCGAGGTACACGGCGGCGGCGCCCACGACGTGCGGGGTGGCCATCGAGGTGCCGGAGATGGTCTTGGTCCCGGTGTCGCTGTCGTTCCAGGCCGAGGTGATCTCCGAGCCCGGGGCGTAGAGGTCCACGACCGAGCCGAAGTTGGAGAAGTCGGACTGCTGGTCGTCCTTGGTGGAGGAGGCGACGGTGATCGCCTCGGGCACGCGGGACGGGGAGCCCTGGCCGGCGTCGGAGGACTCGTTGCCGGCGGCGACGCCGAAGGTGACGCCGGAGGCGATGGCCTTCTTGACCGCGTCGTCGAGGGCCGGGTCCGCGCCTCCGCCGAGGCTCATGTTGGCGACGGACGGGCCCTGGTGGTTCTTGGTGACCCAGTCGATGCCGGCGACGACCTGCTCGGTGGTGCCGGAGCCGGCGTCGTCCAGGACGCGGACGGCGACGATCTTGGCCTTCTTGGCGATGCCGTGCTCGGTTCCGGCGATGGTGCCGGCCACGTGCGTGCCGTGGCCGTTGCCGTCCTGGGCGGTGTCGTCGTTGTCGACCGCGTCGAAGCCGTACGAGGCACGGCCGCCGAAGTCCTTGTGGCTGATGCGGACGCCGGTGTCGATGACGTACGCGGTGACGCCCTCGCCGGCGCCGTCGGGGTAGGTGTACTTGGAGTCGCCGGCGGTGTCGGTCTGGTCGACCCGGTCCAGGCCCCAGGAAGGCGGGTTCTCCTGGGTGGCGCTGATGGAGAACTTTCGGTTCTGGACGACCTTGGCGACGGCCGGGTCGGCGGCGAGGCGCTTGGCCTCGGTCTCGGTGAGGCCGTTGACGGAGAAGCCGTTGATGGCGGAGTCGTAGCTGCGGCGCAGGGTGCCGCCGTACTCCTTCGCCAGGTCGGCCTTGTTCGCCTTCTCGTCGAGCAGCACGACGTAGCTGCCCGCCACGGCGCCCTCGACGCCGAGGCCGTAGACCGTTCCTTCGGCGGGCGCGGGGGCCGCGCCGGCGAACGGGCCGGCGAGGACGGTGACTCCGGCCGCCGCGGCGATCGCGGTCGTAACGGCGATGATCCGGACGCGCTTGCGGTCACGCTTGTGTATTGCCATGAAGAGGGGTCTCCTCGTCAGGATTTGTGGGGGGTAGGGCCGTTGGAAGGAAACCCTCCGGCGGCCCGTTCGAAACCCTGACCGATTGACGAGTGCAAATCAAGGCCTTCACAGACCTGTGACTTTTTCAACAAGGTTTCTTAATAAGAAAACAGGGCGAGTCGGATCAACTCGCCCTGCTCGCATACGCGTCGACGCCGTCGCGATTCCGCCAGCCCCGCCTCGATCAGGTCAGCCGCGCGCCGCGCCCCGCCTTCGCACGCCATCCCCTTCGCGATCTCCCGCGCCCGGCGGGAGACTTGGGGATCGTCGGCGAGGGCATCGCGGTGGGGAGGCCCTCCTGACTGCTTCCGGCGCCCGCGGCCCGCCCCTGCCGCACAGGATCTAGCCGCGCTGGTAGCGGGCGAGGACCCGGTTGCCGTCCGTGACCAGTCGGCGGCGCAGCTCCTCGGTGTCGATCGCGCCGCTGTAGTACTCCTGGAAGGCCGGGGTGGCGACCTTGTCCTTCCACTCGGGGTAGCCGCGCACCGACTGGGCGGGGGCCGGCCGCAGCTGCCGGGCGACGGCCGCGCCGGTGGCCCAGCCGAACTCCGGGGTGTGCAGGGCGGGATCGGCGAGAGCGGCGGTCGAGGTGGGCAGCATCCA
This sequence comes from Streptomyces sp. NPDC053431, assembly GCF_044544925.1. Classification (NCBI taxonomy): domain Bacteria; kingdom Bacillati; phylum Actinomycetota; class Actinomycetes; order Kitasatosporales; family Streptomycetaceae; genus Streptomyces; species Streptomyces sp. NPDC053431. The sequence goes on along the minus strand of NZ_JBITXX010000021.1, from coordinate 35,670 downwards.
GTCGCCGAGGGCGAGCCGGACCATGTTGCGCGGCTGGAGGAAGAAGTCGAGGAACAGCGCCGCCTCCTTCTTGTGAGGGCTGTCCTCGGCGATGGAGAGGGTCTGCGGGCTGACCCCCTGCGCGAGGCCGCCGGCCCCGGCGGGAGCGGGCAGCACGATCCAGTCGAAGCCCTTGGGCGCCTGCTGCGCGATCTGCTGCCGGTACGAGAAGCCCAGCGGGACCATCGCGTACCGGCCCCCGAAGAAGCCCGGAAGCGTGTCGGAGCCGCCGCTGCCGAGGGTGGCGCGGGAGGCCGTGCGGTCGGTGTCGATCATGGCTCGGACGGTGCCGGGGACGACCGCGTCGGCGTCGGTGAAGCGGAGCGTGACCTTGTCGTCCGCGCCCCGGTGGAAGAGCCGGCCACCCGCCGACAGTCCCAGGTTGAGCGAGACGGAGACCGGTTCCTTGAGCGGCCAGGCGACGGCGTACCGCCCCTCCCCCATCCGCGCCGTCAGGTCCCGCGCGACCTGCCGGAACTCCTGCCACGTCCAGGGCCGTCCGGCGGTCGGGATCCGGACTCCGGCCTCGGTCAGGATCCTGCGGTTGGCCATGATCACGCGTGGTTCCTGGAGGAACGGCACGGCGTGGATCCCGTCGCCGAAGGTGGTGGTGCGCCAGCTGTGCGCGGGGATGTCGGCGCGCAGCCGCTCGGACAGCAGGGGCCGCAGGTCGGCGAGGTAGCCGCCGTAGGCGAAGTCCGCGAGGTCGTCGGAGGCGTCGTGGATGAGGTCGGGCGCCTCGCCGCCCTCGAAGGAGGTGAGCAGCTGGTCGTGGACGGAGTCCCAGCTGCCCTGGACGTAGTCGACCTGGATGTCCGGGTGGGCCGCGTTCCACTCCCTGACGAGCTGCTTGTTGGCGTCGACGGACTCGTTCTGCCAGGCGAGGGACTGGAAGCGGAGCCGGATCACGCCGTCGTCGGCGCCGCGCGAGCCGTGGCCGGCGGTGCAGCCGGTGAGCAGCAGCGCGAGGGCGGCGGCCGCGGCGAACACCCGTACGCGACGGAGCCGGACGCCCCTCATGACTTCACCGCCCCGGCGGCCAGGCCCCCGGTGATCCGCCGCTGGATGAGGGCGAAGACGACGAGCGAGGGCAGGGTGGCGAGGAAGGCCGCGGCGGCGAGCGGGCCGAGGTCGGCGACGCCCTCCGCGCCGAGGAAGTGGGTGAGGACCACGGGCAGCGTCTGTTTCTCCGGGGTCTTGAGGAGGACGAGGGCGAAGAAGAACTCGTTCCACGCGGTGACGAAGGCGAAGAGCGCGGTGGCGACGACGCCGGGCGCGAGCAGCGGGCCGATGACGGAGACGAGGGTGCGCAGCCGGCCGGCGCCGTCGACGGCGGCGGCCTCCTCCAGTTCGGCGGGTACGGCCCGGACGTAGCCGGTGAGCATCCACAGGGCGAAGGGCAGCGACCAGACCACGTAGACCAGGACCAGGCCCGGCAGGCTGTTGACCAGGTGCAGGTTCTTGAGCACGAGGAACAGCGGGATGATCAGCAGGACGAACGGGAAGGCCTGGCTGACCACGACCCAGCCGCTGGCGGCGGCGGTGAGCCGGGAGCGGTGGCGGGCGAGGACGTAGGCCATGGGGGTGGCGACGGCGACCGCGACGAGCGCGGCGGCGAGCGCCGCCAGCAGGCTGTTCCCGGCGGCTCTCAGGAGCGGCTGCTCGTCGAAGGCCTGCCGGAAGTTGTCGAGGGTGGGGTCCCGCGGGATCCAGGTGGGGTGCAGCGAGCCGAGTTCCGTCGCGGGCTTGAAGGCGGTCGACACCAGCCACAGGAACGGGAAGGCGAGGAAGACCAGGTACGCGAGGAGCGCCGCGTACTGGCCGGCGCGGGCGGGTCCACTGGTGCGGAAGGCGCTCACCGGGCTTTCACCGTTCCTCCTTGAGCCGGCCGACGAGATACAGGGCGAGGAGTACGGAGACGACGGCGACGAGCACACAGCCCATGGCGGCGGCGTAGCCGAACTGCCCGTAGCGGAAGGCCTCCTCGTAGGCGAAGAGCATGGGGAGCCGGGTGCGGCCGCCCGGCCCGCCGTTGGTCAGCACGTAGACCAGGGCGAAGGAGTTGAGGTTCCAGACGAAGTTCAGCGCGGTGACGGCGAGGGCGACCGGGCGCAGGGCGGGCCAGGTGACGGTGCGGAAACGGCGCCAGGCGCCGGCGCCGTCGAGGGCGGCGGCCTCGTGGAGCTCGCGCGGGGTGTTCTGGACGCCGGCGAGCAGCGCGACCGTGGTCTGCGGCATGCCGGCCCAGACGCCCACCACGATCACCGCGGGCAGTGCGGTGCCGAGCCCGCTGAGCCAGGCCCGGCCGTCGCCGAGGCCGAGGTCGTGGAGGGTCTCGTTGAGGATGCCGGCGTCGGGGTTGTAGACCAGCCGCCACATGATGCCGACGACGACCTCGGGCATGGCCCAGGGGACGATCGCGAGCGCCCGGGCGAGCCAGCGCAGCCGGAGGTTCTGGTTGAGGAGCAGGGCGAGCCCGAGGGACAGCAGGAACTGCGGGACGGTGACGCCGACCGCCCACAGCAGGCCGATGCGGAACGAGTCCCAGAACAGGGTGTCGTGCAGCAGGTCCTGGAAGTTGAGGGTGCCGGTCCAGCGGGTGGCCTGGGTGCGGCCCGACTGGGCGTCGGTGAAGGCGAGCGCGATGCCGTAGAGGAGCGGCCCGACGCTGAGGACCAGGATCGGCAGGAGCGCGGGCAGGACCAGGAACCAGGCGCCGAAGTCCCGGCCGGCACCGCCGCGGGACCGGCCCGGGGTGGTGCGCTCTGCGGACCGCTCGGGCACGGTCGTCACACTCACCGATGCTCCCCCTGTGCGCTGTGTCACCTAGGGCATGGGACTCGGTCATCGTCGTGACGGGCCGTCGGTTCGTCAAGGTGACCTGCGTGGATGCGAGACTTTGGCGGAATCGCATCTGCGGTGCGCACCTGCTTGTGGGGAGAGAACGATGGACGAGGCGCGGGCCCGAGAGCTCCTGGCCGCCGCGGGACTGCGGGCGGCCGACGCGAGGCTGCTGGCGCTGGGCGAGAACGCGGTCTTCGCGCTCGGCGACCTGGTGGTCAAGGTCGGCCGGGACGCCGAGTTGCTGCCGCGCGCCGCACGCGAACTCGCCCTGGCCGGCTGGCTGGAGGCGGCCGGTGTCCCGGCCGTACGGGCCGCCGAGGCCGAGCCGCTGACGGCCGAGGGGCACCCGGTCACGCTGTGGCACCGGCTGCCGGAGGCCGTGCGGCCCACCGAGCCCCGCGATCTGGCCCCGCTGCTGCGCCTGGTCCACGCGCTGCCCGAGCCGCCCGGCCTCACGCTGCCGCGCCGTGAGCTGCTCGGCGGGGTCGAGCGCTGGCTGCGGCTCGCCGGCGACGCGATCGACCCGGCCGACGCGGCCTTCCTGCGCGAGCGCCGCGACTCCTTCGCCCCGGCGGCCGCCGCGCTCACCCCGCACCTCACGCCCGGTCCGATCCACGGCGACGCGCTCCCCCGCAACGTCCACGTCGGGCCCGAGGGGCCGGTCCTGGTGGACCTGGAGACCTTCTCGTCCGATCTGCGCGAGCACGACCTCGTGGTGCTCGCCCTCTCCCGGGACCGCTACGGCCTCGACCCGGCCGCCTACGACGCCTTCACCGAGGCCTACGGCTGGGACGTCCGGGAGTGGGAGGGCTGCGCGGTGCTGCGCGGGGCGCGGGAGACGGCGAGCTGCGCCTGGGTGGCCCAGCACGCCCCGGCGAACCCGAAGGCGCTCGCGGAGTTCGAGCGGCGGGTGGCCTCCCTGCGGGAGGGCGATCCCGAGGTGCGCTGGTACTCCTTCTGACGGGCCGTCCGTCACCGGGACCTGGCATCATGGGCCGGTCGAACCGACCGGTAACGAACGGGGTGTTGTGATGCGGATGGAACTGTCGGAGGTCACGCTCGACGTCGAGGTCAGCGGCGAGGGACCGGCCGTGCTGCTGCTGCACGGCTTCCCGGACTCGCACCGGCTGTGGCGCCACCAGATTCCGGTGCTCAACGCGGCGGGGTTCCGGACGGTCACGCCCACCCTGCGCGGCTTCGGCGGGTCGGACCGGCCGGAGGGCGGCGTCGAGGCGTACCACCCGGCGAAGCACGTGGGCGACATGCTGGAGCTGCTCGCCCGGCTCGACGTCGACCGCTGCCATGTGGTGGGTCACGACTGGGGCTCCGGGGTGGCGCAGGGCCTCGCGCAGTTCGCCGCCGAGCGGGTGGCGAGCCTGACGGTGATGTCGGTGGGCGACATCACGGCGGTGCTGGGGCCGGACAGCTGGCAGGAGCGCCAGCGCATGTGGCACATGACGATGTTCCAGTTCGAGGGGCTCGCCGAGGAGTGGCTGTCCCGCGAGGACTTCGCCCACCTGCGCGAGATGCTCACCGACCACGCCGACCTCGACGAGGTGCTGGAGCCGTTGCGCGCGCCCGGCGCCCTGACCGCGGCATTGAACATCTACCGCGCCGCCCTGCCGATGGAGGTCCAGCTGGGGGTGCCTCCGACGCCGACGTCTTTCACCATGCCGGTGATGGGTGTCTGGTCCACCGGCGACCGCTTTCTCACCGAGCGCCAGATGACGGCCATGGCCGCGCGTGCCCCCGAGCGCTGGCGCTACGAGCGTGTCGAGGACGCCGGGCACTGGTTCCAGCTGGACCAGCCCGAGCGGGTGAACGAGCTGCTGCTCTCCTTCCTGAAGGAGAACGGCTAGCCGACGACCGGCGCCGGCTCGCGCACCGGCCAGGTCGGGTCGACGACCGCGTCCGCGTCGCCCTTGCGGCGCAGGAAGGACTGGAAGTCCTCGGCCCACTCCCGGTACCAGCCGATCTGGCGCTCGTGCAGCGCGGCCGGGTCGAGCGCGGCGACCGAGGCGTGCCGCTCGGCTATCGCGATCGCGACCCGGACGGCGGCGAGCGCGTCGGCGGCGGCCTGGTGGGCGGCGGTGAGCTCCACCCCGTACTCCGCGCAGACCGCCTCCAGGGTGCGCTTGCCGCGCCGGTAGCGGTCGACGGCCCGGTCGATCGTGTACGGGTCGACGACCGGGCCCATGCCCCGGCCGCCGAGCCGCTCCTCCAGCGAGGGCAGCCCGTGCCGCCGCAGTTCGGCGGTGAGCAGGGTCAGGTCGAACGAGGCGTTGTACGCCACGACCGGGACGCCCTGCGCCCAGTAGCCGGTCAGGGTCTCGGCGATCTCGTCGGCCACCTCGCGCACCGGGCGTCCCTCGGCGGCGGCGCGCTCGGTGCTGATGCCGTGGATCGCGGACGCCTGCGCCGGGATGCGGATGCCCGGGTCGGCGAGCCAGTCGCGCTGCCGGACCACCCGGCCGCCGTGGACGCCGACGATCGAGGCCGTGACGATACGGGCCTCCAGCGGGTCGGTGCCGGTCGTCTCCAGGTCGAAGCCGACCAGCGGTTCCCCATGCCAAGCCATCGGGTCCTCCTTACGTGATCTCCCCCGTGGTGAGGGACACCCTCGCACGCGGCACTGACATTCCGGTCGGGGGGCGTCAGGAGACCGGCCGGGAGTCGAGCCACACCGACTCGAACTCCTCCCTGTATGTTGCGAAAAGTCCGTTTTCGCCGTCCCGGTCGAAACCCTGCCCGGCACGCACCACGTTCCGCCCGCCGCCGCGCAGCACGAGGACCGGCGCCTCCATGCCGCGGGCCTTGCGCAGATAGGACTGCACGACCGCGACCCCGTCCGGGCCGTCACCGTCGACCAGGTACACGGTGAAGCGCGGGGTCTCGTCGAAGACGTGGATCTGGAAGGCGCCCGGGTCGCGCAGCCGGGAGCGCACCCGGCGCATGTGCAGGATGTTCATCTCGACCGAGCGGCTGAGCTCGCCTTTCTTCAGACCGAGTTCCCGCTCCCGCCGCTTGACCGCACTGCTGGCCGGGTTGAGGAAGAGCAGCCGTATGCGGCAGCCGGACTCGGCGAGCCGGACCATGCGCCGGCCGGAGAAGTTCTGCACGAGCAGATTGAGACCTATGCCCGTGGCGTCGAGCCGGCGGGCGCCGCCGAAGAGGTCCTCGGCCGGCAGCTGCCGCTGCAGCCTGACCCGGTCGGGGTGGACCGAGACCACGTCCGCGTACCGGTCGCCCACCAGGTCCTCGACGGCGTCGACCGGCAGCCGGTCGGCCGAGGGGACCCCCGCCCCGCTCCCGAGGATCTCCAGGAGCCGGGCGGAGGCCCGTTCGGACTGGGCGAGCACGGTCAGCGACAGCGCCCGGTTGCGGGAGACGACGTTGCGGGTCACCTCCAGCTCGTCCAGCGCGAGCTCGACCTCGCGCCGGTCGTCGAAGTAGGGCTCGAAGCACGGCCAGTGCTGGACCATCAGCTCCCGCAGCTGCGGGAGCGTGAGGAAGCTGAGGACGTTGTCGTCGGCCGGGTCGAGGAGATAGCCCTTGCGCCGCGAGACCTCACGGACGGCCACGGCCCGCTGGACCCACTCCTGGCCCGCCGGCCCCGCGGCCGCCACGACCCACTCCTCGCCGTGCACCGGCTCGTAGACCGGCCGCAACACCGCCGCGACGACGGCCCGCAGCCGCTGCTCGACGAGATTCAGCCAGATGTAGGCGCGGCCGGCCCGCTGGGCCCGGGTGCGCACCTCGCTCCACGCCTCCGCGCCCCACTCCAGCTCGGCCCCGATCTCCACCGGCCGTGCGACGGAGACCGCACCGGGCGGACCCTCCGCGGGGTCGGCCGGCCCTCCGTCGTGACCCGCCTCGCCTGGGGGCAGCTCCAGACCTCCCGAGCTCACCCGCGCACCGCCTTCTGCTCCCGGACATCCGGTCCGGCCGACTGGAACACCATCTGACAACGATCAAGGAAGGGTACTCCGGGAGCGGGAGGCGGTGCAGCCGGATCGACCGGCCCTTTGCTCAACTGCCCTGGCGCGGCGCCCCGTTCTGGCCGGCGAGATCGGCCGGAGTGAGCGGATTCATAGCGGTTACGTCCCTGGGCACGAGCTGGAATCCCTGCCAGTGCACGGGCATCGGCTGCTGGTCCTCGTCCCGGGCGACGTGGTGGAACCCGATGTTGACCCACACGGCCGGGTCGGTCAGCGTCTCCCCGTTGACCCACTTGTCCACGCTGTCGGGGGCGTTGCGCCCGCAGTCGAGGATGTTGTTGCTGGCGAACTGCTCACAGGCGCGGGCCTGGGTGAAGTAGAGGTCGTGCTTGGTGAAGCCGCGGCCCGCGTAGGTGTTGGTGTGGCCGGGAACGATCTCGTACGAACGGGCGTGGCCGTCCTTGTTCTTGCCGGTCGCGCTCACCACCCGCCACCAGCGCATGTTCCGGGCGTCCCCGGCCAGTTCCCTGGTGACCGGCGTGCGCTTGGTCTTCACGGTGGGGCTGCCGTCGCGGGCCGGCGGGGTGACCGTGGAGTCGTACTGCTCGATCCGGCCCTTGGTGCTGCCGTCGAGGCCGAAGTCCAGCTTCCAGAAGACGTTGTGGGCGTGGCTGGTGGCGTAGTCGCGGGCCCCCTTGCCGATGGGCCAGCCACGTCCGTCGGTGGCGTTGTAGTCGCCGGGCGAGAGGCTGCCGGTGGCGCCGACGTTGGCGGCGATGGTGCCGTCGGAGGAGAACCGCCACTCGGTGATGTACTCGTACCAGGCCACCTTGTTGACGGTGTAGACGAGCAGGTCCTTGCCCTGGGCCTGCCAGACCTTGGTGCCTTCGTCGTTGGCCATGCGGTAGGCGTGGCCGCGGGCCCGGGTGGTGGTGCACAGGCCCTTCACCTGGCCGCTGTCGGGCACCTTCACGGAGGTGATGGTGCCGCCGGGACACTCGCCGGGCTTGAGGTTCTGCAGGCCCCAGCCGAAGCCGGCGCCGGTGAGGTCGTCGTACTCGGCGTTGCCGTCGTCGTAGGGGACGTGGATCTGGGCGAGCTTGGCGCTGTTGAGGACCCGGATCGGGGCGGGCTCGCCGGGCGGCTGGTAGGTCACCTTGTCCAGGATCAGCCCGGAGTCGGTGGAGTAGCGCCAGCACATGCGCCACACGGTGCCCCCGTCGAGCTTCTGCTCGATGCGGTACGCGGCGGAGCAGTCGGCCGGCGCGGGGGCCGCCGGCGCGGCCGGGGCGGCGCTCACGGGCGTGGCGCCGCTCGTGGTGGCGACGGTGCCGAACAGGGCGCCTGCGGCGAGGACGGTGCCCGCCGTGCGGGCATGCCGAAGTCGCGGAGAGGTCATGTCGAACGTACTCCCTCGGTACGGACGTGCGGGGTGGAACCGGGCCGGTGGTCAGCCGACGCGGGTGACGCTCCTGGCGCTGAGGTCGACGACCAGGTCGCGGGTGTCGATCCAGGAGCCGTTGAGGATCTTGGTGACGAGCCGGACGCACCGGTGCTCGCCGCACTTCCGCAGCTCCGCGGGCACCTTCGCCTCGCGGTAGGTGCGGTAGACGTCGCCGTTGAACCAGAGCTGTCCCGTGGAGGTGAGCTCCTTGCCGGTGGCGTCCTTGTAGTCCTCCTTGACGCCCTGGCCGAGCGGGCTCGCCAGGATGAGCTCCAGGGCCGCGCGGAGCTCCTCGGGGTGGGCGGAGGGCTGCACCCCGCGCTGGCTGCCGGACTGCTCGACCTTGCCGGTGGCGAGGTCGACCGTGCGGGTGACGAGCTCGTCGCGCCCGTAGTCGTAGAAGCGGACGACGGCGCGGCGGGGGCCGCCTGCCGGGTCACCGGGCCGCGGGTCGGCGAGCTCGGTGCCGAGGTGCTGGGGACCGCGGCCGCCCTCGGCGTTCCTCCCCCAGGATGCGGCCGGCGGTGCCCCCGCGGCGGCGGCCGGCGGGGTCAGCGCCAGGGCCTCGGCCCGCTTGAGCTCGTCGTCGGTGAGCGGGTCGGTGCCGACGCCCCGCGCGCCCTCGGGCGGCGCGGAGGCGAGGGTCGCGGGGCCGGGCTCGGGTCCGTCGGTGCGCGGCGCGCCCGGGGTCCCGGGGGCCGTGCCGTCGGTGGCGGCGGCGCCTCGGGGCACCTCGTCCGCCCCGGCGCTGCCGGGCAGGGTGACCGCGACCGCGACGGCGGTCCCGGTGATCGCCATGGCCGTGCCCGCCACCACCTTGCCCAGATGGCGGCGCACTATTTCGTACACTTATCCCCCCAGCTGTTCAATTTTCCCCCTATTGAGGCGGGTGGTCACCCGGTAGGACGGGTCGAAGTCCTAGGAGGTTGCCCCTGTTTCGGGCAGGATCTGGCCGAAGTACCCCCCTTACCCCCGGATCAGAAGTGGAAGAGTTTCGCCTATGCAGGTCTGGCCGGGACAGGCGTATCCCTTGGGCGCCACCTACGACGGCGCAGGAACGAATTTCGCGGTCTTCTCGGAGGCCGCGGACAGGATCGAGCTGTGTCTGCTCCATGACGACGGCTCGGAGACGGCGGTGGAGCTGCGCGAGACCGACGCGTTCGTACGGCACGCCTATCTGCCGGGCGTGATGCCCGGCCAGCGGTACGGGTTCCGGGTGCACGGCCCGTACGCGCCGGAGCGCGGGCTGCGCTGCAACCCCGCGAAACTGCTCCTCGACCCGTACGCGCGTGCGATCTCGGGTCAGGTGAAGTGGGGCGAGGCGGTGTACGGCTACCCCTTCGGGCGGCCGGACGCGCGCAACGACCTCGACTCGGCGCCGCACACGATGACCTCGGTCGTGGTGAACCCGTACTTCGACTGGGGCGACGACCGGCGCCCGCGCACCGAGTACCACCACACGGTGATCTACGAGGCCCACGTGAAGGGCCTGACCAAGCTCCACCCGGACCTCCCGGAGGAGCTGCGCGGCACCTACGCGGGGCTCGCGCACCCGGCCGTCATCGGCCATCTGAAGGAGCTGGGCGTCACGGCCCTGGAGTTGATGCCGGTCCACCAGTTCGTGAACGACCACCGGCTGGCCGACGCGGGGCTCGCCAACTACTGGGGCTACAACACCATCGGCTTCTTCGCCCCGCACAACGCCTATGCCTCCTGGGGCGACCGGGGGCAGCAGGTCCTGGAGTTCAAGTCCGCGGTGCGGGCGCTGCACCAGGCCGGCATCGAGGTGATCCTCGACGTGGTCTACAACCACACCGCCGAGGGCAACCACCTGGGCCCGACGCTCTCCTTCCGGGGCCTGGACAACCCCTCGTACTACCGGCTCATGGGCGACCCCCGCTACTACATGGACACCACCGGCACCGGGAACTCGCTGCTCATGCGGTCCCCGCACGTGCTCCAGATGATCATGGACAGTCTGCGGTACTGGGTCACGGAGATGCACGTGGACGGCTTCCGCTTCGACCTGGCGGCCACCCTGGCCCGCCAGTTCCACGAGGTGGACCGGCTGTCCTCGTTCTTCGACCTGGTGCAGCAGGACCCGGTGGTCAGCCAGGTGAAGCTGATCGCCGAGCCCTGGGACCTGGGCGAGGGCGGCTACCAGGTGGGCAACTTCCCGCCGCAGTGGGCCGAGTGGAACGGCATGTACCGGGACTGCGTGCGCGATCTGTGGCGCGGCGAGCCTCGGACGCTCGCCGAGTTCGCCTCCCGGCTCACCGGCTCCTCGGACCTCTACCAGGACGACGGGCGCCGCCCGCTCGCCTCGGTCAACTTCGTGACCTGCCACGACGGCTTCACGCTGCGCGACCTCGTCTCGTACAACGAGAAGCACAACGAGGCCAACGGGGAGGGCAACCGGGACGGCGAGAGCTACAACCGCTCGTGGAACTGCGGCACCGAGGGCGAGACGGACGACATCGGCATCCGCGAGCTGAGGGCCCGCCAGATGCGCAACTTCCTGGCCACGCTGATGCTGTCGCAGGGCGTGCCGATGCTCGCCCACGGCGACGAGTTCGGACGCACCCAGGGCGGCAACAACAACGCCTACTGCCAGGACAGCGAGGTCGCCTGGGTACGCTGGCCGAAGTCGGGCAGCGAACCGGAGGCCACGCTCCTGGAGTTCACCCGGGCGATGGTGCGGCTGCGCCGCGACCATCCGGTCTTCCGGCGCCGTCGCTTCTTCCACGGGCGACCGGTGGAGGGCACCCACGACGAGCTCACCGACATCGCCTGGTTCACCCCGCAGGGCGAGGAGATGACCGCCCGGGACTGGCAGGCGGCGCACGCCCGGGCGCTGACCGTGTTCCTCAACGGCAACGCGATCTCCGAGCCGGGCCCGCAGGGCGAGCGGATCACCGACGACTCCTTCCTGCTGATGTTCAACGCCTCCTCGCAGGAGCTGGATTTCGAGGTGCCCGACAGTCACGGCGAGTGCTGGAAGGTGGTCGTGGACACCTCCCACCCGGAGGGGATGCCCCCGGAGGAGGGCCCGAAGGTGGGCGCCGGCGAGCGGGTGACCCTGGCCCCGCTCACGCTGACGGTGCTGCGCCGGCCGGCCTGAGCGGCCGCGCACTCTCCGCCTGCGCCCGCCGCCCTCCGTCCGCCGCCCTGCGCCCTCCGTCCCGGCGGGCGTAGGGCGGGCCGACCCGGGCACGGCCGGCCGACCCGGGCGCGGCGGGCCGCCCGGCCCCGCGGCGGGCCCGGCCGGTGCGCCGGCAGCGGGGGCACGTCCGTTCGGCGGCACTCGTACGAGTGAATCCGCGCCCGTCGCCGCCCGTCGCCCGCCGGGGCGGCGCCCGTACGTAACGCGCGCCACACGAACGGACGCGGGCGGCGATGACACAGACCGCTCCGCGCGGGGTACGTACGTTCGCATGACGTCCTCCTCGGAACGGGCGCTGCCCTCCGCCACCTACCGGCTCCAACTCCGTCCGGAGTTCCCGTTCGCCGCGGCCGAGCAGGCCGTGCCGTACCTCGCGGAGCTCGGGATCTCGCACCTCCATCTGTCCCCGGTCCTGGAGGCGGTGCCCGGCTCCGCCCACGGCTACGACGTGACCGACCACCGTTCGGTACGGGCCGAGCTCGGCGGCGAGGCGGGGCTCCGCGCGCTCGCCGCCACCGCCCGGGCGCGCGGGCTCGGCCTGGTCCTGGACCTGGTGCCCAACCACATGGCGGCCTCGCCCCGGCACAACCACGCGCTGCGCGCCGTGCTGCGCGAGGGCCCGGACTCGCCGTACGCCCGCTGGTTCGACATCGACTGGGCGGGGGGCGACGGACGGATCCTGCTTCCGGTGCTGCCGGGCCGCCTCTCCGAGGTACGCGAGCGGATGCGGGTCGCGGACGGGGTGCTCCTCCTCGACGGGCAGGAGTTCCCGCTGCGCGAGGGCACCGCGGAGCTGCCGCTCGACGAGCTGCTCGACGCCCAGTGGTACCGGCTCGCCTGGTGGCGGCTGGCCCGCACCGAGCTCAACTACCGCCGCTTCTTCACCATCTCCGATCTGATCGGGGTCCGGGTCGAGGACCCGGAGGTCTTCGCCGCGACCCACGCGAAGGTCCTGGAGCTGGTGGCGGACGGGATCGTCGAGGGGCTGCGGATCGACCACCCGGACGGGCTCGCCGACCCGGAGGGCTATCTGGAGCGCCTGGAGGAGGCCACCGGCGGGCGGTGCTGGACGGTGGTGGAGAAGATCCTCACCGGTGCCGAGCCGCTGCCCCCGTCCTGGCCGGTGGCCGGCACCACCGGCTACGACGCCCTGCGCCAGGTCGACGGGGTCTTCACCGATCCGATCGGCGCCGCCGAACTGAGCGACGTCTACCGCGAGTTCGTCGGCCGGGCCGGGGACCGGGGCGGCTACTGGGAGGCGACCGCCCGGCGCGCCGCGTACAAGGTGGTGACCCACGAACTGGCAGCCGAGACGGCCGCGCTGACCCGGCTCGCGGACCGGATCTGCGCCGCCGACCCGGGGCTGCGCGACCACGCGCCCTGGGCGCTGCACACCGCGATCCGCGAACTCCTCGTCCGGGTGCCGGTGTACCGCACGTACCGCACCGGCGGGGAGCTGGTGCTCACCCCGGAGGCGGCGCGCGGCGCGAAGGCCGCGTTCGCGGTGCCGGAGGAGGCGACCGCGGTGGACGTGGTCCGGGACCTGGCCCTCGGCGCGGCCGGCGACGGGCCCACCCACCGGGCGTTCCGGGCCCGCTTCGCGCAGACCTCCTCGGCGCTGCGGGCGAAGTCCGTGGAGGACACCGCCTTCTACCGCTACACCCCGCTGCTCTCGGCGAACGAGGTCGGCGGCGATCCGGGCCGCCCGGCGGTCGCCCCGGACGAGTTCCACGCCTTCTGCGCACGGCTCGCGCGGGACTGGCCGGCCACCGGGACCGTGCTGACCACCCACGACACCAAGCGCAGTGCCGACGTACGGGCCGGGATCGCGGTCCTCGCGCAGTGCCCGCAGCGCTGGGCCGAGCTCCTGGAGGAGGTCTCCGGCGTCCCCGCGCCCGATCCGCACCTGGCGTGGACGGCCTGGCAGACCGCCTTCGGCTTCGGCAGCCCGGACGCGGCGCGGCTCGGGCCCGCGATCCTCAAGTCCGTCCGGGAGGCGGGCCTGCACACCAGCTGGACGGAGCCGGACGCCGGGTACGAGCGGGCCGTGGCCGACTTCGTGGCGGCCGGGCCCGGCCGGATCCCGCTGCGGACCGCTTCGGAGACCGCGTTCGGCCTGGAGCCGCACATCCGGGCCCACCTCCTCGGCGCCGCGCTCGTGCAGCTGACGATGCCGGGGGTGCCGGAGCTCTACCAGGGCACCGAGCGGGAGTACCGGGCCCTCGTCGACCCGGACAACCGGGCGCCGTTCGCGATCGGCCCGGACGACGACAAGACGGCCCTGGTCCGCGCGGCCCTGCGGCTGCGCCGCGCCCACCCGGAGTCCTTCGGCCCCACGGGCACGTACGCCCCGCTGACCGCCACCGGCCCGGCGGCCCCGCACTGCCTGGCCTTCGGGCGCGGGTCCCGGGTCCTGACGGCGGTCACCCGGCTCCCGCTGCGGCTCGAGGAGGCGGGCGGCTGGCAGGACACGTCGCTCGCGCTGCCGGCGGGCCGCTGGCTCGACGTCCTGGACGGGATCCGGGAGTTCACCGGCGGCCCGGACACACCGGTGAAGCTGGCGGAGCTGTTCGAGGAGCGGCCCGTGGCGCTGCTCGCGCGGGGCTCCGAGGCGTCCGGCGAGGAGCCGCGATGACAAGATGACGATCATGAGAAGAGATCGAGTCGGACGGCTCGTCGGCGCGGCTTTCGGGCTCGTCTTCATCCAGGCGAACGTGGGCGCCCTGCCGGCGCACGTGGCCTCACCGCTGCGGGTGCTCGCGGTCGCCGCCTTCGTGGCCCTGGTCGTCTTCGGACGGCGCCCCGTGGCGGCCGGTACGGCGACTACGGCCGTGACCGGGGCCGGGAGCGAGCCGGGGAGCGGGGCCGGGAGCGAGCCGGGGACGGCGTCGTTCGGGCGGCGCTACTGGTACGTGGTGGCGGCCGAGGTGCTCGGGCTGGCGGCCGGTCTCGTGGTGATCGCCCGGGTGCTCCACGCGCCCGAGGCGTCCGTGGGCTGGATCGCGTTCGTGGTCGGTGTGCACTTCTTCGGCCTCGCGGCCGCCTGGCGCAGGCCTTCCCTGCACCTGCTCGGCGCGGGCATCGCGGTCTGCGGGGCGGCCGGCCTGGCGCTCGCCGCCGGCGGCGCGTCGACCTCGGTGATCCGGCTGACGGCCGGTGTCCTGCCCGGCGTACTGCTGCTCGCCTCGGCCGGGTGGGCCGGGCGGCCTCGGGCCGGCGCGGCCCCGGCGGTGTCCTGACCGGGGCGCGGCCCATGGGCGTGAGGGGGCGAGGAGAGCGAACGGACTACGGACGAATTCGGTTTCGTGAGAAGGAAGCCCGTTCATGGCCTCGCCCCGGAAGGACCGTAACACTCAGGCGGGGATCAGGTCGCGCAGGTTTTCCGGTGTGATCACGAGCGAGCCCGGGGGCAGACCGTCGGGGCGCGCCAGCCCGACGAAGGTGACGGGCTCCTCCGGCAGGGTCCGGCCGTCCCACAGCGTGGTGCGCGCTCCCGCCCCGGCCATCAGGTCCGTGAGGTGCCGGACGGTCAGGGGGGTCCGTTCGACCAGTCCGCGCACCAGCACCGCGAAGGTCACCACGTTCTCCTCGACGCGGTTCTCCGCGGGCTCGCCCTTGAGGTAAAGGTGCAGCCAGCGGGCCTGCCAGCGGCCCTCGGCGTCGCGCTGGAAGGCGAGCGGAAGCGCGATCCGGCCGGGCCCGCGCAGGTCCGACTTCATGCGCACCGTGCGCGGTTCGAAGGGCCGGCCCTTCTGGTCGGCGTCGCGCAGCATGAAGCCGAAGAACGACTCCTCGACGCGGTCGAAGCCCTCCCCGGCGTAGACGTGCACCTGCGGGACGATGAAGCTGCCGCGCACTCCGGCCAGCCGCAGGTCGATGAACTCCGAGGCCCCGTCGGGGGCTTCGACGACATCGCCGGAGTGGGCGCCTTCGAGCGTGGCGAGGGAGGTGTACGACAGCCACGTGACGGCGTCGTAGTCGGCGTCCAGGAGGATCGCCGACAGGTCGTGGTCCGTGGTGCGCCCCGACTGCTTCCAGTACGTGAAGAAGCGCAGCAGTTCGCCCTCGACCGGCGAGACGGAACCGCGCGGCAGGGTGCCGAGCCCCGGGGCGGCCGCCCGGCCGCTCAGCGGGAGCGCCACGTCCAGGACGTCGGGGTCGACGAGCAGCCGCTCCGGGACGGTGAGCCGGCGCCGGGTCTCCGCGTCGAGGACCGCGACGAGCCGCTCGCGGACGGCCGGCGGCAGCGGCGGCCGGGTGTCCTCCGTGACCCAGGCGCCACCGCTCCGGTTGACGAACACCCGGCGCGACTCGCCCTGCCCGGTGCGGTTCCGGACGTGCTCGCGCACGGAGAGCACGACCCGCCCGGAGACGCGCGGCGCGGCCCGCTCGGCGGCGGCGAGGACGGCCTCGCGCTGCTCGCCCTCGGCGGCCGTGCGCAGCAGGCGGTCCAGGGAGCGGAAGAGGGCGCCGGGCGCGGTGGCGGCCAGCAGGCCGGCGGCCCCGGTGACGTCGCCCTCGCCGAGCAGCCGCTCGACGCGGCGGGCGAGCGACGGCGCCCGCCGTTCGCCGCGGGCCACGGCGAACACCTCGGCCGCGTGCGGCCACTGCGGGTACTCGTGCGGGTGCAGCCGTTCCCCGAGCCGCTTCCACGCCTCCCGGCGCGCGGGTACGTCGGCGAGCTTGGCCGGGTCCGCCGCGACGAGGGCGTCGAGGCCCGCGAGCAGGGCCCGGCGGTGCGGCCGGGACGGCGCGCGGAACCGGGTCGGCTCGCGCAGGCCCACGTCCCCGTCCGAGAGGGCGCAGGCCAGCCGCAGGACGTCGGTGACGGTGTCGAGCAGCAGGCCGGCGCCGGCCTGGAGCCGGGCCCGGTTGACCACGGCGCGGATCTCCCGGACCGGGAGGGCGGCCGGCTGGGGTCCGTGGGCGTGGTGCCCGGCGAGCACCGCCAGGTCGCCCAGGTGCTCCTCGCCGAGCGGCGCGCGGCTTCCGGCGAGGGCCAGGTACAGCGCCTCGGCCTCCTCGTCGAGGGACGCGCCGAGGTGCAGCACCGTCACGCGGTCGCGCGCCGACGCGATCAACTCGTCGTGGACGGCGGCCATCTCCTCGTACGTGTGCCGGTACCGGCCGTACGTCGGCAGGGTCAGCAGGTCGATCCGGCCCTCGCGCAGCCGGGCGAGCGTCCCGGGGCGCGTCTCCCGGTCGGCGAGGGCGAGGGCGACGCACTCGTTCCAGAAGGCGCCGGTGTCGGGCACGTTGGCGGGGAAGTCGACGAAGTACGGGTTGTGCCGGACGTCGTCGCCGACGAGTTCGCGGACCGTCTCCAGGGTCCGGGCGGCGGTCTCCAGGACCGTCTTCTCGTCCCGCGCGGACAACTCGGCGAGCAGCCCGGTCGAGAGCTTGAAGCCCAGGGACATCAGGGTCACGTCGAACTGCCGTGCGGCGACGCCTCCTTGCCCGGGTCGGTCCGCACCGGCCGGGACGGGAACGCGAAGGGTGTGCCGTACGACCAGTCGTTCGAGAGTGTGACGCATGGGGGAAATGCTCGCAGCCGCCCAGGCCATGTCGCACACGGATTTCGGCCGGTCCGCGTGAGGCACGCATAGGTCGGGCGTCAGCGGTTACCCGGGCACAGAAGGCGAGTGCAGGTGGAGAAGGGAGAGCGACATGTCCGAACCGCGGCGACGCGAGGACCGCGCCGGACACACGGCGGCACCTCCGGTCGGCCCCTGGCGGACGACGGGCCGGCGGGTGTACGCCGACCTGGAGTTCCCGATCGAGGTGACGTTCTCCTACGACCCCGACGATCCGTGGGCGGTCCGGGTCTCCTTCGGGCAGATGGACCGCTCGGTGGACTGGACGCTCTCCCGGGAGCTGCTGCACACCGGGATCCGCACCTCCTGCGGCGAGGGCGACGTGCAGCTGTGGCCCCTGCGGGTCGGCGGCCGCGGCGGCACCCTGAGGATCCGCCTCGGCGGTACGGGCGTCCCGGTCCTCGTCGACATCGACCGGACCGCGCTCCGCCGCTGGCTCGCGGCGACGTTCCGCACGGTACCGGCCGGGACCGAGGAGACGCGCATCGACTGGGCGGCCGAGGCGGCGCACATCGGCCCCGGGGTGGCACCGGGCCTGCCGAAGGACACCCCCTAAGGGGTGGGGAGTTCGGCCCTGCCGAAGAGGAGGGCGTAGCCCGCGGGCAGTTGGCCGATGATGCGGTCGGTCAGCTCGGGACCGGCCAGGCGGGCGAGGGGAGCGAGGACCGCGCCGACGTCCCAGCGGGTGGTGGCGAGGCTGCCGCCGGTGCGCTGGGCGAGGTCCTTGACGAACTCCCAGCCGGTGAGGGGCGTGGTGGCGGGTACCTGTGCCGTGAGGACCAACGCCGCTTCGACGGGCAGCCGGGCGGCGAGGTCGACGCGCTCGTCGCCCACGAGCTGCCGTCCCAGCGCCGCGAGTACCGCGCGGACGGCCTGCTCGGCGCGCTCCCGGGTCGGGTACGCGCCTTCGTAGCGGACGCGTTCGAGGAATCGCGGGTAGGACGACGCGCCGTGGTCGGTCCTGGGCGCGGGGGCCGTGAGGTCGGTCTGGAGGGTCATGGTGGTGCTGATCGCCGTTCTCTTCGGGCCCGGCCGCGGGGCCGGGCGGAGCGAACAGGTTCGACAAGGCGTGCCGGGCTCACCTCGGGGGGTGCGGCCGGCCGAAGAGGAGGTCGTAGCCGGGTGGGAGCTGCAGGAGCATCTGGGCGGTGAGTTCCTCACCCGCCGCGTCGGCGGCGACGCTGAGGACGGCACTGACGTCCCAGGCGGCGGTCCGTTCGGTGGCTCCCTCGATCCACGCGGCGGTCGCGCGGACGAAGCGTTCCGGTGAGAGCGGTTCGCCGGCCTGCAGCGGGTTGAGCAGGATGACGGCGAAGGTCTCCGGGAGCCGGGCGGCGAGCGCGGCCCGCACGTCGCCGACGAGATGGGCCCCGAGCAGGGCCAGCACCACGCGGGCGGCGCGTTCGGCCTCGTGCGGCGTCCGGTAGTCACCGCGTTCCTGGACCTGCTCCAGGAACGCCTGCCATCGCAGTCTCATCGCGGCCCCTTCCTCTTCGGGGTGCGGAGTGACGGGATCGGGAGGCGGGAGCGGAGGGCGAAGGAGGGGGAGGGTGGTGTCCTCCGCTCCCGGACCGTGGGCGACTCAGCCGCTGATCTGCTTGCGGTCGTCGCGACTGATGGTGATCTTGCGCGGCTTCGCGCGCTCGGCGATCGGAATGCGCAGAGTGAGGACACCTGCCTCGTAGCTCGCCGTGATCCTCTCCGTGTCGAGGGTGTCGGCCAGCATCAGCTGGCGCGAGAAGACGCCGAGGGGCCGCTCGGACAGCTCCATCTGGACGTCGTCGGGCTTCTCGACCGGTCGCCGCTCGGCCTTGACCGTCAGCATGTTCCGCTCGACGTCGATGTCGATCGCGTCCGTCGAGACACCGGGGAGATCCATCATGATCACGTATTCGTCGCCCTCGCGGTACGCGTCCATCGGGACGGCCGCGGGACGGGACCACGTGCCGGTCGTGCCCAGCATCTGCTGCGTGAGGCGGTCGAGCTCGCGGAACGGGTCAGTGCGCATCAACATCGGAACACCTCCGTCGGGTCGGGCAATGGTCGCCAATGCGCTTCACCTGACTCCGTTGTAACATGTCAACGGATGGACGACAAGTTCAACGTCAATGGATGGACGACATTCGGAGGGTGTGACCCGATGGCAGCAGCCGACCGCCCCGTCGCCTTTCACGCGGCCCTGACCGCACTGGCCGCGATCGACGACACCGTCCGCGAAGCCCGGTCGGCGAGCGCCCCCGGCGCGCCCGCGAGTGCCTCGCCCGAGGAGGCCCTCGCCGCGCTCCTGCTGCTGCGCACGCTGCGCGAGCAGCTCGCCACCTGGGAGTCCGGCCTCATCGAGGTCGCCCGGGACGCGGGCGCCAGCTGGGCCGACCTCGCCCAGCCCCTCGGCGTCACCAGCAGACAGGCGGCCGAACGCCGCTACCTGCGCGTACGCCCCGGGCGTCCCGGTGC
The DNA here is from genome assembly GCF_044544925.1 of Streptomyces sp. NPDC053431. Lineage (NCBI taxonomy): Bacteria > Bacillati > Actinomycetota > Actinomycetes > Kitasatosporales > Streptomycetaceae > Streptomyces > Streptomyces sp. NPDC053431. The sequence goes on along the minus strand of NZ_JBITXX010000021.1, from coordinate 16,194 downwards.
CACCGGGGAGGAACGCGTCCAGGCCACCCGGGACCGCCGCGCCGCCGACCGCACCGTCACCACCTGGGCCCGGGACAACGCCGCCGACCTCCGCCAGCTCGCCGGACAGATCAGCGCCCTCGACGGCCTCCCCTCGCCCCTCCGGCACGAGCTCACCCAGGCCCTCGCGGACAACGACCCCGCCCGTCTCCTCGAACCGCTCACCCGCGCCGAGGCCCACCCGGCCCCCCTCCCGCCCGATCTCGCCGAGCGCCTCGACACCCTGCGGCGGCACACCGCCCACCTCCGCGACCAGAGCGACCAGCGCCGCTCCTCGCAGCCCTGAGGAGCGCACCGACCGACGCGGGCTCCGGCCGTCCGTCAGGCCAGGTCGGCGCTGCCGCGGCCGAGGGCGATGTGGAACAGGCGGAGGGTGCCGGTGATCTCGAACAGCCGGCGGATCTGATCGGTCATCGGCCCGACGAGCACGAGCCGGCCGGGACCGTGGTGGCTCCTGATCAGTTCGTGCAGGAAGGAGGAGTCGCCGAAGGTGACGCCGGAGAGGTCGAGGAGGATCCGGTCGCACCCGTCCTGCCGGGCGTCGAGGAGCGCCTCGCGAAGGCAGGACACGCTCTCGCTGTCGAACTCGCCGACCGCGCACAGGATCCATGTGGCGCCCGAGCCGCTGCTCTCCCGCCGCACGAAGGCGGCACCGTCGGCCGACCGGTAACCGCGCACGCCGTCGGAGAGGAAGGCGTGCGGGACCCCGCCCTCCTCGGAGCTGCGCCGGGTGGGGGTCATACGAGGCACCTCGCTCCCGGGTGAGCGACGACGTGCGTGAGGCCCTTTCAGTGTGCGCCCTCTCCGGGTCCGTGTCAGTCGTCGTCCGTGTCGCTCGTCGTCCCTCTCGGTCGTCGTCCGCGTCGGTCGTCGTCAGGGTGACGGGTCGATGTGGGCGTGGACGGTCTTGCCGTCCGGATGCCCGGAGACGGTGACGTCGGTGGCCAGGCGGGTGATGATGCCCCAGCCGAAGCCGCCCTCCTCGCCGGGCGCCCGCTGTCGGGGGCGGGGCGCCGCCGGGCTGTGGTCGCTGACGTCGATGTCGATACCGTCCTGCCGCAGCGCCAGGTCCAGGGAGCATTCGCCGCCCGCGTACCGCACGGCGTTCGTCACCAGCTCGCTCACGACGATCACCGTGTCGTCCTCGGCCGCGGCGTCCACCGGGCGGCCCGCGCGGAGCGCCTCCTGCGCGAGACGGCGCACCTCCTGCCGGGCTTGCGCTGCCGCGCCCGGACCGTGGATGTCGCAGTGTCGTCGCACCGGGGCCGCCATCGTCATCCTCCTTCGACCGGCCGCGCGAAGCGGTCTCCGACCGGCCTCTGCCCTAAATGTGACGAGCGATACACGCGGCGTCGCCGCGATTCCCGCCGGTCTCGCCACGCGGGGGCGGGCGGGAGTTCGACGACAGGGCCTAGCTAGCCGCCCGGCCGGACGAGCAGGTTCCGGGGCGCGCGGGTGATCACACCCGTGCGCTCCGGGCGGAAACCGTCGACCAGGCGGAGGCGGGGCATGGCCTGGAAGAGGGCGCGCAGGGCGTACTCGGCCTCCAGTCGGGCGAGGGTGACGGCCGGGCAGGGGCCGCCGCCGTAGGTGAGCTGGTCCGGGTCTTCGCGCAGCGGGTCGAAGCGGTCCGGGTCGCGGAAGCGTTCGGGGTCGCGGCCGGCGGCGCCGATGAGCAGGGCCACGGACGCGCCGGAGGGGATGGTGCCGCCGGAGACCCTGATCTCGCCGCGGGCGCGCCGCATGACGATCTGGACCGGGGGCTCGCGGCGCAGGGACTCGGTCCAGGCCCGGGCGACCAGGCCGGCGGGCGCGTCGCGGAAGGCGGCGACCTGGTCGGGGTCGGTGAGGACGTCGGCCAGGAAGCCGGCCAGGGCCTTCTCGCGTACGGCGATCTGGGCCGTGCACTGCCCGGCGAGCGCCGAGGCGGCCCGGCCGCGGACCAGCCGCATCATGTCCCGGTAGGGCACGCCGACGGCCGCGGCGACCGTGCCCGCGGGCAGCCAGTGGCAGAAGTCGGCGACCAGGTCGGCCCGCGGACGGTCGGCGATCCGGCGGGCGAGGACGAACGCGGTGCGTTCGGCGACGGCCCGCAGCTCCGCCTCGTCGGCATCGTCGAAGTCGGAGTGGATCTCGGCGCACGGCGGGTCGCCGGGCCGGTGGCCGTGGGTGAAGCGGGCGTCGGTGAGGGCGGCGGCCACGTCCGCGTACCGGCTGAGCACCCAGGCCCGCAGAAGCGGGTCGTGGGTGAGCGGGAACTCCTCCCGGAGCACCCGGTAGGTACGGTACGGGTCCCGCGTGGCGCCCGGCTCCAGCGGGCTGGGCGCGATCCGGCGGGCGGTGCGGTCCGCCGGGGCGGTCACGGCCCGGCTCCCGGCCGGTGCCATGGTGGGCAGCGTGGCCCAGGGGCCCGGTCGCGGTGCGCGGTGCGGCGTGTGCTTCGGCTCGTCGCTCATCTCGCCCCCTCGTCGGTCAGCGGCGCGCGTCTACCCAGACCACCACCGGGAAGTCCCGGTCGCAGCAGGTATACCGCCGAACGAGCGATTCCAGCAGACGAAGGCACGCCACTCCCCGCCCACCCGGCCTCCGTGCGGGCCCGCGCCCCTCCGCCACCCGCCCCGTGAGCCCGCGCCCCTCCGCCACCCGCCCCGCGGGCCCGCGCCCCTCCGCCACCCGCCGCGTGGGCCCGCGCCCCTCCGCCACCCGCCGCGCGGGCCCGCGCCCCTCCGTCAACCCGCCGTGTGGGCAATCGTCCCGCGGGGCGGGACGGGTGGGCACACGGGACGGCACCCCGGCGGGTGCTTCCGCCCCCGCCCCCACGCCCGGCCCCACGGCCCCGCACCAGACCCCCTGCCTCCGCGCCCGGCCCCACGGCCCGCGCCCGGCCCCACGGCCCGCGCCCGGCCCCACGCCCCCGCCCGGGCGCCGCAGCCCCGCGCCCGGGCGCCACGGCCCCGCGTCAGGTGAGCGAGAGCCGGAACGCCATCTGGCCGAACGAGACCGCGTCCCCCGCCCGCACCACCACCGCGCCCGTGACCCGCCGCCCGTTCACCGTGGTGCCGTTGGTGGAACCGAGGTCCCGCAGCACCCACAGCCCGTCCTGCAGCGACAGCTCCGCGTGCAGCCGGGAGACCGTCTCGTGGCTGAGCCGCAGCCCGTTCACCGGATCGCGGCCGATCCGCAGCGGATACGGCCCCGGCTGCGGGAGCAGCAGCTTCGGCAGCCGCTCGGCCTGCCAGGCCCGACCCAGCTTCGCCGTGAACGCGGACATCCGCTCGACCGCGCTCACCACCTTCCGCGTCCACGTCGACTCGGTCGTCAGATCGGCGGTCAGCAGCGCCAGTTCGTCGGAGCGGCGGGCGACCAGCGCCCGCTCCATCCGGAAGAGGAAGGTGTCGTGGGACAGACGCCCCTGTGCCGCGCCCTCACGGAGCACGGCGAGCGCGCGCTCCCGCTCGGCGTCGCTCAGCCGAGGGGAGTCCGGCGGGTTGGCCGGCAGCTCGTAAGGGGTCGTCACATGGGTGATTGTCGGCCGGAAGGGCCCGGGGTGTCCAGAAGGGCCCCGACAACTCGGATGCCCACCGGCCTGATCGTTGCTACGGTCTGCCCCTTCGACCACCTGGGGGAATCCCGTACATGACCGTTGCACCCGCCGAACCCGCGCTCGTCGTCCGGCCGCTCGCCGGCCCGCGGGAGCTCGACCTCTTCCACCGTCTCGACTACGTCCTCGACCACGAGCTCGCGGACGATCTGGCCACCGGCCGCCGCCTGCCCGAGTGGATGTGGGTGGCGCTGCGCGGCGACCGGCTCGTCGGGCGGATCGCCTGGTGGACCTCGCGGCCCGGCGCCGGGCCGCAGGCGCTGGACTTCTTCGACCTGGACCCGGAACTGCCGCCCGAGCAGGCCTCCGAGACCGGCCTCCGCCTCCTGCAGACCGCGTCCGCGGCGGTCCTCGCGGGCGGCCCGCGGCCCGAGTACGGGCGCTTCATGCCGGCGGACTGGCGGGAGGTGCCGGAGACCCGCCGGTACCTGGAGACGCTCTTCGGCGTCCTGGAGGCCTCGGGCGCCCGCCCGCTGGTCGAGCGGCTCCGCCTGGAGTGGCGGTCGGGCACTCCGGTCGCCGGGCCGGGCGACCGCCTGTCCTTCCGGCCGGTCCGGGACCGCGAGGACCTGCTCGCGCTGATGACCCCGGTGATGGAGGGCACCCTCGACGCCCACGGGCAGGCCGATCTGGCCTCCGGGCTCTCGCCGCGCGAGGCGGCCGAGCAGCACTACGACGAGGAGCTCGCGCACTACCGCACGCCCCGTGAGTGGTGGCGGATCGCCGAGCTGCCGGGGACCGGCGAGCCGGTCGGCTTCGTCGTCCCCGTCCGCAACAACTACCACCCGATCATCGCCTACATCGGCGTACTGCCCGCCCACCGCGGCCACGGCTACATCGACGACATCCTGGCCGAGGGCACCCGGGTGCTCGCCGCCCAGGACGTGCCGCGGATCCGCGCGGCGACCGACCTCGGCAACGTACCGATGGCGAAATCCTTCGCCCGGGCCGGTTACATCACCTTCGAGCGGGCGATCAACTTCGTGTGGGACGCGCCGGGCACGCCGGGCGACTGACTGCCAGGATGGTCCCGTAGCCGTGCTCCAGGCGCACGGACGTCGGATCCACGCTCCGGATCCGATGTCCACGCGCCCTCGACGAGGGGACCATCGCGTGCTGTTCGAGGTATGGGCTCCGCACGCCCGTGACCGGGTGACGCTGGAGATCGACGGCGTCCGGCATCCGCTGGAGCGGGACGCCGAGCGCCCCGGCTGGTGGACGGGCGTCGTCGCCGCCGCCGACGGCGCCCGTTACGGCTTCGCCCTCGACGACGGGCCCCTGCTGCCCGACCCCCGGGCCCGCCGCCTCCCGGACGGCCCCGACGGCCTCGCCGCGGTCGTCGACCACGACACGTACGTCTGGCGCCACGACTCCCCGCGGCTCCGGCTGCGCAGCGGCGTCCTGTACGAGCTGCACGTGGGCACCTTCACCCCCGAGGGCACCCTGGACGCGGCGGCGGAGCGGCTCGGGGAGCTCGCGGGCCTCGGCATCACCCATGTGGAGCTGATGCCGCTGTGCCCGTTCCCCGGCGTGAACGGCTGGGGCTACGACGGGGTCGCACCCTGGGCGGTGCACGAGCCGTACGGGGGCCCGGAGGCGCTCAAGCGGTTCGTGGACACCGCCCACGGGCTCGGTCTCGGCGTGGTCCTGGACGTGGTGCACAACCACCTCGGCCCGGACGGCAACCATCTGCCGTCCTTCGGCCCGTACTTCACCGAGACCCACCACACGCCGTGGGGCGCGGCGGTCAACCTGGACGCGCCCGGCTCCGACGAGGTCCGGGCGTACTTCCTCGGCAGCGCCCTCGCCTGGCTGCGGGACTACCGGATCGACGGCCTGCGGCTGGACGCGGTGCACGCGCTCGCCGACACCCGGGCGCTGACCTTCCTGGAGGAGCTGTCGGCGGCCGTCGACGCGCTGGCCAAGGAGCAGGGCCGGCAGCACTTCCTGATCGCCGAGTCCGATCTCGCCGACCCCCGCACCACCACCCCGCGCGCGGTCGGCGGACTCGGCATCCACGCCCAGTGGAACGACGACTTCCACCACGCCCTGCACACCGCGCTGACCGGCGAGTCCCAGGGCTACTACGCGGACTTCGCGCGCGCCCCGATGGCCGCGCTCGCCAAGACCCTCACCCGGGTCTTCTTCCACGACGGCACCTGGTCCGCCTTCCGCGGCCGGCACCACGGGCGCCCGGTGGACCGCGAGCGCACACCCGCGCACCGCTTCCTCGGCTACGCCCAGACGCACGACCAGATCGGCAACCGCGCGACCGGGGACCGGCTTTCGGCCACCCTCTCCCCCGGCCTCCTCGCCTGCGCGGCGACCCTGGTGCTGACCGGGCCGTCGGTGCCGATGCTCTTCATGGGCGAGGAGTGGGGCGCGAAGACGCCCTGGATGTACTTCACCGACCACACCGACCCGGAGCTCGCCGAGGCGGTACGGCGCGGCCGGCGCCGGGAGTTCGCGGCGCACGGCTGGGCCGAGGAGGATGTGCCCGACCCGCAGGAACAGGCCACCCGCGACCGCTCGGTCCTGGACCGCTCCGAACGCGAACGCGACCCGCACAAGCGCCTGCTGGCCTGGCACCGCGAGCTGATCGCGCTGCGCCGCACCCAGCCGGACCTCACCGACCCGGACCTGGCCGGCGTGAAGGTGGCGTACGACGAGGAGGCCCGCTGGCTGGTGTTCCGGCGCGGCGACATCCGGGTCGCGGTGAACCTGGGCAAGGAGCCGGCCGACATCGCGCTCGGCTCCAACGGCCGCGACCGGGTGCTCGCCGCGTGGGAGCGGATCGAGGCACCCGGCCGTGACGGCCTGCTGCGGCTTCCCGCGGAGTCGGCGGTCGTCCTGACGGACGGCTGAGCGGGGCCGCCTACTCCACGATCGCCATCTCCCGCGAGGTGTTGTTGAAGCGGCGGCCGGCGCCGTCCTCGGTGAGCGTCACGATGTCCTCGATGCGCACCCCGAAGCGGCCGGGCAGGTAGACGCCCGGTTCGATCGAGAAGCACATGCCGGGGACGATCGGGCGCTCCTCGCCCTCGATCATGTACGGGGGCTCGTGGGTGGTGACGCCGATGCCGTGGCCGGTGCGGTGGATGAAGTACTCGCCGTAGCCGCCGTCCGTGATGACCCTGCGGGCCGCCCGGTCCACGTCCTGGCACGCGGCCCCGTGCCGTACCGCCTCGAAACCGGCCTGCTGCGCCTCCCGTACGAGCTCGTGGACGCGCCGCTCCTCGTCCGTCGGCTCGCCCACGTGGACGGTGCGCGTGGTGTCGGAGCCGTAGCCGTGCTTGAGCCCGCCGAAGTCGAGGACGACCATGTCGCCGTGCTCGATGACCCGGTCGCCGGCCTCGTGGTGCGGGTTGGCGCCGTTGGGGCCCGAGCCGACCACGGTGAAGTCGACCTGGGAGTGGCCGAAGTCCAGGAGCAGTGCGGCCAGCTGGGCGGCCACCTCGGTCTCCTTGCGGCCGGCGAACCGGACCTGCAGGATCTCGCCGTACGCCTGGTCGGCCGCGGCGCCGGCGGCCGCGATCCGGGCGAGCTCGTGCTCGTCCTTGACGGCGCGGAGCATCGGCAGGGCCTCGGTGAGCGAGACGTACGAGGTGTCGGGCACGGCCTGCTGGAGGCCGAGGAGGTGCAACGCCCAGGCGTTGTCGCTGACGCCGAAGCGCCCTCCGGCGTCGAGCAGCGGGGCGGTGACCGCGTACGGGTCCTTGCCGTCGGTCCAGTCGCGCAGCGTGAGCGCGCCGGCCCCGGCGGCCTTCTCGGCGTCCGGGGCCTCCAGGGTGGGCACGACGAGCACCGGGTCCCGGCCGGGGGCGATGACGAGGACGGTGAGCCGCTCGGTGATCGCGGTGGGCTGGTAGCCGGTGAGGTAGACCAGGTCGGGGCCGGGGGCGACGAGGACGCCGGCGAGGCCCGCCGCGGCGGCGGAGTCGGCGGCGCGGGCCATCCGGGCCCGGTAGTCGGCGGCGGTGAAGGGGGCGGGTGCGGGGCTCTCGGGCATGTGCTGTCTCCTCCTCGACGTAGGTCATCCTGCCCGGCGGCCGACGGGGGCGCGACCCGTCAGTCCCGGCCGTCGGGGTGCCGCACGATGAGGCGTTCCAGGAGGGCCTGGAACTCCTCGCCGACGACGATCCGCAGCTCTCCGTCCTCCTCGCCGTGCTCGCTGAGCTGGGTGAGCGTGCCGGCCCGCCACCAGAAGACGTACGGGCTGATGGCGCCGGGCGTGTCCTCGTAACCGGAGGCGGCGAAGGAGGCCATCGCACCGAGCGCGGGCACGATGGTGGTGTCCCGGATCGGGTGGAAGGCGAGCTGGTGCCGGAAGGGCATGGCGACGAGGGCGCCGTCCTCGGTGAGCGGGCGGCCGGTGACCCGGCGGACGACGGCGTCGAGGTCGAGGACGCGGCTCGCGGTGTAGAAGGAGTCCCCGAGGATGACCTCGAAGCGCATCCCGTCGGAGTCCTTGACGGTCTCGTGGCCCTCGACGGGCAGGTCACGCAGGTTGTGCAGGGCGCGCTCGCGCAGCCGGGCCGGGTCGCCGAGCCGTTCCAGGGCCTCGTCGGTGAGCGTCATCACGCTCTCCGGCAGGTCGAGGGCGAGCACCTCGTACAGCCCGGGCGCGACGGTCCGCGCGTAGCCGAAGGCGCCGGGGTCGATGCCCTCGCCGCTGACCACGCGCGGGTAGAGCTGGGCCCGGATCTGCTCGGGCGGGAGGGTGTCCAGGGCGGACGGCCCGTCGAGGGCGCGGACCACGAGCCGCACGTGGCGGGAGATCAGCTGGGGCCAGACGCGGGTGCCGCGCGGGTCCTGGTGGCAGACGGCGGCGAGGTTGCCGAGGCCGAAGCGGCGCCCGGAGTCGTCGGTCACGGAGTCGGCGTAGACGGTGACTTCGAGGCCCTGTTCGGCGAAGGCCGCGCGGACCCGGCCGCGGAAGAGGGCGGCCTCGCGCTCGGAGAGGTACGTGAACTCCGGGTCCCGCGGCGCGTCCTCGCCGTCCCGCCTGGGTCCTCGCCGGAACCACCCCACGTCGTCCCGCCTTTCGTCGCCGTCTGCGCGCCGTCGTCCCCCGCCGTGGGCCAGATTAGCGACCGGCCGTCGGGCGGGTGGCGAGTCGGCGGGCCAACTCGGCTGCCGGCCCGGCCGGTTCGGCGCCGGTGTGGAGGAGTTCGGTGCGGTGCGCGAGCCGCGGCGCGGCCAGCGGCACCGGGACGGCGCCCGGAACGCCCGCGACCGCGAAGGCCGGTAGCAGGGCGAGGCCGTGGCCCGCGGCGGCCAGCGTGGCGACGACGCGGGCGTCGGTGCCCTCGTAGCGCAGGGCGGTGCGGAAGCCGTGCCCGCCCGGGCCGCCGTGCGCGGCGCGCAGCCGGTCGAGCGGGAGGCCGGCGCCGGGGGCGTCGAGCCAGCGGGCGTCCACGAGGTCGGCGAGGTCGAGCCCGGTGCGGCCGGCGAGCGGGTGGCCGGCCGGCAGGACGACGGCGAGCGGCTCCTCGGCGACCCGCCGGGCGGTGAGCGGGGCGACGTCGGGGAGCCGCAGCGGGTCGCTGGGCGCGGTGACGCCGTCGACGAGCCCGAGATCGGCCTCGCCGACCGCGACGGCCGCGGGGATCTCCTCGCGCGGCAGGGTGCGCACGGTGACGCCGGTGGCGGGCAGCGCGGCGAGCACCTCGGGATGGAGGGCGAGCGGGGCGGCGGCCAGGGTGAGGGTCTCCCGGGGCGCGGCGGCGAACCGGGCGAGGTCGGAGCGGGCCGCGTCGAGCCGCAGCAGCAGCGAACCGGCGTGTTCGAGCAGCCGCCGGCCGGCCGGGGTGGGGGCGACGGGCCGGCGGGTCAGCAGCGGCAGGCCGAGGTCGGCTTCGAGGGCGGCGACGTGCTGGGAGACGGCGGACTGGGTGTAGCCGAGGTCGCGGGCCGCCTCCGAGAAGGAGGCGAGCCGGGCGACGGCGACGTACGTGCGGAGCAGGTGCGGGTCCACCGGTTCAGGACCCCTGCGGGGTCTTCAGGAGGTCCTGGGCGTAGTGGGCGAGGGAGCGGTTGTAGCGGGGCAGCAGCGGCGAGAGGGCGCCGAGCGCGAGCGACAGCGCCTCCCGGTCGCGGCCGGTGTCGGCGAGGGCGAGCGCGAGGAAGGCGTCGACGGCGGCGGTCAGGGCGGTCTCGTCGGCGTCGAGGCGCTCGGCGGGGATCGCCCGCTCCTCGGTGAGGAGTTCGACGCTCCGGTCGGGGCGGCCGAGGTTGCGCAGGCTGCTGGCGAGCTGGATGACGGCGCGGCGCCGGCGCAGCCCGGTGAGGCCGCCGGCGAGGGCCCGCCGGTAGAGGCGCACGGCCTCCTCGGGCTCGCCGGTGGAGTCGTGGGCGGCGCCCCGTTCGAAGAGACCGACGGGGTCGTCGGCGGGCCGCTCGGCGACGAGTCCGGCGATGCGGGCGCGGAACGCGGCGGGGTCCTCGAAGGAGTCGAGCTCGGCCCAGGCGGCGGCGAGGCGCCGCTCCCAGTCGGGGGAGTCGCTGGTGGTCATGGCGGCAGCCTACCGACATCGACATAAGCGCTCGTGATGCGAAGTCCAGGAATCATCGTTGGACGTGAACGGGCGGGCCCGCGAAGGATGGAGGCCATGAACACCCACACCGCACCCCGTCCGCAGTCCCCCACCGCGGCCCCCGCCACCCCCGCGGCCACCCCCCACGTCCCGCGGATCGCCCTGGTCGGCGACCGCTCCCCGCACGTGAAGTCCCACGTCCGGATCCCGATGCTGCTCGACGCGCTGGCCGAGCGGGAGGGGCTCGTCCTCGACGCGTACTGGATCCCCAGCGGCGACGCGGAGGAGCCGGGCGCGGTCGAGGGCTTCGACGCGGTGTGGCTGATTCCGGGCAGTCCGTACGCCAGCGAGGCGGGCGCGCTGGCCGCGGTGCGCACGGCCCGCGAGGCCGGCATCCCGTTCCTCGGCACCTGCGCGGGCTTCCAGCACGCGATGATCGAGTACGCGCGGGACGTCTGCGGCCTGACCCGCGCCGCGCACGCCGAGAACGACCCCGAGGCCGACGCCGGCGACCTGCTGATCGCCCCGCTCGCCTGCTCCCTCGTCGGCCACGAGGGCGCGGTGCGGGTGACGCCGGGCTCGCTCGCGGAGTCGGTCCTGGGCGCCGAGCGGACGACCGAGCGCTACCACTGCAACTACGGCCCCGACAGCCGCCATCTGGACACGCTGCGCGCGTACGGGATGCGCTTCACGGGCACGGACGAGGACGGCCAGATCCGCATCCTGGAGCTGCCCGGCCACCCCTTCTTCATGGCGACCCTGTTCCAGCCGGAGCTGGCGGGCGACGGCAGCCGCCCGCACCCGATCGTCCGCGCGCTGGCGCGGGCGGCGGTCGCGAACCTCGCGCTTTCACGAAGCAGGCTGTCCAGCAGGTGACCAAGTAAGCGAAAAGTGCCTCTGCCCAGCGAGAATGAGGATTGTCGAGGTCCTTGTTCCCGTACCAGCAGGACGCGGCCGCGACCGGGAAGAAGACCTTCGGCCACCACCCGCTGTTCGCGTTCGTCGACCACGGCCGCGAGGGCTCCGGGGAACCGGTCGCCGGGCTGCTGCGGCCGGGCAACGCGGGCAGCAACACCGCCGCCGACCACATCGAAGCCGCCGTCTCGCCCTAGCCCAGCTGCCGAAGACCTACCGGCGCGGACGGCGGACGCTGATCCGCACGGACTCCGGCGGCGGCACCCACGAGTTCCTCAACTGGCTCACCCAGCCGGGGCGGTGGCTGTCCCACGCGGTCGGCATGGTCATCACCGAGCAGATTCACCAGGCCGTGCTGAAGGTGCCGGGCTCGGCCTGGACCCCAGCGGTCGAGCCGGACGGCGAGGTCCGCAACGGGCCGCCGGGAACTGCCTGACAGGCTGGCCGGCCGGGATGCGGCTGATCGTGCACAAGGAACGGCCCCACCCCGGCGCCCAGTTGCGCATCACCGACGCGGACGGGATGCGCATCACCTGCTTCGCCACCAACACCAAAGACACCCCCATCCCCCCTGGAGCTGCCGCACCGCCAGCGCGCCAGGGCCGAGGACCACATCCGCGCCGCCCGCGACACCGGCCTGCGCAAACTCCCCCTCCACCACACCGCGCAGAACCGGATCTGGCTGGAGATCATCCAGATCGCACTCGACCTGCTCGTCTGGATGCCCATGCTTGCCCTGCCCGGACCACCCGCCGATAGGAACCCAAGCGCCTGCGGCTGCGACTGTTCTCCGCCGCCGCCCAGCTCGTCACCACCGGCCGCCGCCGCATCCTCCGCCTCGCGAAGCACTGGCCCCGAACCAGGCTGATCACCAGCGCGTTCACACGACTGCAAGCCCTGCCGAACCTCGGCTGACCAGCGATAACGACCTGCCCCGACGAGCACCCACCACCCCGGAACCGTGGAACCCGGCGCCCACCCGACGCGACAGCCGGGCCGCCAACCCGCCCATCACCACCCCCGCAAGCGAAAACGGCCCGCCGGATGAACCGACGGACCGTCACGAAAGATCGAGGTTAGCGGAGCCGCTCGAATGTATGCCGCTGAGGCCACTCCGGCAACCAGTCCGTCTCGATCTCCCCCCTGAATACACCTTCGAGCCATGAGATGAGACCGAGGTTGGTCGAATACCAGTCACCCCAACCTCGACGGAATGCAGAGACGGTCCATTTGCCCTCATCATCCTGCGGCACCAGGAAGAGCTGATCACCTTCGACCGTGTGCCCCCAGTAGAGCATTCCCCCTGAATGAGGAAGAACCGGGTCGACAATCAGTCGGGAATTACCCTCTTCGACATATCGACTCATCCACCTGCCCTTCTCTTCCATGGTGCTCGGGCCGTAGATGAACAGGAAGTCATCGATAAGCGTGTCTCCATAGAGGGCAGAGATTTCCTTTACCTCGTCCGGAAGTGCGGAGCCCCACGCCTCCTCAATCCCACTGAGGTCCAATCTATCTGACCAGGGGCCCGGCCCAAGGATGCCGGACAGGGCTGAAGTGTCCGCCACTGCCATTTCAGTTCTCCTCCCAGCTACCAGCACTTATACGTCGCGACAGCATTATTATCAAACTCGCACCTGACATCCACTGTACCCCATGAAATGAACTCCACCTTGGTGGGCATCACCGAGTTCCTATTTCCATACACGGGCCTCACGTGAACAAATTGCGTACCCCCATTCTTTATCGACTGGACCACATAATCCTCAGCGTGGTCATACATTGCCTGATTTGCCGTCTGATACATCGGGATGAAGTTCCGAGTGTCCTTGTTTGAGCCACCCATCGCGTATCCGATGAGGTGGCCACGTGCTCGGTTATCCGCCGGTAGATCTGTCAACCCGGGAAGCGCGAACTTCAGGGCCGGCCTGGGGGGTGCCGTGTAATCGGCATTCGTCAGGGTTGCAAATGCGCCTGTCGCGACACACGCACCGGCATGTTCCTTCCGCGGGAGATAGACCTTCCCACCATCAAACGCGGCGCCGGTGTCGCACCGGTCACCCGTTCTGCGGCCGCCGTTTCCGCTTCCACCTCCCTGAGTTGCTGCAGCAAGATCGACCTGTACCTGAGCGACCGAGGCATCGATTGCGTCCTGAACCTCATTTGGGACGATCGGTGCACTCGCTTCTACTATGGCCTCGTCGATCGCCACTCCGAAGTACTGAGCGTTCTGCAAGGACTGCTGTCGAATCCTTGCGACATCCACCTGAGGCTTCGGCTTGGGTCGGCTTGCCGAAGGCTTAGGGTTCTTTCCGCGGGTCGGGTTCTTCGGTTCCGTGGGCCGGGGCGGCTTGCTGGTGCGCGACGCGTCGCCCCGGTTTCCGTTGTTCCCCCGGTTTCCGTTGTTCCCCCGGTTTGCCGACTGACCGTTGGTCCCCCGGCAGGAGCCAGTGTAGGCGCAGCCCTTGGGCTTCCCGTTTCCTCTTCCAGGACGGGGCGTAGTCACCTTGCAGGTGGCCGTGTACTTGGAGCACTCTTGGTTGCTCGGTCGCCGACCGGTGCGTGTGCCCGGCCGTCCGCTCTTGCTCTTGCAGCGCGACGAGTGACGGGAGCACTCCTGGGTCCTGGACGACCTGCTTCCGGGGCGTGTACCGGCCGTACGGGTCGATCCCCGGGTTCGCCCGACGCTTCCGCCTCCGCTCGGGCCACCGCCACCGCCCCGTCCACCTGCCCCAGGTGTTCCTCCGCATCCGCATCGAGGATCGAAGGCGTGTCCCGTCGGATCCGTGCCGCCCAGCGGATTGCCCTCCCCGTATCCGTAACGGTTGGCACTGCCCGAAGGTGTGGGGTCGAGTTGCCAGGTGTCGCGTGAAGCGAACCCGCCGATGCCGGGCTGGTACCAGCGGGCGGCCATGTTGACTTCGCCCGTGGCAGGGTCGGTCCAGCCGGACTGGTATCCCAGCGCCGGGTTGGCCCCGTCCGATGCGGTGACCTTACCGAAGGGGTCGTAGGCGCGGGAGCCGGTGATGGATGTGCCGTCCGCGCTCAGACCTGCGACGAGGTCGGTGTGCTGGTCTGTGATGGCAAGGCGTTCAAGGCCAGCGGTGTTGAGGCCGGCACTGGCAAGGAGGACACCATCCGGGGTGCGGGTGTAAGCGGTGGTGGCGTCGGTGACGAGGTTGTTGGTGACGCCGTCGTAAGTGAAGGCCGCGCCGTCGTCGGTCAGGACGCGGTCGAGCGAGTCGTAGGTGAAGGTGCTGCTTCCGTTGGAGACGGCCCGCTCAAAGGCGTCGAAGGTCAGCGAGCGCGTCGTTCCGCCGGTTTGCGTGATGGTGTCTGTGGTGCCTCGGGGGCTGTAGGTGTAGGTCTGCGTGCCCCAGGTCTCGAGCCGGTTGCGTGCGTCGTAGGCGCCGAGGGTGGCGCCCTGCTTGACCAGGTTGCCGGCCTCGTCCCAGCTGTAGTCGGTGGTGCTGGTGCCGCTGGTCCAGGAGGTCATGCGGCTGGCCAGATCATAGGTGTAGGTGTTCTCGGCAGCGCCTGCGGTGCCGGTCGTGGTCTTCCGCACGAGGTGGTCGTCGAGGTCGTATCCGTATGTGGAGTTCCCGACGGGCGTGCCTGTGGCCGTGCGCGTGACGGTGTCGGTGGTCTGTCGGCCGAGGCTGTCGTAGCCGTAGGTCCGCTGGGATGCGACCGTGCTCAATCCGCCTGCGGCGGTGCGGGCGTACTCCTCCAATGTGAGACGGCCCGCCTCGTCGTAGCGGTACTGGACGCGTGTCCCGGTCAGGGGGTCGGTCGCCGCGTCGAGCCGACTGGCGGTGTCATAGGTGTACGTGGTGCTTCCCGCGGCGTCCGTGCGGGAGTTCATGTTGCCGTCGGCGTCATATGCGTACTGGGAGTTCCCGGACGGGCCCCCAGCGCGCAGGATCATGCCCCGGTCGTTGTAGGTGTACGTGTTTGCCGGACCGGTGGCGCTCGTGCCCGCCCCCGTCAGACGGCCGTCGAGGTCGTAGATGAATGTGCGGGGTGTGGTCGTGATGGTGGTGCCAGAGCCTTCCTCACGGGTGAGGCGGCCGAGGGCGTCGAAGGTGCGCTGGCGCTTGACGTTGCCGGGCAGGAGTTCGGTGACGGGCTCGCCCATGGCGTTGTAGACCGTTGTCCAGGTGCGATCGGCCGTGTCGGGGTGTCTGGTGGTGGAGGGCTCGATGGTGGATTCGGGCAGGTTCCAGACGTTGAACGTGTAGTGGGTGGAGTTACTGCGGCCGTCAGTGAAGCGGGTCTGGTTTCCGCGTGCGTCGTAGCCGAAGGTGGAGGTGATCGTCTTCGTGTCCGAGACCTTCTCCTCCTGGCGGGCGAGTCGGCCGAGCGCGTCGTAGACGAAGGTCGTGCTTCCTCCCTCAGGCGTGGTCGCCGAGGTCTTATTGCCTTCCTCGTCGAATTCCGAGAAGTAGGTGCGCAAGGCCGTAGTTCCGGTGCCGTAGTCGGCGGCCGCGGTGACATTGTCGAGCAGGTCGTAGGTGAACGTCGTCTTGCGGTTGGTCCCGTCAGTGACCGATGTCTGGCGGCCAAGGCCGTCGTAGGAATAGCGGATGGTGCCCTGACCGGACGGAGTCATGGTGAGGGTTTCGCCAGCTGGGTTGTACGTCCATGTCGACACGCGTCCGGCCGGCGACGTCACGGCGCTCTGGTTGTCAGCGTCGTCCCAGGTGTATCGGGTCGTCAGATTCTGCAGGAACGGGTACCGCTCGACCGCGGTCGCGGTGAGCTGACGACCGAGCCCGTCGTAGGTGGCTTCCGTGCGGGCCCCGGTGGGTGTGGTGACTGACAGCGGCAGGCCTGTCGGGGTCCAGGTGTAGTGGGTAACCCCTTCGCCGGACAGGGATGTGTTCGTTTCAGTCAAAGGATTGGGCGAGGGCTCGTTCAGGGGGGTGGTTCCGCCGGCGAGGGGGTCGAACCGGTCGGTCAGCTGATCGAACTGGTCGTAGGCGTAGCGTGTGATGCGCTGCAGCGGGAGCAATGCTCAGGACTTGTGGATCGGCCTGGGGCGAGGTGCCTTGTGAGACACGGAGGGCGTACCTTCCCGGGTGATCGACTCATGGTCACCGA